>JAMCWD010000027.1 GCA_023475345.1 Chloroflexota bacterium | reverse complement strand
GGGAATAACGGAAATAGCTCCGGAACGGCTGGCGGCATATTATGGCGATAAGCCGCTGGTGGTGATAGACGGTAAAAAATACAAGAGGCTGCCGAGGAAGGTGGAGGATGAAATAATCAGGCTGCTGTGGAAGGAACCTGAAGGGGTCAAAGCAAATGTGTAAACGATGTATCGGACAGTTTTGTAAACTATGTTACCGGGTTGTACCCCCTTCAAAGGGGGAATCCTGCTGTTCCATTTGGTTATGGCTAAAGTTCAAAGAGGCTTCATTATTGCCTAATTCCCGCCTTAGACAGATCTATTCCTGCTTTGCCTGATTTGGAAATCAGGTAATTAACAAAAGCCGAGCATGTTACAAGCATATATCTTGCATCATCCGAGTTTATATCAGGCAATTCTATCATGTAATGCCTTATGCCGTCTTCATCACTGGTATAGCCGTACAACTTAGAAAAAGCATCTTCCAAAGCTTGATGGAGCTTTATCCCTTTATCCTTAAGTTTTTTAAGGGCTTGGCCTAGAGTATCTTTTTCTCCATTAATGATATTGCAAATTGCTTCCACCGCGCTTATAGACTCTTTAATCGAATTCCTGTAATCAGGATTTTTCTTATCCGAAAGATGTTTTAAGGCGGTTCTTATGTGTTCATTTACACCTTCAAGAGGAGATTCCAGGGCAATCTCAATCTCTTTCCTTTCCTGTTCCGAGATGACCGGTCCAATCCTCCCGCCGATAAAACGATAAGCGGAATTTTCTTTTTCCAGTATCGCATTACAGTCATCAATAAAAATTTGGTCCTTGGCTTCATCAATGACATTTTCAAAAATATATTCCAAAAAATCATAGACTTGGTTCCATTCCATATCGAAATAATCGTTGTATAATTTATTATTTATAAAAGAGTCACAGTAAGAAGGCCTAGTATGATTATCAAAAGAATTAACTACATTAGCTAAAGCATTACTTAAGAATGAATGAGAACGATAAGGTGCATATAACTTTTTAAAGTCATTAACACGATAATTGAAAAAATAGACCCAAATATCTTCTAATAAATCAATTTTTTTATACGTTATTATATCCTTCCAGCAAAATAAATCTAATGATTTCCAGAGAGATTTTTTTAAACCCTCAGTCATGGAATCAACCTGTATGGGGAGCTTTGGTTTGATTCCCTGTCTTTCTGAAAAGCTCATCTTATTTCAACCGGCTCCGATACCACAATAAACATCACAAAATCGCTCCGGGAAAGTACTTGGAATAGTGTTCAATATTTCAACTTCATAATATTCAAGTTCAATCAAATTGTCAAAGCATGTTCTTTTAGTTTATTTAAAATTGGCTATTTACAAAATATATTGACTCTCTGATCATGCGGGGCTAAAATTGATGGATGAAACTTCAGGCCGGTGAATTGAAATGAAAAAAAATGCTATCCTCTTAATTTTTTTGTTCCTCGTTTTTCCCATCCTGTTTTCCTGCAGCCGGAACGAAGGGAGCACGGTCTCTCAATGCTCATCTTCCTGCTGTGGACGCCATCGCCAGCCATGTACCGGCAGCGGGGATCGCAAGCCCTGCTACAATGAAGGTTCCGGCAGGATAGGCGTGATAACGACATTAGTCCCGCTTGAAGAATTCGCCGAAAAAGTGGGCGGAGATAAAGTTTCGGTAACTTCAATGGTCCCTCCCGGCGCAAACCCCCATACGTTCGAGCCGCGGCCCGGCCAGCTTAAAAATATCGGCAATGCAAAAATCTATATAAAGGCAGGCTCCTGCGTTGAATTTGAGCTTGCCTGGCTTTCCAAGCTCCTGGCGCTTAATAAAAACATCATGGTCATAGACGCCTCGCGCGGCATCAGGCTCATCGGCCGCGACCCCCATATCTGGCTGTCCCCTAAAAACGCAGAAATCATCGTTAAAAATATCTACGAAGGGCTTGCCGCCGCCGATCCCAAAAACAAAGACTACTATAAAAAAAATATGGAAAACTACATCAAAGAACTGGAGGCGCTTGACTCCAGCATTGCAGAATCGCTGAAAAAAACCGGGACAAAGGAGATCCTCGTATATCACCCCGCATGGGCTTACTTCGCCGCAAGATACGGCCTCGAAGAGATCCCCATAGAAGAAGATGGCAAAGAGCCTTCCCCCAGACGAATAGGAGATGTCGTAAAAAAGGCCAGGAAAAAAAATATCGTGATTATCATCGCATCTCCCGAATTCAATACCAGAAACGCTGAAATTATAGCAAACGAAATAAACGGGAAGGTCGTTTTGATAAGTGACCTGGAAAAGGATTATATCAAGAACCTGTCTAAAGTTGTACTCGCCCTGGAGAAAAAGTGATCGGGGGGCGCCGGTTTGAACGGTGATGATATAGTAAGCCTCAAAAATGTCCGGGTGTATTTTGAAGATGTCCTCATCCTCGAAGATATAACCCTGTCCATTTTCAGGAATGAGTTCCTTGCTGTGGTAGGGCCGAACGGGGCAGGCAAGACCACGCTCCTGAAAGTGATGCTGGGGCTTATAAAGCCTGACACAGGCGAAGTCCGGGTTTTCGAAACGACGCCCGAAGAAGGCAGAAAATATATCGGGTACGTCCCCCAGCTTACTTCATTCGACCCCGAATTTCCCATAAATGTATTCGATGTCGTCCTGATGGGGAGGTACAGGGGCTTATTCAAAAAGTATTCGGCCCAAGACAGGAAGGCCGCCGAGTCCGCCCTGGAAACGGTGGGCATGCTGGAATACGGGGACAGGCAGATAAGCAAATTGTCAGGCGGCCAGCAGCAAAGGGTGCTTATCGCAAGGGCGCTTACCAGGGAACCCCGGCTTCTTTTGCTGGACGAGCCGACCGCGGGCATAGACATAAAGATGGAGCAGTCCTTTTACGAAATGCTCTCTGAATTAAAAAAGAAGATGACCATAGTCCTGGTTACTCACGATACAGGCGTTATTTCGACATACGTGGATAACGTCGCCTGCCTGAACCGCCGGCTGTATTATCATGACTCCAAGGAAGGCAGCCTAGAAAAGATGGAAGAGCTTTACCAGTGCCCCGTCGAGCTTGTTGCACACGGGCATCCTCACAGGGTATTGAGGACGCATGAAGATGGTTGATATATTACAATTCGAATTTATGAGGAACGCTTTATGGGCCGCCCTGCTGGTGAGCATAGCATGCGGCATAGTCGGCACTTATGTCGTAGTAAAGCGGATCGTTTTCATAAGCGGCGGCATCTCACACTCGGCTTTCGGAGGCATCGGCCTGGGGTACCTGCTGGGCATAAACCCCATACTTGCCGCCATCCCGTTCACCTTGCTTTCGGCTCTCATCATGGGGACGATAGCAAAAAAAATAAAGATCAGCGAAGATACGGCCATCGGGATATTGTGGACGGTGGGCATGGCGCTGGGGATCATATTCATAAACCTTTCGCCCGGTTATGCCCCGGATCTTTTCAGCTACCTTTTCGGAAGCATCCTTACCGTCCCGGCATCCGACCTTATCGTAATGGCGGGGCTGGACGCGGTAATCATCTTTTTCGTGGCGGTGTTTTTTAAAGAGTTTTCGGCGATGTCCTTCGACGAGGAGTATTCCACGATCATCGGGATCCCCACACACGTCCTTTACATCCTGCTTTTATGCCTCGTTGCTTTAAGCGTGGTGGTGCTTATAAGGGTGGTCGGGGTGATACTTGTAATCGCCCTTTTAACCATCCCTGCCGCGATAAGCCGGTTTTTCACCGATAACATCAGGAACATGATAATCCTTTCGATCATTCTGGGAGGTGTCCTGACAACAGGGGGGATCTTGTTATCGTACATGTTCAACCTGGCATCGGGCGCGACCATAATCCTCCTGCTGGGAGCCGTGTTTATAATCGCATCGCTGTTCAAGCGCCGGAAACCCGCTTGATTGCTCCACCGGGAGCCAGTTAACATTTTATTAACAAATCGTTAACAATTTGGAAATATTTTAACATGAAGTTTACAGACGGGTAATTGATTCATGCCCCCTGATAATACATACTTGTGTTAGAGAGAGTTTTAGAGGGGGTGAGCAAATGGGAGATTATGAAAAAATAAAGCCGATTGATGCCCTTGGCAATAAATTTAAGACAGAAGAGGCGGCCGGGGTAGCGGGGGCGGGGACGCCAGCCGCTTTGCCGCAGACCCAGGCTCCCGGCGATGCCGCCGAGTGCGACAGCATCGAAATATCAGAAGAAGCCAGTGAAGAACAGGGGGTTTCCTCACAAAATTTCGATCATTTGAAAGGCGAGCTGGCCTCGATAAAACAGGATCTTATCTCGGAACGCGGAATCGTGCCGGGTCAGGATGCCGTTAAAGCTCCCGAATATAATACCCAGATCCAGACCGACCTGTCCCTTGTTAACGAATCGAAAAAAACCGGTTTCAAGATCCCTGAAAATTCCGCCGGTGTTTCGTCATCGGTTATAGGAGATCAAAAAAATTCCGGCGCAGAGGCCGGGGGAGTTTATTTATCCCCGTCGCCCGGGGGCGAAAAAGTCGCGCAGGCAGGCGGCGGCACGGTTTCACCTGAAATTGCAAAAACACAGTACGATTTTGCCGGTTCGCTTGCCGAAGGGGTGGCGCTCCCTGAAAATACCGAGAACCAGGTATTGAAAACCTTCTCCGAAAACGGGCTTGGCCTTTCCGCTGTCAAGTCAATGCTGGGATCTTAAGAAAACGGGGGAAAAGAGGGGGCACATGCTCTCTCTTTTTTTATTTCAATTCTGGATTGCCTTTTTCAAACGGCCGCTTATACCGGGCCATATTGTCCGCCCGCCTGCCCTTCGAAAGGAAACCGCAGCTTTTAGCAGAAAATTTAACATTACTGGACATTGCTGGACGGGATTTCCCGGAGGTGAATTATGAAAAAGTTCCTGATCATATTCTTCGGCGTTTTATTCTTATTTGCAGGGTGCTCAAGCCGGGTTCCGGTTAATGTAGCTCAAACCGGGATAAAGCCGATTAATACGCCGACGCCGCTTGCCCAGGGAGTGCCCCCGGAACAGGCGGAAGAAATAGCTTCACTGGCAAAAGAAAAACTTAAAATCGCCGTCGCCGAACAGAAAGCTCGCATAAAATCCGGCAAGTTCATGTTCAATGCTATTATAAAAAAAGAAAACGGCATACCTTCCTTTCAAAAAGGCCCGGTAACATTCCGGCTTCCCGGTAATTTCAGGATGGATCTCGAAGTCGATAATCAGATGATTCTGGTCCTGTATTATAAAGGCTGTGCCTATTCCTATGACCCGGCAAGGAACACCCTTACAAAGTTCGATATAGGAAAGCTGCCGAAAATTTATTATGACAGGGTTATAAATTCAAACCCTGTAACTTATTTTCTGGGGCATAACATAGATTTTAACAATGTCAAAATAGCCGGGACGGAAAAATTCGGGGGGAAAGAGTGCTACGTAATCACGATAGCGCCTGCAAGGATAAACTGGATGGAAGACGCTGGAGAGATAGCCTCCGAGAAAGTCTGGATCTGCGGGGAAGACGGCCTCTCGTATAAAGTCGTCCTTTTAAACCCCGCCGGAAGGACCGTTATGACTTACGAATACGGCGGCTTCGTCTTAAACCCCGCGTCTCCCGATTCACTCTTTGCGCCGGACAAGAGGAACGTGCCGGAAAACGCTACAATTTACGACATCACCGATAACGCCCTCAAGCAGATTGAGAAAACAAAAGAAACTGAAGGGAAAAAATCGGGGCATAACCCCGATCTCTATAAATTAAAAGGATAGGCTGTCAGCCTGTAATCCCCTTGATCTGACGGCGTTACGGAGGCTGGACCTATTATAAGCGATACTCATCCCGCAAAGAATTCGATAAGGCAGGATTATAAAGACTGGATTCTCATCCTGCTTTTTACAATATTTTATCTCGTCATTCTTTATATCTTCATGGGATATGACATACCGTATCCCCACCTGATGAAGGCATCGAAAATAGGGGCGGCCCTGAGGACTCACATTTTGCTCGGCCACTTCCGGTTCGGCGACCTGGTAATGATAAAAGACAACTATCCCCCTTTTGTAAAATTCGTAACGGCGCCTTTTTTCTCAATATTCGGCACGGATACCAGAACAGCCGGTATTGCCGCCGCCTCGTTCGTTCTCTTATTGTTTGCCGGGATTTTTTATACCTGTAAATATTTCGGCGGCAGGACGGCGGGCTGGGCAGGCATCTTCCTTGCCGCCGGAAGCCCTCTTTTGATGCACGAAGCAAGAAGCTACGGCTTCGATGTCCCGCTTGCCGCAATGTTTTCACTGTGCATATTCTTCATGATCAAATCCGGCGGGTTCAAGTCCAGGATATATTCCGTCCTTTTCGGCGCGGCGTTCGGATTTGCAATGATGACCAAGTATAACTGCATTTTCTATATCCTGCCTTTCATGCTGGCAGGCGTCATACCACCATTATTCGGCTCTTTCAAAAATAAAATCCTCCCACTTGTCCTCCTCCTCTTCTTCACGTCCGCTGCAGCAGCGTCCGGCATTATAATACAACTGATCCAGTCTTCCATGACCGGGAGGGGATTAAGCCCCGAAGCAGTACAGAACATCCTTTTCTGGGGCCTGACGCTCCTTATAATCCTTTTCATCTTTGCGCTTGCCGGGATCGGGAAAAACAAAAGCCGCTACAATCAAAAATTCGGAGGCCTCTTCAATGACGGCGGGTTTGACGTTATATTGAACATTTTCCTGTCGGTTTCAACGGCGGCGCTGATAGCCTTGCCCTGGCACTCGCTGAATTTCGATGTCTTCCTGGAAATGTTCGATTTCCACTTCTCGGCGAATGTTGCAGGGAGAAGGCATTACCTCGCTCTCTTCTACCAATTCATAAAAACCATAAATAACTTCTTCCCGTTTGCTTCATTATTTCTTTTCGCCGGGCTGGTTTACATATTTATCTTCGAACGGAAAAGAGAAGCGCTGCTCCTGGCTTCGGGACTTGTCTTCGGGATATTATTTATGACTTATATCATCGTCGAGATGGAAGGACGGTACGCTCTCCCGCTCATGGGGTTCGTGGTCCCGCTTTCGTTGATGTGGCTTTCCAAATTACGCCGGGGCGTCAAAATCGCCATCCTTGTTTTAAGCATCGCCTGGGCGGCCCATCTTCTCCTGTTCTGGATTCCTTATGCGGACAAAGCAAATTTCAAAAATTTTTATTCGAAATATGTCAACGTCCAGCATGACCGCGAGTTTTATACCCTTTCTCCCGAAATGTACAACGAGATAGCATCGAGTCTTCTGCCCCTGGACAACCGTGACATGCAGAGCGGCGATTTCTGGAACAGGTGGTTCGCCCTTGTAAACCTTTCGCCCGATGTGCGGCTCGACCCCGAAGAGATAAAGTTCCATGCACTGAAGCAGGGCCGGATCCCTGATCAACTCCTTGCCAACGGGAAAGTAACCATCGACCCGTTTTTTTCTATCGAAGATCTTTTAACTTCACTGACAAACAGGGAAGCAGGCAGCTTCATCATTGTTACTGCCGATGAAAATGCGCTGGAGGAAGCCAGGCGGCAGCTCGAAGACACAAAATTATCATATCCGAAAAGAGATGCCCTCAAACTCCGTGAGAAAAAGAAATTCAATTTCCTGGCCGGGGATAAAAAAGTGATAGTAGGCGTTTATGAAAGGCCGCTTCCTGAATTGCCGAAATATTCGGGCAGGTGGGAACTCGGGGCCGATAAGCCGTTATTAATATCAGCCGGGCCGGACGGGAATATTTACGTGATAACTGAAGGCAGCAAGATCCTCTGCTTCGATACAGGCGGCAGGCTTATAAGTACAGGCGGGGTTCCTACCGGGATAAAGCCCTCGGCAATCGCCGCCGGGGCGTCAGGCGGCCTTTACATCTCCGGCAATGATAATACAATTTACCGCATGTCTTTGCCCGGAAAACATTTGACGAAGGTAATCCGGGCGCCCGCTGGGACGGGGGAAATAAAATCGGTAGCGGTATCCCCCGGCGGGAAAATCTATTTTACGGATGGCTCAGGCAGGATATTCAGGATCGACGGAAGCGTAATAAACACCATAGGGCCGGGCAAAGAGGAAAGAATATCCGGGTTGTATTGGAAAAAATACAGGTATTACGCCTGGGATAATATTTCAAAAAAAGTCCTCGTCGTCGATGCCGGGCCGTGCTATATCGAAATGATCCTGGGGAAAATCCCGGGCGGGAAAAGCATCCGGTCGATTGATTCCGTTGTAGTCGATGATGATTTTTCATGCTACATCCTGGACTTGACGAGTAAAAGCGTGCACATGTACGACAGGGAAGGCGTTTACATCGGGGCTTTCGGCGGTTTTGAAAAAGGTTCTCATGCCCTGTCAGACCCCGTGGTGTTGGCCGTCTCAAATGACGGAAAGAAAATTTTTATTGCCGATAAAGGAGCATCCGCAATAATTATATACGGGAAATAAAACAGGCGTCCCGTGTCATCCCTTCGAAAAAAGAGATGACGAAGCTCCCCCCTGTCCCGTCTGAAAAATCAGACTATGTAATCGACTTCGTCTTCCGTCGGCTGCTTATTCTTGATGTGAGCTTTCAGCACTCCTGCAAGGCGCTTGATCCCTTCCCGGATCTGCTCTTCGGAAGGATATGAGAAGTTCAGCCTCATAGTATTGGCCCCGCCGCCGTCACAATGGAACGCGTTGCCCACGACATACGCCACGTTATGTTCGACCGCATCGAAGAACATCTCCTCACAATCGACCCATTCGGGCACGGTGAGCCACAGGAAGAGGCCGCCGTCCGGCCTTGTCCACCTGAGCTGGGGGTGTTTCGGCATGAATTCATCGAGGGCGTTCAGCATGCAGTCGCGTTTCTTTAAGTAAATTTCTTTGATCTTTTCAATATGATCTTCCATGAGATCACGGCGGAGGAACTCGGCCGCTATGTCCTGCGGGAGCGATGCGGTGCAGAGGTCTGTGGCCTGCTTGGCGACAGTCAGCTTGTGTATTATATCGGGATGAGCCACCACCCAGCCGACCCTCAGGCCGGGGGTAAGTATTTTTGAAAAAGTATGGAGACTTATAACATTGCCCGAATCGCACAGGCCGTAAAGGCTGGGAGGATCTTCGCCGCTGTATCTCAGTTCCCGGTAAGGTGTGTCCTCAATGATCAGCACATTATACTTGTCTCCCATTTCGATGACTTTCTGACGACGCTCGGGGGAAAGAGTTACCCCTGCAGGATTCTGGAAATCGGGGACGAGGTAAATGAACTTGTAGTGTTCCATTTCATGCTGGAGCATCTCCAGCTTTTTCTCCAGTAGATCCACTATGATGCCGTCATCATCAGTCGGTACGCCTATCATCCTTGCCCCGTAGGCCGAGAACGCCTGAAGCCCGCCTACATAGCTGGGAAGCTCTACTATAACAGGGTCGCTGGGATCGATAAAAATCTTTGCAACAAGGTCGAGCCCCTGCTGGCTTGCCGTAGTAACGAGGATATTTTCAACTTCGACTTTTGCTCCGCTCCTTGTCATCCAGCGGGCTATTTCCTGGCGCAGGGCCGGGATGCCTTCGGTCGGGCCGTATTGTAGCGAGGTATGCGGGTGGCGGGTAAGCACGTCATCGACGATATCCTTTATTTCGGCTTCAGGGAAAGTCGCAGGATCTGGGAGGCCGCCTGCAAAAGAGATGATATCCGGCCTGTGAGTCAGCTTCAAAAGCTCCCTGATGACCGATTTTTTCATGCGCCGGGCGGAGATAGAAAAGTTTTTGACCAGATCTATCATTTTTATTATTCCCCCCTTATTGTGAAATATAATACAACAATTCTTCAAGCCGGAGGTATTTCCTTCTGAAAAACAAATTTTTTCACAAAATCTAAAGTTTGTATAAACCTTTAGATTGCTGATAAAGTAAAGCGTTGTCAAATGAATCAGCAAATATACGAAGTTCTATTGATTGTGAAAATAATAACAATCAATAGGCTGTTTTAAGGCTCTGCTGATTATCCTTCGGCCATGCGAACAAAGCAGGCGCATGGGGGATTTTGTTTTGCCGATATGCAGGCTTGAGGCTGAAGTTCACACTATTGCACTGGTTCCCCGCCGGAGTTTACCCCGTACCCCGATACGGGGCGGGGATGACGGATTTTTACTTTTTCGCGATAAAGGGGGAATTCGTTGTGTCCGCCGTCAAGATTTTCTCAGGGAAAGCGGATTTGAATTCCGATTTTGCTTTACGGTGCCCGGCTTAAATGAATTTCTGGATCTTGTTCAGCAGGGCTTCCCTGGGATGTGCCCCGACTATCTGTTCGAGAAGTACGCCGCCCTTGAACAGAAGCATTGCCGGGATGGCGTTTATTTTAAACCGGGACGGTATGACGCGGTTTTCCTCGGTGTTTAATTTACAGATTTTCAGCCTGCCGGAAAGCTCTTTTGCAAGGCCGTCGAGGATCGGGCCCATCATCCTGCACGGCCCACACCACGGTGCCCAGAAATCTACAAGCACAAGGACAGGTGAATTCATTACCTCATCTTCAAAAGTCCGGTCGGTAACATTTACCGGGGAAGACAGAACGGGAGGCAACTCCGCTTTACAACGTCCGCAAACAGGTTTGTCGCTCAGCCTCCCGGTCGAGACCCTGTTCGGTGTGCCGCATTCTTTGCATTTTATGATAATGCTTTCATCCGCCATAGCCGTTACTTCAACATTTTCTCCGTTCGTTCCTTCATGCGGGAATTGCCTCCCTGTTTATATATGATGCAGGAAACTGGGGAAAGTTACAGGCCGAAAGGCTGCCTGAAAAATCCCTGCACACTCCGGAGTTTCGGGGGTCAGGACTAACCTTCAAATTAGCAAAACAAATCCCCCTTAAAAAAAGGGGGAAGTAAAGGGGGTTGTCGCGTAAGTAAAACTCATGCATTAAATTGGACAGATCCGCAGAGATGGCAAAAGAACCGGATTGGCGAAAATGAAAAAATGCCTGCTTGACAACCCCCGAACCCTTAGGTACAACCCGGTAACATAGTTTACAAAACTGTCCGATACATCGTTTACACATTTGCTTTGACCCCTTCAGGTTCCTTCCGCAGCAGCCTGATTATTTCATCCTCCACCTTCCTCGGCAGCCTCTTGTATTTTTTACCGTCTATCACCACCAGCGGCTTATCGCCATAATATGCCGCCAGCCGTTCCGGAGCTATTTCCGTTATTCCC
>JAMCWD010000022.1 GCA_023475345.1 Chloroflexota bacterium | reverse complement strand
TTGTTGGTTTTTCCAGCAAAATCCCAACAAGTATTTTCGAGCCACCGACTCGTTACGAATCAAGTCCTCATAAGCTTCGATCTCCATGACACCACCTTATCATGGGATCAAATTCTAGGCAATTACCTAAGTTTAATAAAATCAAATCTGATAAAAACATTGTCGAGACTTATGCTTTCGGAATGGTTCTCATGCATGAAGGCAGGCTTGATGATGCCAGGGAGTCTTTTGAAAGGGTCATTAAAAAACATCCTGAAGATCCGGAGATATATCTGAACCTGGCACCGGTATATTCAGAACTGAAAAATTTTGATAAAGCATTAAAGGTTGTTACAACACTGCAAAATCTATACGACCAGGGATATTTCAAAAACTCAAAATATAAATCCGGATACATGGTTTCACAATTTGAGATAGATAACGCGTTCGCAGATGTTTACAGGGCGGCAAGAGATTATGACTCCCAGATAAGATACCTGAAAAAGACTCTGGGTAAAGCGGAAGGCCCTCTGTCGGATGGAGTAACCCGGACCAACCTGGCCGAGGCTTATATGATGCAGGGCAACTATAAAGATGCCTGGATTGAAGCCACGAAAGCAATCTCTCTATTAGAAAAATCTCCGTCCCGGACAGATATAAATAAAGAAAGTTCCCAGCTAAAGCTTATGTTAAAGCGCCTGTACAAACTACAAAGAGAGATCAGGAAGAAGAAAGAATGAGGGAATGACGAGGCTGTTACCTTTATTACGCACAGTAATGGTGTGGATTTCTTACTTCGGATCTGTGCAATGTGTTGCGATAGTATTTCTTAATCGACAACCCCCGCGCCCCCTTTTATTTAAGGGGGAATTGTTTTGCTATTTCGGTTCGTTTCGGCTAAAGTTCAAGAATGATTTGTCCGCTCCGCGGGGATGTCGATGGTGTTGCTTCTAGCTTCTAGCTTCTAGTTTCTAGTTTCTAGTTTCTAGTTCATCCCCCGAATCTGAGCCCCACTTCCGGGATGACAATCCGTTGTAATGCAAATGTGAAATAGCGGTCGGTCATCGTGGCCATAAAATCCCTGACTTTTTCTTCCGGCGATTTTTCTTTCAGGTATTCGAAATTTCTGCCCGCAAGAAAATGCCTGTATATATACGAGTTCTCATCTCCATCAACCACATCCTGTAAAAATTTATCGAACAGGACATGGAAGCCCTCCTTAATTTTCGTCCGCTCCCTGTTTATAACAGGGTGCTGATAAATGATTTTCCAGTTGAATTCTTTAAGCTCCACGACAAGGTCCGATACCTCTTCGCCGAAAGCTATGTAATCTTTTTCGTAGCTGCTGAGAATGACGTCCGTTACAAGGTTCCCGATTATCTCCCTGTTTGTTTTCCCAAGCCCCCGGGCACACTTCACAGGTATGGCGTCCCTTTCGAGAAGGCCCATGTGTATTGCGTCCTCTATGTCCTGGCCTATATATGCTATTACGTCGGAAAACCTGACAACACAGCCCTCCAGCGTCATCGGGACGCTTGATACTTTCTCCCCCGCCGTTTTCCTTTGGCAATAATCCCGGATGTCTTTTTCGGTCTTGCTATATTCCGGCTTCAGCAATACATTGTGCGTCTCGCCGTCATGAGAAACTATGCCGTCGCGCACCTGGAGCGTCAGGTTCATGCCCTCCCCGTGGTTGGAGATATGGTCAACGGTGTACAGGCTGTGGACGTTATGATGAAATTCACCGATTCCTTTTTTCTTACAGAGATCGGAAAGGAAAACTTCCCCGTCGTGCCCGAACGGCGGATGCCCCAGGTCGTGTCCCAGGGCGATGGCTTCGATGAGGTCGAGGTTCAGCCGGAGCATCCTGCCGATAGTCCGGGCCACCTGTGAGACCTGGGCGGTGTGGTTGCTCCTGTTTGAAATCTGCTCGTCGAACTGTGATGCGAAGTAAACCACCTGGGTCTTGCCCACATAGCGCCTGTAAGCACCGCTGTATATGATCCTGTCCCTGTCCCTTGCGAAAGGCCCTCTCAGGGGATCGTCCTCCTCGTGATGGAGCCTCACGGCCGCACTGTTGGGAGTCGCCCTGGGAACGAACATCGACTGTTCCCAGTCTGTTATCTCTTTAGAAATCCGTGCTATTTTTTCCCTGTCGAATTCCATTTGATCTCCCCCTTAATAATATAATAATGCGGGCAACTGTCTAATAAAAATTGTGGCATAATGACAGTTTGCCGTTGTCGCGCTTGAGTTCGTTAAGAATTGAATTCTCAAGGGATACAGACTCAACGATTCAGATTTTCTCAGGCCGCCTGTTGTGTGGACAATATGATTGTTTTTCTTCTGGATTCCTGCCTTCGCAGGAATGACGACGGGGCTGTTTCCGTCATTCCGCGCGGGAATGACGGGGAGTTCTTGCTCCGAATCTGTATTATTTATTGCGGAAGTTTGTGCCTGCTTGACAACCCCCGAACCCTTAACAAAGGGGGACTTTGTTGTGCTGTCATGCAAGGTTGAGACTGAAACCGGCAATTCTACACTACAACATAACTGCAATATATAAGAAAAAAACCGAGAAAACGTCATTCCCGTCCCGTAACAGGGTACGGGATAAACTCCAGCGGGAATCCAGTGCAGTAATGTGAGCTTCAGGCTATATTCGACGACCTGCAATAAACCAAATACCGCCGGAGATGAAAAATTATTTTTTATTGGACAGTACCGACTTTCCATTTATTTATCCCCGTATTTGTTCTTTGCTTTTGCAAGCTGTTGTGCATAATCGGTTTCCAGCTTCTTAATGCGGTCTTCAGGGTTAGGATGCGTACCGAGCCATTCGATGCTCTTGCCGCTGCTCATCTCCTTGAATTTTTCAAGCATTTGTATTGCCCCCCAGGGGTTATACCCGGCCAGGATCATGTCGGAAACGCCCCAGTGATCGGCGTCGTATTCGTTTTCTCTGCTGTAGCCGAGCTGGATTATATTCCAGCCTATGCCGGCCATCTGCTGGATTGTCTGGCTTGATTTCCCTAAAGCAAGGGATAAAATCAACTCCGTGCTCATTTCATTCTCAATGCTCTTTATAACGTGTTTCTGTGCCGCATGTTCGGCTTCGTGGGCCAGCACATAAGCAAGCATATCATCGTCTTTGCCGATAACGTCAAGCAGTCCCTTGTATATGTAAACAAAGCCGCCGGGGAGCGAAACGGCATTTACCTTGTCCGTTTTCAAAACCTTGAAAGAATAAGGCAGATCCTGCCTTCCCGATCTTGCCGCGACGCTTTTCCCTATCCTTGTAACTCTGGGGTCGGAATAGGCGCCCCCGTTTTCCTGTTCGACCTGTTTTGAGATCTCCTCACCTATTTTAATTTCCGTATCCCTGTTGATAAAGCCTGTTATCAGGGCGTAAGCCGGAGAAGAAAATAAGAAGACCGAAAGGAAGATCAACCCTGAAAAGATGAGCCGGGTTATCCTGCTGCATTTCAAGTTTTCCGCCTCCTTTACAATGTTATAATTATACATTATGGAGGTAACGCGGGAAAGTGGAACAACATTCTGCAGGATCTTGAACATTACGGTAGAATCTATCAATGCCGGGCCGAAAGGCTGATGAGAGGCCGGCGTTTTTTCCCGTTTTCAGCGGGAAAAGGAGGGCGTATCAATGGCGGAATATAACCAGTTTATAAAAAGAAAAGTTGCCGAAAGGAACCTTTCTCTCCCCGGCTTTGCCGATTCGATAGGCGTTTCGGAGGCGGTCGCCGAAGGGTTTCTCGTTTTCGAGCGGCCTCCCGACCTGATAGCGAAAAGGATCTCTGTGGCGTTGAAATTTTCTCCCGAAGAAGAAGCAATGCTTCTCCAGCTTCTTGAAAAAGAAGATAAAAATATGGCCATGACCATACCCACGGTTGAAAGGGCGGGCATAAGCCGCGATGCCCAGAGGATGATAAACAGCCTCTGGATAGCGGTATATTTCCTGGGCACCAGCGTCATCGTGCTCGGGATCATGCTTTTGCTCGTTCTCATCCTGCTTAACATGTAAAGAACAATTTCAGTTATATGGAGGATCGTTATGAATTCTAAAAACGTGTTAGTTGAGTGTATTCCCAATTTTTCGGAAGGGCGGCGCCCGAGGGTCATAAAGGCTCTCCACGATGCGATAATCGAGGTCAAGGGCCTCAAGCTTCTCGATTACTCTTCCGACCAGGATCATAACAGGTGTGTTTTCACCTTCATGGGCAACCCGAGGGCGGTTAAAAAAGCTGTCCTGGTGGCCGCCGATATCGCAATCGGCAAAATCGACATGGAAAAGCACAGCGGCGCGCATCCCAGGATAGGCGCTATAGACGTCATCCCTATCGTCCCGATATGCAACATATCTATCGAAGAATGCGTCGAGCTTGCAAAAGATATCGGGAAATCCCTTGCAAATAAATATAACCTGCCGATTTACCTTTATGAAGCCGCGGCGACAAGGCCGGAAAGGGTCAACCTCGCCGATATCCGCAAAGGAAATTACGAGGGTCTAAAAACCGAAATACACCTGCCCGAGCGCTATCCCGACTTCGGCCCTGCGGAAATGCACCCCACCGCCGGGGCAACTGTGGTCGGGGCCAGAAACCCGCTTATCGCATTTAATGTGAACCTGGGCACTTCCGATTTAGCAATAGCAAAGCAAATTGCAAGAAGGGTCCGCAATAAAAACGGAGGACTCCGCTACGTTAAGGCTATGGGTGTCATGCTCCAGGAAAAAAAGATTGCTCAGGTGTCCATGAACCTCACCGATTTCACACGGACGCCGATTTATGCCGTCATGGAAATGATCAAAATGGAAGCAAGAAGATACGGGGTCAGTGTAGTCGGAAGCGAAATCATAGGGCTTCTGCCCCAGCAGGCAATCCTCGATACCGCGGCATATTATTTACAACTGCCTGAAATAGAACCCATCCAGATACTTGAAAATTACATGCTGGAATAAGCCGGATGCCGGATTCAACGCTTTTCACAGCCGATACAATATTCACTTCCGGCGGGGACGGCAGGTTCCGCAGGGGGGAATCCCTCAAAAAGGCCGTTATGTTTTCTCCCGGCGGGCTTCTGGTTAAAGACGGATATATAGTTGAAGCGGGAGATCCCGAAACTATTTCCGCCGAAAATCCCGGCGTGAAAACAGAAGATTTCCCCGGGCAAAGCATTGTCCCGGGCCTTGTAGATCCCCATACTCATCCCATTTTCGGAGGCTCCCGCCTGGAAGAAATGATTTTAAAAACCAGGGGAGCGACTTACCTGGAAATCCAGTCCTCCGGCGGCGGGATAGCGTTCACCACAATGGCATCACGGGAAAGCGATGACGAGATGCTCTTGAGAAGCGCCGAAAAAGTTTTGTCCCGCATGGTTCGTAACGGCGTAACCTCGCTTGAGGCAAAAAGCGGGTACGGCTTATCCTTACATGAAGAGTTGAGGCAGCTCCGCCTTTTAAACAGGCTTAAAAGTGAAACTTTCCTCGATATGGCCGTTACATGCCTCGGCGCTCACCTCGTGCCGCCCGAATACAGAGACAGGCGGAGCGAGTTCCTGGACATGATAACCGGCGAACTTCTGCCTGCCGCCGCAGAAGAAAAGCTTGCGGATTACGCGGATGTTTTTTGTGACGAGGGAGCCTTTACAATAGAAGAATCCCGCAAAGTCCTGTCCGCTGCAAAAAAACTCGGCATGAAACTCAAAATCCATGCGGAGGAATTCGCACATACAGGCGGCGCGGTAATGGCGGCACAGATGGGAGCATCATCCGCCGATCACCTTTTAAGGATCACCGATGAAGATATCGATAAATTTGTAATAACCGGCGCCGTTGCAGTGCTGCTCCCGCTGACCGCGTTATTCCTGGGAGGAAAAGAGTTCCCGCCTGCACGAAAATTGATTGATAAAGGAGCCGTCGTTGCGCTCGGCTCCGATTATAACGCCGGGAGCTGTTTTTCAGAATCGCTCCCCGCCGCAATGTCGCTGGGTAGCCTTGTCATGAAGATGGAACCGGAAGAGGTCATCCATGCCGCTACTATAAACGCCGCATATTCCTGCGGCCTTGATGACAGGACGGGCAGCCTTGAACCCGGCAAACAGGCCGATTTCCTTGTACTGGAAACCGGTGACCCCCGCGAATGGCCATACCATCCCGGCACCAACCTGGTAAGTAAAGTATTTAAAAAAGGGCACCCTGTCTGGAGCCAGGAAGATCCTGAAATATTCAATTTATAATTAATGCGAGGTAATGAAATGAAATGGAACGACACCCTTGAAACAATATATAACGAACTCGGCTCGGACAAACCTGCGCCCGGAGGCGGCTCCGCTTCAGCTATTTCCGGGTTTGTCGCCTGCGGCCTGTTAAGCATGCTTGAAAAGCTTAACCCTGAACCCGAAGTCAAAGATCAAGCCGCCCCGCGGTCAATGGAAGAAAATGCAAAAGACTTCATCATGCTTGCTGAAAAAGATGCCCAAGCTTACCTGGGGATCGTCGATGCTTTCAAGCTGCCCAAAGAGACCGACGAGCAAAAAAATACCCGCAGGGAAGCCGTCATGAAAGCCACCGTCAACGCCACTATCGTCCCGATGAAGACAGGAGAGCATTCGCTTATGATGCTCGGTGAACTTATTAAAATAGCGGGCAGGATGAAAAAGAGCATGATAAGCGACCTGGAAGTTGCGTACGGAATGTTACGGGCATGCTTTCTCGGGGCCATGATGAATGTAAAGATAAACCTGCCCGGAATAAAGGACGAAAAAATCATAATGAAATTTGCGAACAGAATGAAATTTCTGGCTTCAGGCTGGCAGAGGGGAACTCTAAAGCTGAAATCCATTCTTAAAGAAAGAGAAATATCGTTTTAATTACCGGGAAGATAATGAGGATAATCAGGCCATAACAAAAAGGCGGACTTTAGCCCGCCTTTTTTTATTTTACATAAACCGCAGTTTATATTTCAGTATTGTCAGGCAGAGGATATTTCCGAAGATAAACTCTCAGGGCGGCTTTCAGCTCGGCGACACCCTGTTTCATCATACCCTTGTGCTCATAGATCACACCTAAAATCACGTGGTAAGTGGAGTTGCCGGGGTCACTTGCAGAAAGGGCCCTGTATTTGTTCATCGTCTCGTTCGTAAATGAAGTAATGCTTCCGACAGCGGCTTCGTACTCGGGTATTGCAATGACACCCATCTTATAACTCGTCAGCGCTTTCCCCCATTCGTTCCGGTCTTCATACAGGCGGCCGAGATGTATCCTCATTGCCAGCGATTTGGGACTGTAAAATGCGTATGCTCTCAACATCTTGACGGCGTCATCTTTTCTGCCTGCCTTATTGTAAACGAGACCGAGATAGTAAAGCGCATCTGCCTGGAGCGGCAGATACTTGACTGCGGACAGCAGGTTCTCGCTGGCTTTCTTAAGGTCCCCTCCCTTATAAGCTTCTATACCGGCTTCCAGGTATGCCTTGGTTGACAGCGTAAGCTTAACGGTAAGTTCCCACGACTGTTCGGGAGTCAGCTCGACATCCTGCATATAATAGGCATAATTGGGGGGGTTGACCACGCGGACCAGGTGCTTGCCCGGCGAGAGGTTTTCCAAAGTTAAAGGAGCAGTCCCGAGAAGACGCCTGTCAACGAAGACCTGGCTGCCTTCCGGGTCGCATTTAATTGAAAGAGTACAGGTTGTTCCCGCTGTTTCAAGCGGAGTCCCTACAAGCTCGCCTATCGAAGGCGGAGGCTCCTGCGGCACCGGGATCCCTTCGGGAGCTTTTTCAGGCTGACTGATTACCGTTGATGGGGTCTCAACCGGCTCCGTTGTTGATGGCGTTGTAGGAGGCCTTACAGGCGGTGTTACTACAGGCTCCGTGGTAACAGGCGGTTTGAAGGAAACTTCAAGCTCTATAATGTCTCCCTTCGATACTACCCAGCCCTGGCCTATCTCCACTATCTTGCCGCGGCTGAATTCGGAGCCGACTTCAGTTACTACGAATTTCCCGATAGGCACATTTATCGAATTGCCCGTCAGCTTGTTTGTAAGCGGGTGGAAGATCTTGCCCCCGGTATTAGCGCTGACGCCGTCTTTCGAAGTCAGGTCGAACCGGATGATCTTCCCGTCAACGTCGGTAACCTTTCCTGTCGCCGTATCTGCCAGTACCGTTCCGATAATGGCGGAGAAAAACACTAAAAATAAAACTATGAACGATAACCTTTTCAAGGAACATGGCCTCCCGTCTGTAATACTTTTTGTATTAATTTTATATTCATTCTACTTTTGCAGATTCCTTCCTGCCAAAATTTTTGCAGAGATTTTTAATTCCGGTAGGAAATAGGAAAAAAAGATAGAATTATCACGGTCATTATGCGTATGAAAAGATTTTTAATTATAGCACTGATTCTGGGAATAATGGCAATACCGGCTTCATTACAGGCGGCGGGCAATGTCGGCTCGATATATGTAACCAGCGATCCCGCGGGAGCCGAAGTTTACATGGACGGAGCTTTTATCGGGAACACGCCGCTCCTTTCCGACGTCCCTGCAGGCAAGCACAACTTAAGTATCGGCCTTTCAGGTTATAATACCGGTTATAGAACAGTAACAGTCACCCCCGGCGTCAATTCGCGCGCACATGTGGGACTTTCAAGAATCGCCCCGCCGCCCGCAACCCGTCCTGCCCCAAAATATACCCCTACCCCGGAACCTACCGCCGAGCCGCAGAAAAGCACACTCTCAATAACGACACAACCGGAAGGCGCAACAGTTTACATCGACGGAGAAAAAGTCGGTAAATCCCCCATTGACGGAAAAGAAGTCGCACCCGGAAACAGGAATATCCGCCTTGTCTTAAGCGGATACAGCGAAAGCAACGTTTCGGTGTACGTGTCTCCCGGGGAAGATGCAAGTTTCGAAAAAAAGCTCATAAGCGCAAAGGCACCCGGAACCCTTGTTTTAAAAAGCGTACCGCCCAAGGCCCGCGTTTATATCAACGAAAAAGACATAAGCGAAATCACGCCTATAAAGCCCAGAAAAATGCCTGAAGGCAAGTATAAAATCAAGCTCACACTCAAAGGGTATCACCCGATGGAGAAAACCATCACCATCAAGTCAGGCAAATCCAGTGATGAAACACTTGTCCTCAAATCTATAAAGACGGAAACCGGCACTCTCCTTGTTGACAGCAGGCCGTCTGGCGCAAAGATAATCCTCGACGGGAAAGAAGTCGCGGTTACTCCAAAAACGCTGGAAAAAGTCCCGGCCGGGGAACACGTTGTCAAAATAGAATTAAATGGCTATAAGCCCCTGGAAACCACGGTCATTGTGGAAGGAAACAAAACTCAGAACGTTTCGGCCGAGCTTGTTTCAACCGGCGGAACGCTTCTCATAAACTCGATACCTCCAAGCGCATCGGCTTTCCTTAACGGCGAGTTCCAGGACAAGACGCCTGTGAAGTTGGAAGGTGTAAAGCCGGGCGAATATACCGTCAAGATAGTCAGGGAGGGTTACCAGACCTTTGAGCAAAACATTGCGGTGGAGGAAGGGAAAGAAGTCGAGGTAAGCGCCGAACTGACAAAAATTTCAGCGGACCTTTCATTATATTTGTTCTGGGGTCTTATAGGCCTTACGGTAATAATGCTGATAGCGGGGATCCTGAAGAGCTCGCGCAAGAAGGAGCCTATCCCGGCGCTTTCCAAATCGGAACCCGATTCCAGGAGAGTTGCTCCTTTAGGCGCCGAAACTGTAATATCTACAAGGGGCCGTTCACCGGAACTGGCTTCGGGAACAGCGTTGGGCAACTGGGTGATTACAGGGAAGCTCGCCAACGGCTCTACGGGCGTCATCTACGATGCCGTGCACAAATCGAAGAAAGAACCAGCCGCGATAAAGATCCCGTATGATGCGCTCCTTGGAACGAGGAATTTCGGCCGCCGCTTCATGAAATCGGCCGAACGTGCAAAATCGCTTTCTCATCCGAATATCATGAGGGTGCTGGAAGCAGCCGATATAAAAGGGATACCTTATGCGGTCGAGGAGAAAGTGGCAGGGGAAGACCTCCAGAAAATTATAAGGAGAGAAGCACCTCTTGATCTCAGGAAGGTTTTCCAGGTGGTTCTCGGTGTGCTGGATGCCCTGGATTACGGGCATTCCCGCAATGTTATCCACGGGTACCTCAAGCCTGAAAATATAGTCATAACTTCAGGCGGCAAAATCAAGGTGCTGGATTTTGGCATGGCGCATTCAATCTTCCTGCTGGACATAAAGGGAAGTTATGCAGGTCTGCCGACTTATATATCTCCCGAACATTTCGGCGGCAAGATGGACCAGCGCTCCGACCTGTATTCGCTGGGCGTCATCTTCTTCGAAATGGTTACGGGAAGACCGCCGTTTTCAGCGGACCAGCCTATGGTGCTGGTTGAAGCGCATAAGCGCCAGCCGCCTCCGACGCCGCGCACTCTGAACCCGAACCTCCCCCACCAGGTGGACGCGATAATCATGAGGCTGCTCCAGAAAAACCCGGCCGAGCGCTTCCAGAACGCAAAAGAAGTCGTCGCGGTCATCAGAAAATTCCTCCAGGGAATCGGGGAATAATACCTGTACTTGTTTCAGGCTGAACAGCCCGTCGGGATGAATCGTTGATCAGACTGTCGAACCGGTGCCCGGCGGCAGCCGGTGAATGAATTGAAATGAATCTAGTTGTACAGGCAATACTTGTTATCCGGTCGTCTTTGCTATAAAATAATAAGGTATCAAACGATGCGGAAATTTTTCTCTTCATGGATGCAGTCAGGAGGATAAGCGAGTTGGCGCAGGACAGGGATTTTCTAAGCAGCGGCAGTGAATTTAACAGGGAAACCTGGAGAATCTTCCGGATCATGTCCGAATTCGTCGAAGGATTCGAGGCCATGCAGGACGTGGCCCCGGCCGTTTCGGTATTCGGGTCGTCGAGGCTTACCGAAAAGTCCCCTTATTACGGGCTTGCAAGAGAAGTAGGCAGGCAACTTGCCGAAGCAGGCTTCACCGTGATAACAGGCGGGGGACCCGGATTGATGGAAGCGGCCAACAGGGGGGCCAAGGAAGGAAAAGGTCTTTCCATAGGTCTGAATATAGAACTCCCTAAAGAACAAAAAAACGATTACCTCGATGTACACCATTTTTTCAGGTATTTCTTCATCCGAAAAGTAGTTTTCGTCAAGTACGCCATGGCCTTTGTCATCCTGCCGGGCGGCTTCGGCACAATGGACGAACTGTTCGAATCCTTGACTCTTATCCAGACGGAGAAAATCTCGAATTTCCCCGTTATACTCATGGGCAAGGATTATTTTGAAGGGTTATATTCATGGATGAAAAAAACCATGATACCGACGGGAACCATCTCGCCGGAAGACCTGTATTCGTTCCTGCTGACCGATGACCCCGACATCGCGGTTAAGGTCATTAAGGAATCGTGGGAAAATATCAAGAAAAGCGGTGTTCCGAAATTTACTAACGAAAAAAATTGTACCGACGATTAAATATATTAAATATTACGGAGGTGTAGTCATGAAAAGGGGAATAATTATCCCGGTGTTCATCGCCCTGTTGTCGCTGTTATGCGTGGTATCGGCACAGGCAGCGGAAGCGCCGGACATTTACGTGTTCAACCATCACTATGCCGGGCCCGCAGGCTATATGGGCGACGAGTTGTTTGTATCGCTCACAGATATACTGCCGCTTACCCCCCTGGGCTGGACAGTGGAGAAAGACTCGCTGGATATAGATTTTTCAGGCAAACACAACGGGAATCTTAAAAGCTTCAAGGGAGATGGCTTTACGCTGAACGGCAAAACGCCTGGCTTGAAAGTAATAAAGCAGGACGGTCTAACCCTTGTTCCATTAAAAAGTTTTGTAAAAAAATTGAACTTTAAATATAAGGAAGATAAAGATCTCGGGACAATCGATGTATATACAACACACTTCGTTCCGATATCCAAACCGGCACCTGCGCCGATGCCTGCGGGACAACAGGCCCCGGCTGCTCCTCAGCCCGGCCCCGGGCAGATTCCCGCCCCGGAGACGCCCCCGGCAGGGTCTCAAACGGAGGGAGCCGATTTCCCCATTGTGATTGAGAAATTCGATGTAAAGGCGCCCACCGCCGACACCGCGCTTTATGGCAGTGCAATCGTGAAAAATATAAGCAATGTCGAGCAAAGCGTACAACTTCTGATACACTTCAATACCCAGGATAAACGGGAAATTTACGTGCTCACCAAGGGCCCGTACAACGTGCTTCCCGATAAAAAGTATATCGTTGAAGACATATACTGGAACAACCCGTCGGGACTGAACGTAACGGCGGTCCTGGAAATTGTCGCGACAGACCCGATGGGGAATGAAAAAAGGAAATAGCAGGAGCATACATAGCAGCAGCTTATTTGATCACTTGAAAAATCCAGCCGCCCGGCCGTTCATATAAAGCGCCGGGCGGTTTTTTAATACAGGTGTTGAAGAATAAGTTGGTCATTAAAAGGAATACAATTAACTTCAACGAAATAAATTTATATAAAAAATAAATGAACCAAATCTTAAAAGCCAACTCCTGTTAATGATATTGTAGGCGGAAAATATTATGTCATACGGAACTGTCAATGTAAAATTGCGGCCTATAAAATTGGCGTTTCTTGTCGAACCAAACGACACAGCTTCCATTATGAAAGCTATTGAAATAAACACTTTACTTTGGGGTGGAATGTATAACCCTATAATTCCTACCTTTAAAAGAGTTCCAAAAGTATGGAAAAGTAATTCGTTTGAAAACTATAAAAGTACAGAAATTCTATCAGGCTATATTGATGCTTTTGATCCTGATTACGTTGTTCCTATGGGAAAACTTTCCAGTCTTCCTTTCGATGTCGGCAATAGAAAAATAATTTCATCTTCCGATATACTCGATCCTTTTGATAAAAATGGGGTACCCGGATATGGGATTGGACTTTTTGAAATTGTGCACTATTTCATTGAGCGAGAATTTAAATTCATAAGGCGCAATCCTCTGGTATTTAAATTCCCTGAATTTGGAATCCTCTTCCGCTTGTTTATGGCAAGCATTTTTGGCTCTCTGCCTGAAAAAATCAATGAAATATTCTGGAGGAGCTTAAAGAACATACCGGAAGCCGAGAAATTATCATGCTCCATAAAAAACTATGCTGAATTCCTAAAGCCGGGCAATCTATTCCTAAGGCGTATAAATTCACATTATATTCAAAAAAAGCAACCACATAGATTCCGAGGTCATTCTATCTTTTTCCTTGATGCAACCAAACCTCTGGATATAATCGATTACTGGAATCTCAGGGCAATAGGATGGAAAGTGATTCCAATTGCAAAACAAGGTGCCGAGTTCGACCAAAATAAACAACGGGCTATAAATTTTATTGAACAACACTACCTTGCCCATAAATCCGAGATGTACATTTATCATGAAACGAATTTTCTCAAAAGTCGCAATACAACAGAAATGGAATTAAATGAGTTCGTTAAATCGTTAAATCTCCCCACACCTAATGCGACCAAACTTGCGGAATCAAGATATATGCTACAACATTGGTATCCTAGAATTTGGGATGCTTGGGCACGTGACAAAGACGATGTTGAATGTTGTGAACTTGAAACAAGCTCTGTTGAACACGATTTGTCAGATAACCAGGAAAGAATAAACATCAGAACACTTGATCCTGAATTTATTCATCGTTTCGGAGGACAAGGAAGACCAAGGTTCGCAAACGAGATAAAATTACGCATTTATGATCCTGAAGAAGTCATTGCAGAAGTGATCCCCGAAGGATGTGAAAATCTTGTTAGGACAATTGCCCCAATTACTTTTCTAGAAGAATGGCGTTTTTCAAAAACAGGGATGGTCTTTCTTTCCTCTCATTCACATTGGCCAATCACGTTCTCAATACCCCGGGCAGAAAATGTATTCATTGAATGGTTAAAATCTAAACAATGGACTGCTGAAATTTCAGAACCCGGACTTACCGCTAAGCAGATGTTAAAAAAACTCGGCGGCATACATGGCATTTCAATATTGGCAGAAGAAAAAGTAATTAAATTGCTCGAAGGATTAGTTAATGACAAATCAATTAATGAAAAAGCTTTTAGGAAGGAAATATCCAAAATAGCCAACTCAGGTAGATTCATCTGCGACTGTGATGCAATTAAAAAAATATTGATTGAAAATGATATGATCCAATTGGGGATAGAACTAAAATGCCCAAATTGTCGTAAGCACTCATGGTATTCAATTAAGGATGCTGATTATGAAATAAAATGTTCTAAATGTAATACTAATTTTCTGCTCCCCTCTCATTCACCCAAAGAAATAAAGTGGTCATACCGGGCACTTCCACCATTTAATTTACCCGATCGCGCTGACGGTGTTTACTCTGTGCTTTTGACATTGCATTTTTTTTCCGGATTAAACATCGATTCTTCTAGCACTCCGATCATGGGTTTCAAGATACTAAAAAGCGAAAAGAAAATAGAAATTGATTTTGGACTTTTCTTTCAGGACTCGAAATTTGGAAGGTCTAAAATCGAACTCATATTCGGGGAATGCAAGTCTTTTAACCGTTTCAAGAAAAAAGATATTGAGCGAATGTTGTTTGTATCACATAATTTTCCGGGTTCTATTCTTGTTTTTTCCACACTAAACAACTCTTTGACAGAAAAAGAGAAAAAATTGATTCGCCCACTTGTAAATCAAGCTCGTAAAAATCGGAAAAAAGGTCGCCCCTATAATCAGATATTAATACTTACCGGTACAGAACTTCTTTCGATTTTAGGACAGCCTCATTATGACAGTCTAAATGGGCTTTGTAACGATACCCAAAAACTTTATTTAGATACGGAACCTGTTGAACTCTATACATTCTGAATTTCACCTGTTCAGATAAGATTTCGGCTCGATATGCAACGGGAAATAGCCGATCTCATCATCGTCCATCGTTATCTTCCACCAGTAATTGCCGGGATACGGGAACGTTATGAACGGGTAGCAGACGCAGTGGATCTGCTCGGTTACAGGGTCGAGGTCGGTTACCGCTTCGCGCTCGATAAGCGTATTGTCCCGCTCCGGGTTCAGGAGGCTGATCTTTATCCTGTGCTTCCCCTGGCCGCCGTACCATAAAAGATATATAACCATCCTGGGATTCACCAGAGGAAAACGATCGGCATAGATCCTGTTATATGTTTTTAAAAGGGAATAGCTGTCCCTGTCATCTACACGAATCTCCTCGCATATAAGAAACGCCTTGAATATGGGATTCATAGCAAACCTCCCTCTAAAGCATTAATGAATAATTCGCCCCCGCAAATTCAAAACCTTCAATTTTCACAGGCGTCAGAGGCAGACTTTTCAGAAGATTTCTTTCAAGACGGCCGGGCAAGCGACAGAGGGCCTTCGCTCAGTTCCAATTCATTATAAATATGTGAAGCAATAATTTTCAGGTTCCTTACATCTTCCCTGTTGTATTTAACCAGGGTCTCAAGCGCCGACAGATCTCCCCGTTTATATCTTTCCCACAGCATGACGGCATGATAACCCGACATCCCTTCGATTTCCTCCGGTCTTGTGATGCCCAATCTTCTTTCGATATTCTTGAGGCCGCCTCTCAAGCCCAGCCTCCGGCCCAGGAAGCAGAGATCAAGATGAGGCAGCTTTTCAATTCCCAGCCCGGCAAATTCATGTTTTATAAAAGGAAGATCGAACCCTGCCCCGTAAAAAGTTACGAGCAGTTTGTGTTTCTCAAGCTCTGAGACGATGTTTTCCGGGGTCAGGTCCTTTCCCCTGATCAGCGCCCGGTATCCACGGGATGAATACAACCCGATCATGGTAATATAGCCCTGATCGATAAAGCCCGTGGTTTCAATATCGAGGAAAAGGGCGTCGTCCCCGAACTCGCGGAAAAATCTCCAGTGGTCCTCTGCGGGCAGCAATCCCGTAAAATACGAGATGTCCTTATCCCGGAGGCGGAGGCTGGCTTCCTCCAGCCTGCCGTTCAGGACAGCCTTGCGAAAGGGCGAAATCCCCGGAATTTTTTCAGAGTAAAGAAAATCGTCCCATGTAATGATCCCATGGCGCCAGAGGCTTTTTTCTCTTACCCGGCCTATGCCGGGTAAGAGATGGAATGTATTGAAAAGCACTTTTTAATTTTTCCGGCCATTCCCCTGCCCGGTTATTTTACTTTATATGTCAATACCTGTTTGCCGTCGGTATAGAACCTTAATACCGTCGTCTCCTTGGGAAACTGCTTTTTGAAATCTTTTTTGATTTCATCACCGAGTGATTGTAGTTGTTGTTTATCCAGGCCGACCGTCATAATATCCAGCCCTTCGCTGACGCTTTTAAGCATCGCGATATTTTTAATATTATCGGGATACTTTTTATGAACCTTGCCGTGCATATCCATGAGCCAGCTATTGACTTTAAGAGTTACGGGAGATAGGGGGGTCGGTGGAGCCGCCGGCTGAGCAGGCGTAACCGCCACGGAAGAGGGCTTTGCTGCGGGTTTTTCGGACTTGTTTCTGCTGCAGCCGCCGAATATAAGACCTGCGATAATAAGCATTCCCAGGAATAATGTTGTAAACCGACTTCTGAAGATGTTCATTTTATACCTCCGGATATAAAAATATCATATTATTAAGGAATGGTGATTCTATGCAGGTTGAAATCTTCCTTCCTCCAGGCGCATCTTTTAAAACATGCACCGAATCAGTCCAGTGAAAGCGGCAATATCAATCAATTTTATAATTTCCGTCCCCACCGTCATACCCGCGAAGGCGGCACAATCAACTCAATCGTCATACCTGCGAAGGCAGGTATCCAGTGCAGTGATGTAAGCTTCAGGCAAGGCCGTCCACCCGGAGATAATTTTTAAGAACATCGAGAGAAACAGGGGGATTCAAAAGCCTCACCGCGAATTCAGATATAAGCGAAAAAGAGACAGCAGACTTTCTTTGAATACACTATTCGACAGTGAACGTCATTTTAAAGAAGGGGGTAATTGTGAGGGAGGGGGAGAGCCAATTCAAGATTCAAGGGCAGACCCCAAAGGGCAAGAATTGTTTTAAAATCAGGGGGTATCTAAAATTAAGAAGGTAGTAAACCAGATTAAATTTAGCATACGATATCTAACATATTGCTCCAAATAAATAAGTGTCCATTTTTTAAGAGACGCATGCAAAATGATATAATAGGAGTAAAAGCATGAAAGTTTCAATAATTAAAAATAATGAAAGATGTCTGAGCGATCTAGATACTGTATCCCTTTTAATTGCTGATAAAGAGTTCGATCCTTCAAATATCATTTATGATCAGCAAGAAAAAATATTCATCATTAAAACCGTATATGAAGACACAGAGAATTATAAGAAGGCAATAGACTTATTAATTTTTAAATCTATAATTATTCCTCTAAGAACAGCTTTCCTGAGATTCAAAAATGTAAATAATTTCAGGTTTATGAAACCAACAGATAGCGTAGTTGATTGGATGGTAGGAATTGAGTGCTTGTCTGATAGGATCATAAAGGTTATAACCAGTGTGACTGATGAGATTGTGATTAATGTTGAAAAAATAGAAATAGAATATGAAGTTTCTAACGAATACGCAGGCAAAAGAAAAAGAAACTTGTATTTTCTTTTATTGGAAAGTAATACTACTAACAAATAATCCCAATACCTCAGAGCTTGATTGTTGAAAACAGGGATAACATTCCAGGGGGGCTCTGATCTTGAATCGATGCATAAAACAGATTATTTCCCGTACAGGGAATACTTTACGGCTGCCTCCGAGTGTATCGCCGTCGTATCGAAAACAGGAATGTTTACATCTTCCTGTTTGATCAGCAATGGGATTTCAGTACAACCCAATATGACCCCTTCTGCGCCCTCCTCTTTGGCAAGACGCTCAATGATCCTAACAAATTGCTTTCTTGATTCCTCATTGATCTTTCCGGCACATAACTCATCGAAGATAACAGTGTTGATATATTCCCGTTCGCTTTTGGCGGGAATAACCACTTTGAGCCCGTATTTTTCCCGGAGGATGCCCCGGTAAAAATCCTGCTCCATTGTGTATGCCGTGCCCAGCAGCGCCACGGTTTTTATGCCTTTCTCCTTAACTTTTGCGCCGGTTACTTCAGCGATGTTGATGATGGGGATCTTGACATTTGCCGCAATAAGATCCGCAAGCGAGTTCATCGTATTGGATGCAATTACTATAAAATCCGCACCGCCTCTTTCCAGTCTTTGTGCGGCATCAATCATGATTCTTTTCAAGGGCGCCCAATCCCCGCGTTCCGCCAGCCGCTCCTGTTTTGAAAACTCCCCGAACTCAATGGAATACATCAATATCTTTGCGGAATGCAACCCGCCGAGTTCGTCTTGGACCATCTCGTTCATTAACCGGTAATATTCAATGGATGATGTCCAGCTTACCCCGCCTATGATGCCGATTGTCTTTATCTGCGATTCCTGCGGAGCGGCCTCGTTTAAGAGTAACTGATGGCGGACATCATCACTTTTTACTCCCGCGTCAGGAGCGGCATGGCATTCGCTGATTCCAACGACCGCCAAAAACACAATTAAAAGGCAGGCAAGCCCAAGCCTGGTTTTCATCTTTCCAGGATTTTTGTGGTCAGGTCTTTGATCTTGAATTCTCACGATAAGCTCATGCTTCTCCATCTCAGCGTACTTCCTTATGTCTGTAGTTTACGAAGATAAAACCGGCGACGTTCTTGAAACGCCGTCGGCCTGCGCCCCACCCTCGCCCCATTCTTCGGGACCCGCCACAAACAGCTATCCGATCGAGGTTCTGCCGCGGGGCAAATCCTGATTTTGCTCCAGGATGACTTCAGGAAGGGACTGTTCCTCTAACTTGTCTTCCAACTTGGTTTTTAAATCATCAGGCCTTTCCGGCTTTAAATAAACAGGGGCGTTGGGATCGACATCTTTGCTTAAAGTTACCGCGTTTCTCCCTGCATCCTTGGATGCGTACAACGCCATATCGGCCTTTCTGATAAGCTCTTTCATTTCCATAGAATGTGAAGGGAATGTTGCGATACCGATGCTTATGGTAACTTTTATAGGCTGTCGGTCATAAACAAGTTCATACTCTTCTATTTCTTTCCTGAGACGCTCTCCTATAGCGATAGCGCCTTCCGAATCGGTTTCAGGCAAAACAATGCAGAATTCCTCGCCGCCGTATCTTCCCGCCATATCGGTTCCGCGGATTATTCTCTTGAAGAGTTTTGCAAGCTCGATAAGCACGAGGTCTCCGGCCTGGTGGCCGAAATTATCATTGAACTGCTTGAAGTGGTCTATGTCGATCATCAATAATGAAAGGGGGTGTTTGTAACGGCGGGCGCGGCGAAGCTCTTCCTCCATCCTCTGGAGCAGGTGACGCCTGATATATAGTTTCGTAAGGCCGTCCGTTACCGCCATCTCGTATAACCGGGCATTGTTAATAGCGACCGCCGCCTGGGACGCCAGCGCCATGATTATTGTCATATCCTCATTGGTGAACGGCCTGCCGGACTTTTTATTCGTAATATTGATAACGCCGATGACTTCCTCGTAAACTTTCAAAGGGACGCACAGTATATTTACAACACGGGAATCCTTCGATTTTTTGAAATCGGCGTTATCCTCGACATTATTGATTATTATGCCTTTGCCCGTAGCAAGGACCTTCCCTGCTATGCCTTCGCCCCTGTGGATCCTGGTACACTGGATATCGCCGCTGATAATGCGCTCCTCCGTAACCTTGTCGATGCCGCGGACCACGCGCACTGCAAGCTCATCGGCCCTTGTATCCAGGAGCATAAGCGACCCTTTTTCGGCTTCAGCGATCTCTATCGATTGATCGAGTATGACAGAAAGGAGCTTGGTAAGGTCGTCGATGAAATTAAGCGCCTTGCCGACATCGTAAAGAATCGTAAGCTGGTGCATCTGCTTATCGAGTTCCTTGGTTGACGCGCCGAGTTTGCTGTAAAGGTGTGCGCTTTCGAAAGCGGCTGCAGCCTGGGATGCAAGCAATGAAAGGAAGTTGATCTCGGAGGCCGTGAAATCGCTCCGGTCGAGAGTTACTATGCCGATCACGCTCTCCCTGGTCTTCAAAGGTATCCAGTAAGAAGATTCAAGCAGGTCAAGCTTGTGCTCGGAAAAAATCTGCTCGAACCTCAAATTGCCTTCGATATCGATAACGCTGAAAGGCTCCCCGCTTGCTATCATCTGCCAGAAAAGGCCTTCTCTCGCCTTGTATTTAATATTCTTGACAAGTTTTTCGTCAAGACCGACCACTTTTATAACTTCGTATCCCTGAAAGTCATCGTTGTACAGCATGAAAGCGGCTTTTTCAGTCCTCAGCTTTTCAACAATCATTGAAAGCAGGATCCCGGTTAAACGATAAATATCGGGATTAGCCGTAAATACCCTGCTGGCCTGTGCTATGGTGAAAAGGTCGAATACCTGCTCGTCAAGTCTCTTGGTCTGGGACGATAAAAATGCTATTTTTTTCTTAAGCTTTTCATTCTCCGCTACAGTTTCAGCAATTTGCAACTTCAGGTCGGAGACTTTTTCCGTATCGAGATGCTTTCCGGATCTGGGATTGCCCTTCCCGGAACCCTCTGCTTTTATATTATTTACTTCTTCTTTCATGCCTGTCCCAATTATATTTAATATAACACGATGAAATATGGTAGTTTCTTCCTAGGATTTTCCGGCACGTTTATTATAACATCCGGGGGTCGCTTTGGCAATAATCTGTGAGGATGAACAATGCCGACAATTAAAGGAAAAACGGCTTTCCCCGTTTCAATATCCGCATGCAATCGGGGCACTGATTCCGATACCGCCTCCTTTTAATTATGATTTTAACCGGGCGGATTAGAACGTGGTCTTGCCGGTAAAATTGAACTTCCTGAACTTCATGGCCGGGACCAGGGATGATATGGCTATGCCCGTAAACTCATCCTGCTCGGCCAGGAGCTTCCTGTTTTTGCCTATGGCCGCGACATGATTGAGGCTTTCGGCTATCGACTGGGTAAACCGCATGTTCTTCAGCCTTGCCGTTATCTCCCCGTTTTTAATAAGATAAAGGCCGTCCCGCGTCATGCCCGTAATGATAGTTTTCTTGGGATGAGCTTCTCTTAAATAATGAAGCCTCTTCACATACAACCCGTCTTCAGTTTTTCTAATCATCTCTTCCAGTGAAGAATTGCCTGCCATGACGGTCATATTGGCGGCTAAAGGCGCCCCGAATTCAGGGTTGGGGAAACACGCGTTCCCTGTAGATTTTGTATTCCCCTTTGCCGCATAATAAGTATCGTAAACCAGGTTTTTTGCAACGCCCTCCTCAATAAGGGTCAGTGTCCTGTGGGGGACTCCCTCGTAATCGAAAGGCATCGGCAGTCCCTCGCCTGTCAGCGGGTCATCAGAAATGCTGATATTTTTGCCGACTACTTTCTCTCCTATATGTTCGGAAAGGAAAGAGCGCCCTTCCTGGGCGGCCTGGGCGGAAAAAGCATCATAACACAGAAAGTGTAAATACTCGGCAACGCCGTATTCTTCCATTACCAGGTCATATTCTCCGGGGGGTATCTCTTCCAGCTCTCCCATATATCTGCAGCTTTCGATAGCTTCCGAAGCCAGCTCTTCTACGGTGATATTTTCAATTGACGACGAGGATTTTTCAGCATAGCCGGTCATCCCCTTGAAAGAAGAAACGACTCGCATGGAAGCGGCCGTTAAAGGATGGTAACCATATACTCCTACACTGTTGGCAATGGATATTTCCAGCGTCTGGTTCCACAGTGCGCCGAATACAGTCAGGCCTTCATCCTCTGTTATTTTGACCAGTTCAAGGACGGCATTGCCGCGATCCATTGGGGTCATCAAATTTGTCGCTTCGCTAAAACCGCTGACTTTCGGATAAGGCTCATCGGGGGCTTCCGGGAAACCGGGAAATACCGGATCTTCTTCCATTTTCAGGGTCATCTCGTGACAATCCCTTACCGCTTCCCTCAGCTTTGCGGTTTCCATACCATTGACAAACACCCTGCCCACCCTTTTCCCATTGGCGCAGCGTACCTGAAAAATGATATTTTCATTGGCGACATTTTGATTGATGGCCGAATTTGCAAACCTGGTCAGTCCGCCCTGTCCGGCGATACAAAGAACTTCAGTCTGCTCGGCGGGAGATGCCGCCAGAATAACATTTATCATTTTTTTTATTTTTCTTTCGCCCAGCATGAATACACCTCTTTTCAATATCCGGCTTCGATAATTATTTCTTCCACTTCCCTATTCCGACCTGTACCCCCCTGAAACGGGCCGGAGCGGTGCCGTGCCCCACACGCATTACCTGGCCGGGTTCGCCTTTCCCACAATGGTTTACTCCCCATAATTTCCATTCGTTTTTATTCGCAACGGCATCGCAGGAATTCCAGAATTCCGGGGTTATGCCGGTATATGACGAATTTTTAATCAATTGCCCTTTTTTGCCGTTCTTTATCTCATACGCCATCTCACAGCCGAACTGGAAATTCAGCCTCCGCTCGTCAATCGACCAGCAGTGATTGGTTTCCATGTAAATGCCGTCCTGGGTGGTCTTTACCATCTCTTCGGTGGTCCAGTCGCCAGGCTCAAGGTTGATATTGGTCATCCTTATCAGGGGCGCGTTCCTCCAGCCGTCCGCCCTCATGGTGCCGTTGGACTTTTCGTCGAACCCGACTGCAGTCTGGCGGGAGGAAAGATAATTCTTGAATATGCCCCTTTCCACCAGGAAAACCCTCTGAGCCGGTACCCCCTCGTCATCAAACCCGAAACTGCCGAGACCTCCGGGCAGCATTGCATCGGCGGTTATGGTAACCTGGGGAGAGCCGTATTGTAGTGTCCATCTTTTTGCCGGGGTAATGAAACTGGTGCCTGCATAACTTGCCTCGGTGCCCAGAACCCTGTCAAGTTCCGCCGGATGGCCGCAGCTTTCATGTACCTGGAGAGCAAGCTGGGCGGGTCCAAGTATTATATCCTTCACTCCCGAAGGGCATTGTTTTGCATAAAGCAGGTCGTGCGCTTCATGGGCCACTCTTTCTGCATTTTCCAGCAGGTGGAGCCTTTCGACGCATTCAAAGCCCCCTGCTCCGATATCGCCGTCAAAAGATGCGGGATAAGACCTGAACTGGACCTCGTCCCCGTCAACGGCGATTGCAAAAATGCCGCCTCCCGAATTCACTATCTCCTGCTCCGTTATGGTGCCTTCGGTATTCATGAAAATCTTTTCTTCTCGGAAAAAATCGAGCCCGGCCCTGGCCACGCGGATATTGGGAACTTTCATCATCTCCTTCGTGCATGCGATGATGAGGCTGATTTTTTCCTCCATGGGGACGGAAAACGGATCTATCTGGTAATTGGTCGAATACTTGCCTTTATAAACCCGTTCCTTGCTCAGCCTGACAGGCACCGCCGGGGTAAGGCTGGATGCCTTTGCTATATTTATGGCTTCGTCAACCATCCTTTCAAGCGATCTCCGGTCTTTCCTGAAAGTGGAACTGAAGCCCCAGCGTCCACGGACGATGACCCTTATGCCGAACCCCTCGCTCCTGTTATCGGCTACATGCTCGAGCTTCTGGTTTAAAGCGCTCAGGTTCCGGTAATGTCTCTTCACCCAGCGGACATCGCCATAAGACACTCCTTTTTTCCTTGCGTATTCCAGTATATGCAAAAGACGGCGTTTCATGGCTCCTCCTTAAGATCTTGGCTAAAAAAAACCCGCCTTCAGGGCGAGTTGTGGAGGCTGTCTAAAAAACCGGCACAACTTTATTCCCCTCCAGGGGGACAAGGAGTGATCACGCAGTATGGTATTTTTATATATACCTGCCGGGCGGGAAAACCTCGCCCTGCGGATGGCTCCGTCTTTTCAGACCGCCTCTGTTTTTAACCCTTTTTCTGTTTATATCTTCTCCCACGGCCCGTTACTCTCCTTCCTGATTTATCAATTATTTACAGGATTATTCATTGATTTGTTAACAAATAATTAACAATAACCCCCTTCACGATAAATATGGCGGATGGTATTATTTAATCGAAAAGTGGACATGGGCGTATCTTCATATAACATAATTTATGGGTTATGCCCGGAATGTTAAACGATGATTCGAAAGCAGTCTTTTGTTTTCGGGTATCGTGGAGGTGAATGTTATGGATCCTATCAGCAGGGTGGAAGGGACACAATTTGCTCCCAGGACGCTGCCTGCGGCTCCCAGGCCGGCGGAAGCTCCGGAGGAAAAGTATCATGCGCTGGAAATAACAGACGAGGTGTCTGTCAGGGCGCTCACCGCCCAGTCCGGGGAAAAAGAGGAAGTCAGGAAGTCCGATAAAAAGAAGCCTGAGCCTGAAAAGGTTTTGACGGCTCCGAAACAGTCATCACCCCAGGTCGCTAAGTTCATCAACCAGGTCGAAGATGAATTTTACCTGAATTCGGGCAACCTCACCACGGATAAATTCAAGGATCTGGACCTCAACGGGCCGAGCTATCCTCACGGCGAGATAATAACCCTCAACGGCCTCCACCTTTCGCCTCCGAAGACTCTCCTGATGGAATAAACGCCTCCGTTTAGAAATCAGAGCCGGGGCTTACCCCCGGCTTTTTTATTTACTGAAACCCGGTTTAAATATTGATAATTCCCGGAGAGGCTGCCTGAAAAGTTTCCTGATCGGCAATCAGGATCGGGGCTATTCAGCGCTCTTCATTCGCTTCCGCCGCCTTCTTCCGACTTTTCCTTCAGTTCCACCGCTTTGTTATTACTTTTTCAGATCGTTATACAGGTTGCGCAGCTTTTTATATGTCCGGTCATTTTCATTTACCCGGTCTGTCTCGCATATTTTCAAAGCGTTCATTAAATATTCTTCGGCCTCTTCATATCTTCCGCCTGATTTTAAAAGAAAAAATACGCGGGTAAAGTGTCCGGGCAATTCTTTTCCGCCTGCCGCCTGCTCACTTCCCTTGTAATTTTCCCGCAACTTTTTTATTTCTTCCAGGGAATCGCGGCATATCCCGGTCAGCACACCGCCCGGTTTGTTTTTTTTAGATTCTATCGTTAATGCGGCATTAAAATACCTTTCCCCGTCCTCCATGCTCCTGCCGAACAGATACAACTCACCCATGCTCATAAGCGGCAGCGGGCTTACTTCTTCAACTTTCCTTCGATACTTTTTCGCCCCTGCGTTATCGCCCTGTTTGGAGTACAACTCCGCCAGTCCCGAATAGACGGCTTGCAAATCGATGTACGCTTCTTCCAGCGCGTTTTTATTCGGCAGGCCTTCTAAAATTTTTTCCGCTGTATGCAGCAACTCAATCCTGACTGCGGAGTTTTCGGGAACATCCGGCATGTTGTGTGCAAGACTGATACAATTCTTGGCGTAAAACAGGAGCGACTGGCCCATATCGGGATAGTTTTCCGGTTCCCTCGTTATGGCTCTCATAAAAACCTGCATCGAGCCGGGATTATCCTGCAGGTCAAAAAAAATCATGCCGAAAAGGCGGTTGTCCTGCTCGTCTTTTTTGATATATTTGTTGACTACTTCCGCAGCCTCTTTTGTCTTCCCCTGGCTGAACAAAACGCCTGCCCATGCTGTCGCAGCTTCTTTTGGAACCGGCCTGTTCGAGACCTTGATTTTATTTATGACGTCTTCTAATATTTCTTCATAGCTGTCGCCTCTTTCGACCCTCTCTTTTACGAGAGGATCGATTTTTTCAAGCGGTCTGAACGCGCTGGAATAAAGACTCGCCACAGGCGAAGAACTCACCCCCTGCATGAATGTTTTATCACCGATACAAACGTCTGCAAACAGGTCGGCTTCCCGCGCCATCTCGGGAACCGGAAGGGAATCAAACCGGGAAATAACCGCTTTCGTTCCGGGGTCCGCGGCATATTCCCGTAAAGCCGGAATATTGCGCTTATTTATACTTGTTGAATAAGATCCCCGGTTACCCGTTATGCCTGCATCCGCCATAGACAGTTTTTTTTGCAGGGTTATCTTTGAAAAATATTTGAATGCCGGAACTACAACAACAGCAATTAATATCATACATACAAGGAGCGTGATAATCGCTTTCTTTTTTTCTTTCCATATCATATAAAAGCTCCTGTGAATACCGGCAGCCGGGTTAAATAAGTTCTTGGAAAAATATATGAATCCTTTTGATCAGCCTTGAATAACCCCGCCGCCGAGGAGAAGGTCGCCGTCATAAAAGACAGCCGACTGGCCCGGGGTCAGCGCTCTTTGAGGCTTTTCAAAAACGACCTTTGCTCTCCCGCCTCCCAGCGGGATGATCCGGGCCAGGCTTGCAGGAGCCTTGTACCTGGGCCGGACACCCGCATCGAAAGGCTTATCGGGCTCCTGAATGATCCAGTTGACATCCGCTACTTCGCATTCGTCTTCGAGCAAAGATTCGCCGGGGCCGACAATGACAGCGTTGTCCCCGGGCAAAATCTTCAATATGAAAAGAGGTTCTTTCGCCGATATGCCAAGGCCCTTCCGCTGCCCTACCGTATAAAACGGGAGTCCCTTATGCTCCCCCAGCTTTTTCCCGCCCTCGTCCAGTATAGGACCCGGCGAATACGCTCCGCTGAAATTATTCCTTATGAACGCCTGGTAATCGGCACCCGGCACGAAGCAAATCTCCTGGGACTCTTCTATAACTTCGGGCAGCGGCAGCCTTACCTCGGCGGCCTTCTTTTTCACTTCAACCTTTGTATAACCACCCAGCGGGAAAATAGCCCTGCCCAATTGCTCCTGGCTCAGCCTGTACAGGAAATAAGATTGATCTTTTTTGTCGTCCTTCCCCCGGCGAATCAGGAATCTGCCGGTCCCGGGATCGTTTTCTTTGCGCACATAATGCCCGGTGGCAAAAAACCCGGCCCCCAGTTCTCCTGTTTTTTCCATAAGAAGACCGAACTTGACAAAAGGGTTACAGACAATACACGGGTTGGGCGTGATACCTGCGGCATAAGATTCCACGAATGGCTTTATAACAAGTTTTTCAAAATCTTTTCTCAGGTCAATTACATGATGCGGGATGCCAAGGCTTCCAGCAACTTTCCCGGCCCTCTCGATAGATTTAGCCTGGGCGGGATTTTCGCCTACCAGCATGGTCACACCGAAACAGTTGTATCCTTCCTTATCCAATAAATAAGCGGTATAAGAGGAATCGACTCCCCCGCTCATCGCAATCGCCGCGGTTTTACTCTTTTCAGACATGGGTTCATTATAGGATAACTTTAGCGGTACAACAAGAGGAGCATTCGGGCTTCCGGCGAAATTTCATTTTAAGATAAAGGTGAGGGGGGTTGTGCCAATGCCTGCGAAAGAAAAAAAGGCTCCGGGGAAAATCAATTTAAAAGGCGAGAAGATAAAAGCCGTACTGCTGGGGATTGGATGTTCGTTCTTCGTACTTATACTCACGTTCGCGATGGCATGGAACTGGGGCGCCGGAAGCCCGTTCAGCCAGCTTGACAATCTCGTATATAACTATTTTTACCAGTCGCGTTTCAAATTTGTCCAGAAGGATGCGGCAGGCGAACAGTACGCCAGGATCTCGGTAATAAACATCGACGAAAAAACTCTTGCAGATCCGAAAGTCGGCAAGTGGCCTTTCCCGCGCGAAAGGCATGCGGAACTGATAAAAAAGCTGGATAAAGCAGGCGCAAAGACAATTACAATCGATATCCTGTTCCAGGAAGCAAGCGACCCAAATGACGATAAGGCGCTTGCGGATGCGCTGAACTCCTCGAACAACGTCATTCTCACGTGTTCATTCTACAAGGAAGGCGGAGAATTGAGGCTCAGGGAGCCTTACCCGATGCTGGTTTCCCAATGGTCTGACGAAAAGAAGCTCACCCATATCGGGTACACCTTTGAATTAGCCGACCAGGACGGCATAGTCCGAAGGATTCCCTTGATGGCGTCATTAAACGATAAGCTTCTTTACTCGCTGGATCTCCTTGCTTACTCCCACCTTCTCAATCTCCCGCTTGAAAATATTCAGAACCATCCCGAAAAAGGGTTCCTCAAGATAGGGGATCTGAAAGTGCCTACTTACCGCAATGAAATGCGTATAAGCTACCTTGTTTCCGATGAGGATGTAAAGAAAGATGAAATAGGTTTTACCGCAGGAGGCATGACGAACTTCTACTCGTTTTCCGACGTTTTGTCGATGTCCGATGAAGATGTAAAATATTATTTCAAAGATAAGCTTGTCCTTATCGGCGTTACGGCGGCGGCGGGAGAAGACATCAAAAACACTCCTCTGGGCAGGATGCCGGGGAGCATCATCCACCTGAACATACTGCTCTCAATGCTCGAAGGCAATTTTACAAAGATGGCGGGCATGGAATGGAACCTTTTGTTTATATTGTTCATGGGGTTCCTGCCCGCGTTCATTCTCCCCTTCATCCCTCCGAGAATCGGCCTCGGCGTTACGATAATCTTCGTTATCGGGGCAGGAGTTTTTGCCCTTCTTAATTTCCTTTCTTCCGGCTCGATGCTTTTTATAACCGCGCCCGAAGTTTCGCTGCTATTGACCGCAGGCGTCGTAACGATGTACCGGATCCATGTCGAGGAGAAAGCCAAGCAGCGTTTCCGCGAAATCGTCGAGGAGTTCGCGCCGCTGCCTATTCCATTCATCGAGGAATATGCAAAAGGTAAGAGCGAAGACGACCTCCGCAAGAAGGTCAACCTCAGCGTGCTTTTCAGCGATATCCGGGGCTACACCACGCTTTCGGAAAGCATGGACCCGATGGAAATCGCCGAAATGCTCCACGAATATCACGGCGTCATGGGACACGTGTTCGAAAGAAACGGCGGCGTAGTATTCACTTATATAGGCGACGCCCAGATGGTGGTATTCGGTCTTCCCGGCGTGAAAGGATGGGAGCCGAACCATGCTCTGGCGGCATGCCGCGCCGGTATGGAGATGCAGGACGATCTTGCAGAACTCAATAAGAAATGGGAAGATGCAGGGCGCAAAACTTTCGCAATCGGTGTCGGCATCGCATCCGGCGAAGTGTCTCTCGGCGTCGTCGGCGGTGCACAGCGCAAACAATACACCGTCCTGGGCGATACGGTGAACATGGCCGCACGGCTCGAAGGCATGAGCAAAACCTTCGGCAACCCCGTCAACGTTAACGTCAATACATACAACGCTTGCGCCGAGCACCTCGATGCAATAGCCGCCGAGCCTATTAAGATCAAAGGCAAAACCGAGCTTCAGCAGATCTACCGGATTATGGGCGTCAAAGAAGGCGCCGGAGAAAGTGATAAACAGGAGAAAAAGAACCCATAGATTCATTATATGGTCAGGCCACTGTGCCTGCCCTGAAATAATATTTCCGCATAACTGTGCGGGAATCAGCCAGGGGGGATAATAATGAGAATCGACAGCATGAAAAAGCTGGTCCGCCAGGGAGACGGTCCGTTCCTTGCTTATGTCAAATATGACGATAAGCTCCCGCTCATCAACATTGCCGGAGGGATCTCCGAATGCCTCTGTGCCCTTGCAAACACATCGGGGGGGACTGTCCTCCTGGGGGTCGATGAGGCTGGCAAAGCGCCCGGCGTCAAAAATGCAGGCAATGTCCTGTCCGAGCTTATGAACCTTATACCGGCCCTCATCAGTCCTATGCCCGACATGGTTGGAAGCATCGAAAAATACGGCAATGGGAAGCTGATAAAGTTCGCCGTCATGCCATCTCCGGGAGAGCCTCTCCCCTGCCAGGACGCCTCGGGCCGCGTTCTTGTCCGGGTCGGCAGGAAAAACCTCCCCGTCCTCATGGAATATTACACTGCGTTCTGTAAAGCCCGCCCGGAAATAATGCTGGAGCGCACTTTCCCCGATGGCGCATCATGGGACGACCTCGACCCCGACCTCCTGGATCGCTTCCGCAATGCAATAAAAGACACCCGCACGCCGGAAGAACTGATGACGAAAGTTTATCACCTTGCCGAATACAACGGCGATATAATCAGACCCACGCTTGCCGCCCTTCTTCTTTTCGGGAAAGAAGTCGGCAGGTGGCATACCCGCCCCGGCGTCGAACTTGTCCAGGTCGAAGGCAACTACAACGACAAATCTTATCAATACAGGGAAAGAAGGCTCCGACTCGAGCTTCCACTCATGGTGCTGCCGGGCATAGTGTTCACACACTTGGGCGCCGAATATCTCGAAGAAGAGCGGCGATACGACCTCTTCTTCAAGCAGAAAGTCAGGTTTCCCCAGAAAGTCTGGAAAGAAGCACTCATCAACGCCATAGTCCACAGGGATTATTCCATAGAAGGCGCGGGAACCGAAGTATGGTTGTGGAACGACAGGATGGTTACGAAAAGCCCGGGCCTCCCGCCCGCCCCGGTAACGCTCGAAGACATGAGCCGCGACGGGATACACCTGTCCAGGAACCCGCTCATGGCAAGAGTATTCACCGACCTTGGGCTGATGCGGGAATCCGGCGAAGGCATCGCACAGATGATAAAAGAGATGGAAGAGAAAAACCTCCACCCGCCGGAGATCTGTTGTACCGGGTTTTTCCTGAACGTGATACTGCGGCGCGACCCGGTGTATGATAAGGAAATGCAGAAGTGGCTGAAAAAATTCGAAGGTCTCCCCCTGGGGCCTGACCACATAAGGATCCTGGTGTTTGCGCACGCGCATGACGACACGTTCAGCACGATGGATTACCGGGAACACAACAAGGTTGACAGGGATACCGCATACCGTGACGTGCGGGACATGGTGAAGCTGGGCATTGTAGAGAAAGCGCCGAAAAGCAGGAGCAGGTACAGGGTTAAATAATAAAGGTTGGCCCCGGATGTCGAAGAGGCAATTGCCTGGTGATCTTGCCTCTTGAACTTTAGCCGTAACGAACCGAAATACCGGAACAAATTCCCCCTTTGTCAAGGCCCGCGACGAGCTCGGCCGAGTCGGGGTTTGGGGGTTGTCGAGTCAGCACCGTCCTCATTTTCATCGATCCACTTTTCAATGGCGATAAGAACTCCCTCAAGGTTTTGCTTTATATCCCTGTCCTGAAAGCGGAGAAAATTCACGCCGAAGGATTCCAGCACCATCTGCCTTTTCACGTCTTTTTCCAACTTGTCATCATGCGTTATGCCGTCGATCTCTATTGCAAGCTCCAACCTGGTCCAATAAAAATCGACGATGTAATTGTTAGGGCCTCTGCCTGGAAAACCGGTATCCCTTCATCCGGCGGCCCTTGAGTAGATTCCAGAGCAATACCTCGGAAAGGGTGCTGTTCTTTCTTAGTTCCCTGGCCAGGGTTTTGAGGTTTCTGTTGTATCGGCTCACTTGCGCGACAACCCCGTTTTATTCCCGACTCGGCCGAGTCGAATCGCGGGCCCTTTTTTTAAGGGGGAATTTTTTTGCCTTCTCTTTATACTGTCTTAAATAGATATTTTTTGGGCATAATATTTATGAGAGTTTAATGAGCTACACTCAAGGGGGGAGCTATCATGCCGGATACGACGCCTGAAATACCTGAGCAAAAAAAGTATGACGGGTTTGCAATAGCCGCTCTGAGTTTTTACCTCATTTTATTTATACTGAACATTGGGCTTTCTTTTATTTGTGAATCCAAGAAAATGGAGATAATTGTAACTATCATTACTTTCGTTTGTATTGTCATATGGTGGCTGGTGCCTATTGCAGGTATTATTTCGATTGTTCGAACAAATGCTGATAAAAAACTGAAGGGACAATCGCTGGCTATTTCATCTTTGATTATCTGGGCGGCAGCAATGTTAATGTCAGTCATTTTCGTTCCCGGTTTCACGCGTGCCAGGGAATCGGGTCAACTGACCGCCTGTGAAAGCAATCTAAAAAATCAGGGAACGGCATTGGAAATGTATGCCGCTGATAATAACGGCTTATTCCCATCATCCTTTAATACTCTCAGCCCGGAATATCTCATGCAACTGCCAACATGCCCGTCATCAGAACGTGAATACGGTTATGAAGTCAGCATAGACCACAAAGAATATACCGTTTTTTGCTCGGGCAAAAATGCTCATAAGAAGAAGGTGCATATTAAAACTGGTTTTCCTCAGTATAATTCTACCAGGGGGCTTATGGTTCAATAATTATTCAATCCGGGGATAATTTGTTTTTCATGTGTTATCCGGGATACGGGTGAATCTTTTTTTCAGAAACTCTTTTATTTTTTTCTCATCTGGTCAAGGAGCACGGCAATCAGGATGACCGCTCCTTTAATGATGTTCTGTGTATAGGATTCAACGCCCATCAGGTTAAGGCCGTTGGAGATCACCCCGATTATCAGCGCGCCGAGCAAGGTGCCCAGGATGGTGCCTCTTCCCCCCGACAGGCTGGTTCCGCCGACCACCACGGCGGCGATGGCGTCAAGCTCATAAAGCTGGCCGGCCTTGGGGTCTCCAGAAAAAAGCCGGGAGGCCAGGATCAGTCCGCTTATCGCAGACAAAAGCCCGCACAGCGAATAGATGGCCACCTTCATGCTCCTGATGTTGATGCCGGAAAGCCTCGCTGCCTCCTCGTTGCCCCCTATGGCATAGGTGTATCTGCCGAATTTCGTATGCTTTGCCAGGTACCAGGCGCCTCCGATGATCAGTAGCATAATCAGGATGGGAACGGGGAGTATGAGGTAGCCCCCGCCCAGGAAATAGAAAGGCTCGGGCAGATTGCCCACGGGCCTGCCTCCGCAAATCAGGAACACCAGTCCCCGGAAGCCGATCATAGTGGACAGCGTAACTATAAAAGGCGGTACTTTAAAACGGGCTATGATAAACCCGTTGAAGGCGCCGATCAGGATCCCTGCTACAAGGCCGCCCGCTATGGCAAGAGGGATATTGCCGTGTGTGGCATTTAAAATTATGGCGGCGGCTACGCCGGTAAAAGCTACAATGGAGCCTACGGAAAGGTCTATACCCCCGCTTATTATGACAAAGGTCATGCCGACGGAGATAATGGTTATCATGGAAATCTGCCTGGCGATATTCAGGGTGTTGGCAAGAGAGGTAAAGCCCGCCTTGTTACAGACGACGGCAAAAATCAAGTAAATAACTATAAAGCCTATCAGGATGCCGAACTCATCAGGCAGTTTCTTTTTCATAGGCGCCTCCCGTTGCATATTCCATAATCTTTTCCTGGCTGAATTCGCCCTTTACAAGCTCCCCGGTAATCTCTCCCTCGTGCATAACCAGGATGCGGTCGCAAATTCCTATAAGCTCAGGCAGCTCCGAAGATATGATGATTACACCGATCCCTTCCTGGACCAGCCGGTACATCAGTTCATAAAGCTCGTATTTGGCCTTGACGTCTATACCCCGTGTAGGCTCGTCAAAAATGATGAGGTAAGACGGGATGAAGAGCCATTTGGCTACGACGACTTTCTGTTGGTTGCCGCCGCTCAGGCGGCGGACTTCCATGGTTACAAGGGGAGTTTTAATCTGCAAATCTTTTATATAGCCGTCAACGACCTGTTTTTCCCGTGCATGGTTGATGAAGAAGTTTCCCCGGCATACACCGTTAAGGTTGCCCAGTGTAATATTATGCTCCACCGACATGGATAGTACCAGGCCTTCTTCTTTCCGATCCTCCGGCACCAGGGCTATCCCGCATTTAAGGGCTTCCTGGGGCGAGCGGGGGCTGACCGGCTTGCCTTTAAGCCGGATCTCCCCGGAATCGGGCGGATCGGCTCCGAAGATGGCGCGGGCCACTTCTGTCCGCCCTGCCCCTACAAGACCCGCAAATCCCAGGATCTCGCCCTGCTTGAGGCTGAAGCTGATATTGCGCAGGCTCTCTCCCCTGTTAAGGTTTTCCACCCGCAGGATCTCTTCTCCCGGCGGCCCAGGAGTTCGCGGAGGAAAAAGATGGTTCATATCCCGTCCCACCATCATCGATATCAACCCGCCGATATCAAGCTCCCCGGCCTGCCGGGTGGCGATCCATTCCCCGTCGCGAAGGACGGTTACCCTGTCCGATATTTCCAGGATCTCTTCCAGGTGGTGAGAGATATATACGATGGTTACGCCGCTGGATTTAAGCTCCCTGATGATCTTGAAAAGTGTCCTGATTTCATGTTCGGTAAGGCTGGCGGTAGGCTCATCCATGAAGATAATCTCGGCCTGAAGCGACAGAGCCTTGGCGATTTCCACCATCTGCCTCTGGGCCGTGCTTAAGTGTTTTAATTGGATATCAGGCTCCAGGCGGATGTCCAGCCGCGAAAGCAGTTCGCGGGTTTTCGCCCGGAGAGTTTTCCAATCGATGATGCCCGGCGCCAGGACAGGCTCACGGCCAAGAAAAATATTTTCCGCCACCGTAAGTTCGGGAACATAAGTAAGCTCCTGGTAAATGACTGAGATGCCCAGTTTTTGAGCGGAATGCGGGTCACAGATCTCCGTCCTGTTCCCTTTATAATAAAGCGCCCCGCCGTGATCCATGCGCTCCACACCGGATACAATTTTAACCAGCGTTGACTTACCCGCGCCGTTTTCCCCCACCAGGGCGTGGACTTCTCCTTTCATGACGGAAAAGTTCACACCTTTCAGGGCAACAACCTCGGGGAAAGTCTTGGTTAAGTTTTCCAGGCGTAACAGCTCTTCCAAAGTTTACTTTTTTCCTTCAGCGCCTGCGAGCTTTTCAAGGTAAGCTTTGTCGATAATATCTACCTGGACAGGGATCATACCCGGAATTTTTTCTTTATTCAGGAACTTTACGGTTACATCAACGACATCTTTGCCAATCTCCTTCGGGAACTGGGCGACATCGGCTTTAAGCGGGCTGTCCCTCAAGATTGCGGCCCTGGCTTCCGGGATGGCGTCGTATCCGATGATTGCGATATTATTCCTGTTGGCGGCCTCCACGGCGCTCAGGCATCCCAGCGCCGTATCGTCATTAATGGCAAAGACCCCGGCAATATCCTGGTGAGCCTGGAGCATGTTCTCCATAACTTTCATGGCGGTGTCGCGCTGTGCGCCGCCGTCTATCTTTTCCAGGATTTTGATTTCCGGAAATGCTTTCATGCCTTCCTCAAAACCTTTAACGCGGTCAAGCACGGAAGTGGCGTAAGGCCAGTCCACGATCAGCACCTTCCCCTTGCCCTTAAGCAGTTTCCCCAGGTAGGCGGCGGCTTTCCGCCCTCCTTCTATGTTATTCGATGCAACATGACATTCCACTTTGCCTTCTTCGGAGGCGATATCGGCGGTAAAGACCGGGATCCCGGCATTATTGGCGTTCTTGATGGCCACGCCCACACCCTTGGTGTCCACAGGGCAGATGATGAGGGCGTCCACCTTCTGGACAATGAAGTCTTCGATATCGGAAACCTGGTCGGCAAGCTTGAAGTCGGCATCGCGGATAATAAGCTCGACGCCTGCCGGTCCGGCGGCCTGATTCATGCCCTCCTCAAGATCCTTGTAAAAATCATGCTGGCGGTTAAGCAGAGAAACTCCGACCCTGAACTTAGGCCCGGCCTGGGACGGGGCGGCGGCCGGAGAGGTAGATACTGCAGGCGCTGTAGGTTCCGGCTGGGAGACCGGCTTCGGTGCGCAGGACATAACAAGGCAGCACAGGATCAGAAGCACGGCTATAACTCCAACATGATGTTTATACTTCTTCATGATATTCCTCCTCTTGGCATATTGATCCGGGTTCAAACTTCCTGTAAAACTATGCGGTCTTATAACATTATCTATACGCCGGACTCAAGAGTTTTCCTTGTGTCTTATTATTGAAAAAAAATGAAACGGCACGGTACTTAAGAAACCCTAAAAATCAAGACCCTGTCCCTTTTGACGGTTACTTTTTCCTCCATGTAACGTCTTCTCCCGAACTGAGGGTGCCCGTGATATTGCCCTCATCATCTTTCAGGACAGCGTTGTGCCAGAATATTACCTTCTCTTCCCCGCTTTTCGCCAATACCGGGTTTTCGAAATATTCCGCAGGCTCAATTTTCCCGGTTAACAGCTTATGAAAAGTTTCTTTAACATCTCCCCTCAGTCTTTCGGGGATAAAATTATCAAACCAGTTTTTGCCGAGGACTTCCGCTTCGGCGGCTCCGAGAACTTCACAGCCTTTTTTGTTTATGAGAGATACAACACCGGATGCATCGATGGCCACGATTATGACTCCGGCAATATCGAGATATTCCCTGACCCTGTTTTTCTCATCCAGAAGAGCCTCTTCAGCCCGCCTGCGGGAATTCTCCACCTCAATGCCGTATAAAGCAAAGGCGATATCATTGCCTACCTCGACAAGAAGCGTCTGATCCTCCGCGTCAACCAGGTCGCTTGGTATCGAAGCCGACAGCGTCCCGTAAACTTTATCTTCATGCGCCAGGTGGACCATCATCTCCAGCATCGGACGATCCTTTTTGTCCTGTTCCGGCTGGGAGGCGGAGAAAAATTTGCCCTCACCGTCCTGGAGGTTAATCGACGCATCATAATAGCCTTTAGATTCAACCAGGGCTTCGCATGACTTCTGGAGCAGTTGATCGAGATCTTTTTCCCTGATGATGAGCTGGTTGATGTTCCTTATCGCGCGAATGGCGGTATTAAGATGTAGGATGCGTTCTTCCGCATGCTTGCGCCCGGTGATATTCCTGCAGACGCCTTCTATGCCGATGATTTTTCCTGCATCGTCATATATGCCCCTGTTTGACTGGATTATCCACCTCTCTTTGCCTTCGGGATCTATGACCTTGTATTCGTAGGTGGGGGGCACCCTGCCTTCAATAAGATCCTCCCAGCGGTCTTCAAAATACCGGGCATAATCGGGATGGATTATTTTCTTTATAAGGAGCGGATTGTCCAGGAATTTTTCGCTGTTGTATCCGAATACGGAATTGGCTGCTGGGCCCATGTATTCATATTTGCCGTCAGGCAGGGACATGCGATAGATGGCATCGCTCAGACCCTCGACAAGAGACCTGTATTTTACTTCGCTTTCCCGCAGGGTTTCCAGCGATTTTCTGCGCTCGGTGATATCCCGGAAAACCATCACGACCCCAGTGATTTTCCCCTTATCATCCCGGATAGGTGCGCCGCTGTCGTCTATGGGATACCTCGTGCCGTCCTTGCTTATCAATACCGTATGATTGGCAAGCCCTATTATTACACCTTCCCGGATGACCGTATCCACCGGGCTTTCGACGGGTTTGCCGGTTTTCTCATTTATAATATTGAAAACCTTCTCCAGGGGCTTCCCTGCCGCATCTCTCTGTTTCCAGCCGGTCAGGGATTCGGCAACGGGATTCATGAACGTAACCTTTGCATCTGTATCCGTAGCGATCACGGCATCGCCGATGCTCCTGAGAGTAGTGGACAGCCATTCCCAACTCTCCCGCATGGATTCTTCCGCCTGTCTCTGTTTCGTAATATCGAGAGCAAAGCCTAAAATGCCTATTATATTCCCTTTTTCGTCCCTGTATGGGATCTTGTCCGTCCTGAGCCATTTAATCCCCGTTGTAGTCTCCATGGGCTCGATAATGCCCCGCTTGGGGGTTCCCGAATCCATGACTTCATTATCGTCTTTCAGATAATCTACCGCCTGCCTGGGATATACTTCAAAGGCGGTTTTATTTTCAATCTCTTCCCTCGGCAGGCCTGTAGCTTCGGCGAGTGCATTGTTGATAAGGATGAACCTGTTCATCCTGTTTTTATAGAAAATCATCGCAGGGACGGAATCCAGTATAATCTGGAGTTCTTCCTGTTTCCTCTTAAGGTTTTCTTCGGCTTTTTTGCGCGCTGTGATGTCGAAGAAAACCGTCGCGAACCGCCCTGCGGCGGTAGAGAAGGCCGAGATGCTGAAATGCTTGTCCATCGGCGGGAAATAAGTCTCGAAAGCAGCAGGTTTCCCGGTTTCCGCCACCTTTGAATAAATATCGATGTGGGGAGCCGGTTCAACGCCGTAAAGCTCGGTGGCTTTCTTCCCGACGGCATCGGAAGGCGCTATCCCGACGATTTTTTCAAAAGCGGGGTTTACGTCTGTAATGATATAATCTACAGGCACCCTGTCGGCATCGTATAAAATTTCATGGAGGGCGACGCCTTCGTTCATGTTGGCAAATAAGAGCCTGTACTTTTCTTCGCTAGTCCTGAGTTTTTCTTCGGCCTGTACCCTGTAGGATATGTCACGGAATATAATGACAGTGCCGATTACACTCCCCGCATCGTCCCGTATGGGGGCGCGGGCCTCTTCTATGGGACGGCCCGGGCCGTCTTTGCTTATCAATATTTTCTGACCTTCGGCGGCCGACAGGCCTTTCCGCAAGGCTTTACGAGCCGGCCCCCAGGCATCCTTTTCCGCCGGGACATTGAAAACTTCATCCAGAGATTTTCCCGCCGCCTCTTTCTCTTTCCAGCCGGTCAGGTCTTCGGCCACCGGGTTCATAAATGTGATCTTGTCTTTCGTATCTGTGGCTATCACCGCTTCGCCCATGCTCTGGAGCATGGTGTACAGCCATTCCTCGCTTTTCCTGCGCGTTTCCTCGGCATGTCTCCACCTGTAAATAAGCACCTGGGCATATACGCTGAAACCGATTATGAAACCGATGATTATCAAGCGCATCCAGACCTGGTAGGGATCCGAAGGGATCAGGTGGCTGAAAAACCCGGTCTCGTAAAAAACGAAAGCATCCAATGCGGATTGGATAATCCAGTATAAGATCCCCAGGCTTGCCCCGACCAGGATAAGCTTCATATATGAGATTTTAATTTTCATGCCGGCCTGTGCCTCCAACCCCCGGTAACAGCCGGGATCGGCTTACGGATCTCCGTTTTGCCGCCGATATAAATATAATCGACAACGGCCGGTTCCGTCCAGGGATTTTCGGGAGAGCGGGCGGCGAATGAAAATTCAGATGCTATTTCGATTATTGGAATTGCCGAATTTCGAATATCGATTCACCCCCCCCTGAAAATTTCCCCGGCTGCCTCGCTAAGAAACCGTATATATAATATTTTTCCACAAACTTATAAATCCCTTTAATAATGAGGAGGGGATGGTTGTACAAGGGGCGGGGTTTTCCCGCCCGCCCAGTCTCTAGTCTAGTCTCTAGTTTCCCGTTGTATGGGCGAGGTTGCCTCGCCCGCCCGGTTTTCAGTCTCCCGCTGTAGGGGCGAGGTTGCCTCGCCCGCCCGGTTTTCAGTTTCCCGTTGTAGGGGCGGGGTTGCCTCGCCCGTCCAATCTCTAATCCCTAATCTCTAATCCCTAATCTCTAGGTTGAAGGCGGGCTTTTTCTCTCTGGTACATCTCGATATTGTCCCTGACTATGTTAAGGGCGTCCATCCTGCCCTGGAAATATTCGACCTCGGTGGTCTTATTCTCAAGGGCCTTGTAGTCCTGGAAGAAGCGCTTGATCTCGCGGAGCTTGTGCTCCGGGAGCTGTGAAATGTCTGTATAACCGGCGTATTCGGGATCGTTTATATGGATGGCGATAATCTTGTCGTCGATTTTTCCTTCGTCCAGCATCCTCATACAACCGATTGCCTTGGCGGTAACGATGGTAAGGGGATGAACCGGCTCCTGGCCGAGAACGAGGGCATCCAGGGGGTCGCCGTCGTCACAATACGTCTGTGGCAGGAAGCCGTAATTTGCGGGATAAACCAACGATGAAAAAAGGACCCTGTCCACCCGCAGGAGGCCGGAACGCTTGTCAAGCTCGTATTTATTTTTGGACCCTTTCGGGATCTCGATAACCACATTGAAAATTTCCGGGACCTTGTCCCCCGGTTCGACATCATGCCACGGATGCATTACAAACCAGCCCCCCTGCTAATTAAATTTCAAATATAACTCTATCATAAAGGCCGATGAAATTGCAATAAACTGCATAAACAGGCAGAGAGCCTGGGGTATTCTTCAAAATTTCCTTCATCGGCTCAGCAGTTCGTAGTAGTAAATATTTTTGCCGCAGGCGATGGCGAGGTGTTTTTCATCTCCCGGCATGGCGAGGTGGATATATTCTTCGCCTTCATAAACCTTTTCGCCGATTTTCTTGCCTGTTTTGAGATCAAGAAAGACGAGCTTGGAGTGCTTATCATCAACTCCTACACCAAGAATTACATAACCTGACTTGGTGGAAATGACTGCGTCTTGAATTCCTTTTCCCATATCAATTTTCCAGAGCAATTTCCCGCTTGCGTTGTACAGGGCGGCTTTATCATTAGATCTCAGTACATATTTATCATTAAAAGATATTACAATCCTTCCTCTTTCTCCTATATCACTATTATAAACTCTTATATGTTTCCCCTTCCAATCATAAGCCTTACCGTCAGGTAATATAAAAAATAAACTGTCTTTGGAAATCGCCCCTGATGACCTTACAAGTTCATCTGCTATCTCCTCATTTATTTTCCATTCAATATTCTTCAGTCTGTCAAAAACTATACCGTTTCTGGTCATAACATAACGGCCATCGGGGGACATGGTAGCATAAAAGCCGCCCTCGGATTCACTTATCTTCCATATTAATTTCCTCTCGGAATTGAATAAGCCTGTATAATCAGTCTTGGAATACATACCAGGCATAACTAAGATATATTTACCGTCTTCGGAAAGCTCCAATCCGCCGACATCCTCAATCTTCCATAATAGATTCCCGCTCTTATCGAAAAAAAGAGCATCTAAAGCAAACTCACCTAAAATCGCGCCCGCCAGAACATAATCTCCCCCGGAGGAAATTTTTAAATCATACACTAAATGGCGGATTGTATATTTCCATTTTATTTTCCCCGAATCGGGTTCTATATATATCAGGCTCCCATTAATAAATTCAGGGGCGACCTCTTTAGTAGCCGGCACGCCATGAATACTTGCGACAAGCCCTTCTCCTCCATTTGATATTCCAATGCCGTTCACATCGTTATCTACCCCGATTTTCCATAACTGCTTCAATGGCGTGATATTATTCGCGGAAAAAGCCGGAATAATTAAAATACAACCAAGTATTGCAAGAAAAGCACAGATAATAAGAAATCTTCTCATTTTCGGCTCAATAACTCGTAATAATATATATTTTTGCCGCAGGCGACGGCGAGATGTTTTTCATCTCCCGGCATGACAAGATGGATTCCTCCCTCGCCTTCATAAACCTTTTCGCCGATTTTCTTGCCTGTTTTGAGATCGAGGAAGATTAGCTTGGAATGGTTATCATCAACTTTTACACCAAGAATTACATACCCTAATTTTGCGGAAATCACGGCGCGCTGAATATCTTTTCCCATATCAATTTTCCAGAGCAATTTCCCACTTATATTGTATAAGGCGGCTTTTTATCAAATCTCAATACATATTTATCATTAAATGACATTATAGTATATTCTTCTATCCCAACGTTTCCGTCATAAACTCTTAAAAATTTCCCTTTCAAATCATACGCCTCTCCGTTCGGAAAAATAAAAAAAGAACTATCATTGGAAAAAATGCCTCTTGACCCTACAAAAATATTTGCTATTAACTCATCTATTTTCCACTCGATATTTTCCAGCCTATCAAAAACTATACCGGTCCCGGTCATGATATAACGGCCGTCGAAAGACATGCAGGCATAAAAGCCACTCTTAGATTCACTCTTCTTCCAGATTAATTTTCCTTTGGAATCAAATAAACCTACATAATCAATAGCAGCTGAAGGACCTGGTATAACTAGTATATATTTGCCGTCTTCGGAAAGATCACATTCGCCGACATCCTTGATCTTCCATAAGAGATTCCCGCTCTTATCGAAAAAAAGAGCATCGCGATTAAACTCGTAAAATAACTCACCTGCAAGAACATGGTCTCCATCGGAGGAGATTTCTGGGATATCTATTGTGTGGGATGTTGTATATTTCCATCTCACTTTTCCCAAATTGGGATCTATATATAGCATAGTACCGTTAATATAAATCGTTCTATCTTCAGGGTCTAATATGCCCTGTAGGCTGACAACAAATCCTTCTCCTCCTTTTGATATAGTAGTTTCTCTTACATTTCTATCAAGACCAATTTTCCATAATTGATTCAATGGCGCGATATTATTCGCGGAAAAAGCCGGGCTTACATCGCTAAGAAGCACCCCGGCCAATATCAAGAGTAATATCATTAATTTCTTTCTCAAATCTCTATCCTGCATAATCTATCCCCCTATTTTATTAATTCCATCTAATGCAAATTCTTCCCTTGTTGCTCCACCGGTTTTGTGGACATACTGAACTCCCGCCACCATCACTCCCCTTCTAACGCTCGAACGGTATGGCCAGCAGGTGGACTGGAGCGAAGGAATTTGCTACATAGTTGTACTCCAACTTATATTCTCTTTCCCCATCCACCGTTTCATTGAAAAGCACAACTGCACCGCCCGGAGGGATCATGGCCTGCTTTCCCGCGGCGGTTATGCTGCCTTCGCCGCCGGCTCCAACGGCAACCAGCATGACTCTCCGGTATTTCGAGCCGGGCGGATTGTTTATCTTCAATGTGAAATCATAGACGGAGCCGTAATTCCCCTTGTTTACCACCTTCAGCGGCTTTTCGAAGGCCCCGGTTTCATCCAGACCTTCGAGCCAACTGCAGCCGGTCATGGTATTTTCCTTATCAGACCACCGGCCGCCGCCGAAAGTATATTTTTTTATCCCGCCGTCGGCAGGGTTGTAAAGCGCACCCACCCGGTAATCGGGGCGGGCGAATACACCGCGCATGATACGGTTGTCCGGCGGCAGGACGGCCATGCGGGAAAGGTCTCCGGCATCGAAGCCGGTATCCCCGGCGGTAACAACCACCGAAAAAACCAGGGGCTTATCTGTTTCAATCTCAAAGATACCCACCGCCCCCTGTAAAAAATTTTCCGCGATTTTTATTTTCCGGATACCGTTTTTTTTCAGGCTGACGATCTCTTTTCTCGAATCGTTTTGAAAATCAAGCTGGGCCTTCGCACCCGCCTCAAGGAAGCTCATAACGATGCCATTGCCCCGGTTGCTTTGTACCGAGCTTTTTTTCGTGATGGTTAAAACAGAGGGCTTCGGCCCGGTATTCCGGATCGCCAGGAAAAGGCTCAGGAAATCCCGGCTTTTGTTTATATGAGAGACCATTATCCGGCTTATCCCCGGCTTGAGCGCCGCCCTGGCAGCGACGGCTTTGCCTCCGGGAAGCATCCCTGAATTGAGGATCTCGGGGCTGTTGCTGAAAAACAGCAGGGCCGGGGAGGTTTTTTTCACAGTCTCGTTTTCCATGTCAGGGACACTGTAATAATCGGGTTTTAAGACGCCGTTTTTTTTCATGCTCATCGAGCGGGGCAACAATTTTTGCCAGTAACGCCGGTAGATATAATCGCCTTCTTCGAGTTTGAGGAGGCGGTATATTTGATTAAGTGAAAAGTTTTCCGCCGAAAAAGGGACGGAAGAGCCGTGAGGATGGGGATACCGGAATAGAAAAACAATGTAACCGATGCCGGATTTGATGAATGGTTGCATTTGCCAGGTAAGTATTGTAACGGCCAAGAGAAGCAGTAACAGGAGGAACGGGCGGCGATCCGGCCGTTTTCCTTGAGAACCTCGATTGCCAGTCCGGCGACCCTGGGATTCTATTTTTTCATCATGAGGCGCTGCAGGCATAAGGTAGGATTCGGAGGGAGATTATGGGTGTCCTGCCGGAATTTATAGGAGCGGCGAAATCCTCATCCGGCATGTACCGTTAACCCGCAAGGTTGTATATTTTTTCCGCATAAATAAAAGTGCCGGAGGAGGGACTTGAACCCACACGGGCGTCGCCGCCCCCGGGATTTTAAGTCCCGTGCGTCTGCCAATTCCGCCACTCCGGCAATTTATATATCTTTATACCATATTGAAGGAGTGCCTGCAAGCACTCCTTCGCATTAATCCCGATTTGATTTTTGTCTCCTGAAAAACCTGTTTTCAGGCTAGAATCTGAACATCAGATCCAGGTGAGGGCCGAAATATGAAAGGTCCCCTTCCTGGTTCTGATCATCCTTCTTGGCGTTCAGCTTGGAATACTTGTAACCGAATTTAAGGCCGCCGTTATTCCCTACATCGAATTTTAACCCGAAGTCATAATCCAGCGTGCTGCCTGTAACCCCGCCGGTGTGGACGCTCATGCCGCGGATTTCGCCGTAGAAATCCACCTTGTCCCCCATAGCGGTCTGCCCTGCAAAGCCTATTTCCGGGACAGGCGCGGTTATCGAATATTCGGTAGCTCCCTGGGAGGCGCTGGAAAGCTTCGTCTTCACGGACATCGACTTGATGCCGAAGATGAGCGAAAGGAAGCTGTCGTCGGTCTGCATCAGCTTATAACCCAGCATCCCTTCGAGTACCGAGAATTTCTGCTCGCCGTCGATGACGTCATTTGCCGGGTAAGTCTTGCCTTCGAAGTTAATCGCCTTGTTAATCCTGCTGGAGGCCGAATAACTCAGGTCGTAATATCCGAGGCTCAAATTCCACTTTTTGCTGAGGTCGAACTTCGCCCCTGCATAAAGGGTGCTCTTCGTGCTGAAACCCAGGTCGTCTTTCACATTGATTGATGTGGTACCGGATTTGACCGAACCCTGCAAGTCAGCCGACCATACACCGATGAATATTTCATTCCCCTTGGCATTATCATCGGCGGCAACGGCGGGCATCGCAGCAAATGCCAGGATAATTGCACAAACCAGAATAACAGGTATCAACTTTTTCATAATCATTTCCTCCAACTAAATATTTCGAACTGGATAGAGCTTCTACAACATAGCTTCAATTCCTTCCGCATGATAATTGAAAAGCCCGGCAAAGGGGAAAATTCGAAACGACAGCGAATTGAAATGTTGAAGATTTTTTTATTTTCGGAGGAATATTGGAGATATTTATTGCCCCGGCAAAATCCATAAAGAGAAGGCTCAGGGTGCCGGGCGACAAATCGATAACTCACCGCGCGCTTATGCTCGCGACAATGGCTGAAGGGGAAAGCACGATAACCGGCTTCTGCCCGTGTGCCGACTGTTATTCAACCCTTGCATGCCTTCAGATTATGGGGCTGAGAGCATCTTTGCGGAACGGGCAGGAAACCATGCACCTTTCAGGTATGGGGATGAGAAACTTCAGCGAACCGGATTGTATTCTTCCCGTCGGCAATTCAGGAACCACGATACGCCTTTTATCGGGGATTCTGGCAGGACAGAATATCTTTGCCGTAATGAACGGGGACCAGTCGTTGAACCGCCGCCCGATGTTAAGAGTCGTAGAGCCTCTGAGGCACATGGGAGCGCTTATATTCGGGAGAGAGAACGGCGCGCTGCCTCCCATCGCAATACAGGGGCGTAAGCTTACGGGGATTGAATATCATACTCCCGTCCCCAGCGCACAGGTCAAATCGGCGATCCTTTTCGCAGGGTTGTATGCGAAAGGCACCACCGTAGTCGTCGAAACCTCCGCCAGCAGGGATCATACCGAAAACCTTTTTTCTTACCTTGAGATACCGATGATCAGAATAGGGCACCGGGTGGAAGTGGAAGGCGACATAGACGGCTTCCCCGGCTTCAACCTGGAAATCCCGGGCGACATTTCATCTGCGGCGTATTTCATAGCGGCAGGGGCCATGACCCCCGACAGCAGGATCGAAATAGAAAAGGTCGGGCTGAACCACACGCGGACAGGCTTCCTCGACGTGCTCGTGAGGATGGGCGCCGATATTACGATTACCCCATCCGATGAAGAAGGGCCGGAGCCTTCGGGCAACATACTTATAAGAACAAGCAAGCTCCACGGGATCGATATCGAAGGGGAACAGGTGCCCAGGCTTATCGATGAACTCCCGCTTCTTGCAGTAATCGCCACGCAGGCCGAAGGCGTAACCAGGGTTACCGGAGCAGGAGAGCTGCGCTTCAAGGAAACCGACAGGATCTTTGCAATAGCCGAATGCCTGTCGGATCTGGGAGTTACGGTAAACGTACTCGATGACGGTTTTGAGATAGAAGGACCTGTCCCGATAAAGGGCGGGAGAGTCCGAAGCTACGGGGATCACCGGATAGCAATGAGCATGGCTGTCGCGGGGATGATCTCGAAGGACGGCGTCATGCTGGAAGACGCGGAGTGTGTAGAGGTCTCTTTCCCCGGCTTCTGGGAAATCCTGGGAGGAGCCTGCGGATTATGAAAGTTCTAGGCATCTTAGGCTACCCCCTGGGGCACAGCATATCGCCCGTTATTTTCAACACTTGCTTCAAAAAGCAGGATATGGACTGCATCTATCTCCCTTTCCAGGTCGAGCCTGCAAAGCTGAATGCGGCTATAAAAGGCCTTAATGTGCTGGGCATGGCAGGGGTCAATGTTACCATCCCGCACAAAACATCCGTCGCCAAATTAATCGATGAAAAAGATGAAACCGCGATGATAACCGGTTCAGTGAATACGATAAAATTTTCAGAAGGCCGCGCGATAGGATACAACACCGACGTCGGCGGTTTTTTAAGAGCATGGCAGGAAGAAGTGAGAGAGCCTATAGAGGGCAAAACCGCGGTCATTCTGGGTTCCGGGGGAGCCGCCCGGAGCATCGCGTATGCCCTGCTGACCAGGAATATCGGCGAACTTCATTTTTTCGCAAGGAAAACTCCGAAGGCAAATGGAATTATAGAATTTTTTTCGGAGGGTTTCCCTCATACAGGGTTTTATTCACACAGGATAGAAGATAATAAGGCATGGGAATCCCTCGGACCGGGGATCGATATTATTATAAACGCCACCCCGGTGGGGATGTATCCCGATATCGACGGGATCCCTGCGATCCTGCCGGATAACCTCAGGCAGGGATGGGTTGCTTATGACCTGGTATATAATCCTCTCCGGACAAGGTTCTTGTTCGAGGCGGAAACGAAGCGGGCAAGGGCCTGCGGGGGACTGGGGATGCTGATTCATCAGGCCGCCCTGTCTTACGAGATATGGCTTGGTGAACCGGCGCCCGTTTCTTTAATGAAATGGGCGGCATGGAACGCTATGAAAGGATAGATAATGAGAGTCAAGCTCACTTATGGCGGGGAATCTCACGGTTACGGCCTTGCCGGAATCCTTGAAGGAATCCCCCAGGGCATGGAAGTTGATCTCAACCAGATAAAGCTCAACCTGGCGCGGAGAAAAATGGGAGCAGGCCGGGGTGAGCGTTCAAACTTCGAGTTTGACAACTTTACGATAATCTGCGGCGTTATGATCGGCGAAACTACGGGCGGCCCCATAGGTTTCATGATCAAAAACGCATCGAGAGAGCTTCGCCACCAGAGGATCCCGCGGCCCGGCCACGTCGATCTTGCAGGCGCCCTGAAATACGGCACCCATGATATCGATGTAGCCGCCGAGCGCGGCTCTGCAAGAGAGACGGCTATCAGAGTCCTGGGCGGGACTCTTTGTATCCAACTCCTTGAACATTTCAACGTGAAAATTACCGGCTGGGTGGAATCAATCGGCAGTATCTCGACGGATTTCGAAATAACCGAAGATTTTGATACCATAACGGAATTTATCAAGAAAACTCCCGTTGCGTGCCCGGACATGGTAGCGGCCCAGATGATGACAAACGAGTTGAAAATCGCCGCCGACAGCAACGATACGCTCGGCGGTACCGTCAGGGTGGCGGTTAAGGGTGTAATTCCGGGGATAGGCGGAATAGGGGATCCCGATAAAAGGCTTGACGCGCTGCTGGCGGCGGCTTTGATGAGCATCCCGTCGGTAAAGGGCGTGGAGATAGGCAAAGGGTTCAGCCAGGCGAAAATGAGAGGAAGCCAGGCGCATGACCCGATCTTCTGGGGGGGTGCAAGTTATTATCACCAGGGGAACCTGGCAGGCGGCATAGAAGGCGGCCTCAGCAACGGTGAAATGATCACGCTTCGAGCAGCTTTAAAACCCATACCGACATTGAAGAACGGCCTCCCTTCGGTTAACCTTGAAACAAAGCAGTCGGCCCCGGGACCTTATTACCGCTCTGATACCTGTGCCGTCCCTTCATCCGTGGTTATCGCCGAAACGATGACGGCATTGGTTCTTGCCGACGCATACCTGGAAAAATTCGGCGGCGACAGCCTGAACGAAACCCTGCGGAATTTTGAAGCCTATAAAGACGCTATAAAGAGGTTATGAGAAAAAATATTTACCTTGCAGGCTTTATGGGGACGGGCAAAAGTACGGTGGGCAAAGAGCTTGCCCGCCTGATGGGACGCAAATTCATAGACATGGACCAGGTGCTGGAAAGACGCCTCGGCATGAAGATCTCGGAAATATTCGAAAAGCACGGGGAAGAATTTTTCAGGGACGAAGAAAAAAAACTTGCGCTGGAAATCGCGCATTCTTATAACAAGGTAGTAGCTACAGGCGGCGGCACCATCCTCGATCTCGAGGTCCGCGAAGCTTTCCGCTCCACCGGCCTGATAATAGGCCTGGAAGCCGGGCAGGAAGAACTCGTCAGCAGGCTTGCCAGAAAAAATCACAGGCCCCTCGTCACGGGCAAAAAGCCGGTGGCGCGCAGGGTGAAAGAACTGCTTGACGAAAGAGAACCCGTTTACAAGCAGATAACCATCCGGGTTAACACTACAAACCTTACCCCGAATGAAGCCGCGCGCAAAATAGTCGATCTCCTCAAAACAAGACAGCGCATCCTCGACCAGCTACAGAGCCAGTATATTACACTGAGCTGATTAACGGCAGGAGGCATCGAAATGAATAAAGTTCTCATTCTGAACGGCCCCAACCTGAATCTCCTGGGCGAAAGGCAGCCCGACATATACCCGGCGCCGAGCCTGGAAGATCTCAACAAAGAACTTGCAGGGCTTGCTGCCGAACTCGATCTTGAACCCGAGTTCATCCAGTGTAACGGCGAGAAAGAAATGGTGGAAGCTCTCCAGAACTGCCGCAAACGGGTATCTTTCGTGGTATTGAACCCCGGAGCCTTCACCCATTACAGCTACGCAATAAGGGATGCCATAGAGGCGATAAGCGTCCCGGTCATAGAAGTCCATATCTCGAATATTTTCGCAAGGGAGGACTTCCGCTCGAAAAGCGTAGTTGCGCCTGTCTGTAAAGGCACCATAGCGGGACTTGGGAAAGAAAGCTACAGGCTCGCCCTCATAGCGGGAAAAGACCTTTTCGCTTCGTAAAAAAAGCGCCGTATCGAAGCGCTCTTTTTCAAACCGCTCCCCTGCCGTGGCGATCTTATCAGGCCCAAAATTACTTATTTCGGATGGTACATAAACGGGTTGATTTTATCCGGGTTGTTTTTTGCAAACATGGCCTGCTCGTTTTCAGGCTCCAGCTTCAACGCCTGATCCAGGATAGCCGCCGCCTTTTCCTTATCGCCTTTTTCACTGTAAATATATGACAGCATTACCATCGAATCGACAAGCCCAGGGTCAAGACTGAGAGATTCTTCGGCGTATTTTTTAGCTTCATCAAGTTTGCCCAATCCCCACAGGTTAAATGCACAGCGAAAATACATCCCCGCCCTCACAGGCGGCGACAGCTTATCGATACCCGGCTTTGCCTTATTTATGTATTCAACGGCCTTATCGGCATTGCCGGCGCTAGCATAGACCCCTGCGGCCTCCAGCAAAATGAAATATTCGGGCTTTGCCCGCTGAAGCGCTTTTTTGACATACTCTTCAGCTTCCTGCGGGCGGTTTTGTTTGAGCCTCAACGTCGCCATCATCAATAAAGATTCATAAGGATCGGACGGCGCCCTTTTCATGTATTCTTTAAGGTTCTCCTCAGCTTTTTCCAGGTTGCCCAGGTGGCGGAGATAAATGACGGCCCTGTTAAAATATTTCTCATTAAGCCGGTGTTCGGGAAGCTTTTGCCCCCACTCTTTGTAAACTTCTTCGGATTTTTTTTCGTCGCCCTTTGCAAGATACAACATGGCCTGCCCGATATGCCCCTCCGAATAGTGGGGGAATTTACCGGTGTAGTAATTAAAAACTTCCCCGGCCTTGTCATACAAGCCCAGCTCAATATACAACCGCCCGATGCCCCATGACATGTTAAACCTTTCCTTGTTTTTGCCGATTGCGTTTTCGTAAACTTTTACGGCCCGGTAATACCTGCCCTCGTTACAATAAAGATTCGTAAGCGCTTCGACGACGTAATCGTCGTAGGGCGAAGCCTGCGGGAGGTCTCCGAAATATTTAACGGCATTGTCGTAATCCAGCTTTTCCATGTACATCCATACCACGTGGATCCTGGCGTAAGAGTCGCCGCTGTCAATATCGAGGGCTTTTTTGTAATTCTCGAGAGCTTTGTCCGTATCGCCACGGGAAACATAAGCATGACCCATCCAGTGATAGAACTCCCTGATATTTTCTCTTTCGAAAGTGTCCTTGTATTTTTCGGCTTCTTTCATTATCGCCCAGAATTTATCATACCGGTTGGTTGCTTCCGCCAGCTTTGCAAGATGAAGCAGGGTGCTTTTATCTTCGGGATTTGCTTCCAATGCAAGGTTGTAATATTTTTCTGCAGACTCGTAATCCTGCCTGAAAAACCCCACCTGGCCCAGCGAAATATAGGCGTCTTTCCTGAGATCGGGCGTAGCGCCGGGCCTGCTCAGAATTTTATTTGCAATGTCCGTAACCCTCTGAAAATCCCTTTCGTCTTCCGCGATTGTAATAAGGAGAGACATGGCCCTGCCGTCCTCAGGGTTCAACTTCAAAATATTATCGATGACCCCGGCGGCTTTCCTGGTATTGCTTTTCTCCAGGTACAACCGGGCCAGAAGCACCTGGTTATCGATATTGTTTTTATCGGCCGCCCCGGCTTCCTTTGCAAGCTTGAGAGCGTCGTCGAACTTGCCGTACCGTGCTAATTCGAACGCCTTATCATATAACTGTTTGGATTTGGAAACATCGGCTTTCTGTGAGCATCCGGGCACAAAGACAAGAAAAAGAAAAGCCAGGATTATTAACGCAGGCCATGAATGAGACCATATTTTTTTTGAAAATTCAAGCTCCTGTTCCCGGCATGATAAATTCTTTATAATCATCCTGAATACTCCCCGCTTAGCATGATACCGAAAAAATATAACACACTCAGATTAAAACAACAATAGGATTTCCGGCCTTCGAAGCTGTCTATAAATCCGGGGAAAAGTCAATTCCCCTCCCCTGGAGGGAAATGATATTTTGGAGAGCTTTTCAGACAGCATCATTCGCAGGGATGACAAAAAAATGAATCTCGTTCTATTACTAGTAACAAAGTACGGTTGACTTTCAGAAGCGTTAAAGGGATATAATCAACGGGAGAGAAAAAAGAGAGGTCTCTCATTTTATTCAATGGAAGGTCATGGTGATTGGCGGATAACCGGCGCTTATAATTTATAAAAAAATCGGGCAAAGAAGCTCCGGCCGCTTATCATGATCTATACCGGTCCGGGTGAGACAGGATATTTAAAATGATACTTTATCCGAAGTCCATAATGCAGCTTAACGAGGCCATCCAGAGGGTGAACCCGAGGATGCTTTTATTTACCGGAAAACACGAGTCCAACGAGCCTACGCTCAGGCTCCTGTACACCAAATTCGGAGATTTCAGGCTCCACCAGTCCCTCGAAGAACACGGCGTCCTGTGTATTGCCAACCCGATAGGCAACAGGCCCGTAGGCTTTTACAACAGGCTCGCCATATTCCTGACGAAGGCATGCAGGGACCTGGCATGGGGGGATCTGGTCATCGACGAGGAAGTGGACCGGAAGTCCCACGTAAGGCTGGGTGAGTGTATCGAAAGGTTTTTTACCGATCTGCGCCGCCTGAAAGCTCCACCGTGGTTCCCGGACAATTATTTCAAATACAGGCTTGAGGGCTCCCGCCTTGTTAACAAGCTTTTCATGAAGAGAGTCGGGGAAGGCAAGAAGCTATACGATCTTTTATTCAAGCTTCTTGACGAGTACCCGGTTCCTCTTTCGGATTATGGGGTTGCCGCCAGGCTTTCTCAGAAGTATCACGACATGGTATTTCTTTTTCTCCACGGAGATTACGCCATAAGGGAGGATCATATCCGGCCTTCCGACAGGATGGCGATAGCCGTCCTGGGGCAGAATGTTTTCAAGGTAACGCCTTTATATTCGGACCAGATTGACGAAGACCAGAAGAACCTGACAAAATCCGAGTCGATAACCAAAACCCAGGCCAGGGCCGCCTGGATCGAATTGAGTTACGAATCGCTGCGGACAGTCGAATTGAAGGCCACGGAACCAAAAATTGCGGCGATCTTGTACAACGAGGTGGTCGGGAACCCGCTCCACGGGGAAGAAAGGAAAGCGTCGGGTCCGAAAAAGCAGGGCAGCCAGCTTGCAATGCGCTACATGTTCGAAGGCAACATGAGAAGAGAAGATTTCGAAACGCTGCGGGAAAGGCACGCCTACAAGGTATTATCGTTAATAGAGCATATAAGCAGCAGGCTTGCCCTTGCCCCGAAATATTCAATCCCGGCCGGGCTTGAAGAGGCGGAGATAGATTTCGTGCCTGCCGGCACGCTCCAGAAGTTCCCTGTGCCTTCCGAAATCAAGAGTAAAAACGAGCCGGAGCCGGCTTCTCCCCTGCCCGGTAAAATCCGTAAAACCGATATTCATCAGGAGCCACCCAGGCAAAAAGCAAAAGAAATGCCCCTCGTCGATGAAAATGAAGCGCTTCCTCCCGGCGTCAACAGGAACCTGCCGCCCAATGTCCTGGAAGCGCTGAGACGGGCTGAAGCGCAAAAATCCGGGTATGCATTGCATGACAGCCTGGAAAATGCCGGGGATTAAGGCCCGGTATAATTATTAATTAAAGCGCGCTCCGGTTGTCGATATTTTTTTCAGCTTGCCGAACGGCCTTTTTTCTTCGGATGGAGGATATCTTCCGGCTCGGAATTTATATGGTTAATCTTCTGTATTTGTTCATACCCTTCGGTTACTATGGCCGCTTCGAAACTTTTATATCCCTGTACTTTTTTTATGAGAACCTCCATATCCTGGTCGTCGTCCTGGGTTCTTCTCTTACCTTTACCGTTGACGGAAGGCGAAAGGTTAAAAGTTTGGGGTTTCCTGAAAGGTATGATTTCACCTTCGCCACCCTGGGGGTAAGCAAGAGATCTGGGAGGAACGCCTTTTTCCATCCCCCTGGTATCTATCCTGTTATGGCAGTTCGGGCAGAAATTCCATCCGTTTTCAACTTCTTCTCCGCAGAAAGGACAGCATCTTCCCCTTGTTGTCCGCCTCCCGGAAACGACCGGGGTCTGGCAGAAGGGGCACGCGGCCCATTCCGGGTTCAAGCTTGCCGAACAAATCGAACATATCCTGCCTGTTAACGGTTCTTTGCGGCCGCCTGCATATTTAAGGGACATCATGCAGGTCGGGCACACCTGCCAGCGCGGGTTCACGGGCTGGTAGCAATTGGGACAGAGGTTCGGAGCCGGATCATATTGTTGTTCCGGAGGCGCATGATGAGCAGCGGGCGGCACATAATGCGCAGCCGGCTGTTTCGGATGCGTCTCCTTAATGTGTACTTCCCGGTAAGGCGGCAGTTCTTTAGCTTCAGGGTCAACCGGCATTGAGACAAGCTCTTCAACTTCATCAGGCTCAAACCGAGCGGGGACGCCGGGCTCTTCCATATCTTTCAAGGGCTTAATCTTATCTGTTTTTTCAGTGCTGCAGTAAGGGCAGACTCCCACTCCCTTATCCAGAACTCTCCCGCAGCCAGGACAGGTTGTCCTCTCAAGAGTCAGCTCGCATTTGGGACATTTGGAGACGCCCGGCTTGACGCGTGTGCTGCAGCGGGGACAGGTCTTAAAATGCTTGGCAATCTCAGCCTGGGAAATAACTCTTAAAACTTCTTCCGGGGTGGTGACGCCGCTGAGCGCCTTTTCTATGGCGTCTTCCATCAGCAGCTTCATGCCGTTTCTTCGCGCGGCCTCGCTGATATCGGAGATAGAGGCTTCCCTGTAAATCTGATCGCTTATACTATCGTCAAGGACAAGCACTTCGAAAATGCCGATCCTGCCGCGATAACCGGTATGCCCGCAATTTTTACAACCCTTTCCCTTGTAAAATTTCATATCTTCCCCGCACTCTATGCCGAGCATATCGCACATTTCTTCAGTCGCAGGATAATCTTCCTTACAATCGGGACATATCGTCCTGACAAGCCGTTGTGCGAGAATTACCTTGAGAGAAGCCGCGATAAGGTAAGAGCTCAGCCCCATCTCCTTCAGCCTTATGACGGTAGTCGGCGCATCGTTGGTATGAAGAGTAGATAAGACCACATGCCCGGTCATCGCGGCATGGAAGGCTATCTCCGCGGTTTCTTCGTCCCGGATCTCTCCAACCATGACAACGTCGGGGTCCTGGCGGAGTATGCTTCTCAGGCCGGTTGCGAAAGTCAGCCCTGCTCTCTCATTCACCTGGATCTGGTTGATGCCGGCGATGTCGTATTCGATGGGGTCTTCGACGGTGATTATATTCTTTGTTTCGGACTTGAGGACTTCCAGGATGCTGAAAAGCGTCGATGATTTGCCGCTGCCGGTAGGTCCCGTTACGAGGAGTATCCCCTGCTGTGCGGTTATGGCGGTCTGTATGGCATCGTAATCTTTTTGTGCAAGCCCCAGCTTCTCAAGGCCTATCGAAGCCGCATCCTGGTTGAGGATACGGATAACCAGCTTTTCGCCGTAGAAAGTAGGCACGGTTGACATCCGGAGATCATACTCTTTTTTCTTCATCCTTATGCGGCACCTGCCGTCCTGGGGAGCGCGGGATTCCGCAATGTCCATGCCCGCCATGATTTTAAAGCGCGAGATGAGCTTGAGGTGAACGAAAGAAGGAAGAAAAGCTATGTTCTTCAAAAGGCCGTCGATACGATACCTGACCTGCGTCGCCGCCTCCCTCGGCTCGATATGAATATCGGATGAGCGAGCCTTGATTGCATTAAGGATAATGGAATTGACCAGGCGTATTACAGGCCCGGTTTCGCTTTCCGACCTTAAATTCTGGAGATCGACGCTTTTAGACGAATCGTCGAGCGAGTGTCCGTTTTCGTCTTCCTTGACTACCTCAAGCTTGCTCGTACTCGATATAATCGATACCAACTCGTCGATTGCCATCTCACTGCTATAGAGCCGTTCCAGGAGATTTTCTATGGCGCTTGCGGGGAACTGGACCGTTTTAATTTCGAAATCGGTCATAACCTTGAGCATATCGAGAGTTACGACATCAGAAGTGTCGGCGATCGCAACCAGCAAATAATTGTCGCCTTTGCGAAGAGGGATAAGCTTGTTCCTGACACAGAATTCCCTCGGCACCAGGCGAAGGGTATCCATGGGGACATAGATTTTCTCGGTATCGATTTTTGAAAGATCCTGTTCCTGGGTTTCATTAAACAGGGGGGCGAACTGGATTTCCTCAACACCCTCCATTTCCCCGGGAAGATCTTCGGCAGCAATATCGTGAGTAACAACCTTGATCTCCTCTTCATCGCCCTCGTAGAATTTATTTACGGCATTTAAAATATCTGCTTCGGTAGCCACTTTTAATTCAACTTCACAACCCGTCATCAGGGCCACGAGGTCAACGGTTACAACATCGAAGGGATCGGCCACCGCAAGGGTAACTTTGCTGCTTTTAATCGAGAGCGGGACAACTTTGTTATTCAGGCAGAAATTCTTGGGTATGGTTTTAATTACATTTGAATCGAGCGAGATATCATCAAGGCTTATAAGAGGGAAACCCGATTGCTGCGCCAGTATCTCGGCAAGCTTCTCCTGGTTTAGAAAACCTCTATTAATCAGGATCTTGCCTAATTTCTCACGCGTATTTTTTTGTTCTTTAAGAGCTGTTGCAAGCTGCTCCTCGGTTATAATACCCGCATCCAGCAACAACTCGCCGACACGCTTGCGAGCCACTGAATCCTCCGATAAATAATGATCCTATATAATTATATCATCTTGAATAATATAAAAAGCCATCCGCTAAGACGATATTTCATATAAGGCTATTGAACTAGCTTTTTACAACCAATAAAGTAATTAAATCAGTTGGCCCCCTTCATTTATCAGGGAGAAGGACTTGAGCCGCCCTGTTCTTGAACCCTGTCAAGGGTGGTTTCCTTGGAAGCTTGATCATTCTTGAATTTTTTCAGGACGAGGTTGACTTTGGTCAATATTTTATCCTGGTATAGAGGCTTTTGTATGAAATCGTCAGCACCCGCTTCCATGCCTTTCAATTCATGGTCGGGATGTTCCCAAGAGAAAAGCATGATGACCGGGATAGAAGCAAGCTGGGAGTTCTGCTTGATCCTCGAACACAACTCGAACCCGTCCGAACCGGGCATCGTAGTATCCGTTATTACAAGGTCCGGTCTTGAAGATGTTATTTTCTGCAATGCCTGACTGCCGTCGGAAACCACCTCAACTTCATAGCCGTTGCTTTCGAGCACTTTTTTCAAAAGGTTCTGGATTTTGGCCTCATCGTCCACTACAAGGATTCTTTTTTTGTCCCTGGTCCGGGATTTATCTTTTCTCAGGGGAACGACTTCCGCCTCAACTTGTGGTTCAGGTATGACGGGTTTTGGCGGCAATCCCTTGTCCATCTCCCTGGTATCGATTCTCCTCTGGCAGTTGGAACAGAAATTCCATCCAGCCTCCACCCTGGCGCCGCAGAACGGGCAGGAATTGCCGGTTTCTTCTTTTTTGGCAACACCCACCGGTGTCTGGCAGAAAGGACAGGCGGCCCATTCCGGGTTCAATTTTGCCGAACACTTGGAACACATCTGCTCTTTTTTCGCACTTGATTCGTAAGAAGGAGCGGTTAAAGGCATCGCGCAGGTGGGACACATTTTCCATTCCGCCTTAACCTGCGAATTGCAGGAAGGGCATTTTGAATAAGCCTGGGGCTTGGCCGCCTCTACAGGCGATTCGCATGAAGGACAAATTTTCCACCCGGGCTGGAGCGGACTTTTACAATTGCTGCAGACTGCTCCCTGTTGCACCATATTCTGCCCTAGATTTGCAGCACAATACGGGCAAAGCCTCCACTGGGGATTGACGGGCTGGTTGCATGAAGGACATACCTTCTGGGCCGCAGGATAAGTCTGTGGCGCAGGAGGATACTGGTAAGGATAAGGGGCGGGGGGAGCATAAGGAGCCGGCTGGTAATAACCGGGCTGTCCGTATGCCGGGTAGCCCATCGGCGGAGGATACGCCTGGGGATAAGGCGGCTGATATTGCTGCTGGTATGGAGGCGCCTGCTGATACAACCCTGCCTGGTACGAAGGCTGTGGTTGAGCGGCGACAGGTTCAGGCTCGGGTTCTTCCTTTGTAACGAACGAAGCTCCGCAGAACGGGCAGGATACCCAGTCTGAACTCAACATCCTGCCGCAGCCGGGGCACTCCCGCTCTTCTGCAGGATCAGGCTCATCGGCTTTTTCCGCGATAACATGATCGCAAAATGCACATCTAACCCAGTTGGGGTCAACATCGGCCCCACAATTCGGACAGACAGCCGCAGAAGGAGGAGCTTCCTGCACCTGGACCGGAGAGACATTAACGGGGGCGCCGGGAGGCGGAATAACTCCCGCAGACATTGCCATGGCAGGCTGCCTTTGAGAAATATCGATGGAAGCTTTGGGAACGTCACAATTCGGACAGATATCCAGGCCTTCCTCAAGCTCCTTGCCGCAGTTGGGGCATTTTCTCTTCTCAAGATCAAGACCACACTTGGGACAGACCGTATAATCGAGCTGGATGCGCGTATTACAACGCGGGCATACCCTGCCGTGTTGTATTATTTCGGCCCGTGATATTACGCGAAGGACTTCTTCCGGCGTCGTTATGCCTTTTTTGACTTTGTTCATCGCATCCTGCATAAGGAATTTCATGCCCTGTTTGGACGCCGCATCGGCAAGCTCTATAGTCGATACTTCCTTGTAAATCAAATCCTGGATTTTATCGTCAAGAGTAAGGACTTCGAAAATGCCTGTCCTTCCGTGATAACCGGTAAACCCGCAGGTCTTACAACCCTTTCCCTTGTAAAATTTCAGATCATCGGAATAGTCCATGCCGAGCATTTCGACAACTTCCCGTGGAGCGGGATACGCTTCGCGGCATTTGGAGCAAATTGTGCGGACAAGCCTCTGGGCTACTACCGCTTTAAGCGAAGCGGCTACAAGATAAGGGCTGACCGCAAGCTCCCTCAAGCGTATGACCGTCGTGGGAGCATCGTTGGTATGTAGAGTTGAAAGCACAAGATGGCCCGTCATAGCGGCATGGAACGCTATTTCGGCGGTTTCCTCGTCACGGATTTCACCGACCATCACCACGTCGGGGTCCTGGCGGAGGATGTGCCTTAAAAGCGATGCGAAGGTAAGCCCGGCCTTCTCATTAACCTGCATCTGGTTAATGCCCGTGATATCATATTCTATAGGATCCTCGACCGTGATTATATTCTTGGTCTCGGACTTAAGGACTTCCAGGATGCTGAACAGCGTCGAAGACTTACCGCTTCCCGTAGGACCCGTTACGAGAATAATCCCCTGCTGCTGCGTTATTGCCGTTATAATCTTGTCGTAATCTTCCTGGCAGAAACCGATGTTTTCAAGACCGATTGATCCGGCACTCTGGTCCAGGATACGCATAACGAGCTTTTCGCCGTAGAACGTGGGCACGGTTGAGACACGCATGTCATACTCGTTTTTGCCCATGCGGACACGGCACCTGCCGTCCTGGGGGTTCCGGGTCTCGGATATATCCATGCCGCTCATAATTTTGAACCTTGAAATAAGGCGCGCATGGACGAAGGACGGGAGGAAAGTCATGTTCTTCAAAAGACCGTCAACGCGGCAGCGGACCTGTGTCGCCGCTTCCCTCGGCTCGATGTGTATATCCGAAGCTCTCATTTTTATGGCTTCGATAACAAGGGAGTTGGCAAGGCGTATTACCGGGCCGGTCTCACTCTTGTTCCGGAGGCTCTGCAGATCAATGTTTTTAATGCTGCTTTCCGATGAATCAAAATCTCCCCCGAAATCGCTCCTGACAACTTCAACCGAGGTCTCATCGGAAACTACAGATACCAGCTCTTCAAGGGCCAGGTCATCATGATAAAAACGGGCCAGGAGATCCATGATATCCTCTTCGGAAAAAGGAACCGTCCTTATTTCAAGACCCGTCATAACTTTAAGCATATCGAGGGTAACGATATCGGAAGGGTCCGCCATCCCGATGAGCAGGTAATTATCTCCCTTTCGAAGCGGGATGATCTTGTTATTGGTGCAGAATTCCTGCGGCACCATACGCAATGTTTCAAGAGGTATGAATATTTTTTCAGGGCTGATTTTCGAAAGATCCTGCCCGTCTTTAATTTCTGACCTGAAAGCTATATCCGACAGATCTTCCTTTCTTTCTCCTCCTCCTGAAGGGACAAGCTCAAGCTCTTCTTCAAAGCAAAACTTTTCAATGGCGTCAACTATTTCTCTTTCTCTCGCCACAGCAACCTGTACTTCGCTGCCTGTGAAAAGTGTAACCATATCGAGAGTTACGATATCGAATGGGTCGCTCATCGCCACTACTATACGGTTTCCATCTTTCGAAAGCGGAATGACTTTGTTCTCCATACAGAAACTTTTCGGCAAAAGCTTCGCCGTTTCCGGAGAAATAGAAATCTCTGTGAGATCAACAAAATTGGCACCTGATTGATGAGCAAGCACTTCGGAAAGCTTATCTTCATCAATAAAGTTAAGCTTCAGAAGGACGTTGCCAAGCCGATCATGAGTCTTTTTCTGCTCTTTAAGCGCGGTGCCCAACTGCTCAGCAGTTATAACCCCCGCTTCAAGCAAAAGATCTCCAACACGCTTTCGCGCCATAACTCCTCCCGGACAATTAACCGTTATTAAAATGAAATACTATATCAAATTACAACAAACCTTAAAGGCCAACTTGATATAATTGTCCAACTATAATTTTACATTCTTATTTAGATTTGTCAACATAATTATACGCCTTTTATTGAAAAATAATCATAAAAACCATACCCCCCGAACAGGCTTCTTTTACATAATAAAATCCCCGCCGAATACCGGGCGGCACCCACAAACCCTCATTTCAAGCCGTTTTTCCTTAATTTTGCATCTGCCGGCGAAATTATACATATTTATTTATCATAATAAAATGCCTGTAAGTATTAATCCTAAAGAACTACTATTCTCCAGGAAAAAACCGTTCTATGGATATAGTTCATTCCATTAAAATATGCTTTAAAATGAATTTGTGACTAATCCCAAAGAAAATAACCCGCCCGGCTATGTTATCGGCCTGGATACCAGCGGGGATAATTGTTCTGTCGCCTTCGTCAGGGACGGGCTGGTATTGAATAGCGCTACGAAGAATGCCCCCGGCAATCAACTGTTATATCTCGTACCTTTAATAAATGATTTAATGGAAAAAACGTCCCTTTCCAGGAGCGGCTATACAGGCGTCGGGGTTACTACAGGTCCCGGGAGCTACACCGGCCTGAGGCTGGGCCTGGCTACCGCAAAAACTCTTGCACAGGTTCTGGATGTGCCCGTTGTCGGGTTGAACACCCTCGATATCATCGCTAAAAATGCCCCGCCGGGAAATGGTTGTATTATCCCGGTCATGGATGCAAGAAAAAAAGAGTTTTTCTTTGCCGCTTACATATACGAATCGGGAAAAATCGAAAGAATAAGCAATTATAATATAGGTGGTATTGATAAGCTGGCGAGCTTTATCTCCGGTCATAACGATGGAATATATATTCTGGGGTCAGGGGTTCCTTTCATAGCCGGTACGCTCCGGGACAATGATAAAATTCATATTCTGCCCGACAATTTCTGGTATCCGAAAGCAGAGACAGTGGCCGTTGAAACCGAGAAAATCATTGCAAAAGGAAGAGGTTCCTCGTATAAGGATATAGATGTTTTTTACCTGAGAGAACCTGACGCCATCCCCCTGGAAAAACAGGTACTGAAATGAGCAGGTATATAATCAACGAGCTTTCCGTCGATGACCTGGAAGATGTTTTAAAAATCGAAAAGGAAGTTGAATTATCTCCCTGGTCGAGAGAATCTTTCCTGTTCGAGCTTTTGAATAATAAAAATGCATTATACCTGGCGGTCCGCAGCAAAAAAGGAGATCTCACAGGATTTGCCGGAGCCTGGATATTCAAAGACGAAGCTCATATCGCAACCATGTCCGTAAGCAAATCATTCCGGGGACTGGGCCTGGGGAGCCTGCTCCTGTATCGCCTGATAGAGATCTGCAGAGAGCGGGGCTGTTACTGGATAACGCTGGAAGTGTGGGAAAAAAACAAGCCTGCAATTGCCTTATATACAAAATTCGGCTTCGTCCGGGCGGGGTTCAGGAAAAACTATTACGACCTGAACCGCAATGCACTCATAATGTGGGCAGGCTCGCTAAAAAATAAGTCGTACAATGAAAGGTTGAAAAAACTTAATAAACAACTAAAAAAGTGAGCAAAAATTTAGATTATGGGTAAAACCCGGTATAAGGGTTATTTTACACTGTCTTCCAAAAAGGGGGGATATAAAAAATGGGAGAAAGCGGACCTGTCCTTTTAAGAAAAACGGAGCAATTGAGAAGAAATGCCGAGCTTGCCTACCATAGCAAGGACTACAGCGGGGCATCGACGTTTATCAAAAAATATAATGACCTTTTAATAGCCGCGAAAGAAAACTGGCCCCGGGGCTACCTGGAAAAGTTTCTGCCCCTTCAGGACATTACAAGAGAAGATTATGAGAAACCGGATGTTCCCAAACAGCGCATGAGAAATATTATCAACCAGATAGGCGAATTAATATTATTCCTGCGCAGCAAGATTTGATATTTTAATAGTGCCCGGGCTGCCGCCGATCATTCTTCGACCAGGTAAGCGTATGGAGAGGATGGAGAAGTTCCCGACAGGCTCGAACAATATTTTACAGGACGGCGCTGAAATTTTAACAGCCTTTTAATAATTCCATGCAGGATTTAAAGGCCGCTTACCAGAAAATCCTTTCACCTTCCGGGTGATTTTTTTTATCGGAGAAACGGATGAGGATACTCGGCATAGAAACCAGTTGTGATGAATGTTCGGCTGCGATACTTTCCGGCCCGCAGGATGTTACCGTCAACCTGGTGGCCTCCCAGGTCGATCTTCACCGAATTTACGGCGGGGTGGTGCCGGAAATAGCCTGCAGGCGTCACCTGGAAGTAATAAACCCGCTGATAGACCGGGCATTGAAGCAGGCCGGCCTTTCTTTCAGAGATATCGACGCGATAGCGGTCAGTAACGCGCCGGGACTCATAGGCGCGTTGCTTGTCGGCGTCACCGTTGCGAAAACTCTTGCTTTTGCCCTGGACATCCCTGTTTACGGAGTGAACCACCTGGCCGCCCATATCTATGCTAATTCAATACAATTCGGCGAATTCGATTTCCCCCTGCTGGCGCTGGTAGTCTCAGGCGGTCATACTTCGATCATAGAAATGAGAGGACATCACAATTTCAAAATACTCGGAGAAACAAGAGACGATGCCGCTGGCGAAGCGTTCGACAAGGTCGCAAAATATATGAGGCTGGGTTACCCGGGAGGCCCGATAATAGAAAAACTGGCGGAAAAGGCCGAAGGCAAAGGGTTAACTTTTCCAAGGCCCATGCTCAAATCCGGCACTTTTGAATTCAGCTTCAGCGGGCTGAAAACCGCGGTGATAAATCACCTCCGCTCCAGGGAAGGGGAAAAAACCACCCCGGCAGAAGTATGCAGGGCTTTCCAGGATGCGGTGATAGATGTCCTGGTTACAAAGACTCTCTCCGCCGCGGAATCAACAGGCATAGATAGAGTATTGATGGCCGGGGGGGTCGCCGCCAACAGATCTCTCAGGAACGCTATGAAATCGAATCTGGAGAAAAAAGGGATCAGGCTGTTCGTCCCCTCCCCCGCTCTCTGTACCGATAATGCCGCCATGGTGGCCTGCGCGGCTTATTACATGAACAAGGCGGGGATCAAAAGCGGCTTCGGCCTTGATGCCCATGCGACATTTGACCTGGAGAATTACTCTAATGAAAACCAAGGATGAACAATGACGAAAGTTGAGTTTATGCCCTGGCTTGAAAAAACCGTGCTGTCAAAAATCGCAGTGCTGGGAGAACAGCGCCACCTGAGAGCGACACGCGACGGCATTGTATCTATACTGCCCTTAGTCATAATAGGGAGCCTTTTTCTTCTCCTCGGCTCGCTTAACCTCGACTGGTTCGCCCAACAATGGGGAGACTCAATCCCCTGGCTGAAAACCGCCGCTTCCTGGTACTCGTCTCATACGGCGCTCCTTTTAGTCCCTTACCGCCTCTCAATGGGCCTTATGGCCCTGTTCGCATCGTTCACCGTAGCTTATTTCCTTGCCCGGTCTTACGACATGGAAGGGCTGCCTTCGGCCCTGGCTTCATCCGCAGGGTTCCTGATCACACAGACCCCGGCTTTACTGGAAAGCGGAAAACCCGCACTGCCCCTGAAAGACCTCGGCGGGGCAGGCCTCTTTACGGCGATATTCCTGGCGTTTTTCGCCGTGGAAGTCGGAAGGTTCTGTAAGAGCAAAAAACTTTCTTTCTCTTTTCCTGAAAGCGTGCCGCCCAGCGTCGTGCAGGCTTTCGCCAACCTGCTGCCGGTAACCGTAATAATTACAACGATCTGGGTAGTGGTTCACCTTTTCGGCATAAATATAATCGGCCTCGTTTCAAAGATACTCTCCCCGCTCACATTTTTGGGCGACACTATATGGGCTGTAATCCTCGTCAACCTGGTGATGCAGATAATATGGCTTGCGGGAGTCCACGGGGCATCGGTGATGGTCGCAATATTCCTGCCTTTCTGGATGGAATATCTAGAGGCGAATTCCGCCGCGGTGGCCTCCCACATGGCCGCTCCCCACATCACGACGCTGCCCTTTTACCAGTGGTTCGTATGGATAGGAGGATCGGGGGCTACTTTGAGCCTTGTTCTTTTGATGTGTTTTTCAAAATCCGGTTTCCTGAAAAAACTCGGCAAACTGAGCCTGATACCGGGGATATGCAATATCAACGAGCCTGTGATTTTCGGCCTCCCCATAGTAATGAACCCGGTCCTGGCTATACCGTTTATACTGGCTCCCGTTCTCAGCGGCGTCATAGCTTATATGGTGCTGGCGCTGGGTTGGGTCGGGCCGCTTTATTCCATGCCCCCCTGGATACTCCCCGGCCCTGTAGGCGCTTTTCTGGCATGCGGCCTTTCCGGCAAAGCGGTACTGCTGACGCTGTTTAACTTCTTCCTTAGCGGGCTTATATACTACCCGTTTTTCAAGGCCTACGAGCAAAAAATGATAGAACAGGAATCACAACCACAAAATGAGATCAAAGAGGATTAGTCAGGCTTAAGATAGAAGCAAACATCATACCGAACAGGAGGAAAAATATGATTTCGAGCAACGATTTTCGTAACGGCAACAGTATAGAGCTGGACGGCGATATATTCACTGTTACCGACTTCCAGCATGTCAAGCCGGGCAAGGGAAATGCGTTCGTCCGCACAAAATTAAAAAATATCAGGACAGGCCTCACGCTTGAAAAAACTTTCAGGGCAGGCGAAAAAGTCAAGAGCGCTTACATCGAGAATAAGCCCATGCAGCTTCTTTACACGTCGGACGACGAGGCCGTTTTCATGGATATGAATACATTCGACCAGATCAATATCGGCATTGACAAGATGGGAGACGGCATGAAATGGCTCAAGGAAGGCTCTGAAATCAACGTCCAGATATATGAGGGTGAAATAGTCGGGGTGGATATCCCCAACTTCGTCGAACTCAAAGTGGAATTCACCGAGCCGGGACACAAAGGCGATACCGCAACCGGCGGCACCAAGCCCGCAACCCTGGAAACGGGAGCCGTCATACAGGTACCGCTTTTCGTCGATATGGGGGAGAAGCTCCAGATAGACACCAGGACCGGCACATACTTGAAAAGGGTATGATACAACGGTACGCTTGAAAGGAGAGATATTGATGCACGACGGGAAAGACAGCGATTACAACATTCAAAGCAAATTGGATCGGCTTGAAGCAGAGCTTGAGGAGCTTAAATCCCAGCATGAAAAGCTCGAATACATGGTGGTTAAGCTCATGTCGGTACTGAAAGACCCCACCGGGAGCCACGTCATAGTCAAACTCGGGAAGAATTGACCAAAATTTAATTTTGAGATAATATATTCTCAATATTATCAAAATTCATAACACGGAGGTCTTAGTAAAAATGGCGGAAATCAATGTACTATTCCTGGTTCCTGCAAGAGATTTCAGGGATGAGGAGTATGCGGAACCACGGAAAATCCTGGAAGAAGCAGGATATAACATCAAAGTAGCATCGACCACTGTAAGGAATATAAGAGGACGGTTCGGGCTGGAAGTAACTCCCGACCTACAAATAGAAGACGTAAAGCATGAGGGATTTGATGCTATCATCCTGGTCGGCGGCCCCGGCGCGCAGGAATTTTTCCGCAACATGCTCGCGCATCAGATCGTCAACAATTTTTATAATGCAGGCAGAATAGTGGCGGCTATTTGTATTGCGCCTTCGACGCTTGCAAATGCGGGAATATTGAAAGGCAAGAAGGCCACGGCTTACGCAACCGAGCTTATGACACTGAAAAACCAGGGCGCGATAGTATCGCCCAAGGTCGTTCCCGTCGAAGTTTCAGGTTGTATCGTAACGGCCAATGGCCCCGATGCCTCAAAGGAATTCGGCGAAGCCATACTCAAGCTTCTTAAAGAGAAAGCAGAAGCCCCACAGGAATAAGTTTTTATAAGTTCGGATCAACCGGATTTTTACGAAAGGCGCCTCGAAAGGCGTCTTTTTTTTATTCCTGTCCTGTGCCGTGGTCCTTTTCGATATCTTCATACCACGGCTCCCAGTGAGGACATTCTTCCTGCGATGAGGTATATTCCGCTATATCGATGTCCGTTTTCATAAGGTAAAATTCTTTTGTCTCCCAGCCCAGCTTGCTGCATGAAAAGAGGGTGTATTCGGTATCGATTATGGCGGCAAATTCCCTGCCCGTCTCCAGTACCTTGAGGTGCCTGCACGTAGCGCAAATGCGCGGAAACCTCGTAGGCTTCCTGGATTTTTCAGCCTTCTTCTTTATTCTTCCGCCGGGCCAGTCTGCATACCTGTCAGGATCATAATACAACATTATCACCCGTATATATTATACCCTGATTTCAAAAATTTCGCCCCTGGCCGGGATTAAAATCGGGGATAGGCCGTTCCTTCCAGTCAAGCGCTTCCCATACTCCACCGCGCCGTGAGAGGATAAGCGCGCCTTTTTCATTGACCGGCCAGTATCTGAAAAACGTATTTTGATTGAGTGCGTCTCTCCCTACGACAAGGATATCCTGCCACCTGTAGCCTATAGAAGATACGGAGTCCTTATTCAGCGGGTCGGAGCCGACCCTTAGAAACAACGGGCCTCCGTCTCCCGGCGCTACCTGTGATATTTCCTCGTTCCATTCGCCTGAGATGAGCGCCTCCTGAGAATCTATGCCGACCGATAAAATCAGGATCCTGTACTGGGGGTCGGCGTCCCCGCTTTTGCCGGGCGCCAGCACCTTAACTTTTATACCTCCGCCAGCATCGACCTCATCGCCTGAAGTTACCCTTATCAACGGGATCTTCTTTTCCTTCGCAATCTTTTCCACCATCCCGGTAAAATAATTCGGTTTCGATTCGGGCAGGCAGATTTTTTCAATACGAATTCTATCGGCCAGTTTCTCAAGGCCGCCTGTATATTCGGGGAAAGACCCGGATAAAAATAAAACGTCTATTTTATTCTGCCCGGCGTTGAATAAAAAAGGCGCGATAATTCTTGCTGCAGGGCTGAACTCGGGCTTTTTTCCCGGAGGGCCGCAATCGAAAAGGAGCGCTCTGCCGCCCGGCAAAAGCAATACCGACGCATCGCCTTTCCCCACTTCCAGGAACGTCCATTCCATCCGGCTCCGGGACGCCAGGCAGTCCATGCCCCAGCCTGATACGGCGACTATAAACACCAGGGCTAAAGCCGCGGCGAATTTTTTATCCCGGTACAACCCTTTAAGCGCAAGGAAGCCGAGAAGAAGGCTTCCGTAATAAGCGACCGCGAAATACCACGATGGCTTTATCACCCACAGGAACGCCCCCGGGATAACTGAAAACAGGTGTACGCATACAAATATCAAGGAAAGCATGACCTTGTTCACCCATATAAACGGAACCGCCAGGATCATACCTATGCTTCCCAGGAGGCACTGGATCATGCCGGTGATGAGTACCACGACGCACAGCGGTACGATTACAAGGTTTGCAAATACGGTGATCAGCGAAAACTGGTGGAAATAATATGCGAGAACAGGTGTCAGCAGTAGTTGGACAGAGAAGGTTATCGCAACCGGCAGGGCCAGCCAGCGGGGGAGAAAAGAAAGCTTTTTGCTGACAGGCTCGGAAAGCCAGAAAATCGCAATGACACATAAAAACGAAAGCTGGAAGCCGACATCGTAAATATTCATGGGGTTGTGGAACAACAGCGCCAGGGCTGCAAGGAACAGGGCGCTGAGAATTTCTTTTTCCCTGCCGAAAAATACCGCCAGCAGCGCCGCGGAGCTCATTATGGCGGCCCTCATGACCGATGGAGAAAAATTGGCGATGGCCGCGTACAGGAACACGAAAGGAAGACACAGGAGAGCGCTCCACTTCTTTTTCAAACCGGCCCATGAAAGGAACAAGAAGAGGAAGGCCGTAACTGCTCCGACGTTCGTGCCGCTTGCGGCAAGGACATGGAGGGTGCCCGTAACCCTGAACTCATCCATCTTTTCTGCGGGCAAAAGCCGCTCCTCCCCAAGCGCTATGCCTAGCAGAAGAGCTCCCTGCTCCTTGCTCAGACCCATCTGACCCGCTTTATAAATCCGTTCCCTGAACCTTGAAACAAGCGACGCCAGGCTCCCCGACCGCTCCAGTTCAAGTACACGGGCCCTGTCGGAATACATGAAAAGCATGACGGAGCGGCGGCTCAAGTATTCGCTGTAATCGAAGCAGCCGGGGTTCCTCTGCCTCGGCGGAGGCATGAGCTTCCCTGAAATCTTCAAATAATCTCCCCAGTAAAGCGGAAGCGGCTCCCCTATTTCATTCATGAAAATTTTCAATAACGACCCCCGAAAGTCCGGCGCGGAAGGTTTGAAAAGAAATACAGTCATCCCTTCCCTGTGCTCCGGGAAGCCGTAAACATGCCCTTTTATCGTTACCTCCCGCCCGTCCAACTTTGTAAGATCGGCCCGGCTTCTTTCCTGGAACATGGTGATATCCGCCCTCAAAAGCCCCAGGAAAAAGAAGCCTGCAAATATCAAAGCTATTATCATCCGGTCCGGCGCCTTTATGAGCCATGATGCAAGCAGGGCAAAAACAATTATGAAGCAGAGGATTATGTCATTTCCGGGATTGAAGAAAAACGGCGACCATCGGGAAACGAGAATGCCGAGTGTAAAAAAAACACCTATCCATAACAGGGGACGGTTCACCTGCCGCCTCTCATAACACCGTCACCTCAACCGGGGAGCTTTTAACTTTCCCTTTCCCCGGCAGTGTTACTTCAGCCCGGAAAGTATGGCGGCCTAGCTTGAGAGCCCACCTGGGCGAGCGGTCACCTTCTTGTGAAACTTTTTTTCCGTTGATAAACCATGTAAGGCCGCGGGAAGAGCGCGGAACGACGGCCGAGAGCGGGATGCTCTGGTATTCTTTTCTCAGCACCGGGTCCCGCACAAAAATCGATCCGTCCGAAGGCGAGCAGATTTCAGGCTTATTCACAGCGGCCAAGCCTGGCCTCACGACGGCATACGCTGCAGGCGGCGGTTTCTCGCCATTCTTGCTCATCCATTCGTCGTACATGGGATCGAAAACGCGGTATATCTTTTCCCTGACCCGGTAAGGCGGCGTATCGGCCGCCGCAGGCATGCCCGTTAAAGAATCTATCATGACCGCCCGGTGTACGCTGCATGTTTCATTTTTCTCGCGTCCTTTTGGAAAAATTTCCATGATGTAATTATTACAATGCCTGCCCGGAATACAACCGGAATCGGGACATACAGGAACCCTTCCGATGCCCGCCGGGACAGGGAAATCGGGCGGTAGAGAATTCTTATGAAGGTAAAGCATGACATCGGCGAACAGAGGCCCCGCCCCTGTTATGCCCGACACGCGCTTCATCTCCTTCCCATCGAAATTGCCCGCCCATACGCCGACGGTGTATTCAGTCGTATAACCGACAGTCCAGTTGTCTCTGAACGCCTTCGATGTGCCTGTCTTGGCGGCGCATGGGAACGGGAGGTTCAGAACACACCACTGCCCGAAAGCCGGGGCGCGGGCCTGGTGATCTCCCAGGATATCCGTGATAGTGTAAGCGGTTTCGGATGAAAAGAGCGTCGTATTTTTGCCTGTCGAAGAAAGAGAGAGCTTTTTGCCGCCTGCATCGTACGCGGCAAGTATGAATCTCTCCGGTATCAACTCGCCTCCCCTGCTGAACGCCGAATAAGCCCTGACAAGCTCGAGCAGGGTCACCTCGCCGGAACCCAGAGTCAGGCCGAGGCCGTAAAATGAAGCAGACCTCTCAAGATGGGAAAACCCGGCTTTTTGAAGCAGGGCCAGAAGCCGTTGTGTCCCCAATGTATCCAGCAGGTTCACCGATGCAACGTTGAAAGAGCAGGCCAGAGCCTCGCGGAAACGGACAGGCCCGTGGTATGTCTCGTCGTAATTTTTCGGCGAATATCCCTGGCGGTCACCCGTGCCGGGAAGCGGTATATCGGGCAAAAGGTCGGCCGGCGTATATCCCGATTCCAGCGCAAGGGCATAAGTAAAAGGCTTCATGGCCGAACCGGGCTGGCGTAGAGACAGGCACGCGTTGACCTGGCCGTCCCTTTCTTTTGAAAAATAATCCGCCGATCCCACCATGGCAAGTATTTCGCCGGTCGCGTTATCCATCACGAGGACCGCGCTGTTTGTTACTCCCTTGTCTTTTACCTGGAGGAGCTGGTCTTCAAGCAGCGCTTCAGATTCTTTCTGGAGAGGGAGAGAAAGCGTCGTCCTGAGCCTGCTTACGCCCGTTATTTTATTTTCTTTCAGATAATCCAGGATAAAATCGCAGAAATGGGGAGCGCGGAAATTGGCTTCAGGCGGGACAACCTTGATTTTTTCATCGAGCGCAATCCTGACGGAGCCTTTATCCTCATAGCCCAGCCTTTCCATGTCGGAAAGAAGTGACTTCGCCCCGGCTTCGGCCCTGCCGGGGTTCCTGTAAGGGTCCATTATCGAAGGCGCCCTGGGCAGGGTTGCAAGGAACGCGGCCTGTGCAAGGGAAAGGCTCGAGCATGCCGTATTGAAATATAATTCCGATGCCGTTTCCGCCCCAAGGCACATGTTGCCGTATGAAACTCGGTTCAGATAAAGCTCGAGTATCTGCTCCTTCGTAAATTTGCGCTCAAGCCTCAAGGCGCACAGCATCTCGTATAACTTCCCCGGAACGGAACGGCTCCCGATATGATATACATGCCGGGCAACCTGCATGGTTATCGTAGATGCGCCGGAAATTATCCGCCCGGCTTTTAAATTCTGGAAAGCGGCACGCCCGACCGATATGAAATCGACGCCGGGATGCCTGTAAAAGCGGCGGTCTTCCTGGCATAAAGTTGCATTGATGAGATGGGGAGATATTTTTGCCAGCGGGACCCAGTTCCCGTACCCGCGGGGATCACTTGCCACTTCCCGCAAAAGGCCGCCGTTACGGTCTTCTATCCTGATCGTCCGGAGATTTTCCGAATTGGGATATGCCTCCGGCGGGACAGGGATGAGATATATCCCGAACCACAACAATGCAAGGAATATTAAAATTCCCACAAGCCATTTGACGTGATACGGAATTTTTTTTCTCACCTTATCCTCACCCAGCCGCTGCCCGTGTTGCCGAATACTTCGGGGTTGTACATTTCTTCGGCCTTTGTTTCCGGCTGGAAGAACGCACCTGTCCTCATGGCTTTAACCATGTAGGAATAGGTATGCTCCCCGGCATAAAGGCTGTTCGCGAAAAGAAGCACGCGGTCGTCATATATTTCCCAGTGATTGAAAGTCCCCCAGTACCACCAGCGGTCGGACTCCTCATCGTCTTTTCGCTCTATGGCGCTCAGCTTCCGTATCTGTGATTTCTGCGCGGTGGCGAATGTTGTATTCACTACTTCAAATCCCGCGGGGAGCGGGTCGTCCAGCACCACGAACGACCTTTCCTGGGGCGTCAGGACATATAACGTAACGACGTATGTTTTTCCCAGTTCCATGTCCTTGCCGGGCATAACGGCGACCCCCGTATCGAGGTCCCTTATTACGCGCAGCACGGTAAAGCCTTCATCCGACGGAATGACTTTTCCGACAGTGGAGTATTTCAGGCACATCGAATATTTGAGCATCCCCTTCCCTTTTTTGTCGAAGACGACGGGGAGGCTGGTTCCCTTTTTAATCTTGATCATCGGCACTTCCGCGGAAAGCGGCGTAGAATCGTACCCCTTAATAGCGCCTTCCAGTATCCTGTCCCCTGAGAGGAAGACTTTAAGATTAAAATTGGGAACTTCTTTTTCATATTTCATGTAATACTCGTTCAAAGCAAATACCGCATAGCAATTCTCCTGGGTGTTGATCCAGCGCCCGTTCTCCTGCTTGTCTATAAGCCAGCTTGCTACAAGGGGAGCCTGCGGGAATTCGTAATCGCATGAAAGCAGCGACTCCAGGATTATGGCCGATGTCCTTACATTGCTTGAAAACAGCCAGCAAAGGTATGGATTGTCCTGCTCTTCAAAATGGGCGGATCTCGGCGACACCTTGATATTGTTCAGCAGTTCCACGGCCAGCGTATCTTCCATATTCTTCTTCTTCATGTAATGACATGCTTTCATGAGAAACGCTCTCCCGAAAAGCGGCATCTCGTTTCTATGCTCGAACAGATAAGACAGCTTGCTCTCGTCGCCTGCTCCCCAGTATGCCAGCGCATACATGAGCGACGTTTTCACGCCGAACCGGTAATATTCGTCATAACTGTTATCCTTATCCCCGATACGGTTCCTCAAGTATTTCAAAGCTCTTTTGATAGAACTTTTATCAACCCTGTATCCCATGTCATCAGCTCTTTTGAAAACCTGGAGCGCGTAAGCGGTGATGTATTCATCGCTCGGGTCGTCCGTCCAGTAACCGAAGCCGCCGTCGCTTTTCTGGAATTGATACAACTCGTTAAGGCTGCTCTGTACCAATTTTTTAAACTTATCGATCCCTTTATCGTCCATCCCCAGGATCTTTATAAAATCAGGATCCAGCAATTTGGGCGCTATCTTCGAGAGCCTCTGTTCGAGACAGCCGTAAGGATACTCCATAAGATAATCGACCGCCCCTTTTAAATTGACGAGCGAAGACCCCGAAGCCGTTACATCAAGCCCCCCGGCATCCGGCACGACATCAGGCGGGACAAGGATCTGTTCCTCGGTGGATTTCTTCGTAACGCCGATGCTCGCCGCGGCTATTTTCATAGTATGCTTTTCAACGGGGACGGTCATCTCCAGGCCGTCGGTTTCCTTTCCCATCTTCGCATAAAATTTAAACACCGCATCACCCGGCGATTTTGCGTAAAAACTGAAAGTAACTTCCTGTTCCTGGCCGCCTTTAACATTTATGACTTTCTTATTTTCGCCTTCGAGAATTACGCCCTTCACGCTTACATCAACTGTAACCGTCCCGTCCCGCTTCGTCCCGTTATGGACAGTGATGCCGGCAATACAACGATCCCCCGGCCTGAAGAAGCGGGGCATCGCGCCGCGTATAAGAAGCGGCTTGTTGACTATGAAAGTATTTTCGCCCGAGCCGAAAAGAGAATCCCTGGTAATCGCAATAGCCATAAGCCTGAAAGTGGTCAGGTTGTCGGGCAGTGTGAAAGAGACGCGGGCTTTCCCGTTATTATTGGTTTTGATCGACGGGTTCCAGTAAGCGGTTGACTTCATCTTCTTGCGGAAAATGCGGTCGCCGCCTTCTATGCCGCCGCCGCCGCCCGTATTCTCGCCTTTCTGGCTGTAGTTGCGCTGGCCGATAATATGGAGGAGCGATTCAGAAGTCAATACCGAAAGAGGACGCTCCCCGTAGAAACTGTCGAAGAAATCGGGCGTCTTGAAATCGATAAGGCTCAGGACTCCCACATCGGCGGCGATAAGCGTAACCTCAGCCGGGACGCCTTTCCCGCCTGCATCCCTGACATCTATATCCACTACTACGGTGCCTCCCGGCCTGTACGTTTCCTTATCCGATTTGACGCTTACCTTGAGCCTCTTGTCGTCCGGTGTAACCGGGAGTTCTACATAGCCTATCTTGAACGTAGGCTTCCCGAGATCTTCTCCGATATCGTTGAATTTTGGCGCGGGCGTTCGCCCGTTGAGAAGCACGACCGAAACATAAACATTGGGCAGGTAATCCTCTTTTATCGGGATCTTTACGACATCGGCGCTCCCCTTCAGTTCAACTATGAAACGGTCGATTATATATTCCCGCTCGACGGTAACAAGCGCTTTTGCTTTTTCATAAGGCGACTTCACCATAATAAGCGCCGTATCGCCCGGCGCGTACTTGTTTTTGTTTCTGACAAGCTCTATCCGGTCGTCGTCTGTGCGTTCCCAGGGGATATAGCCGTCACCCCAGCTATAAAAGCTGTCGCTGGTTATTATCGTGTTGCCCCTTGTGTCCTTGCCTTCGATCTCTATGTAATAAAGGCCGGGCTTTTTCGGCATGAATTCGAAAATCCCGCCGTCCTTGCCGGTTTTAACGGCTGCTTCCTCTATAACATTGTCCTGCTTTTCCGTCTGCCATTCCAGGCGGCCTTCAAGCCCCACCTTCCTCACCGAATTCCATATTCTCTCGAACACTTTGACCTTCAATGATTTGCCCGGCAATGATTTGCCCTTAAAATCACATGTAACGATTTTTGCCTGTACTTTCTTGTTTGCCTGTACGAAATAATTATCGAGCTTCAGGCCGATACAATAGTCTCCGCGATGAATTACATAATCGGCGTTGCCCGATAAGCTCTCCCGGTCTTTCGTCGTTACCGTGGCTTCAACCGAGAGCGATGCATCGCCCCGGAAGGAGGAGCCGTCAAGTCTGGCCGCGATATTCATCAGGCCTTTCGCATCAAGCTTACCGCGGCCGCTCCCGATTGATTTCGTCTGATCCCTGGAATCCCAGTCGAGATAACTGCTCAGGCCGAAGACATAGCCTTCCCGGTTTTTGGGCGTGAAATCATACGGGACAAGGGATGCGTTCCATTCGACATTGTCGTCCGACATGGGCGCGCCGAAAAGGAACCAGCCCTTGACGCTCCCCCTGTACTCATCACTGAAAACATATTCTTCTTTCGGGCTTTCGACCGTTACCTTAAAAGACGTCGGTACATAAGCCTCCACCCTGAACGAACAGTAAACATTCAGCGGATCTTTTTCTCCTGCACCTTTGCTGGAAACACCGACGTTATAATAACCCGTGGGCGCATCGGGCTTGATGTCTACATCCGCGTCAAATGTGCCGAAGCTCGAGAGTTTCACGTTTTTCTTTAAAATGACCTTATCGCGAGAATCCGAAACTTTTATATTGACCGTCTTAAGCGAAGGAATAAGCCATTTCCCCAGCTTCTTTTGCCGCACGGCCCCCTTCAGATGGACTGTTTCGCCTGCACGGTAAAGACCGCGCTCCGAGGTTGCTGCGCCTGCATAATCGGAGTTGGTATCAAGTCCCGGTTCATAAGCTATATCGAACTGCCAGGGCGAAATGCCGGTCCCCCAATCCGATGATATCACCGCGTTATCACCCTTATATTCCACGAAAGCCCACAGGCGGGGAGCCTCGCTCCAGTACCATTCTCCTCTCTTCTTCAGTCCAAGAGCCGCCCAGCCTGGAGCCATGCAGAGACCTTCCGAGTTTGTTTTACCGTTCCATAAAACGCGGTTGTCATCATCACGCAGCTGGACTTTTGCGCCTGTTACCGGGGCCGTATCCTTCATCCTCGTAACCCACACGAGAGTATTTTCGGGAGCAAATTTCCCCGTCAGACCGAGGTTCGTTACCTGGACAAAATTCTGGACTGCACCATTTTTCTTATTCAACATATCCCGCCAGCTCAGCTTCATGTAAAGGAAGCCGCAATGGTCGGCAGGAAGCAGAGCCTTTAACTCCCAGGGCAGATACAACCTTTTATTTTTCGGAATACCTAAATGCCAGGTACTGTCCTGGATATAATCCAGATGAGCAACAGAGTTGTAATTTAGGTATTCCGCGTAATCCCCGTATCCAAGGAAACTATAAGTCTTCAAAAGAGGGATAACATTATTTTTATCGATCCTGGCAGCTTTTCTATCTGCCTTGAAAATATTTACAAAACCGACGGACAGGCGGAGATCTCCGTAAGCCTCGATAACGCCGAGGCCGGTGGGCATATACAGGTTCGGGTTGTATGGGGCAGTCTTGAAATTTACGATCTGTTCCTTGCCCAGCCTGTTTCCCAGTATGTCTTTCAGTTCGGGGGATATCGTCAGCGTGTATTTTTTTTCAGGAGCCAGGTCAACTGAAAGATAAAGTTCATCGTTCGAATCGTCATCTTCGTTATCCCGGTAACGTGAAAGATCCACCGGGGGATCGAACTTGATATTCTTAACCAGGTCTTTTAATTTAACGGGGTTCGTGAAATCCAGGTAGAAGCTGTCTTCCGGATCAATCGGCTTATCGCTGCCGGACATCCCGGTGAATTTAAATTCGCCCGCCGTTGTGAAAGTAAAAAAAATATTGGCTCCTGTTCCGAGGTTGCCTTCTTTCGCAGTCATCCCTCTGGAGACCTGAAGCATATAATCCATGCCCTTTTTAAGAGCCTGAACAGGTATGACGAGAAGGGTATTCTCCACCGCCCAGTCCGACCTCAATTTCTTCAGCTTTTCCTTATCGACAGGCATGATGGAAATATTAGCCTTCTCACTGCTTTTGTCCGTAAGCTCAATATAATCTTTCGAACGCTCAGGAGTTACGGGCATATTGAAATAAAGATAAATATTGGGACGCTGTGACAGCCACTTTTCGTCACTGCCCGGAATGTGATCAACAATCGCCGGGCGGAGCGTTTCGAATTTCCATGTATAATCTTTATCAAGCTTTGCGCCGGAAAGCGATTCGGCGCCTTTCGGAACAGTTGCTTCAAATTCGGTTGAAAGCGGAAGCTTTTCATCCGGTGTAAAGACCAGCGTTGCGGTACCGTTCCATCTGTATTTACCAGTGACCGGGGGCTTGAATTTCAAAGGCCCGGAGCCGCTGTCCTGTGGGACGACTGTAAGCGGGGCCATCGGCTGGTTGAAAGAAACCACGATGGTATCCGTATCATCACTTGAAGTAACGGGGCCGGAGGGCACCGCCATAAGCACCTGGAGTGGACGGCCGGAAACTTCCGGGATAATGCCCGCCTGCATTACCGCCCCGGGATGAGGCTTGAAAAACAGGCCCCAGGCCAGAAGCCCGAAAAACAGCACTACGATTATAACAAGTACAGACAGACGCCGGCTCTTCATCCCCACTACCTCCACGTAAATATAAGATTTACGACCACTTAACAGATAATGAAATTTTCATCGTTCCCCTATCCAATTCCTTGAATTGCCGGAATTATTTAAAAATACTTTTTTAGAGCATTAAATCTACATTTGTGAAAAGCAAGGATTTTCACAATCCTGCCGAAAAAATGTTTGGAAATACCATAATCCCGGGTATATCATAATAGCGGCAAATTAACTACAAGGAGGAGAGCAGTATGAAAAGAGTCGTTATATTAATCGTTCTCCTGTCTGTGCTTATTATCGGGGCGATAATTCCCGCCTTAAGCGCCGACAATAAAGTATTGTTCATAATCGCGCCTTCGGATTTCAGGGACGAAGAATATTTCACGACGAAGAACATCGTTGAGAGGGGCGGCTTCCAGGTCGATACGGCATCGACGGCGACCGGGGAGATAACCGGTGTGATGGGAGGCATTGCCATATCAAAGTTTACACTGGATCGTGCAAATATAAAGAATTATATCGGCGTCGTTTTTATAGGCGGCCCCGGGGCACAGGTTTTATGGGACAATGCCGATGCCCAAAAAATTGGAAGAGACGCAAAAGCCCTCGGTAAGCCCATCGGCGCGATATGTTTCGCCCCTGTGATAATCGCAAGGGCCGGGATATTGAAAAATGTTAAGGCGACATGCTGGCCCGGCGTGAGCAACGAAATAATAAAAAAGGGGGCGACTTACATCGATAAGCCCTGTGTCAGGGACGGCAAGATAGTAACGGGATCAGGTCCCGCCGCGGCTGAAGAATTCGGCAAAACCGTGCTCCAGGTATTGAAAGGCAAATAACCCGACGGTCGAAATTCGCTCAGGTAAACAGCGGCTTTAACTACAGCCGGATTTACTTGCGCAGCATTTTCTTCAACAACTCTTTTGCTTTTAAGAGCTGGATATCGGACGGCCCCTCTCTTTCCCACAACGGCATCTTAACTTTATAACCGGGCACAATCCCGCCCGCGCTTATATTTTTACCGTCCGGCGTCAATAATGACGCCACCGCAACTTCTACAGTATCGCCCGAATTAAGGATAAATTCCTTCTGCACACATGCCGCACCTTCGGTATTATCGCCTACAAGCGGAACCTTTCTTTGTACGCTTAAAGCCCCTGCCATAATCTCCGCGGCTCCTGATGTGGTCCCGTCAATCAAGATAACCAGAGGCAATTCTTTTTCCCCGTAAAAATTCGGATAAAGCTTTTCTTTGTCCCCGTTCCTCCGCTTGATAATCCCGTAATTTTCCCCCTTGTCCAAAAATACCGCCGTCATGCCGACGGCTCCTTCGTAGTTATCGCCGGTACAACCGCGTAAATCCAGGATAAGCCCTTTCGTTCCGTTTTTCATCAGTTCGTCGAGCGTTTTTGAAAGAAGTCTCAGGCCGTCTCCTGCAGTGGCGGGGAAATAATTGAACTTGATGCGGCACATCCCGCCGGTACCGTTGTAAACGTTATAACAGGGAAATTTGAATTTCTTTCGTGCCAGGCGGACTCCGATCTTTTTTTCACCTCGGGCGACTGTCAATTTCAGCTTTGAATTTTCAGCGCCTATAAGCCTGGCCTGTAATTCCGTCACGGGATCTTCCTGTTGTACTTTATACCCGTCGATATTGACAATTACATCGCTCGGCCGGATGCCTGCCTTGGCCGCCGGAGCGCCGGGTAGAACCGAATACACCGTCAGGCGGTGGTCCCGCCGGCTTTTCCCGATCAAGATCCCCGATCCCGCTTCAAACCTTGCTTTTAGCACATTCGGGTCGGGGAGGTAATTGACGAAAGAGACGCCCTCTTTCGGGACATCAAGCATCCCGCTTATGAAAGAGCGATATGCATACTTCCCCTGAGACGGGTTTAATTTCTTGAAATATTTTTCCAGGATCTTTTGAAGGTTCTTCCAATCGTTATTTGACGCGGCTTTAAAGGCATCGCTATATTGGAATTCAGGCCATTTAGAAATCTTGCTGCGTTTGTTCAAGCTGTTGACGCCGCCCTTAAGAAGCGATGCAGGCGAAGGAGAAGAAACATGATTATCAAGGATACAATCCCACACCTGCCGTATCTCCCTGACCCGAGGATCAATGCCTGATGCCGCTTGGTTCCGGCTTTCGGCGGCGGCCTCCTCCTTTTCCACGGCGGCACATAAGCCTGCCGCAGTCAATACCGCGATCAGGAAAACGAGAAAGGCGCGCCTTAACATTTAATTATTCTCAGGCGTGCTGCTCTGCTGAACGAAATTAAGCTGTAAGTTGACCAGCAGGTTTTTAATTTCATTTTTTTCATTGTCGTTCAGGTGAGGAGAAATTTTGGGGAAGAGGAAGTCCATGGTATCGATTGCCAGCTTTGCCTGGGCGAGATCTTTCGTGATTTTGCCTTCTATGGGGTTCATAATAAGCCCCATAAAAATCCAGGCCTGTGAAGCAAGCAGGGTGTACATTGCGCGAAGTGTCGCCGTTACATCCCTGGGGTACATTGCCGCAAGCTGTTCTTCCGCCGATGAATAGTCCATCTCCTCCGATTCCGGCTCTTCCTTCTTGCCGGGATCTTCGAAAGGCCCGTAGTCCACCTCATTTTTTTCGTTTTCCGCCATGATTACCACCTCGATAATTATTTATTGGTTTTTAATTCATTAAATTACATGTAAATCCTGCGACTGCAGGAATCCGGCGCTGTTAATGAGAGCATGTTATAAGAAATCATGCCCGATAAATCAGGCATATAAATCGGGCATGATCCGGAGCTTGGGCGGAAGGGGGATATTCTATTAAAAAAACAGGGGCTTGATTTAAGCCCCTGTTCGATGTCCTGGTTCAGTTTTGCCTGCGCTATGACTTTTTCGGTTTCCTGGGCGAGCCGTCGGGCCATACCGAGGGTGTGCTTTCCGTCGCCTTGGCGGTCGTGGAATAAAGCGATTGGACAGCCTCATCCCACTTGGTTTTCTTGGCGAACGCCAGGTCCTTGTAGTCATACCCGAAGCTGGAAGTCTCGGGCGCATAGATGCTTATGCCGCGTGAATTGGGATACGATGACGGGTTGTTCTCATTTGCAAGAATCACATCGTTGAGAGTCGTCAGCACTCCTTCCGCGGCCTTCTTTACGACTTCATCCGAGGACTTGCCTATGATATTCGTGCAGACATGATGGAGATCGTGGATGTCCTTGTAAGGAGCCCAGCCTCCGCCGTAAGCTTCAGCTTCCTTGATAGCCTGTTTAATCGAATCCTTATCGCCGGTCTTCAAAATCGTTTCAGCCAGCATATCCGTCGATTTGGACAGGTCGTCGATCTTGTTCAGCCTTGTCGCGCTGAAAGTCGGGATATCGCCCTGGTGCTGCGCATTGACGTCAACGACGATCTTTGCAAAATCTTCCGGCCCTACTGCAATCTTATGACTCAAAAGCTTCTGTGTCTTGCCTATGGCTTCTTTCAGCGTGCGGCCGCCCAGCATCGGGTCGTAAGTCCAGCCTGCGCCTCCTTCGCTTTCCTCGGAAGCCAGCATGATATCGGCGTTGTCTTTGATTTCATAAGCGACCTCGGTCTCCGCCATGAGGCACGCGTCGAAGCCGACTATGTCTATCTTTTTGCCGGTAACTTTTTCGGCTTCTTTCAAAGCCTTGCCCACACCGGGCATCGACATGAAATTGCCGTTGGTGTCGTCGGCCATCGCACCTGTGAACCCGCCGCCGTGATCGTTCAATATCAGCGCTACGTGATCGGCCGGAAATTTCTTTATCGCATCGACGATGAACCTTTTCAACGTCTCCGGGCTTGACATATCGACAGGCCCGAAATCCTCGATTAATTCGCTGTTCAACTTGTTGGGAGTGCTGTCCTTGGTAATATACAGCGAGCGGGCATTATTCCACTGGTTGTTCAGCGGGTCTTTATTAGGCCCTACATCGACATAGGCGACGATGTGCGTATTTTTATCAGAGCCGACAAGCTCCTGCTGGTCCAGGTTTTTCAACTGCTGCTCGGTAAGGTTACAATCGGCGGCCACGTAGTTCAGGAACAGCCACTTGGCTTTGGGCTTTATGGCGCCTGTATCCGCTTTCCCGCCGGAGATGGTAACCGTGTCTTTCGGCATGGCGGCTTCTTTTTCAGTATTCTTCGTTTCCGACTTAACCTGGGGTTTTACGGCTTCCGGCATTTTCGCTACATCGGTTCTCTTGATATCCATTTTCTTTCCTCCCCATAATTTATTTATTTGTAATTTTAAAACTTAACCTTGTATTTTATGAGCCAGCCATTTGGCTCCCAGTGTCCCCAGCGTTCCCACTATGCTGACCACGGCAAGCGGCAGGCCGAGACCCGGGATACAGAGACCCGCAGCGCCTATGCCGGCAAATGCCGCAAGGCTTACGGCTGATGCCTTGTCAATCTTTGACGCATCGGGGTTGCCGATAGTTTTACCGGCCTGGTAAATGGCTCCTGCCGCCCCCAGTACGCCAAGACCCGGAACAAGACTGCCTGCGACCCTGGCGCCCGTGCCTATGAGTCCGGGAGCAAGTTTCGGCACGGCGGCCGCCAGCCCCTTCAAACCGACACTGGCTGTAGCGGCAATGCCTGCCCCTATCCCCGCTCCCTTAAGGATCGTGCCCGTCTTGTCCTTGTTGTATGAAAGCTGAATATCTTTTGCCGTATCGGCGATCGTGCTTTTAAAATTGAATTTTACAGGCTCATCGATATTCTTTCTTTCTTCTTTGACAAGGTCTTTGTTCTGACCGATAAGCTCGTCGCTGAATTTATCATATTCCCTGCCCAGCTTATCCACGAGCTTTCCAACTTCTTTTTCAAACTTTTTATCACCTTCAACATGAGGCGCGTTGTAAAGGGCATGCATCCGGTCTTCAAGCTCGGTTATCTTATCTTTGCCCTTGTAATTTTCCATTGTGGTATTAATCTGCTGCTCGGTGATTTTTCCGTCGTTGATAAGGCGGCCGAGAGCCAGGCGGTCTTTTACCTGGTTTTCATGATGCTTCTCGTTGAAATAAAGAGCTGCTCCCAGCGCAGGAAGGCTGAGAGAGAATACCGCCGCCGTTACGACAGGGCTTATGCCTGTCTCCCTGGCAAAAGAAGCCCAATCATGGCCGGAGGGCTTGGCTATTTCCTCGGCGCTCATAAAAGCCGCCGATATGGGATAAAGCGAATTGCTCAGATGATGGACCGCGCCCATCGTCATCAGCAGATAGCCCAGCGCGGGATGTTTTTTGCGGATTGCAAATCCCGCTCCGAAACCTGCAAGGGCGGGGATCTCTGTAGCCAGACAGCCTGCGGCTGAAATCGCCGCCATGCTGCCGTTATCGCCGAGCTTTTTTCCCAGCGCATTAGGGCCGTCGGCACTTAAAGTGGTATAACCTGCCGCCCCATCCTGGTGAGTATCGTAAGCGGAAAGCACCCTCGACAGGTTCTCTTTCGAAGGGTCTTTAAGGAAATTCTGAATATTTTCTATCCCGTCAACCTGTACCCGGGGATCGGCGTTTTCGTAAAGTGCCTTTAAAGTCAATGCATGACCCTGCTCGTGGACATAAGTGGAAAAGCCGCCTGCCTCGCTGATATATTCGGCTCCGAAACCCGCCACGCCGCCGGCTATCTGTTTCGGAACATTGTCTTTTTCGGGACCGTAATGCTCAATCGTATATTTATATTCTTTATCAGAAATGTATTGTCTGGCTTTCCTCGCGTTCCTGCTTATCTCGACTTTGTCTTCAACAGCAGGTTGTTTATCTGCATCCGCCGGGACGCCCTGGGGCAAATCCGGCTTTAAATCGGGAATCTTTTGCTCCATACCGGGCTTGTTTATCTTGTCCATAAGTTCTCCTAACAACAAAATATACAGCGAACGAGACATTCCGCCATCAATATAATATCAGAGCGCATAAGCCGGATCAATCGGGAACTTGTTAACAAAATGTTAATTAATATTTTCAAGGAAAATCAAACAAATTTCACATCCCTGCCGGATGCCTGCCGCCTTTTTTTTAACAGAATTTATTTTATCGATAATTTTTTATTTTTCTTGCAGGCGGTAAAGGTATTTTCAGAGAATTATCAGAATTTAAATAGCGGTTTATTCAGACGAAAGGAAAATGTATTTACCAGGATATGGCAAGGGTAGATGAATATTTATATCAACTGATACAACACCGGGGCTCCGATTTACACCTCCCGTCAGGCTCACCTGCAAGGATCCGGATTTACGGGAAGCTCTTCCCGCTGGACGAGCCCCCGCTCACACCTTCGAGGATCAAGGAGCTTGCCAAGGAAGTCTTGAGCGTTGACGATAAAGAAAAGCTCCCGAAACTGTTGAATGTGGATTTTGCTTATGAAACCGTCCTTGAAGACAGCAAGCTTTACCGCTTCAGGGGAAATGCCTTTTACCAGCGAAACGGCCTCAACCTGGTATTCAGGCATGTCCCGAATTATATCCCCTCGGTAGAAGAGCTGGGACTTCCCGAAGTCGTCAAAAGGTTTACATTCCATCAAAACGGCCTTGTCCTTGTAACGGGGCCTGCAGGATCGGGGAAGACATCCAGCATGACGGCTCTCGTTGACATTATAAACCGGCGCGATTCAATCCATATAACCACCATCGAGCAGCCCATCGAATTTCTTTATGAAAACAAAACCGCCCTTATCAACCAGAGACAGGTGGGGCTTCATGTAGAATCGTTCGCGCTTGCCCTCAAGGGCGCGCTGCGCCAGGATTCCGACGTTATAGTAATCAGCGACCTGAGAGACCTGCCGACTATCGAGCTTGCGCTTACCGCAGCAGAAACAGGTCACCTGGTCTTCAGCACCATGCACACCAGGAGCGCCGTAACTACAATCAATAGGCTCATCGACGCTTTCCCGTATGAAAAACAGGCCCAGATCTCCATAACCCTGGCCGAAATACTCCGCGGGGTCATCTGCCAGCAGCTCATACCCAGGACAGACCGCCCGGGGATGATACTCGCCACTGAAATCCTTGTAGGGACATATTCCATATCCAACCTTATCAGGGAGAACAGGACATTCCAGATTAATTCTCATATACAGACGGGCCGCATGATGGGAATGCACCTCCTGGATAAGACGCTTTACGAGTTGTATGACGAGGGCAAGATTACCAGGGAAGACGCCCTGGCGCGCTGTTCCGACAAGGCATTGTTCGAAGAATCTCCTGAAATGAAAGGAGAAGCCTGGGATGTTTAATGAGAATAACCCTCTGGACAGCGGCAGAATAGCTTTCCGGGAGACCCAGGAAGCCGGGCAAATGAGCAAGGAGGAAATCAGCGCTCTCGATGCCGCAGCATTACCCGAAGCGCCGCCTGAACTGAGAGAAGAAAAATTTATTCCCCTGAAAGACGACTATAAGCTCGATGATCTTTTTGATCTTACTATCAGGTATCACGCATCCGATCTTCATATAACGGTGAAAAACCCACCCCTCATGAGAATTCACGGGCAGTTGGTAAAAACTACGGCTCCCTTAATAACTCCGGAAAGAGCAAAAGAGCTGATGTTCCCCCTGCTTTCGTGGGACAAGATAGAGCGCTTTCTGAATACCGGCAACCTTGATTTCACTTATGAAGCGATAGGCATAGGGAGGTTCCGCGCCAATTTTTATTCGGATTATAACGGGCTTGCCGCGGCATTCCGCGTAATACCGGCCCATGTTCCCATCCTCGATGACCTCGGCCTCCCGGACGTCTTGAAAACTATCGCCGAATACAGGTCCGGCCTTGTGCTGACTACGGGACCCACCTGCAGCGGCAAATCCACCACTCTTGCGGCGATTGTCGATCAAATCAACAGGACCCGGCAGGGACATATAATTACGATTGAGGACCCCATCGAATTCATCCACGGCAATAAAAACTGCCTTGTGGATCACAGGGAAATAGGGACTCATGCCAACTCTTTCGCCGAATCCATCCGCGCCGCGCTCCGCGAAGATCCCGACGTAATAATGGTCGGTGAAATGAGAGACCTCGACACGGTGTACGAGGCCGTCAGGGCGGCTGAAACCGGCGTTCTAGTGCTCTCGTCCATGCATACCAACAGCGCGTCTAAAACTGTTGATCGCATCATAAATATTTTCCAGGCCGGTCTCCAGGAACAGATACGCAGCATGGTTTCGGATTCATTGAGGGCCGTCGTGGCCCAGACACTGCTCCCCAGGTCGGATATCCCCGGCCGTTGTGTGGCCGTCGAAATAATGCTCAACACGCCCAGCCTGGCGTCATTATTGAGAGAAAAGAAAACCAGCCATATCCCCACTTATATCCAGATGAGCGTCCAGGAAGGCATGCAGACTATGGACATGGCGATCCTCGATTTGTACCGGGCCGGAAAAATCAGCCTCGCTACCGTAATGGAAAAAGCCCATGACCACTCATTCTTCGGCGAAATGGGCGTCCAGATAACCAAGAAACAGGAACAGAAGTTTTAACTCCCTTTCAACACGGAAACCCTGATAAGTTAGGTGTATTTATGTCAAAGTCTATAAATAAAAACAAGAAAAACTGGAAAAGCATCAGGGAAAAATATCTTGGCAAACCGGAAGTGGCCGAAGAGTATAACAAGCTGCCGCCCGTAAGGATCGCCGCACAGATAATCAATGCCGGGAGAGTAAGTAATCCGCCGTTTCATTCGACCTGATAGCTTATAAACCTCATGTTCAAAGGCGACAGGACACAATGTCTCAATGCCCGGTCGAAGTGGACCGCCGAATTGCCGTATATATAAACATACTTGCCGACAAGGGCACCGTAAATCTCGGAATTCCCGTACATCATTATATTAGCGTTAGGGGCATAAATGGAAAAATAACAACTGGGCCCTGTTCCCCGGCTGCCCATCATTTGAATAGTCCGGCAATTTGTGCCGGCCATTATGAAAAGCAGCGGAGGCTTTTCTGTCGTATTTACAATACTGCCGCCGTTGATAATAACTCCTCCGGAACCTTCGCGGGCGGCCTCAATATTATCTTTCAAGTAAACGATTGCAGGACTGGTTACTTCTTTCAGGCGGATCTCGGAACCGTCATACATGGTTATACGGTTAAAAACATAAGTGCCGTCCCTGAGAACCAGGCTCCCCTTATTCCTGATTACCAGGTTACTGTATATCCCCGGCGTCAGTTCGACGGTCTTTGCATTGACCGTTATATTCCCCAGGCTGGTCCCCGTCGGCGGGGTAACCGGAGGGATCGGGAAAGAAGCCGTCATTTTCTTTATACTGCCTGAATACCCGGAGCCCCATCCCTTATATATGACCTTACTCGGGGCCGCTTTGGGGTGTATGTAAATATCCCCGTAAATCCAGGAATAATAATATAACACGATCGAATACAAGAAAGTCGAATTGGTGCCTACATCGCCTCCTGTCTGCCTTTTTGTTTGTTGATACGTGCCCTCGGAGGAATTATAGCTGTCAACTATCGAGCTGGAACTCATATAAATTCTCTGGGAACCGAATACCCCGTGCTGGAAAGGCCCGAGGTCTCTTATGACGGTAAAAGTGGCGCTGCGTTTTACAGCAGGGTTTCCTATTACGTCCTTGGTATATGCTTCCGACCTGACCGTTACTTTATCAATGCCGTAATCCAGGACGGTAAGACGGTGATAAACAGTCAATCCTCCTATATCGACAGCGGCTTCGGCTTTCGGAATAAAACCATGCTGGCCCCCGGCGCTTTCCCAGTCCGTATTTTTTTCAAGATGATGGAGCGCTTCTTCCACGCCTCCAAGCGCCTGCTGACGTATGACGGCCCTTACCCCATAAAGCTTCCCGGTAATCCGCACCCTGGTTGAAACTGTTGCAATGGTTATCGCAAGAAGAAACAGGATAACCGACAGCATAAGTATAACCACAAAAGCTATCCCTCTTCGGGATCGCTTCGAATACAATCTATGTTGCCCTGTATCACAGCCTCTATGCATATTACATCCGATCTTATTTTAATTCTTTTAAAGCCTTTATGCAATTATTTTCCGCCGGATTAATATCTAATCCGGCCAGGTAATTATTTGCCCCCTCCTATTGATTAAGAAAGAGTAGCAACAGGCTAATTCTTTTATATTCAGGGGCCGCACCCCCCCTTTTGAAGTTTTGCAATTTGAATGATTTGATAAATATGACCTACAATCATTGAAGGATAATATTTTTTTCGATAAAATATTATCATGCGGCGGAACATTCAGTTGTGCTTGAAGCATTAAATAAAGACGCATTATCGAAATTTATATCCATGCATAAAAGGGAGTAACCGCAAATGAACAATACAACAGATTTGAAAAACGAACTTGGCAGACCTGTAATAAAATTTATCGTATTGTTCGGAATAGTCCTGGTAATAAAATTTATAGTGCTGCTTCTTCCCATGATCGCAGAAATAACCATAAACAAAGAAGCCATGCCGCTTGCAGAATCGATAAATATTCTTTTCTCAACCGTTCTGCTGGCGATCTGGATCAATTTCGGTTTTGAAATAGCCCGGGCATTCGATAAGACGCTGCCTAAAATACCTGAAGCCGGCTACATGGCAAAAGCATTCGTATTCCTTGTAACCTTTGTCGCCGCTTACCAGATTTACATGCCTTTTGCAAAACGCCATCTCAATGAAAAACTCTGGATTTACCAGCTTGCTTTCATTGTAGCCGCCGTCTTTCCCATCGCGGCCATTGCCAGGACCCTTTACCAGAACGTTGACAATATAACCAATTTTATCCTTGAAAAGGCACAGGCGGGACACGGCGTCATAAAATACATATGTACAAGATGCGGCGCCCCTGCGCCCTAGAACGCCGATTTCTGCTCGAAATGCGGCGGCAAAGTCAGTTCCCTCGCCGAGTTGACACGCCCAGGGGCGGAAACCAGGCTGCTGGAAAATCCGGATGACGAAGACGAAAAAGCCCGGCACTGCCCCACCTGCGGAAGACCTGTAACTCCCGAAGCAAGCTTCTGTAAAGCATGCGGGACCCAGCTTGTAAAAAAAATCCACGAAATTTAGCGGGGAAAATAGATATGGAGCCGTTGGGATACCGGAACGGCGAAATTTATTCTGCGGCAAACCCCATCTTAAGAAAATCAAACAGATGGATATGATCACCTTTGACTGCATAATTATACAAACTCAAGCATGCTAATGACATTTTACATTTCCCGAATGACGTGACGATTAATTATGGGTCAAAAAATGAGCTCAAGCCTAAACATTCAACTTGTTAACCTTTTGTTAACAATAACTATCTGTACTTTATGTTGAATCACCTTTATAATATTGCGGGGGAGAGGGTTTATAAGAATCATGAAATCTACCCTGACATTAATTTAGAATACTGAGGAGGGGTAGCATATGGGTGAGATAGTTTGGGAAAAACCACTTAATTTACTTGCCGAGGAACAAAAAGGCTTCATTTCCGAAGATGGATTCACACCGCTTAATAAAGTATTTCTATGGGGCAGAGGGAAGGATCCCGATGATCCGTCAGGCAAGAAAATGCTGAAAGATCAAACTTTAGATCTGGATATTGTTTTATTGTATGTTTGGAATCCATATATGCAAGAATACATTATGATGGAGGAATCAGGAGTCAAGATAAAAGAACTCATTTATGGAAGGGTATTAACCAACCGCTTCATTTATAGAATCACTGATTCAAAAGATACGGAAGCACTCAACTCGACAGGAAGAACATATATTTATGAGCCCGTATATATCGATGATACTTCAACGCACCCCTTGACCAAAGATAGTACATTTACCAAGAGGGAGAGCATCAAAAGCATAGCTGCTTTTATAGATAACAGAAGCCAGGTTCGACCGGAATACATCTTGATTTTCAATTATACTGAAGACGGCGACAAGAGAAGTTCCAAAACAAGTTTTGAGAAGAGTTACAAAAAGGAACTTGCAACTTTTGCTGCTTTAGTAGGAAATTACTATTATAAACATTTAAAGCAAGAAAGAGACGAAAGAGAAAAGATCCTGGAGGCGGTATTCGATCTTAATCGCTTGATTCCACAAGCTGTAAGTATTGTCGATGCTACAAGTTCCCTTGAACAGATTCTTTCATGTGCCCGCAAAACATGTGGCATTTATGAAGAGGAAAACAGTCTTTGTACTCTTCATATGGTGAGAAAAGGGCGAGATCAGAAATTCTTGGAAGTTGTGGCATGCCATAATCCCGGAGCAGAGAGCGGCTTGGGCAGTATTCTGCGGCTGGATGACCTTGATTATAACCCCGGCCACAAGAGAGGAATTGTCGGGCTGGTTGAAGAAGCAAAAACTCCTTTCCTCTCACCACCTGATATTAAAAATTCCTGTTATTACGAATCTGATTATATCGAATTTAATCCCGAAACGAAATCTGAAATTGTAGTTCCTATCACACTGCCTATTGGTGAAAGTGACGTTGAAGTAATCGGAATTCTTAACCTGGAATCGTCGATTGAAGGAAAGTTTAAACCATATCATATCAGACATCTAACCTACCTCGCTCCTCACATTGCAATACTTTTACAAAGAATCCTTCCTGTGGATGCGAATACAGATTTGAGAATAAAGATTGACGCATATAGCGATGCTCGCAATATATATAATAAATGGGCACTAACTACGAAGTACGATGAAATTTTAAAGATGTTTCATGATATCGCCGAGAAATGTAGAACGGCGGTGAATGCTGATGCCTGCATGATAGTGTTACCTGATAAACAAGACAAGAAGTCTTTTCGGAGATTGGCTGTTGCAGCTAAAAATGAAAGTCTGAAGAATAAGTTAGAGGATCTGGATATTAGTCCCTACGGTATGACACATCGTATCCTTGAACAAAAGAGTAACAGTAGGGGAGAATTCGTTCCCGATGTCCATACCTGGAATCGCAGAAAATTGTCCCCACGCGTCACCTCAAAACTCAAAGATGCAGGACTATCCTCGGTTGCTGTTGTCCCCATTCAGAAAGATCAACAGCCTATGACTACATCGCCGTGTGGTGTACTTTATATCAAATATTTCAACAGGAATCATGTTTTCAGCCAAAGTGACCAGGCAATATTGGAACTTTTTGCAGGATTACTTGCTCAAGTGATTACAGAGCATGTTCGTACTAGTACTACATCCGGTGTCAGATATATGTAATATTATGGTATGCCTGAAACTTTTTATCGGACAGCGCTAATTTAATTTCCGCTATTCTTCCAGCACTCCCGCCTTTATCCCGAAAACCACCGCTTCAACCCTGTCGCGCAAATCCAGCTTATGCATGATGCTGCTCACATGCGATTTCACCGTGGGGTCGCTGATGTGCAGCCTTGATGATATTTCCTTGTTGTTCATGCCCCTGGCGACCAGCTTCAAAACCTCCAGCTCTCTTTCGGTCAGGCGCTCCAGGATCTTCTTTTCTTTTTCAGGCGGCGCTTTCTTCTTCTGTATCAGCCTTGCGAACTCTCTCAGGATCTTGTCGGCGACCCTGGGCTGGATGAGGGATTCTCCCGAATAAGCGATCCTTATGGCGCGGATGACTTCTTCAAGCGAGGTGTCTTTCAAAAGGTAGCCGCTCGCGCCCGCCTCCACAAGCTGGAAAATATAATCGTCCTCATCAAAGGCCGTTAGGATGACCACCCTGGTATCCGATGAAGATCCCCTGATGCTGCGCGTTACTTCTATGCCGTTCATCCTGGGCATGTCTATATCCAGAACCAGGACATCGGGATTGTGCAGCTTTACCATCTCCAGCGCCTGCTTCCCGTCAACCGCCTGATCCACGACCTTAAGGTCTTCCTCTTCCATCAATGCATGATACAACATCTCCCGGAAAAGAGCATGATCGTCCGCAATCACCACGCGGATAATATCTTTACTTTTTTTCTCGGCCATATCTTCCTAATTCCCCATTAACGGCGAAGCTTCCTCTCTTTTCCTGGCGCGGGCCAGGGTGAAGTAAAAACTCGTCCCCTTGCCTTCCTTGCTTTCGACTCTCAATTTCTGGCCGTGACCTTCTATGATTACTTTTACTATATACAACCCCAGACCAGAACCCGTCCTTGAAAAATGTGTCAGCTTGTCAAATACCTGTTCCAATTGGTCTGAAGGAATCCCCGCCCCGGTATCGCTGACTTCAACCTCCACATATTCGGCTTTGGCCCTGGCCGATACTTTTATCTCACCGTCCCGGCCGGTATGATCCATCGAATTGCTGATGAGATTGGCAAACACCTGCCCTATTTTACCGCTGTCCCCATGCACCATCCTGCAGAAAGGCGGGATATCGACAATCAACCTTATGCCCTTGCTTTCAAGCAGCACCTGGAAGTTTGATTTCACTTCCTCCAACAATTCGTCAAGATCAAAGTCCTCCTGGTAATACTTTATGCTTCTTGCTTCGTATTTGACGGAATCGAGCATATTCCTTACCAGTTGTAACAGGTTGCGGGTGGCTATGGAAATATTCCTGACATACTGGTATTTCTTTTCGCCCAGGCCCTCTTCGCCTGTTTTTAAAAGAAGATCGGTGTATCCCTGTATCGCCGCAAGCGGGACTTTCAGGTCATGCGTAAGTATCGAGAAGAAATCCCTGAGTTCCTGAGTTTTTCTTTCAACTTCTTCCTCGAGGCTCTCGTTAAGCCGGTGATATTCCTCGTTAAGCTGCTCCAGGTGTTGTGTCTTTTCCTGGAGTTGTGCCTGGATCTTATTAAGCTCCCCGACCATCCGGTTGAACGAATTCGACATCTGGACCATCTCGTTCGACGGGTTCATATCCAGTTCCACCTGGACTCCGAAATCTCCGCGGCCAAGCTTTTCCTGGGCATCCAGTATATAACGGATAGGCCTGTTTATCGCATTCTCGCCCCAGATGGAAATGGCGAGAAATGCAGTAAGAAGAAAAATAAACGTCAATAACATGTTGCCCGCAAGTATGATCCTCAATAGCCAGCTCACCCGAGTTACGCCCAGCGACAGGTGAATAACCGCTACATGACTGCTGTCATAAAATACCGGGTAATAATATTCGTAGGCCACTACCCTTTTTTCAAAAATATTAAACCCTTCAATTTTTTCGCCTTTCCTGTCATCTTCGTCATTATATGCGAAAAGCCCGGAAACCGGCCTTGCCTCCTGAAATGTCTCCTTGAGCAGTTCGGGCTGAAACGAATACTGCCCTTTGCGCGAAAAATCGTATATGCGCTGCCCCTTCCTGTCAAAAATATCCAGGCTCCTGATATTCGAAAGCCTGCTTAAATAAGCAAGCAGAGTCGATTTCTGGGCCGGGGTCGCCGGCTTGAATTCTTCACTATAATATTCAGGTGGAATCACCTGCTCTATCAACTGGCTTACCATGAAAGATTCACTCTGTGCCTGTTGTACCGATAAAGATTCCAGCGTCCCTTTCAAAATAGACATGTTAAGGTATGCCACCGAAAAGATGGCGATGCCGAAAAGCAAGAAAAGTATCCCTACGATTTGAGATCGCAGTCTCATCTGCTTATCCCCGTTCGTTCGTTATATAAAAAAAGCTTTATGAGGCCTCCCCGGACCCTTAAGGTTTATCGGCTCTCCGCAATGGCGGCACCTGCCCTCGCCGTCAATTGCATAATCGCTTAATGTGAAGCCGTAACGGGTCATCACCGGCTCATTACAACCGGGACAATACGTATTATCGCCGGGATGCCCCGGCATGTTCCCGATATAAACATATTTCAATTTTTCCCTGGCGATACGGTATGCCGTCTCCAGGCTTCCGGCGGGTGTGGGAGGAGCATCGAAACGAAAATCAGGACGATACCTGGAGAAGTGTACCGGGACATCCGCCCCCAGGTTGTCCGCAACCCAGTCAACAAGCCCTTTTATATCTTCTTCCGAATCGTTTTCTCCTGTAATAAGCAGGTTGGTTATTTCGAGCTCGACTTTTCCATTGACCGTTTTCAAAGTCTCAAGCACCGGCCCGACCCGGCCTCCGCACAGTTTCCTGTAGAATTCGTCTTTAATGGATTTCAAATCCACGTTCATGGCCGAAATATAGGGGAGAAGCTCCTTCAGGGGCTCCCGGTTTATATAGCCGTTGGTTACAAGGACATTATCCAGGCCTTTCTCGACGGATTTTTTTGAACATTCCAGAACATATTCAAACCATATCGACGGTTCGTTGTAAGTATAAGCTATGCCGATATTCCCCTCCCCGGCGGTATCCGCCGCGGCCTTAACCAGGTCGTCCGGCATTAAAATCTTCGTTCCGGCCTTTATTACTTCTTCCGCATCTTCGGCGGGCGGGCACTGGCTTATGCTCCAGTTCTGGCAGAAAGCGCATTTGAAATTACAGCCAAGCGTCCCTACGGAAAGGATCATGGAACCCGGCTTGAAATGATATAACGGCTTCTTTTCAACCGGGTCAAGCCCTGCGGAGGTAACGCGGCCGTAAGTCAGGGCTATGAGCCTGCCGCCCTTGTTTTCCCTCACGCGGCAGATGCCAACCCTTCCGTCTTTAATCAGGCAGCCATGTGGGCATAAGAGACAGCGTAAAGAATCGTCTTCTTTCCTGTAATAAAGGGCCTCTTTTTCCAGCGCCATAAAAATCACCTTCCCTTTAGAGATTCACCGTACAGGTTAAAAATCCCCTCTTTTGTAAGGCTCGACAAATACCCGCAGCGGCGCTATTTCATCTGTATTGATCTTACCCACGGCGAGAATTTTATTGCTTTCATTCAGGAGCATGACCGCCTCCCCCTCGGGGACATTGAAATTTTCAGGCGCGCTTATCCTTATCCCGTAAGCCAGCGCATCCTCCCCTGCTTTGTCCACTATAACGGACGGCAGATTTTTCAAAATATCTTCAGGGGAAATGACGGCTTTTTCAAGCTCCTCTCCGTCTTCCATGCCGGCAAGGTCTTCAACCGAGTATGAATCTTCAATCGAAAAGGGGCCGCTTCGTGTTCTTTCAAGTGACGCAAGGCAGGCGCCACATCCGAGTTTTTCGCCGACATCCCTTGCAAGGGATCTAACGTAAAACCCGCTCCCGCATTCTATTTCAAGCTCGATTTTCGGCTTCTCCCACCTGAGAAGCTCGATCCTGAACAATTCCACCGCGCGCGTTTCAGGCTCTACGCTTTCTCCTCTGCGGGCAAGCTGGTAAAGCCTCCTACCGTTATGATGGACGGCCGAAAACAAAGGAGGCCTTTGCATGATTTTGCCTTTAAACTGTTCCAGCGTCAAAAGTATAAGGCTTTCGGCAAAATCGGGGACATCCGCTTTTTTCAGGATTTCGCCTTCTAAATCGTCGGTATCTGTCGTGATTCCCAGGATGAATTCCGCACGGTATATTTTGGGTTCCTTCCGCACATACCCGATAAGGCGCGTGGCCCTGCCGATTGCAACGGGGAGAACACCCGAAGCCAGTGGATCAAGCGTGCCGAGATGGCCGACTTTCTTTGTTCCGAACAGGCACCTGATTATATTTACACAATCATGAGAAGTCTTGCCGGGCGACTTTTTTAAATTTATAAATCCGAAGTAAGGGATCTTATCCCTTTTTTCCTGCCGGTTTTTTTTCATCATCAAACTTGCCCGGCGAAGTTATGAATATATGGGAAATCTTCCCCTTTTCTTCAACGCCGAAGTAAATGCCCCTTTTCCAGAAAACGATGACCCCCGGGTATTCCTTATCGGGCTTGCCCCATTCGTCAACCGCTTTCTTGTAAGGTTCGCCTATTTTAAACGGCACCCCCTGTATCTCGATATTATTTTCTTCTATTAAAATCCCTTTTATGACGTTCGTATCGCTGGTTATATCGAAAGATACCCCGTAAGTGTAATAGTTCATAAGGATATAGTCGTTCTCATTCTCCTTGCCCCTCATGGCACGGATATGATCCGGGAACCCCGCTACACCTATAAGCGTCAGGAGAGATTCTCCCGGCGAAATCATTTGCTGGTTTATCAAGACGCCGCTTGCGGCGTACTCTTCTTTTTCCTGGGCGGCATTCACCGAAACCACAAGCGCTATAAATATCAGAACTGCTACAATAAATACCTTGGGGGCCTTTATGGACATTGATTGAAGCCTCCTCGATCGTTACATGTTGAATATTATATTACTATTCAGGAAAAAACTCAATACGGAATATAAGTCCGTAACATATTGGACTGTGGCTTATTTTCACAAGCAACATCCAGGGGCGTTTTGCAGCCCGGAGCCTGGTGTGGACGTTCATCCTTATCCCTCTTTTCCCCGGACAATATGTTTCTGAACTTCTGCACCCGGCCCTCTCCATGCGTAATGCCGGAGAAATATCAGGCTTTGGCCCTAGTTCTTTCAGACGGTTATTGGAATTTTACTTGAATGGCTGCCTGGAAAAGGATAAAATAAAATTACAGCCCGACATCTTTGTACCCTGTTGTTCAAACCGGAGAAGGTAATTTATTATGGAAATAGAAGGGTACCGGTTCTTAAGAGAGAATTTTCCCCGTCGCTAAAATAAGCCGAAGGAGAAAACTGAAATTGAAGACCATCCTGATAGTCGAAGACGACCCTCTGAATGCAAAGCTCATGGAAGTGGCGCTTCCCAAGATGGGCGATTTCAAAGCCGTCGTGGAAGAAGATGTTGAAAGCATCCTGAGCATCGTCAAAGAAGACAGGGCTCAGCTTATTGTCCTCGACATCTCTCTTGCGAACAGCATTTACCAGGACCAGAATGTTGACGGTGTTAAAATCGCCGGGCTTATACGGGAAATGCCGGAAAAAGGCGATATACCTATAATCTTGCTTACGGCTTTCGCCATGGAAGGGGACGATGAAAAGCTGATTTCCCAGACAGGGGCCGACTACTATTTCCCCAAACCCCTTATAGACATTACCGTCCTCGCCGATAAGATCAAAGAGTTGTTGGGCGAATAATACCAGTCCGGCCTTTTAAAGGGAAATTACAAGAAGCGGGTAATTATAGCATCATTCAAGTCAACCTGGAGTTTCATTAATTTGACCGGGAGCACCTGATGCTTTATCATATATCTATAAAACAAGTTCAAAATCTACGGATTGAAATAATATGGGCAGCTATTTAATACCGGGGTCATTCCTGTCGCCTTTCCCTCCCCAGCAGGCCAGAGAACTCGCTGAAGAATCGGCTTCCGATGTTCCGGTCGGGGCTTCGCTTTCCATGTCGCCCGAGACCTACGAGGTAACCGACCGCTACGTGGCCGCAAGGCGGCTTGAAAAGGGCTACCGCCAGCTTATCGATATTGAACAAAGCCTGCGCAGACACGGCAAGAACCTGGTGGAGCCTGCAAGTAACCTTCTTGCCATTTACAGGTTCCTTGCAACCATCGGCGACGGACTGGAAAAATCCCCGGATTCATCACTGCTTTCCCGGCTTACAGTTGAGCCTGCATTTTTCCTCATTCCCCGCCAGGAACGAAAACTGGAAGCCGTCATCTGGCAGGTTACATCATACAGGCCGCTTGATTGCTATTACTGCCCGGCGGTCGAATCAATCGAAAAAAGGCTCGACCTGAACGATGTTGAAAAACATCTCCTCGATCTAATCTGCGAATATCCCGAAGTGGAGCTTTACCTGACAGGCGGTGAACCCCTCCTGTCCTGGGATCTCGAAGGGATAATAGATACCGCTACCGGCCTGGGCATCCCGGCAAGGCTCGATATAACCGGGATGCTGTCCCAGGAAGACCGCCTCATAAACCTGGTGCAACGCGGACTGGGTGCATTAATGGTTGAAATTTCCGGAAGCGAAAAAAAACCTGAAAAATATCCCGATATAACGCCGCCTCTGGCGTTGATAAAAAATCTGACCGGAAAGTTCCCATGGCTCCCCGTCGGCATCCGTCTCGTCATCCACAAAGACAATATCGGCGAATTTACAACGCTCGTAACGTCATGCGCCGACAGCGGGGCAAGGGGCATCGAAGTGGTACTGGCACACCCGTTTTCCGACAGCGGGCAGAAGCGCCCCGGACGGGAAGAGTACCGCAGGCTCCTTGAAGAGATGAAAGTTTTCACCATGAAATCCAGAGATGGAAATTTTAAATGCCCCGTCATACTTGCCGAATGCGGATGGCACGGCAAGGAATATGAAGACCTGCTCCGCATAAAGCCTTTCCGTTGTCCCGCCGGGTCGAACCAGGCGACCCTCCTGCCCGACGGCAGGCTCCTACAATGCCGCAGGCTGCCCCCAGGTAAAAAAGAAGATTCTGAAAGTGAAAGCATTTTGAAAAAATGGGGGGCCATGAAACCTGCTGTAATTTCACCCAGCGATAAATGCATCTGTTGTATCGAAAAGATTCGCTGCCCCGGGCCTATGCCGTGCGATAATTTCTGCCCCCATAATTATTTTACATAGAAATATCAGCGGACACATCAGCGCCTGAAATAATTTTTTACAAACCTGCATATCCAACGACCCCGCCCCAAAACAAAAAGGAGCGAAATTTTCGCCCCTTCGAGTCATCGTCCCGGACCATCGGCCCCGTAAGCCTTTATAGAATCTTATAATCGCAAACCTGGAGAATAACGATCTCATCTTCAAGGATGCTTTCCAGTTCGGGTCTGACAAAACCGGTAACTTCCACGTGTAGATCCTGCTGATGAAGCTCTTCGCTTTCGCCTGCAAGCTGGTATGAATTAAGATCGAACCCGTCCAGTATCCATCCGCCCTCGTTTAATGAAACGTATCTCAGCTTGCCTTTAATCGTTTTATACGAAGGCAACGGTTCCTCCGGCATACTTATGAACGGGAACGGGGAAGCTGATTCAGACATTACCACCTGGCCTGCAAGCAGGACTTCCTTGTCCAGGTCTTCTACAGGGTGTAAATGTTTCGGATAAAAAAGGACCGCTCCCTGAACATAGATCGCATCGGTTGAATCCCTTAAAATCCAGTCGCTTTTGCTGACAGGCGGCCCCTGGTTCACCGCCCTCCCCTCTTCGTGCTGCCAACTCCTGCAGATCCCCTTTAATATGACATTTTCCTTGTCCACGAATTTATGCGGGTCGTCAACGATATCCTTAATCCTGGTCAGCCATTTATCCATGCTTTTCATCCCCCTTTCTTTACGTTTTATATTTCTTTATAGTCATTAAGATTCCTCGTTTAGGGAAGGGGAAAACTTATATAAATCGAAAGTAAGAGGTCATAAACTCTCCAGGAGGTTTGTCGTGCGTCTTGTAATTTCAACCTGCCGCCCGGAAGAAGCCGAAAAAATAGCAAATGCCCTTGTAGATGAGCGCCTTGTCGCAAGCGTCAATATGATCCCTGGCGGGAAAACAAGGGTGAGGTTCAAAGATGAGTGTATCACGCAGGAAGAAACTCTCCTCATCATGAGAACCCGCTCCGAGCTTGTCTGGAAACTGGAAGAACGCATCCCGCAGCTCAACAGCTTTGAAATACCGGAGATAGCAACCATCGAAATCCGAGAATACAGCGCTCCTTATGCAAACTGGCTCAAGGAAGCTACAACGCAAAAAGGGGATATAGTTTACTAGGAATAAACCGCATTTTTGCGGGAGAAAATACAGGAGGATTAAAATGAGCGAAACATTTGACAACGTGCTGCTTATAGCACTGCCTGCTTCGGGCAAGTCCGAAGTCCGCACGTACCTGAAAAGCCTTTCGCCGGAGGCATTGAGGGAAGAGTTCCATATCGGCGATATGGTCCAGCTTGATGACTTCCCTTATGTCCACATGATGCGCCGGATCGATGACGAGCTTAAAGCGCTTGGAGAAAAGCCCGTGTTTTTCTATTCGCCGGACAAGCCTTTCATAGACCCGGTATCGTGGGGCATCTTAATCGAGATGCTGAACGAAGATTACGCCGACATGAAGGCCAACAGGAAATCGATGCCTGAAAAAGCCGCCGAAAATTTACTGAGAAGGTTTGACAATGCAAGGATAAAGCTGGGCTCGGCTCCGCTGCTGCTTGAAGGCGGCAGGCCGAAAATATCACAGGAAAAATTCGAAAAGCTCCTTGAAAAGCTTGAAGATGAAACAAGGGATCTTTACCGGAAGAAATTTGACGAATACCCGGCCGACATGAAAGGCAAAACAGTTATAATCGAATTCGCAAGAGGAGGCCCGGACGGCGCTTCCATGCCTCTTCCCGCTCCCCTGGGATACGAATATTCCCTGGGCGTCTTAAGCCCAGATATCCTCAAAGCCGCCGCCATATTATATATATGGGTCTCTCCTGAGGAATCCCGCCGGAAAAATTTCGACCGTGCCGACCCCAATGATCCCGGCAGCATACTTGCCCACGGCGTCCCCATAGACGTCATGATGAACGATTACGGTTGTGATGACATCGATTACCTCCTTGAAACATCCGGCAAGAAAAACATGGTTAAAATCAAAACCGCCGGAGGAGATACCTTCGTCCCGCTCGCAAGGTTCGATAACCGCGTTGACAAGACTTCCTTCATCCGTAAAAAGGAATGGAAAGATGAGGAGATCAAGTCGCTCCATAACGGCCTCAAAGAGGCCGCCGGCAAGCTCATCGAAGCCTACATGGCGATAAAAGTGTAGTCTAACTTTAATCGCAAAAAAAGGCCTGCCGAGATGCGGGTCTTTTTTTATTGCATGACCGAAACAAAATCAATACAACAATACAGGCGATAACCTGTAAAAATTTATTTCGGTTCCATGCAGGCCGCCCGACCCGTTTACGATTTTTCTCCCTTGCTCCAGAGAGAAAGTCCTGTTTCGGCGTCAGGTTGCCTTTCCGGCGGAGAGCCTGTCAAAGACCGCACATAGAATTCTCCTGCAAAAATCACGGACCCCGGCATCAGGTGCCCCCCGTAGCACCTGCCCTCCCTGTCCGACAATACGGCATGGAGATGAACATGCGATTTCCAATCCTTCATGGACACGTTGCCGATACAACTGGCAAGCTCCAGTGGGCCGTCAACCGTTATCGGGAGATATTCGCCGGATTTTCCGTCGTAAAACCCGATCACGGCTTTATCGAGGGCGCCGATGCCCCATAATGCCGCGGACCTGATATCCTCCTGGGTACAAAACTCTTCGATTACATTAAGGATATCCCCACCTTTAGGAAGCCTGATCATGAAATTCCGCCCCGGTTTCATTTCATAAGTAACCATAACTCCCCTCCCACACTCAGTATTAATCTCATTATAAATATTAATACTATTTTAGACAACATCCTAAATTGAAATTTATATGAATTTTAATCAAAGGAGGAAGGAGAAGCGGGGGGGAAGAATTATTTCGTATTATTCACTTGAAGGAAGAAACCTGATGCCTGTATTGACTCAACTACTGGAGCTTTTCTTCCCGGCAACGCTTGCAATATGCTCGGGCCTGAGGGCGTTTTTGCCTTTGCTGTTGCTGGCAATATTGTACCAGGCGGGGAAGATAGAAGTCGTGCCTTATTTCGCCTTCTTTTTCGCCAAATTCATGATCCCGGTTTATTTCTTACTGGCCATAGGCGAGATCGTGGTTGACATGTTCCGCATCCTGGACGATTTTATCGATAACATATTTCTCCTTCTGCGCCCTGTGGCAAGCTTCCTGGCGGTCGCCTCCCAGATAAACAGTTTTTCCACACCTGTCGAAAACATTATCGCGGCTTTTGTCATCAGCCTTTTATTTACAACCTCCGTCCATGTAACCAAGGTCCGAAGCAGGATACTTTCCCGCGCAAAACACTATCTAAGCTTCAACTTTAATTCCAGCCTCCTGGAAGACGCGATCTGTATTGTCGGGCTTGTGCTGGCATTTACACTGCCCGTCCCTTCTTTCCCCATAATGTTCTTCGTCGTATTCTTCACACTGAAAGAGATGAGAAAAGTCAAGTTTTCCCTGCTTGAGCATTTTGCCGAAGCGGAACAGGCCCGCAAGGCCGATCCGAAAGTTACCAAGGTAAAAAGACTTAAGAAACTCAGATAGATATACCTATGAGAAAGTTTTTTCTGACATCGTTAATACTGATAACATTACTTACATTGCCCGGGGGCGTTTGCGGCAATGAACCGGTCTCTTCCAGGGAAAAGTTCCGGCAGAAAATCGACGCCGTAATATCATCATCATGGGAGATAAATAATTCGAACCTCGGCGTCTGTATAACAATTGCAAAAAGCAAAAAAGAAATTTACGAACGGAACGCAGGGAGGCCAATGATCCCGGCCTCCAACCTGAAGATCCTTATTTCCTCCGCGGCGCTGGAACTGCTGGGACCCGAATACCGTTATACCACGGCCGTTTACGGCCCGCCGCCGCGCGAAAATTCCTCGGTCATGGACGGGAACCTGTACCTGTGGAGCAACGGCGACCCTACCATGACGGAAGACGAACTCAAAGGCTTCGCCCTCAAGCTCAAAGAAAACGGCATAAAGCATATCAAAGGAGATGTCGTCGGAGACGATTCTTATTTCGACAGGGACCACAGCGGCATAGGCTGGAAATCCAGGTACACCAGCCTCGAGTATGCCGCTCAATGCTCGTCTCTTTCCCTTTGCCGGAATATAATTACATTAAAGATCGAGCCTAATAAAACACAGTTTACACCGGCATGCTCCATCATATCTATAAAAAACAACACCCGCCCGGCCGGTTACTCCGAAGTAAGCATAAACCGGACTCCCGGAACGAACGAGATAGTATTGACGGGTTGTGTCGGCTGGGGCGATTCGCTTGTCGATACCGTAACCGTCGAAGACCCGGCGAAATTTACAACATTTGCTTTCGCCCGAATCCTTAAAGAAAACGGGATAACCATAAGCGGCAAGACCCGGCTTATTTATCCCACAGAGGAAGGCATTACATTTTCCCGGATGAAATATGCCGAGCACAATTCTCCCCCCCTGGCGGATATGATCAAGGACATAAACAAGGAAAGCGACAACTTTTATTCACAGCAGGTTTTCCGCAGCCTCGGCGCCAGGATGGAAGGCAAGGGCACCAGGGAGAACTCTATAGCCGTCATTAAAGAATTTCTCAACTCCCATGATGTAGATACAACGTCCCTGGAAATCGCCGACGGTTGTGGGCTTTCGGAGATGAACCGCTGTTCGGCGAGGCAGTTCGTAGGGCTTTTGACGGCGATGTTCCACGGCTGGTACGGCCAGGAATTCATGGATTCCCTCCCCGCAGGAGGCGAAGGCACTCTCGAATACCGGCTCCATAATATCCCCGTAAGGGCCAAAACAGGCTCCCTGCTGGGACATTCCACCCTTTCGGGATATGTGGTAACGGCGGGCGGGCAGACACTGACATTCTCGATCCTGGTAAACGACTTCAAAGCCTCAAATTGGGATATTCATAATTTTCAGGACAGGCTGGTCAAAACAATGGCCAACTGGAAATACCCGTTATAGCCGCTTGATCAATATCCAACCGCTTACTGCGCTTAAACCGGTGCGATAATCAGATTACCTGTTTTTCGGACAATTCAAGGATCTCTTCTTTTGAATATCCCAGGGACGATAATATCTCCCCGTTATGCTGTCCCAGAAGAGGCGGGGGAAGACCCGGCCCGTGTTTTTCATTAGAAAATTTTATCGGGTTCCCCGGCATCTTCCATTTCCCGATCTCAGGGTGATCGAATTCCCATATCATATCTCTTGCTTCGACCTGGGGGTCGCTGAAAAGCTGCTCCATCGTATATACGGGGCCGGACGGCACACATGCCTCCCGGAGCCGCTCAAGCCAGTAACCGGCGGGCTTTTGTTTAAAAACGCCGTTCATGATCCCGGCAAGGGTCTCACGGTTCTTTACCCTGTCTGCGTTTGTCTTAAAGCGAGGGTCTTCTATCAAATCTTCCCTCTCCATGACCCTGCAGGATGCTTCCCATAATTTCTGGTTGCCCGCGGCCAGGTTGAAATATTGATCAGCCGCATTGAACGCCTGGTATGGAGCTATGAGGGGATGGGCGGATCCCAGCTTCGGCGGGTTCTCGCCCGTTGCAATATAAGAACCGGCGGCATAAGTCATCCAGGACATCTGGCCTTCCAGGAGTGAAGTGTCAATCCACTGCCCCTCGCCTGTTTTTTCCCTGTAATAAAGCGCCGCCAGTATCCCTGAAAATGCAAACATCCCTGCGCCTATATCGGCGATGGCAACGCCCGCCTTTACAGGGCCGCCTCCCGGCTCGCCGGTTATCCCCATCATGCCGCCCATACCCTGTGCGATAAGATCATAGCCGGGACGGTCGGCATAAGGCCCGGTCTGCCCGAACCCCGAAATGGAAGCGTATATCAGCCGGGGGTTCATCCTGTGAACCGCATCATAATCGAATCCCAGGCGGGCCATGCTCCCGGGCGTAAAATTTTCAACAAGAACATCGCCCTTCAAAACAAGCCTCTTCAATATCTCCCTGCCTTCGGACGATTTCAGATCCAGGGTCAGGCTTTTCTTGCTCCTGTTACAACTGAGATAATATGCGCTCTCCCCTTTTATGAAAGGAGGCCCCCAGCCCCGGGTGTCATCCCCCTTGCCGGGGCGTTCCACCTTGATGACATCCGCTCCCATGTCGCCCAGCAGCATGGTACAATAAGGCCCTGCAAGGGCGCGCGAAAGATCAACGACCGTTATGCCTTCAAGTATCGCCATCCGAACCTCCGGGAACGTGTATTATCAGGGATTTATATTGCTCCAGGGAACGACGGCTTTCATAATCCAGATGCTGATTATCGTAATTATCCAGCCTGCCGTTAAAAGAATTATCGAAACCTTTTTGAAAGCCCGCAGGTAGCAGGAAACGATAGTCCCCTTGCCCCCTTCGCCCTTGGGCTTGATCAGGAATAATATCAGAACCAGGATGCCTATTGTAGCCACCACCCAGATTATTATGGATACGGGATCCAGGAGGGATTCGGTGTAACCAAGCATATTCACAGCCGCGTGCCTCTGTGAAGCAGCAGCCGCAGCAGCCGCAGAGGAACTGAAAAGCGAGGAAAAGCCAACCGCTATGAGCAGGTACAACCACAACGAAACCAGCACGACTTCAAGCGCAATGAAAGTGCCGAAACGGGTGATATAATGCTCGGGCGGGAACTTCTTAACAGGTTTTTCTTTATTGACGGACACGTCTCCCCCTATCCCGGCAGATAAACCCTGTAATAGGGCAATATCATTATCAATTGGATCATGAATAAAATAAACGGGAAAAGTATGGCGCCGCCGAGTACCCATAAATCCTGGTTGACGTATGCGTCGTCGGGGTTTCTATGCCCCAGCGCCTTGAAATACATGTCCTGGACGAGCGCAAAAGCCAGGATCAATATCAGGAATACCAGCAGGCCGACAGGCTCGGCCAGCCTGATGCCCAGGTTCAGCAGCAAACCTACTGAAGGCGGCAGGGACATTTTGGAGCCGGTAAATAAAAGCTCGTAGCGGGAAACCACTATCCTGAAGAATAATAAAAACCCTATCCCCCATATAAGGGTGAAAGTAAAAAGAGCCGCCCTGCCTTTTTTCAGCATCCTGTCAGTAACGGGAGATCCGAACAGTTGTATTTCTTCCTGCATCAAGTCCCTCCGGATAATATCAGGATTAATTCCCCAATGCGGGAAGATCTCCTGCGTATAAAGTCGATTCATCCTGTGGCAGGGGGATTTCGTTTTGTCGTGAAAATTCGCCCGCAAAAAAAGACGGCTTCGAAAAGCCGCCTTTTTTATCATAAGTTTTAAAGATCAGACAAGCTGCAGTTCTTTGAGCATATCGTCTTTCGGCTTGCCGGATTCATCCCATCCGCGTATCCTGTAATAAGCCGCGAGCAGCTTTTCACCTTCGGCGGCATTATACTTACAACCCTTATTCGGGCCGTCGGGGATGGGCTCGTTCTCCCACCTGGGTGGGATATAATCGAGCTTACCGAGTTTCTTTGCCCCGCAACGTTCCCACAAGATGCGGGTCATATTCCATACGCGCTCGGAAGCCCTGATGAAATCGTCAAGCTTCAAATTGAGGCCTGTTACCTCATTAAAAGCATCGACATAGCGTTCAATTTCCAGCCCCAGTTCGCTCCATGCAAGCTCGGAAACGCCGAGCATATCGAAAATAGTCCGGAGATGCTGCTGTTCAATTACCATTTCGGCCTTTTTCTCTTCGCTTACGCCTTTATGCTTTTCGATGTCATATTCGACGCTGTGGCTGCGCTGGTAAAGGCCGCCTATATCGCCGGTACGGTAGGCAAGCAGCGCCACCGGGTAGCAGCGGGCTTCAAAACCGCCTACTTCAAGGCCTTTCATTTCCATTGCGAACTCGGCTGCTCCCTTGCCCAGGGAAGCTGCAAATTTTTTGACGCCGTCGGCCATTAAGTTCCCTATGCCTTCACGACGGCTTATTTTGATCAGCAGTGTAACGAATACATCCACCTTCCCGAACCCAGGGTTAAGACCGTCGGCTTTCTTGGCGGAGAGGATTTTTTTCTCCGACGCCTCGGCGGCAAACGCAAGAACTCCCCCTGCTGAAACCGGGTCCATGCCCAGTTCTTCGCATAAATACGTCAGGTTCGCCACCTGGTGTATCTTGCCGAGCCCCAGATTGCTTCCCAGGGAAACAAGACAATCGTAGTTCGGGCCTTCGACCCAGAACTCGGTATCGCGAGTTTTAACATGGCTGTATTTGCCGAGCGCCATTACGCTGGCAAAAGCCGCCCTGTCGTTGAGAACGATATGCTTTCTCATTATCTCAGGAGTTATCCCTTCGACACCTTCAAAGGAACCTGTATAAAAGTTGTTTGTCGGAAGAGCGCCGTGCTCGTTGGCCCATGCAAGCCACCTTGCGGTGCCGAAATCCTGCCACTCTTTAAGCTCGGGATGCTTGACCATGTCGTGGTGCATCTCGCGTGAAATTTTTATGAATGAATCCGGGTTGGCATGCTTGACGCCACCGTTTCCCCTGACTGCGACGGCCTTCAGATTTTTGCTTCCCATCACGGCGCCCAGGCCGCAACGGCCCGCCAGTACCCCGTAATTATGAGATATTGTAGCGAAGCTTACTTTATTTTCCCCCGCAGGCCCGATGCAAACCATCTGGAACTTTTCACCCAGGGATATTTTCAAGAACGTTTCCGCCTGGATACAACCTTTCCCCCAGTAGGCTGAGGCGTCTCTTATTTCCACTTTTTCGTCGTCGATGAAGATGTAGCTTGGGACATCAGCTTTCCCCTCAATCAAGACAACATCGTAGCCCGCATACTTTACCTCAGGCCCGAAATGTCCCGAAAGCACGGCTTCCCCGTACCCGCCGGTAAGAGGAGAAATCGATGAAAAAACAGCATTGCCCGAAGAGGGGATCGAAGTTCCCGTAAGAGGTCCTGTAGCGATTATGAGCTTGTTATCGGCGCCGAGCGGGTCACAGCCCTCTTTGGTTTCCGAAAAGAGCAATGCTGCATTAAACCCTCTTCCGCCTATATTCTGCCGGATCATGTCTTCCGAAAGAGGCTCTTTAACAATCGTCCCTGTCGTTAAATTTATACGAAGAATTGTTCCGCCGTATCCGTACATTTTAATCCTCCTAGCTGTTCTTCAGGCGAATCACGCGCCGGGGGCAGGCTACCATGCACTCTCCGCACCAATCGCATTTTATAGGCGTGCGGAGATCAGGGTGCGTAAATATAACTTCTTCAGGACATACCGGAAGGCAGGCAAGGCACCCGGTACAAAGGTCGGGATTGATACGATAGACCCCGTCCTTTTCCTCGATGGCGCCTTCCGGGCAGACTTCCGCACACATGCCGCACTGGGTACAAAATTTCACCTGGTAAGTTCCCGGCGCAGGGAATTTGCCCTGTACTCTTAATGCCGCCTTGCGAGGATTGGATTCCTTGAATTTGGCCTCGGCGCAAACTACCTCGCAAAGCCGGCAGCCCGTACACTTAAAATTATCTATTTTCGCCCGCATCATGTCCTCCTTGGTTGCAACCGGCCTTAATATAAATAAAAACTGAGGCGCCCCTCAGCTTCCCTGATCAGAATAAGAGAATAACATTCCCCTCTGAAGAGGTGGCAAACAGAAAACCTATCTTCTCCTTCATTACGGGATCTCCTTCTTGATCTTTTATACATAAATGTCTTGACGCATCATAAGCCTGTCTATCGAAATCCTGCCTCACGATTTTCAGAATTTTACTCCGCTGATTTACAATAAGATCGCGCATTTATAAAGCATCAGCAGACTGTCCGGGCACGGTTATAAAGAGGATATTTAATTTTTGTGCCTAATCCCCGACTCAGGAGGCTTTGAAGGGGGTTAAGGAATGGTAAAGAGCCCGATGCGTATATTATTATCTGCAATATTTATTTTTTCCATGTTCGCAGGTGTTAATGCCGCCATAGAAGATAACCCGCTTTCAATATGTATTATATGGAACCAGCACCAGCCTTCTTACCAGGACCCCCTGTCCGGCAGGATCTTACAGCCCTGGGCACGCCTCCACGCTTCCAAGGATTATTACCAGATAGCATACTTTTCCATGAAGTATCCCAAAATCCACCAGACCATAAACCTCACCCCCTCCCTGATAGTCCAACTCCTCGAACACGGCAAGGGGAAAAAAGACCCGTATCTTTCGGTCAGCGAACTCCCGGCGGCGGCGCTTTCAGTCAGGGACAGAAAATTTGTCAGGGAAAATTTTTTCATAGTCCCCAGGTATGCCAGGAACGGCCGCCTGATGGCATTGTTAAAGAAACACGAAAGAAGGGAAGAATACGGCGAGCAGGATTACCGCGACCTGGTTACGCTGTTCAACCTTGCCTGGATAGATCCCGAGATAGCGGCCGGCAGCCCTGAACTTACACCTGTCCTGAAGAAGAAAGAAAATTTTACGGAGCAGGAAAAGGAAAAAGTTCTCAGGGTTCAAAGGAGACTGGTCGCCCAGGTTATTTCCCTCCACAACAGGCTGCAGGAGATGGGCAGGATCGAGCTTATAACGACGCCGTTCTATCACCCTATCCTTCCGCTCCTGATCGATACTAACTGCGCACGCCGTCCCCAGTCCGGCATTACAATGCCGAAATCAAGGTTCCGCCATCCCGAAGATGCGGACACCCAGGTCAACAGGGCACGCTCATTCCACAAGAGAGTTTTCGGGACGGTCCCTTCAGGCATCTGGCCGTCGGAGCAGGCGGTCAGCCCCGAAGTCGTTCCCATCCTTTGCGATAACGGCTTCAGATGGATGGTTACAGATGAAAAAATACTCCAGAATACAATGGGCAAGAAACTCCGCGAACCCCGCAATTTAAAAGGTTCTAAAAATGTACAACTTTATGTTACAGGCGATGCAGGCCCGACACTTCTCCATCCCGAGCTTTTATACCGGCCTTACAGGGTAACGATAAACGGCAAGAGCATTGTAGCGCTGTTCAGAGACCAATATCTTTCAGATCTCATCGGCTTCGAATACAGCAAATACGAAGGCTCGAAAGCGGCGCTGGATTTTATCAGGCGCCTTGAAGAGATCGACAGGCAATTAAAAAAGTCCCCCGGCCCCCACCTGGTAACTATCGCGCTTGACGGCGAAAATGCATGGGAAAATTATTCCGGGGAAAAAACGGAATTCCTGAACTCCTTATTCCAGCGCCTTTCCGAGCATCCCCGCTTCAGGGTCATTACGCCTTCGGAATTCCTCAAGGAAAACCGGAAGCTTCCGGCGTTGAAAAAACTGGCGACCGGTTCATGGAATAACGGCAACCTCGGGCGGTGGATAGGCACCCCTTCGAAAAACAGGGTATGGGATATCCTCGAGAGCGTCAGGAACGATCTGGTCCGGATACAGGAAGGGAAACCTGAAAGCAAAAAGATAAAGGCATGGGAATCGTTATATGCGTCCGAAGGCAGCGATTATCCTTGGTGGTTCGATTCCACCCCCTATCCCGACGCGCTCCCGTTCGATAATATTTTCAGAACGCATCTCAGGAACGTGTACCTGGCACTGGGCGAGAAGCCGCCGGATTACCTGGTCCGGCCGATAGTTACCCCTCCTGCGGAAAGCGAAGATAAGGAAGAGATCTCTCTTCCCGGGATCCCCGATTTCGTCATGGAAGACCCCGTCGGGGACGACTACGGCCCAGGAACTTATACTTACCCGACCGACCCCAGCTTCAAGCCATACCGGGATTTGCTGGATCTCGTCCGGTACGAAGTTTTCGTAGTGCCTGACTGGATGGTCATGAGGCTTACATTCGGAGATGTGAAAAACCCCTGGTACGGCCCCCTGGGATTTTCTCACCCGCTGATCAATATTTATTTATCCACCGGTGAAGAAGGCGGGAGGACCACTACCTTTGAACCGGGATCAAACGTAAAATTTTCTCCCAGGAACCCCTGGAATTATTTTATCCGGGCAAACGGCTGGCCCGATACCGGCCAATTCCTGGCCTCGGCAAAAGGGAGGGAATACCCGTACTATGTAAAAACATGGTCGAACCCGGAAAGAAAACAGGTTATGGTAGCCGTCCCCCTCGATATTATCGGCAGCCCCGGGGGAAAGACATGGAACCACTACGTTATGATAGGTTCAATGGACGGCTTCAGCATGAACGACTATTACCGCGAGATCGGGAAAAACAGGAGCCGTTGGGCAGGCGGCGGCGGTGATGTCAACTGTCCCAGAGTTTACGACCTGCTCTATAAAAAGCGCGGCATCCAGGAGAAAGTCCTGAGCGGCTACGAGCCCGGTACCGGCGGCAGAAAAGCCGTTATCCTCCCCATCCCTGTCCCGATCCCGTAAAAATCTCATCACTGCTTTATTTTTCCGGGGCGAAATCTCTGCCCGTTATTATTTTAAGCGATTCAAATACTACAATGATAAGCACTTCTTGATTTTCATCGTTCAGTAATTTTTTCAAAGGCTCAACCGCTCTTTTATCATTCAAGCGGCCCAGGGCCTTAACCGCTTCTCTCCGGGCGCGCGGCTCCCTGTAATTCAATGCTTCAATCAGCGCCGGGACGGCGCGTTTGTCTCCTATAAAGCCCAGCGCCCTTGCCGCTTCCCTGCGGACATGTGCTTCTTTGTCATTTTGAAGAGCTTCCATTAAAGGTTCCACGGCCTGCTTGTCGCCTATCAATCCCAGGGATCTTGCCGCTTCCCTGCGGACATGGGGTCCCCAGTCATTTTTAAGCGCCAGGACAAGCGTCCCGACCGACCGCCTGTCCCCGATCAGGCCGAGCGCCCGTACCGACCAAAACCGGACAGGGCCTTCAAAGTCTTTCCCTGCAGCGGTTATAAGAGGCTCCACCGCGCGCTTGTCCCTGATATCTCCCAGCGCCCTTGCGGCTCTCTGGCGGACACCGTAATCGTCGTTTTTCAATGCTTCGATTAAGGCCGGGACCGCCGCCCCTCCCAGGTCTTCAACGACAAGCTCCGCCTCGTCCCTTGTGTGCCGGTCGCCGAGCGCCTTAACCAGCAAATCAACGGTACGGCTGTCTTTCAACCCGCCCAGTTCTTCGACGGCTTTTCTCCTTATATAAGGGTTCTCGTTTTTAAGGGCTGTTTTTAAAGATTCTATAGCGCTTCCGTTTTTTGCAAGATCCGGCTCATCAGGTTTTTCAACTTTTGAATTTTGAACTTTGGAATATTCAACCAATGCCTTTTCAGCCGCCGGGTCATCGAATTTGCCCAGGGCTATCGCCGCTTCGTTACGGACTCTCGAACTTTTATCTTTTAGGGCGGACAGGAGTGGCTCTACCGCTCTCTTATCCCGTATCCACGCCAGAGATCTTGCGGCCTCCACCCGAACCCTTTCATGCTCTTTTCCAAGGGCCGATATCAATGCGGGGACGGCTGCCGGGCTGCCGATATTCCCAAGGGCTTCCACGGCTTCTCTGCGTACACTGTAGTCCTCGTCATTAAGAGCCTTGATCAGGGGGTTTATGGCCCGGTAGTCGTTTATTGCGCCGAGCGCCCATGCCGACCACATCCTGACCATAAGGTGGTTATCCTGGAGATGTTTTATGAGCGCCGGGACAACCGCCGGGTCGTTTATATTGCCCAGGGCATCGGCTGACATCCTGCGTACATACCAGTCTTCGTCTTCAAGCGTTGCCGTCATAGGCCCGACCGCCCGGCTGTCATTCATTACCCCCAATGCGCAGGCAGTCCACCTCCTGACATCGGGCGATTTGTCCCTGAGCATTTCGATGATAGGAAGCACGGCACGCGGATCCCTGATGTAGTGTAGCGCCTCGACGGCTCTCAGGCGGACTTCGGAATTTTCATCCTTGAGGCGCGCTATCAGCGGCATGACTGATCTTTTGTCAGGCATCCTGCCGAGCGCCCATGCGGCCATGTTTCTTACTTCGGCATCTTCATCTTCCAGCGCCGCAATAATCGATTCGACGGCTTTTTTTTCTTTAATCTTCCCCAGGCCCCATGCGGCATCGGCCCTTATTTTAGAGTTTTTATCATTCAATGATTTTATCAGGAAACAGGCGTCGTTCAACTGTTTTTCGTCGAGCACCTTCGCTGATACCTGAACCAGGAGATCCTCACGGATCTGCCACGGCGTATTGTCTTCCGCCTGGTTGGCAGGCATAAAATCATCTTCTCCGGCAGGCTTTCCGGCTTCTTTTACCGGTGCGGCGATTTTGGGAGGCGCGTTCCTGGCAACATCGTCTTGAGGAAGATCCCGGCTTGAGCAGCCTGCGGAAAAAGCGATGAGCGCGATCAATGCTATGAAAAAATATTTTTTCGTATTCAACAGCTTATCCATATCGATGGAACAAAATATATCATATTTATTGCCGGGCATAAACTCTCTTAATTATTTTTGTTTATTTTTACCGCGTTGTAATATAACCTTTGAGAATTTCAGTCAAGCCGCCTGTAAATTTCAGGTGGAATTGATTTTTCAATAATACAACGGGCCGCTAATTTAACATTTTTCAGGCAGTGATTTTTCGGGGCTTACCCGATCCTCTTCCCATGCTTTGAAAGATACCAGGTGCTCGCTTATCGACCCGGTAAGGACGGCAATAACGATGGCATCGTCGGTGAATCCCAGTATGTAAAGGAAATCCGGCACGATATCGAAAGGATTGAGAAAATACAACAGCGCCAGCACTGCCGCCATGATTACCTTCCAGGGAACCTGCCTGTATTCGCCTCCGTAATAAGCCCTGACCAACCTTATCGTCGTAAGGAGGCTTTCATAGATTTCGTCCACCATCCCCCGGGCTTTTTTGATCTTCACGGCTTTTTCCTCGGATTCCGTTACCAGATGGCTGGCTTTAACAGGGTCGGCGGCAATTTTTTCCGCACCGGATTTGAACTTCCCGACTACTTCCGACTCTTCAATGTCGTTTATCTGATCAGGACACATCGGCTTATCCTCCCCGGCAGTTATATTGAAAAATTCTCCGGGGGGGACGGAAGTTCCTTCAGATATGTTACAACATAAGACAATAAGACTTCTTCCATAATTATATCAGCCGTTTAAAAAAATATTTCCAGGATAGTCCTTACAACAGGATCTTTACAGATCTTTCCCCGGTTCCTCAAATTGACATCGGGAAATTGCTGTGTTATCATTTAATCGTGAAAAATCGGGAAAAGGAGAACTCCTGATTGAAGTCAGGCCTTAAACTATATGCGTTCCTGGCAGGTTGACAGAAGGGCGCATTTTTTAGTTTCCCGCATAAAATAATACAAGGAGGATACGATATGCAGCTTACCGTTAAAGGGAAAAATATGGAAGTTACCGGGGCACTCAAGGATTATGCCGAAAAGCGCATTTCCAAGCTTACAAGGTATTTCGATCACATCATCTCGACGGACGTTACCCTCAGCACCGAGCGCAACTGGCATATAGTCGAAGTGAACGTGTTCGGAGACGGCTTTTCTCTCCGTGGAGAAGAGAGGACCGGCGACATGTACACCTCCATCGACAAGGTAATGGACAAGCTGGAAAAACAGGTCAAGAAACAAAAAGACAAGATAAGCCGCCGCAAGCAGAAGACGCCTGAGCACGATTTCTTTGCCATCGGCGAAGATTTCACTTCCGGCAAGGAAGATAAGCCCGAGTATGCTTTTGAAAATATCGACGTCAATATAAGAAGGATAAGGGCTCCCAGGCTTTCCATCGAGCAGGCCATAAAGCAGCTTGAAGCCGAAGACCATATCTTCCAGGTATTCACCAACCGCGAAACAGGCTACATCAACATCCTGTTCAAGAGATCGGCCGGGTACGGGATCCTTGAGCCAATGGTGGAGTGAAGCAGGAAACTCATTCCCAAAAATGAAAAGAGGGAGCTAAAGGCTCCTTCTTTAATTTTATTCCGGAGGCGAAAAATGATAGTAACAGTTACGTTGAACCCGGCGCTCGATAAAGCCATTGTAGTGGATAAGCTGGTACTTGGGGAAAGCAACCCGATCAAAGATTTCCGCACCGATCCGGGGGGGAAAGGGATCAACGTTTCCCGGATGGTCGTGGAACTGGGGAGAAAGACGCTGGCGCTGGGATTCAGCGGCGGAGAGACAGGGGCATATATCGTCCAGTGTCTTAAAAGCCGGGGAGTGAATCATGACTTCGTGGAAATCGAGGGCAACACGAGGACCAATTTAACCCTTGTAATAACCGATACTCCCCCCGCGACGGAGTTTAACTCGCCCGGCCCTGAAATACACCCGGCCAAGTTGCTGGAACTGGAAAAAAAGATTTTAACTTACCTGCCCGAGGCAAGTCTTTTCGTATTTGCCGGGAGCCTGCCCAAGGGCCTGCCCGCGGATACTTACGCCAGGCTCATCCACCTGGTGGAGGTGCGGGGAGCCAGGGCTGTCCTGGATACGCACGGCGATCCTCTGACTGAAGCATTAAAGGAAACTCCTTACATGATAAAACCCAACCGCTACGAGGCCGAGAAGCTCCTCGGCAGGGAACTGAAAACACTGGATGAGATTATCGAAGGGGCATGCGAACTGAAAGCGACCGGCATAAAAGTCGTTTCAATATCGCTGGGTTCGGACGGGGCGATCCTCTGTACCGATGACGGCGTTTACAGGGCATATTCCCCGAAGGTCGAGGCACAGAGCGGGGTGGGAGCAGGGGATTCGCTGGTAGCCGGTCTATGTGTCGGGATAATAGACGGGATGCCGTGGGAAGAAGCGTTCAGGCTGGGAATTGCGGCGGGAGCCGCTACCGCCGTCCATCCCGGGACTCAACTGGGCACGAAGGAAGATATCGAAAAATTATTGCCCGAAGCGAAAGTCGAGCGCATCGATAAGCATGCAGTGAAAAGTTAACAAATTGTTCATATTTACCCTGTTTACTTAGGGGTTGTTTGAGCATAAAATATAACTAAGGTATAAAAGTCGGTGACTCTTTTTTGAGAGGTGAAAATTATGGATGTAAGCAAGATCAATGCGAAGACGGCGCATCCGGTTCAGCATTCTTCAAAAGCCATGGTAAAGGAAAAAGCTGAAAAAACCGATGCTCCGAAAGACAGGGTGGAAATCGGGAAGAAAAACATTTTCTCTTCCGCCGGTAGTTGGGTCAAGGCCAATATCATCGGGGAAACCAAAGCGGCAAAAGGCGGATCAAAAAAAGCCGTTAAAGCGGACAAGGATTTCGGGGATGACCGTATAGGTCTTTACGCCGGCATAGGAGCCGCGGCAGGCGGCGCGATAGGCACCGGCGTCGGGATGGCTACAGGCTACAAAGAAATGTCTAATGATAAGATCAGCAAGGTCATGGCGGATCATGATGTAAATCATCCGAAGCTTACAGGATATGATCACACTGTTTCGGAAGACGGCCATTACGAGACGCGGGTAACCGGATATGAAACCAAGACCTCCGTGGATGAAAACGGCAATACTATTATTACGAAGGAGCCGATAACCGAGGAGCACTGGGTTACCGACGGTTACTGGCACCGTTTCAGTCCGGACATCGAGCAGAAAGTTGTCGGACATTACCAGACCCCGGAATTCAAGCATTCCGGCTGGTTTGATCCTCTTACCGGCGGGCTTGTCGGGCTTGCAGCCGGCGCAACGGTAGGCGCAGGGCTCGGCGCGGTAATAGGCGTCGTTGACAAGCTTGTCAGGGAACATTAATTAAGGAGGTATGAAATTATGTCGCGCATAGATGGAATTAAGCACCAGAATAACATCCAGGCGGACCTCCACGTCAAGAAGGCCTCGCATAAAAAGGCTTCCGGGAAAGAGGAAGTTTCGCTTGGAAAGGACGGTTTCGAAAAGAGCCGTAACGTATTTACCGGGATCAAGGACAAGATTAAAGGCTTCTGGGCTAAAGATATACTGGGCAAAGCTTCCGGCGGTATGAAGGCGAAAGCCGCCGATATGGATTTCACGACCAAGGCAGCCATCGCAGGCGGCGGGATAGGCGCCGTAGCGGGTGGCATTGTCGGCTACCAGGCAGGCAAGCTGGAGGCTGCAAGCACACAGGTGTCCCATGAAACCTGGCAGGTTCCGATTACGGAAAGACAGAACCTGGGCAACATCCCCAGCGATTATTATTCCCCGACATCATGGTGGGGCGGCTGGGATATGTATGGCGATCACGTCGATCATGTCCACATCAATGAAGCGGGCAATATTGTCGGAGGCCAGCCGGTTTACAGGGATGTCCCGGTATATAATCCCGACGGCACCATAAAGATGCAGACCGTTACCAAGGATATTTCAAGCCAGCGTTTCGGCCCGACTTCCGGGGCAATCGGCGGCGCTATCCTCGGCGGTGTCGGCGGTGTGGCAGGCGGCATAGCCGTCGGACTTCTGCACAAGCTGGCTACGGGAAAGTAAATTCCTTTTACAGGAATAAGGATTATGAATAATAACATCAACAGGATAGCCAATAAACCGCCCCAGACTCTCGGGGACAAGGTCAGGCAGTTCGGAGAAAAGCTCAAGGATCTCGGAAAGCCGCGTCCCACGACGACCGGGGACCTTTATGCGCCTAGCAAGGCCAACGCCGGGATAGGCGGCGGCATTGCCGGGTTTATTTCCGGAGGGGTGGTAGGGCTTGCAGGTGGTGTTGCCGGCGGGGTAGTCGGCGTTAAAGTCGGAGAAAAGACCCAGTCGTTCGGCAAGGCATTGCTTGCGGGGACAGTTACAGGAGCCGCGACAGGAGCAGCAATTGCAGGAGTAATCGGGGGACCTGCCGGTATGGTTGCCGGGGCAATCGTCGGCGGGCTGGCAGGTGCAGCAGGTACTCTTTCAGGCAGCAGGCGCGCCGTTACACGCGATTCGGTTTACGGCGTCTCTGGATCCGGCGCAGTCCTCGGCGGGTCTGCAGGTTCTCTTGCGTCAGCGGTATCCGCGGGCATAGGCGGCAAGGCCGCTACAGGCAAGGGCAGGATCGTCCTGGGAACGCTTGCAGGTGCTGGTATCGGAGCCGCTCTCGGCATGATAGGCGGCCCCGCAGGTGCAGTTGCAGGCGCAGTTAAAGGCGCAATTGCAGGCGGAGTTGGCGCCGCGCTCGGTCCCGGAGTGCGCCAGATCCAGAGAAATGTAGTCGAAGATTCGGTTAATAAGTTATATTCAAAAATCAGTAAACATATCGGCCCCAAAGGCCTCGGTACAAAAACCAAGGTCGCCCTCGGAGCCAGTGCTACGGCATTGACCGGCGCAGCTATAGGGATCTGTTTCGGCCCGCTTGGCATAGCAATCGGCGGGGCAATCGGCGGGATAGCAGGCGCTATCGGCACTCTGAAGGCAAGCAAAGCCCAGAAAGCTCCTCCTGAAGCCTCCGAGATCAGCCAGCAATACCTTATAGCCGGTAAAAATAATAAATAAATAGCCTGATAATATTAATGCCCGGCGGGGATTTCCCCGCCTTTTCTTTTTTTGCTCGAATTTTTTGTTATAATATTATGGAGGATACCACATTT
>JAMCWD010000068.1 GCA_023475345.1 Chloroflexota bacterium | reverse complement strand
CACAAATTCCTGCCTTTGTAGCAACACATTCATCACCTTCAAGGGCATGGAAAATCACCTCCATGCCGTTAATTTACCGAAAAGTGTAAACCATGTGTCGGACAAATGTGTAAACCATGTGTCGGGCTGTACAAGGGGATTAAGGGGTGGGTTTCGTAACGCAAAACTATGTATATAATATACCCACCCCGCCTGGTTCAGACCGGGCACATGATTTACAGAACTATGTGCCGGTACGTACTTTTTGCTGTTCCGGTTAGATGAGGCTGAAGTTCAAAAGAAGACTTGTCATCCTGAACTCTTAAATTGTCATCTTGAACTTGTTTCAGGATCTACTTGTTCATCATGATCCAAACATATGCCATAAGAAAACCTCGGCTGTTGAGCCGCCATATCACGTGAAAATTTGACTCTTTGTAAACCAAGCCCGGCAAATGCCCACCGACATCACGCCGGATTTTTTATTGGACACTACTGAATTGATAAATATTATCCCCGAAGATCAATAAAATAAAAAATATAACTCCGGTATTGCTCATGGCGGGAGTGCGTGATATAATATTTGATGCCGAAGAGATGCGGAAGTAGCTCAGCGGTAGAGCATCGGCTTCCCAAGCCGAGGGTCGTGGGTTCGAATCCCATTTTCCGCTCCAGGAATCATCACCGCCCGGCAGGCCGCCGGGCGCTGTTTTGAGAGCGGCGACGTGGCCGAGTGGTTAGGCAGCGGTCTGCAAAATCGTTTACAGCGGTTCGATTCCGCTCGTCGCCTCCAGTATAAGGGCGCGTAGCTCAGCTGGTCAGAGTACTACGTTGACATCGTAGGGGTCACTGGTTCAAGTCCAGTCGCGCCCACCATAAAATTCGCCCCGCATACCGCGGGGCTTTTTATTTGACAATTCCCGCATTGAAAAAAAGATTATTGCCTGACCGTGTTGAAAAACAATATGTTGAAAAACAATATAATGAAAACCGGGGAGATCATATTTCAACTATGAGGAAAAAGAACTCGGGAGATATTTCAAGGCCCGCGGCGATAGGCGGCGTAGTAGCGGCATACGTTCTGCCGGGAGCATGGCTTATATTTTCAGGCCAGGCGATGCTGGTTATCGTCATCAGCGCAATGCTGCTCATGGCGATGCTTGCGATATTCAAGATCAGGATGGATTCCACAGGCAAACCCCTGCCGGATTACATGGTCGGCCTGGCCGTGGGAGCATTGATATCGCTTGTCGGCTCATTCGCATTCATCATTTATAAGATCGCATCCATCAACCGTTTCTGAAGCGGCCCCCCGTAAGCAGGCTTCTGTAATTTTTCAGGCGGCCTCTCATTTTTCAAGATCGTTCAATTCGATGACATCATCGTAAATTAATATTGAGCATCAGTTGAAAGGGGGATCGGGGTGGTCGTCGGCGTCTTCCACGAAAGCAAGTATTGCAAATGCTATTATCTGGACTATTGGAATAATCAGGAGGATTATCCAGATCCAGTGGTGACGAAGCTTTTTCAGGATATTCACCCAGATCATGACAAGCACTATGATATTGACCAGCGGGATGAACATCAGTAAGAAATACCACCACGGGTAATCCGACATCCTTACCATGTAATAAATATTTACGACAGGCACAAAGGCCGTCCAGCCGGGGAGAGGGCACCGGACTCTCCTTCCGATTTGCATGATGAAGAAGCAGTTGATAAGGTAAGTAACTATAACGAGAACTGTGATCCAGGCCGGGACGGGAGTTGAATACGGCATGGGTTCAATCTCCTTCCTTTGGGTGCCGGGTTATTTACGGCAATCGGTTATAGCATTTCAATTCTATATCGCCGCCTTATTCCCTTTCCCGCATCCCATGCGCCGGGACTTCGTATTATGCATAGTTTTTCCATTTAGGCCGCAGGGGGATATCCGGCCCGGATGATGAATTAATATTTTAAGTTATCATGAAGGAGGAAGGGTTATGAAGAAAATTTTTGCCGTAATGCTTCTTGTCGCATTATTCGGGGGCATATTCTTTGTTATAAGCGCAAGTGCCGACATGACCGGCTCTGCAAACAGCGCATCCGAAAAGGCATCACAGGCGGAAAAGGTCTGCCCAGGCAAATGTCCGTCAGAAAAAGCGCCGCAGGCGGAAAAGGCCTGTCCCGGCAAATGCCCGTCAGAACAGGCGTCTCCTGCAGATAAATCCTCCATTTGCGAATGCGCGGCCCGACTGGAAAAAAACAAGGGGCTTATCGAAAAATTCTATAAAGCCGCAGTCAAGAACGACCAAAAAACCATGGATTCCTGCTTTGCCGGAGGCTATGTCATCGAAGACCTGGGGGCGCTCCGGGACAAAAAGAACAGCAGTATGTCGGAGACAAATCCCGAAATCAAGGCAAGGATCGATTATCTCCACAAGGCGCTGCCCGGGTTCACTATCGAAATTAAAGAGATGGTAGCAGAAGGTGACAGGGTTTTCGCCCACGTGGTCATGACGGGAGTCCAGAAAGGCGTATTCATGGGAATAGCGCCCACGGACAAAGAGCTGACGATGGAAGCGTTCGTCCTTTACGAGATCAAGGACGGCAAGATAACCAGGGCCGTCGAAATGTGGAACCAGCTCGGGATGATGAAGCAGATGGGGTATATTAAGATCGACTGAACTGGCTGCGAAACAAAATCCGTCTTATCGGTTTTAACCCGGCGCTTGAAACGCCGCATTTTCCCTTTGCCGGGCGGCGGAATGGAGGAAATTCCGCCGGCAGCCTATAATATAAGATAATCCGATTTTCAGCGGGGGGTTGATTATGAAGAAAATATTTATTCTCATTGTCCTCGGGGCTTTGATTTTAACCTTTTTCTCTGCGGTCATCGCGGCAAATAATGCGGCCGGCAGCAGCGCAGGGAGCGATGACGAGAGCATCTTTGTCCCCGTCAGCGACCTCCTGGATCCCCAGGATATTTCACCCAGTGTAGATATAGAGCCGTACGAAGGCAAGGCCGGGAGCATTGTCTTCGATCTGCCTGAAGGCGTCTTAGTAAAGGTGAAGTCGCCGAAGGATGAAGTCGGCGTTTATAAAGAGGTGCCCGGCAGCCCGCCCGAACTCAAGTCTCCGCTCATGAATGAGTATCTTATCTGGGTCGTTATGCCGGAAAAAGACGCCCCGATGATGGGGACCCTTGCCGTCAAAAAGGAGAAGGATAACATTAGCGCGGTCTTAGCCTGGCCGCTCGATAAAGAAAAACAGCAATTCTCCGCTGAGGGCGCGGGCAGGGCGCTTAGAATAAAGATCGAGCTCCCGATTACGACCGAGGAAGCCTTTACAACAGCGCTCACGATGATCCAGGACGGCTCCGAAGAATATAACGATATAGCCGCGCTTCTGATCTATGCCGCGTCGCATAACAAAGTCCAGGATGAAGCGTTTTTCTACCTCGGGTCGATATATTCGAAGCTCGGAAGGCCCGATCTTGCGTATGATTACTTTCAGCAGGAATGCCAGTACAACAACCGGTTCACCGTTTATTCGTATTTGAACCTCGCCATGCTTGACGGGGAAAACCAGGACTGGGGCAAAGGCATCATCCATTACCAGTTCGCTTATTCCTCCGACCCGGATTACAAGAAATACTTTGATGAGATGCCGTCCAAAGACCCCGGCGAAGGTAAAGACCTGGAGGGGAAAATAACACAGGCGCTCTGGTATGAAAGCCTTGGCCCGAAGGCATTCGAAAAAGGCTATGAGATCCTGGACGGGCTGAAAGCGGATTTTATACAGAAAAACGGGCTGGACGAGTCGTATCTTTTAAGCGCCGATTGATCCCGGAAATTGTGCGGAACCGAAAGGGGCCTTGATGCAGGGCCTCTTTTTTTTTATTGCCGTTTACTCTGATCCGCTTTATTAAAACCGCCCGGCTCCTAAAGGGATTTTCCGCAGTCCCGGAGAACGATTTCCCCTGAATAAACGAAAGGATTTGATGAAAATGTTCGACCGTGATTATGCCGAAAAATTTATAAATCAAAATAAGGATGATATGCTCAAATTTCTGAAGGACATGATCGGGCTGAAAAGCCCGTCGCTTGCGGAAAAAGAGGTTGCCGGGCGGGTGTTCGAAGAGATGGAGCGCCTGGGAGCAAAAAACGTCCATTACGACAAGGCGGGCAATGTCCTCGGAGAATTCGGGCAGGGTGCCCGTTGTATTCTTCTTTCGTCCCACATGGATGCGGCAGGTGTGGCCGATGCCGATAAATGGACGCATGAGCCGTATTCGGGAGATATCGCGGACGGGAAGATCTGGGGCAGGGGCGCAGGAGACAATAAGGGGGCGCTTGCCGCCATGCTCTACGGGGCGAAGTTGTGGAGCCTTATGGAGCCTGATGCGGGATACCGCGTAATTGTCGGCGGGACAGTGCTTGAAGAAGACGCTGACGGCTGCGGGATGAAGATCCTGCTTGACGAACTGGCGGTCAAGCCTGAATTCGTCATGGTGGGTAAGCCGACCGGCGGCGCAATACACCGGGGCCACAGGGGCCGTATGGAAGTAAGGATCGATATCAAAGGCGAATCGTGCCATGCCAGCACGCCTGAAAAAGGCGAAAACGCCCTTTACATCGCAGCCGACGTGCTACTTGCCCTCAAGGAGCTTGCGGGCAGGCTGAAGTCGGACCCGTTTCTGGGAAAGGCCTCGCTTGCGGCGACCATGCTCGATGTAAGCCCCAACAAGTTCAATACAGTCCCCGGCGAAGTCGTTATCTGTGTTGACCGCCGGCTGACGGCAGGCGAAAATTACGAATCCGCTCTTCAGGAGATCCGGGAAGCTCTGCCTTTCCCCGGAGTAACCGTGGGCTGTTTCCTGTATAAAAACAAGGCGTGGACAGGCTTTGACGTGGAAGTGGAAAAATATTTTCCGTCGTGGGTTATTCCCGAAGATCATCCCGCGGTGAAGGCGGCAGTCCGGGCCGGGAAACTGGCTTTCGATAAAGAACTGCCTGTCGATAAATGGACGGTTTCGACCGACGGCGTCGGCTCGATGGGGTATCATTCCATCCCCACCGTCGGATACGGCCCCGGCGAAAGAAGGGTGACGGACGATTACCAGAAAATCGATGATCTGCTCGATGCCGTCAAATATTACGCGGCCTTTTCGGCAAGCGCCGGGAAGCAGTAAAACCTCCCCGGTTATAGTTACAACAAATCCGCTTTCAACAAGACCGGCAAAATGCGGATAATAAAACAGGCCGGGAAATCGTACTCGGCTCGATTATTCCCGGCCCCGTAATAACGCGTTTATTTTATATTACCTGTTCAGCTTTTAATCCCACTAATGCTTTGCAATTTTACCGAAAGCGTTTTCCATGAACATGACTGCATCTTCATCTTTCATACCGGGAAGAACTGCTTTTGCAGATGTTGCAACTTGTTTTGAATAGGCATCGCCGGAGTTTTTAGCAATATCGGACATGAGGGATTGTCCCATTGTATTTATATCTTCGTAAGTTTCGCCTCCTGGCTCGTACACCTTGTAATGGGGATTCGTATTCATTATTCCCAATCCTACTTTTGCGATTGCAGCGGACATAGTCCCAGGAAGTCCTTTGCCGATGGCATGGAGGGTAACCAACTGGGCCTTTACCGCGCTGTCGCCGTATAACTTTTTCGAAGTGGCTTTCCGCACGGACTGCACAACGGACTTATATACCGCCGTTGTATCCGGGGATTTTTCGATGCTTTTTAAAAACGAATCGCCGATTTTCCTCGCCCTGCCATAATCGACGTCAGAATCGGGTTCCGTCTGCCTTGAGGCCTCCCGTACAGCCTTGTAGCCCATATTGGCGGTATCTTTTATAGGATTAAATCTCACATCCATGTTTCAAACCCCCCTTTGAGAAAATCGTACCATAATACGGCAAAAAAACAACATTGATTTTGTTAAAAATATGTAAACAATTATCAGGGACACTGAAGCCTCAATATCTCCGCGAAAGAGACTGTTTGATAAGCCGGGTTTTTTTGCCGGGCCGGTTTTGATCAGATATGCTGAAGGGGAATATTGTAAAGCTGCAGAAGTAAAAGCACATGGAAAAATCAGCCGAAGAAAAGAAAATATTCTCGGAAATAAAAAAGGACGGGTATGTGCCTGATCTTTCGGTGCTCATCTGCAGCTTCAACCGGAGGGATACGCTCAGGCGCGCCTTGAAAGCCCTGTTCTGCCAGACGCTTTCGCCCGACTGCTATGAAGTGGTTGTTGTAGATGACGGCTCGGACGACGGGACCCGCGAGATGATTGAATCTTTGAACCCTCCCTGCCAGCTCCGGTATATCTACCAGGAAAACCAGGGGAGGTCGGTGGCCAGGACGAAGCTGGTCGAAAACGCCACGGGCAACTTCGTTCTTTTCGTCGATGACGATATCATAGCCGATCCCCACCTGCTCCGGGAGCACCTGACATGGATTTTGAAGTATCCCAAATCGACGATAAGGGGCAGGGTCAATCACGTCTCCGACATGGAAAACCTCAAGGCGCCCCGCTTCTCGTGGGCCGACATCTCCACGGCGTTTTTCTGGACCAGCAACGTCTCTGTAAAGCTTGAATACCTGAAAAAAGCCGGGGCTTTCGACCCGTCGTTCACCGAGTACGGTTGGGAAGACCTGGAGATGGGGGTCAGGCTCCGCAAGATGGGGCTTTCCGCAAAATATAACAAGAACGCCCTCGTATATCATTACAAGAAAACCTGGAACAGGGAAGACCTCCGGAATATGATCCGCCAGTCGGGGAGCAAGGGGAGGACAGCGGTCATATTTTTCCAGAAGCACCCGTCGTGGAGGGTGAGACTGGCAACCGACATATACGCCCCCCGTTTCTGGATTAACAACATCCTGAAGCTTTTCAAGCCGTACTTTGAAAAAGTTGCGGAAAGCGCAAAGGACGGCAGGCCTTTCACATGGTGGCAGCTTATATGTGCGAGACGCCTCTGCGATTTCGCATATTTCGACGCTATCCGGCAAAGACTGAATGACCCCGATGCCGAAGTGCCCCAGAGATGGAAAGGAGCCTGATATGCCCCCGGTTCTCAGCGTGGTAATCCCGACTTATAACAGGGCGGATACTTTGTGCCTTGTGCTGCCTGCGTTGCTGAACCAGGATCTGGACCGCGAAAAGTACGAGGTACTTCTGTGCGACAATTTGTCGGACGATGATACGAAGCAGGTTCTCAAGCAGCTAAACGACGACCGCATCCGCCACCTGGAAGGCAGATACTCCGGCAGGGCCGACGCCAGAAATGCGGGCATTAAAGCCGCTCGGGGAGATATAATCCTTTTCACCGACGCCGATATAATTGCCGAGCCGGACCTTCTGTCGGCACACTTTGCCGCACATCAAAAATTCCCGGACTCCGCATCCGTCGGCAGGGAGATCCAGGTCAACAGCGTCGAAGAATACAACGATGTTAAAAAATCGAAAGAAAAGGGGAGGTCTCTCCACCGCGAAACACGGGAAACCCTCCCCTGGCTATATTTCCTGACAGGGAACGCCTCCGTCCCGAAAAACAGGCTCATCGAGGCAGGGATGTTCGACGACTCGTTTACGGGATATGGCCACGAAGATCTGGAACTCGGGTACAGGCTCCAGAAACTCGGCCTTAAAATCCATTACCTGCATAACGCCGTAAATTATCATTTACACCCGGTCGAATGGGAAGAGAGGAAAAAGCGTTTTTTCCTCGCAGGTGGATCGACTGTCAGATTTTACAATAAGCACAAAGACCCGCGGATAAAGATGCTGATGGGCTGGAACCCGGCGGCTTTCGCCTGGCACAGGGTATTCAAATGGTTCCCCGGCCTTCTATCATGGTTTGAGAAAAAAAGAGAAAAGTCCCGTTTTTCAAGGGAAATCGTATTGCAGTACCATTACCTTTCCGGTATAATTGCTGGGAATAAAAATATAGACTGATTTTGATTTCAACTGCCGGGAGGGGTGAGGCAATTGGGAAGAAAACCTCGTATGACGCTTGATATAGCGCGGGCTATCCTGGTTATAAGGATAGACCGCATAGGGGATCTTGTTTTAACAACACCTTCCATACTGGCTCTGCGAAAGAGCTGTCCCCATGCGCATATAACCGCGGTTCTTTCCCCGGTTAATGCCGAGCTTCTGAACGGGGCCGGCCTGGTCGATGAGATACTGGTCTGGGATGAAGACGCATCCAAGGGAGATAAGCAAAAATTTTTTAAGAACCTTACAAAAAGGAAATTCGACGCCGCGCTGGTTTTTTCTCCGACCGCAAGGTCATACCAGATTGCGGCGCGCAGCAGGGCGCTGTTGCGTGCGGGGATCGTTTACGGCAACAGGCCCCTGACCAATTTTTCAACGAAATTTACCCTGAACCACAAATTCGTGGTGGACCAGGAAAAACGCCTGGCTCACGAACAACCGGCTCTCCACGAAGTGGAAAAAGGCGCGGGGCTTCTTGCGACGCTCGGCGTGCCTGAAATCGAAGGGAATTTACACCTCCCGCTCCCCGGGGAAGTCAAAAAACAGGCCGCGGAATTGCTGGACAGGTGGTCGCTGGAAGGACAGAAAGGCATAATCGGCCTCCCTCTTTCCCGGAGGTATATTAACGCGGGCCTGACCGCAAGCGAACTGAAAATCCTGGCTGAGGAAATCCGGGACAATTTCCCCGATTACCTTCTGCTCATTACCTACGGCAGCGAAGAAGACGAAATGAGCATGCACCTGAAGGAACTGCTGAAAGATCAATACGGCATCGTCATAATAGGAGAACTGTCGCTCCAGTTATGGGCGGCTTTGATACAGAGCGTTTCCCTTCTGGTTTCCATAGACAGCGGTGCGGTACATATAGCCGCATCGGGCGGGGCTTCCTGCGTGGTATTATACCCGGAGGAGATATACCAGCTTTGCTCTTTGGAATGGGAGCCCTGGAACGTCAAGCACCGTCAGCTTGTTATAAGGGATATATACAGGACCGCCGATGCGGTGATAGTTTCGATAGCAGTCCTGCTGGGCGAAAAAAAGGAAGAGTAACATCCCGGCAGGAACCCGTTTGCTGAAGAAGAATGGTTATTCTTTATTTTTAAAGATCCTGGGAGAAACTGATGGAAGAGATTTCATTCAAGCGGTCATGTAGTTGTGGCGAGGTGAACATATCTCGCCGTGGTGAGGAAATAGATCTTTGCGGCTGGGTCCACAGGAGGAGAGATCTTGGGGGAGTTATCTTCCTGGATCTTCGCGATAGAAGCGGGATAGTCCAGGCGGTGTTCAACCCCGAAAGCCAGCCCGGCGCGTTCACCGTCGCCGATAAGGCCCGGATCGAATACGTAATGTATATACACGGCGTGGTGGCCAAAAGGCCGGAAGGGTCGGAAAACCCTTCGATCCCGACGGGCGAGATAGAGATCATAGTCGATAAGGCCGAAATCTTGAACCCGTCTTTAACCCCGCCCTTCTCTGTAGCTGAAGACAAGCCGATAGATGAAAACGTCCGCCTCAAGTACAGGTACATCGACCTCAGAAGGCCGAAAAACATGGAAGCTTTCAGGATGCGCCACAAAATAGCCATGAGCATCCGTAAGTTCCTGGATTCCAGGGGGTTCCTGGACGTGGAAACCCCCATGATGACCAGGAGCACGCCTGAAGGAGCGCGTGATTACCTGGTTCCCAGCAGGGTCAACCCCGGCAAGTTTTACGCCCTTGCCCAATCTCCCCAGCTTTTCAAACAGCTTCTGATGGTGGCCGGGTTCGACAGGTATTACCAGATCGCCAGGTGCTTCCGCGATGAAGACCTCCGGGCCGACCGCCAGCCTGAATTCACCCAGATCGATATTGAGATGTCCTTTGTAAAGCGGGAAGATATTTTCGAAGTCGTCGAAGGCATGCTTGCCACGGTTTTCCATGAAAGTCTCGGCATAGAACTCCCGCTCCCTTTCCCGCGCATGGCCCATGCAGAAGCCATGGAGCGCTACGGCTCGGACAAGCCGGATACAAGGTTCGGCATGGAACTGGTCGATATCACCGGCCTTCTTGAAAGTACCGAATTCGGCATAATCAGAACGGCGATTGATAAAGGCGGCGCCGTCAAAGGTTTCACATTCAAAGGCGGGGCGAATTTTTCCCGCAAGGAGACCGATTCAATCGCGGAAAAAGCTAAGGCTCTGGGCGCGCAGGGGCTGTTCTTCATATCGCACGGCGAAAACGAAGTTAAAAGCTCGCTTCTGAAACATCTCGGCGAAGAAAAAATTAAAGAGATCCTCGAATTTGCCGGGGCCGAAAAGGGCGACCTCTTCATGTTCGCGGCAGACGCCGGGACAAGGCTCAGGGAAATACTCGGCAGGCTGAGGCTGGAACTCGGCCATTTACACGGCCTCATACCGGAGGATAAATTTTCTTTCCTCTGGGTAATCGATTTCCCGCTGTTCGTAAAGGAAGAATCCGGCGGACTGACTGCCGAACATCACCCGTTCACGTCCCCCCTCCCTGAAGATATCCCGTACCTGGAAAGCGACCCCGCCAGGGCAAGGGCAGCGGCTTACGACGTGGTTCTCAACGGTTATGAACTTGGGAGCGGCAGCATCAGGATCCATCGCCGCGATGTCCAGGAGAGGATTTTCGAGCTTATGGGACTGACCGACGAGCAGATCCGCGACAGGTTCGGCTTCCTGCTGGATGCTTTCGAATACGGTGCTCCCCCTCACGGCGGCGTCGCGCTGGGACTCGACCGGTTGTGTGCGATAATGTCAGGGAAAGATTCCATCCGGGAAGTCGTTGCGTTCCCCAAAAACCTGAGCGCCGTATGCCCCCTCACGGGATCTCCCATGTATATCGAGCAGGAACACCTGGATATTTTGCATATTAAAGCGGATGTCCCCGTCGAAGCAAATACCGGGAAAATATAGATAACTTCGGATTCAAAAGCTCAAATCTCCGCCTTTCGGATCTGTCTGAAAAGTCCGGGGAAAGAGATAATTCCCCCATCTGGAGGCTATCTAAACAATATTTAGACAGTATTAATTCCCCCTTTATCCTCCTGTACAGCCCGACACATGGTTTACACATTTGTCCGACACATGGTTTACACTTTTCGGTAAATTAACGGCATGGAGGTGATTTTCCATGCCCTTGAAGGTGATGAATGTGTTGCTACAAAGGCAGGAATTTGTGGAAAGGTGTCTTGAGGGAGCCCTGACTATTTCGGCGCTGTGCCTGGAATATGAGATAAGCCGCACGACAGGATACAAGTATTTACGAAGATTCATCAAGCAGGGTGA
>JAMCWD010000023.1:42281-43108 GCA_023475345.1 Chloroflexota bacterium | reverse complement strand
AACCTTGTCCCATTTCATTTATTGCCCTTTGCTTGGAGTTTAAAGGGAATCTAATGATTTTGTTTTCCATTATTAAAGTTGACACCCTCCCAAATTGTCACTTAAGAATTTTAATCTTAATTTCAGCAAAATCGAAAGAAATCCTTTCCTGCGGTTCCGGGTTGTATATGCGGTTTTATGAGAAATTATTCCGGCAGCCGGGTTTTTCTTGATCCAACCCCGACGTTATCCGGCTTAAAGCGGTTTTAATTTCACCTGGAAAAATGCTTCTTTTTCCAGGATGCGAATTTCTGCATCTTTATTTTCTGAACAATATGTTTCCTGATTGTTTCTATCTCTTTTATCCGGTCGCTTACCTGGGGGTATTTCATGGCTTCATCTATTTTTACAAGGGCCTTTTCATATTCATTTTCGGCTACATAAATTGTAGCGAGGGCCATCGCTTTTTTTACTTCTTCTTCCTCAGAAATTTGCTTTGCTGACAGGCTGAGGATAGTTTCTTCCGCCAGCTTATCTTTTTTTTCGGAAAGATATATGCCTCCGAGGTAAAGGCGGGCTTCGAATTTAAATTGTCCGGCCTCAGGGTAAGGACACCCGTCGATATACCGGAAGATTCTTTGCGCATAATCTCTGTAACGCCATTCATTCTGCCCCAGGAAAGCGATCCTGTTGAGAATCACTCCAAAGTATAAATATGACCATAAAAGCTCCCTGGTATTATAATTTTTCTCCAGGACATTTAAAGTTTTCTCAGTTCCGGCCGGCCACAACCGGATATCCCTGTTCTCCAGCAAGAGCATTCCGAAAACCGATAAATCTTTTTTCAA
>JAMCWD010000023.1:0-42271 GCA_023475345.1 Chloroflexota bacterium | reverse complement strand
ACCAAAACTTATTTTGAACGCAGACGGCTCCAGGTCGAGATGCTTACCGATCCGCCGGGTAATGTTTCGGCAAGTCTGAAAAAAGAGCTCCGCCTCCAGGACATTTAAAGTTTTCTCAGTTCCGGCCGGCCACAACCGGATATCCCTGTTCTCCAGCAAGAGCATTCCGAAAACCGATAAATCTTTTTTCAAGTCGGCCTTCGGAAGCATTTCGTCCTGCTTTCCTTTTTCGGAGAGTGTCAGGGTCCTTTCGATAAAAGCCACATCCTCGGGAGAGAGCTTCACTGCTTTATAGTCGGGGCTCTTGCTTTTTTCGATCCTGTCTTCGGTATCATCCAGAAATTTTTCTATGGATGAATATCCCGCGGTTCTTTTAATGACCTCGTTTTCCATGTCGAGTATAATGTCCTTTAAGAGAGAGGATTCTTTCCCGCCCTCGTCCCGGGGGATCATCACATTTATAATGTCGGTCTGGATATTGTCGGCATCCGGGGATTCAACTTCTTTCGGCTTCAGGAATCTTCCCACAGTTATCGCCGACAGGATCAAAACCAGCGCCATCAATATTACAATATTTCTTTTGTTGTAAATGCTTCCCGAATTTGAATTTTTACGCATACTCCACACCCGGCTTGATTGATCACGTCAAATTTGTTGTAGGAGCTTTTTATTCAGTGTCAGAGATTCATCCCCTTCAGGACCTTTTCGTAAGCATTGAAAGCTTTTTCGCCGAACAATACGAAAGTAACTTCCTCGGGGAGTTCGTTTTCGCTCAAATGGCTTATGACGGCTTTCATGGCGACGGCCGCCGCTTCTTCAAGGGGATAGCCGTAAGCGCCTGTGGATATCGATGGGAAAGCCACCGAGCGGAGATTATGTTTCGAAGCCAGCTTGAGGCTGTTCCTGTAAGACGAGGCAAGAAGCTCCGCTTCGTTTTTGCCGCCTCCCCGCCATACCGGCCCTACGGTATGGATGACATGCTTCGCATAGAGGGAGCCTCCGCCTGTAATTACGGCGCTGCCTGTCGGGCAGCCCCCGATTTTCCTGCATTCCTCCATGATGGAAGGGCCGCCCGCCCTGTGGATGGCTCCGTCAACCCCTCCGCCTCCTGCAAGCGCTGAATTCGCAGTGTTTACTATCGCGTCCGCCGCCGATTCCGTTATATCTCCGAGCTCCAGCCTGAGAATTTTATTTTTTATTGCTATTTGCATGGTATCGCCCCCGGTATTTAATAAACCACGTGGCAGTATCTGATCGTTCCGCCGTAAGCGGCCGCCCATCCTTCGTTCCGGGTAACGAAGAACACGGAGTTGATGGTCTGGGCCGTCCCCGTGGATTCGGCCGTCCATGTAACTCCGCCGTCGCCGGTGTAGTACAACACCCCGCCTGCTCCCGCTATCCATCCCTGGTTCGGGTTGAGGAAAAATACAGTTTTAAAAGGTGCGCCGCCTACCTGGGACGCATTCCATGCTCCCCCTGTATAATACAGTACCGCCCCGTTTGAGCCGACAGCCCAGCCGTCGGTTGTGCTGTTCATAAATATGGAAAAAAGCGGTTCGGCAGTGCCGCTTGCTTCGACCGCCCAGTCTGTCCCGTTGCTTGTCCTGATTATGGTACCGTTATCGCCGACAGCCCAGCCGTTGTTTGCATCGACGAATGAAACGCCTCTCAGGTTCTGGGTCGTAGGAGAGACCTGGTTACTCCATGCGGTCCCCCCGTTTAAGGTATGGCGGATAATGCCCCCGTCCCCGACGGCCCAGCCGTTGTTTACATCGGCAAACGAAACTCCTCTCAGCGGGCTGCCTGCGATTATGTTTTGCTGGTTCCAGACGGTCCCGTTGGTGGTGTTGTAAACGTAACCGTCGGTGTTAAAGTAGCCGACGGCCCATCCGGCGGTGGTGCTTACCATCTTTATATCGAGCAAAGTTACATTGGGGGTCAGCCCGGTGTAATTCCATGTCCCGTCAACATAATCTATTGTCCTGTCATATCCTACGGCATAGCCGCGGCTCGAACTGAGGAAGAACAGGCCGAATATGTCGTTGGTGGTCGAGCTGCTCTGGCTGTCCCAGATGAGCATGGTGAAAGACGCCGCGCTCGTGCCCGAGAGGCCTGCGGAGTTTGTTATCGTTATGGGGCCGGTTTTGCCAGAGGAAGGGACTTCGGCTACTATCTGCGTATCGCTCCACGATTTTTCTGTAGAATCGCCTCCTGTAAATAATATTGTGCCGTCGCCTTTCTCAGGCCCGAAGCCCGTGCCGGTGATTGTTACGCTGTCCTGGTAGAACCCGGAAGCCGGGTTTATGCCTGTTATGACTGGCGTGGAATAAGTCGGGGGGCCTCCTGCCAGGTAATAAGCAACATTCGGGTTCCCGAGTACATTGCCGCAGCCGGAAAGCACCATCACCGCCGGTATTATAAAAAGCAAACATTGAAATAGCGTCCTGGCAAATTTCATCTCAATGTCCGCCTTCTTTAATGTTGCCGGACTTGCGTCTTGTTATCTCCTGGGAGAACCAGCCGCCTGTAAGGGAATCTATCTGGGCGGTAAGTTCCTGGAGGCGGAGCTCTTTTTTCAGACTTGCCGAAACATTACCCGGCGGATCGGTAAGCATCTCGACCTGGAGCCGTCTGCGTTCAAAATAAGTTTTGGTAACTTCGTCCAGGACGTCCCCGCGAAGTTGTACCATAAGCCGCGACCTGGTGTCGATAGATGTCTGGTCGGTGTTCCAGATCAGGCTGCTCAGTTCCCATGTCACGGAATAATCGGTGGTCCTGGTTTCGTCATCGGGACCTATTACGTAAAACGGATTGGAAGACGATCCTTTTACATCTATAGTTTTGTTGATATCACGTCCGGTACCGATGGAAACGTCGGGGAGCCAGTAGCGGGCTTTCGCCTCTTTCCTCCAGTTATCGATTTTCTCAGGGCTGACCTCTGCATATTTGATCGCCACCTGTTGAACTTCAAGGATGGTCGGCTCGTTATCGAAATTCTTCAGGATCTTTTCTTCTTCCGACGTGTCTTTTTTCTGTACTGAGGGCGCTTCGGCCGTTTCAGTCATGGCGACTTTCTGATCGAACTCCAGCTTATACACGCCGTCTTTTGACGCAGCCCACAGGGTACGGGGCTTTTGCTCGTCTATAGATAAATAATAAAAATCCCTGCTTGTTATGCCATCATAAAGTTCTTCCCATAAATTTTCTTTCTGGGAATACATGAATGCGCCCTTTTGGCCTGAAGCAAATATCGGCCTGTCCGAATTGGATGCGGGTACGGCCACCATCCTCACATCTCTTGACGAGAGGCCGATTTCCGTCATTTCACTCCATGTTCTGCCTTCGTCCCGGGAAAAGAAAACGCCGTTGAAACAGGCCAGGAAAAGCCTTTCGGGATGAAGCGGATCTATGGTTATGGAGCGTATCTTGCCTAAAATGTCCAGTTCTTCTTCGTTTTCAAATAGCTGGTCGGGGTCCAGTTCGTCAAATGAGATGTCATCTTCGGACACGTTATAAATTTTATTCCAGGTTTCCCCGCTGTCGGCGGTGCGAAAAACTCCCTGGTTGGTGGGCACATAAACTATATTGGGGTTCACGGGATTTACCTCGACCCACCTGCAGAGGAGGTTTGCAAGACCGGGAGATGCGTTAAGCCATGTGGCCCCGCCGTCCTTGCTCTTAAACATTCCCTGGACACAGGCGGCATATATTATATCGGGGTTTCCCGGATCCGATGCCACATGGAGGACGTTTCTTTGAAAAGTGCCCAGCCCACGGAAAGCAATATCCCATTTGCCGCCGCCGTCCCTGCTCATGTAAAGGCCGTTCTGGGTGGCGGCAATAATTATATTGGGATCTTTGGGGTGGATTAAAATATGGTTGACGGATGTCCATGTTCCCCTGACGAGGAGCGACGTCTCCCATAACTTCCCCCCGTTGATGGTTTTATAGATGCTGTTGGTCGTCCCGGCGAAAAGAGTCTCCGGGTTTTTGGGATCCACAGCGATAGACAGCACGTTTACCTCTCTTATCCCGTCGGCCATCCTTTGCCAGGAAGGTACGGCATAAAGAGGGGCGCATGCCAGCGCTATCAATAGAAACAGAAAAAGAAAACAATGGAATTTTTTCATGGGAAGCTCCCTCCGCAAATTTAGGATTTTAGAAAAAATTCTATGGTTGTATTAACAGTCCTGCATCCGGCCCGGAGGACGAAAAAGTAAATTTTTATCAAATGGTGTTAATATTTTGTATTCTATTTAAAAAGGAAATCTTTATTAGGAATTGAATTTAAATAAAATTCTACAACAGGGAGGGGATAAATATGTCTTTCATGGACGGCCTGGAAGATAAAATCCGCAAAGGCGCCGACAAAATAATCCGCAAAGGGGAAACCGCTCTTCGGATCGAGCGTCTGAAAATGGATGTAACCGAATTGAAAAAGAAGCGGGAAGACCTTTTTGCAGCAATCGGCAGGCATGTTTACGACCTTTATGCAAAGGACATGATAGTGCCGGATGAGGTTAGAGAGAAATGCCACGAGATAAAAATTTTCCAATCCCAGCTTGATGAAAAATGGATGGAAATCAACCAGATGAAAAAAGAAGGGGTTTAATATCTAAATTAATATTGGGGGGTGTAGTAATTGAGTCAGGAAGCCGTACTGGATATAAAATTAAATAACGATAAGGTGCTGTCTTCAAGCGAAGACAAGATGCTTTACCTGCTGGCCGATCTCAAGCCCGGAGATATTCCCGGAGAATCGGCGGGCATAAACCTTGCCGTAGTGCTGGATAAAAGCGGGTCGATGTACCAGGCAAGAAAACTGGAGTTTGTCATCAAGGCTGTCGAGCATTTGATAAATAACGCCGGGCCGAACGATATCATATCGATAATCTTCTTTGCGGACAAGGCGCGGGTGGTGGTCAGCGCTTCTTCCCCCGTAGATAAAGAAACCGCTCTGCGGAAACTGAGCAACCTCGACGAAGTTGATATCGGGTCGGGCACGCAGATGCTCAGGGGAATTGAAGCCGCCCTCGGAGAACTCAGGAAATTCCAGGGGAGCGGGCGCTTGAGCAGGGTCGTACTGTTGACCGACGGCCTCACCCTTCACGAGACCGAGAGCCTTAACCGCTGCCGCCAGGCGGCTGCTGAAGGCATCGGCTTCTCCACCATAGGTGTCGGAGAAGATTTCAACGAGCAGTTTTTAATCGGCCTGGCCGATGATTGTAGCGGGCGTTCTCATTACATAGAAGACCCCTCAAAGATACCGGATATATTAAACCAGGAGGTCGAAGGTTTCCATAATGCCGTTATTACCAACGCCGTGCTGGAGATTGAATTTGAGGAGGGCGTCTCCCCGAGAAAAGGCTACAAGGTAAAGCCCATGATATACCACTTCGGGGAAATCAAAACCACCGACAACAAGGCGGAATTCAAACTGGGCGATGTAAGGAAAGACGAGGGCGCTTCGGTTTTAACAGAGCTTATTTTACACTCGGGAAGCCCTTCGGAGAAAAAGCTTGCCACGGTAAGGGTCTGCTTCGATATACCCTCGCTGAAAAAAGAAAACGTCGTCGTCGAGTCGCCGGTTACGGTTACTTATACGGAAAATGAAAGCGAGATAGGTTGCCAGGATCCCGACGTCCTTGCTGTAGTTGATTCGGTCAGTATTTTCCACCAGCAAACCAGGGCTCTCGATCTCATAAAGGATGGCCAGCGGGCCAGGGGAACCCAGATGCTGACGAATGCCATGGAACGGCTGGCGAAAAGGGGAGACGACGAACTGGCGGGAGTCGTAAAAGAGGAAATACAACGGATTGAAAAGGGCTTACAGACGACCCCCCTGGGCACCAAAAGGATAACTTACGGCACGCGCAAGCTGACGCCCCGGGCAAAATAGAAGGGAGCGGATTGGAAATGAATTGTCCTAAATGCGGAACCGAAAACATATTAGGGTCATTGTTCTGTGAAGATTGCGGGACGGAGCTTCCCTTTTCTCAGGGGGCACAGGAACCCGCCCCGGTTATGGTAACATTGAAAGAAAACGAGAAGCCGCCGGCGCCGAAAGCCGAAATCCCCGGCGAGAAGCCGCCGATCCATAAAGCTCCTGCTATGCCGAAACCTGAGATAAAGCGGCCGGAGGCCAGGCTGGTCGCCGTTGAGACGGAAACGGTCTTCCCCCTTATATCGGATACAAATCTGCTGGGAAGGAAGAGCCTTGCCGACGGGATTTATCCTGAAGTCGATCTCAATGAAATCGACCCCGCATGTTTTACATCCAGGAAGCACGCCAGTATTTTATTCCGTGGCGGCAAATTCTACTTCGAGGATCTCGGCTCGTCAAACGGCTCCTTTATCAATAATGAAAAAGTTGCCGTCGGCGTACAGGTGCCCCTCTCCGGCGGAGACCGGATCAAACTTGGCAACATGGAACTTAAGTTTGATATGGAACCGGAGAACTAGCATCCTGAATTAATTCTCAAACCATCGCGATAAAAGTTGTGCTTCTCAGAGGCAATATAAATTACCTTTGACGGGGGCAGGCTATTTATGGTTCTCATGAGCCTGTAGAGGCCGGGGAGCGTTTGCAGGGATGGCTCCATGACAACGTTTTAAGCCTTCCCCGGTTTTGTTAAGTTTATTTTTTCTCAGGCTTCTTCTCGGTACTGGCCGGGGAGCCGGGACGGATACCGGGTTCCGGCAAAGGAGCCTTCAATATTCCGAGGAGCTTTCCATTGCCGGGCTCCCATATCTTAACTACGTCATTATCGAGTGACCCGGTATAAAGCTTTGTCCCGTCAGGGCTCCATACCACGCCCTGCACAAAATCGCTATGGCCTGTAATCGTATTCAGGTGCCTGCCGTCCGGGATGCTCCATATTTTCACATCGAAGTCCTCCCCGCCGGTTGCGATCTTTTTACCGTCGGGGCTCCATGCAAATATCCAGATATCGTCTCTGTGTGAAGGGATTGAGGTTATCATTTTCCCAGACGCAAGATCCCAGACTCTCAGCATGCCGTTTTCGGAAGAAGCGGCCAGGAGCTTCCCGTCGGGGCTGAACTTGACACAACCAACGTCATCGGTATGTTCCTTGAAATATTTCAGCACCTTTCCGGTTTTCCTGTCATAAAGACGGACTGTTCTGTCTCCGGCCCCGGTGGCGATTATTTTTTGATCAGGGCTTATTGCCGATGCGAAGATTATAGGTTTTTCCTTGTAGTGGAAAATGTTGGCATCGGTATAAACGGCTGTAGTATCGCCGTTTTTAGCATTGAGCAATTTTGCAAGCCCATCTTCGGACGATGTGAGTATGTATTTGCCGTCGGCGGTAAATTCAAGGGTCTTGATGTCCAGTTTATGGGGCTTCACCTTGAAAAGTAGGTTCCCGTTTTCGTCCCGGAGTTGTACTGTGAAATCCTTCCCTGCAGATGCCAGGTATTTCCCGTCGGGACTCCATGCCAGCGCCAGCACGGAATCTGTGTGGCCCGTGAATGTTTTTTCGTATTCGCCGGTTTCGCGGTTCCATATATAGATTTGGTTCATCTCCGTCCCGGCGGCCAGTTTTTTTCCGTCGGGCGACATAGCGAGAGCATGTATTCCGTTCCGCCTGTTGCTTGCTTTGAGCTCTCCCAGGTTGACGAGAGGCCTGCCGCCTGAGATATCCCAGATTATGACTTCTTCGCCGGAAGCGCCGGAGGCCAGCCGCCGTCCTTCAGGAGAAAATGCAAGGGCGGTTATGATGCCCGTATGCCCTTTCAAATTTTTCAAAAGTTTTCCGCTCGGATCCGTCAAATCTATTGAAAAGTTGTCCCCCGGAACCGCTTTGTACCTTGTGTTTCGGGCCTCCACCTTTTCCGGCACAGGCTGAGGACGTGCCGTTCCCGTTTCAAGTAAAGTCCCCTCCGCCGCGTCCCATGTTTTGACAACGCCCGATGAATATTGAACTGTCAATTTACGCCCGTCGGGAGAAAAAACAAGGCCGGATATGGCGTTTGAATAACCAAGCGTCAAAAATACGGCGTCTCCTTTCCATAAAAGCAGCTTTCCGTCCTCGCTGCCGGAAAGAAGATATTTCCCGTCAGGGGAATAACACACGGCAAAAACATCGTCCTTCAGGGGGCGGTGAGAAACCTGGACTCCCTTCTCGGAATCCCATATCCTGACCGAATCATCGGTGGAACTTGTCGCCACCCTTTTTCCGTCGGGACAGAAGGCAACCGATGTTACGCCGCACGTATGCTTGTGAAGCATGTGGAGGAGCTTCCTGTTTTTAACGTCCCATATCGAAAGCCTCTCGTTCATGCACGATGCCGCAAGCTTTTTGCCGTCCGGACTGAAGGCAAGCCCGCTGATTACATCATCCCCGCCTTTCAAACCGGTTTCCATCGAAAGCCCGGGATAAGTAAGCATATATATATCGCCGTCTTTCCCGCCGAGGGCAAGGAGTTTTCCATCCGGAGAAAATGCCGCAGAATAAATCCCCGTATTCATTTTTATCTCATTGAGTTTTTTTCTTAAATCAAGTGAATAAAAGCGGATTATCCCGTCGGCGCCTGTGAGCAGAATGCTTTTTGCATCCGGCGTAAAAACGGCATCCCATACCTCCGCGGGAAGATTCACGTTGTATTTAACTTTTCCGTTCGGCACATCGATAATATTAACGGAGCCGTCTTGATCTGCGGAAACCAGCACATCGCCGTTTCTGCCGAAAGCAAGCGCCCTTACGGCTTTCTGATGTGGCTTTAATGAAAAAAGGAGGCTGCCGTCAGGCACCGACCACAACCGGACTTCTCCCTGGTCGCTGCCTGATGCTGCTTTTTTACCGTCGGGCGAAAATGCCGCGGCGGTTATAAAGATTGAAACGATACGCGCGGACGGTTTGTCGGATGCTGCAGGCTTGCCCGATGCAAGAGCCTCCGGGCCAGCCTTCAAGCAGGCATTACAGAGAACCATTATGAAAAGCAGGAGCCATGCGAATTTTCTTATCGGCATGAAGATATATTGCCATAGAGCAAGATTTTTTTCAACATGAAGTTGAATTAAATTGATCCCGCATAATTTAATCGGCATCGTGCAGGTTACAGGTTGAAGCTCCGGATGAGCATGGTTTTTCTGCCCGTCAGAATACAACAGCCCCGGCCAATCGGCAATATAACCTTGAAGAAGGGTATATAATCCGGGTATAATAGTGAAACCGTCCGGTATTTTTCCGGGGCAAAGTTTGATATGAATTTTGATATAAATAAAGATAAAATCCGGCCCGCTAATCAACCTGCAATTTCCAGGCGCTGTTCAATTGTTTTCGGCGCTGTTTTGCTGTTCCTGGCCCTGTCGTTTTTATCATGCTGTTCCAGGCAGGAAAATGAATCACGGGCCGGGGCTTTATACCGGGAAGCTTCAAAACTGGCACAAACCGGCCGGACGATAAAGGCACTCGAAATAGCAGAGAAAGCGGCAAAGCTTAACCCGGATCATATAGAAAACCAGCTCCTGTTAAGCCGGTTGTACATGGACAATGGAAAGGCCGCCCGGGCGGAATCATCCCTGGACAGGGTGCTGCGGCTGAAACCCGGTGATGTCCGCGCCCTTGCCATGAAAATAACTTTATTGGGAGACAGGGGCGACCTTAACGGAATAGAAAAAGCTGCAAAAAAGATTCTGGAAAATCCGGGAGGAGACCCTGAAATTCAAAAAAAAGCCCTTGTAGCCCTTGGGGATGCGGCATTTCTTCGCGATCACGATTACGGTAAAGCAGAAGAGTATTTCAACAGGGCACGTGCCTTCTTTCCCGAAGACCCCCATTTATTGATCCATCTTGCAGATATAGCCATAGCACGGCAGCAGTATGACAAATTTCATGAAATACTGCTGGAAGCGGAAAAAAGAAAGGATCTGCTGGATAGAGACGGCCTAGTTAACCTTTATAACTGGCTCGGTGACAGCTATGTATTTCCGGGCCGAAAGAAAGAAGCCCTGGAAAGCTATCAAAAGGCACTGAAATTGGATCCCGGAAATGTTTATGCCCGTGCTCACATGGCGTACATCTACCTGGATTGGTTTGACCTGGAAAATGCCGACCGTATTCTCGGCAACCTTCCTGAAACTCACCCGGATGAAGTTTATGTGTCATCAGCCGCCTGCAGGTTGTGGATATGTGAGAACAGGTTCCATCGCGCTGTCAGGACCCTGGACAATATTACCCGCGGAAAGAATTTTGAACCGAATGTCTTCTGGGCGCTGGGCAACCTGTATATGGAACTCGGGCAATATGAACAGGCGGAGAAGATATATCGGAAGTATGCCGTCGGTCAGCCGCTTTCGGTGGAGGCTCATCTGGGCCTGGCTTTATGCGCCCTGGCAAAGGGAGATGAGAAAGGCGCGGAAAAAATTTTTAAAAAATGGGCGCCGCGTCTGCCGGGCAACAGCAGGCATGAAGAATACAGGCTCAAAGGTGCATTGTATGTCCACAATTTGAATAACCTGAAAAAAGCCGAGGAAAACCTGGAATTATATCTTAAGAATTCTAAGCCGGATGACCCCGGGGCGCTGATGCTGATGGGCTACCTGAGATTGTTACAGAAGCGTGAAAAGGAAGCGGGGGATTTTTTCAACCGGGCACTGGCAAATTCCAGACCTGAATATTATGCCCGCCTGGAAGTTGCGGAGTTATACGCGAAGTCAGGTTATGCCGACCGTGTAATGGAACAGGTAAATGCCGCTGGCCGGGAAATAGAGAAACTGACTCCTTCTGTCAGCGCCGCCATGTATTATCGTTGTGCATACACCCTGTATGTCGCCGGAAAATTGAAAGACGCCCTCCATTATGCGGAACTCTCAATACAAAAGGACCCCGATCTTACTGAATCCCTGATATTACTGTCCCGGTTATACCGGGAAACAGGTGAGAAGGAAAAGGCCAAAGCCGCGTTGAGCAGGGCTTTGAAGTTGGAGCCGTATAATGAACTGGCCGTTTTCGAACGGGATCATCCTGATAAGCCTAATCCATATTTCTATTTTTAGGGAGCAAACCGCCGTCCCCGCGAAGGCGGCCTTCAATATATTCCGTAGCTTATATACATTTTTCGGACAGCGCTGAAAACATTCGAAAAATTCAACGGTTCAATTTCCGGTTCTGAGGCTGTCTGAAAAGTTCTGAAAAAAGACTATTCCCCTCCTGCGGAGGGGTGCCACAGGAGGGGTGGGTATTGGTGGTATTATTGCATGTATATTTATAAAATGAGTGAGGTTTCTCGATCCGTTAAGTTGTACAAATATATTCTATAATAGCTGACCCAACTCTGCCTCCCATGGGGGGAATTATTGTGGCGTTCCTCCTATATGGAAGAGGAATGATATTTTGCAGGAGCAATTTCTGATCCCTGATCATTCTCCCGAAGGCTTTGCGGCGGATTTTTTGTTTCCCGCTTCCGGAGGAGCGCCTGGCCTTACAGTGTAATCAGGGTAAGCATCCATCAAGGTAGCCAGTAGCCTGCCGGATGCAGCGTCCCATATTTTAATGCTTCCATCCAATGATCCCGAATACAACTTTTTCCCGTCCGGGCTCCATGCCGCCGCCAGGACGAAATCGGTATGGCCGGACAGGGTGGAAATACAACTGCCTTTTTCGACATTCCATATTTTGACGACGGTATCTTCACCTGCGGAAGCCAGCATTGTTCCATCGGGGCTCCAGGCAATGCTCCAGATATCATCTTTATGAGCCGCCGGATTTTCAAAAATCAGTTTCCCGTTTTCCACTTCCCAGATCCGTATCGCGCCGCTTTCTGCGGATGTTGCGATCATTTTTCCGTCCGGGGAGAATTTCACACACTCCACGTCATTAGTGTGTCCTTCGAAGCGCCTTATTATTCTTCCTGTCTGAAAATCGTACAACCGTACCATGCGGTCGCCGGAGCCGGTGGCTGCCATTTTTTGGTCAGGGCTTATCGCCGCTGAAAAAACCATTTCTTCACCGTCGTAATACGAGGCTATGTTTCTGCCGTTTGTCGCGTCCAGCAGCCTGGAATATCCGTCCTCGGATGAGGTAAGGAGGTACTTCCCGTCAGGGGTGAAGCTGATCGATGTGATATCCCTGTAGTGGGGCTTTACGACAAATAATGGTTTACGGTTATCTTCCCAGACGCGGACGGTACAATCCTTGCCAGCGGTGGCAAGGCGTTTCCCGTCAGGGCTCCATGCCGCCGCCAGAACGAAATCGGTATGGCCGAAGAACCTGTTTTCAGGCTCGAGGGTTTTCAGGTTCCATGTACAGACCGTATTTTTCTCGTTTCCGGCGGCAAGTTTTGTGCCGTCGGGGGATAGCGCAAGGGATCGGATCCCGTCCCTGTGGCCTGTAAGCGTTACAAGCCGCCTGCCGTCATCGAGGTTCCAGATAATCACCGTTTCATCGGCGGAGCCGGAGGCCAGGCGTTTTCCCTCGGGAGAAAACACAAGCGCAGTTATGGGGCCGCTGTGGCCCTTGAGAGTATGAATAACTTCGCTCCGGGAATTCAGCACATCGATGGAAAATTGCTTGCCGGGGACAGCGGTGAATTCATGATTTTCGGCTTTTATCTTTTCGGGTACCGGTTGGGGAGCGGCGATTTTGCCGGATAAGAGATCCCCCTGTTCAGGGTCCCATGTGCGCTCGATGCCGGAGACGTGATGAGCGGTAACGGCCCGTCCGTCGGCTGAGAATGAAAGCCCGGCTACAGGGTCCGGGTATCCAAGTGTAAGAAATATCCTGTCGTCTTTCCACAGGCGGAGCTTCCCGTCTTCCGAGCCGGAAAGAATCGTATCGCCGTCAGGAGAGAAGCATACGCTGAAAACATCGTCTCCATGTTGTAAGACTGCAAGGCGGGAGCCGTCAGTCGCATCCCAGACCTGGACGGTATCGTCGGTGGACCCGGAGGCGATCGTTTTTCCGCCGGGATTAAACGCCACCGAAGTTACGCCGCAATCATGCCCCTGGAAAAGATTGAGGAGCTTTTTGTTTTTCAGATCAAGCTGGGAGGCTACCCCTTTCATACAAGAAACCGCCAGTCTTTTACCGTCCGGGCTGAAGGCTATGCCGCTTATAACATCGTCATGCGGCTTCATGGTATCGGTAACGGAAAGCTCCGGGTAAGACAGGAAAATTATATCGCCGTATTTGCCGCCGAGAGCTATAGACTTACCGTCGGGAGAAAACGCCATTGAGTAAATCGGGGTGCCTGCATTTTTTTCGGTAATCCTGCTCCCGTCTTCCGGGGAGAAAACGCGGATGATCCCGTCGGTTCCGGCAGCAACAATACGCGCATCATCCGGGGAGAAAGCAAGCGCCCGGATTTCGGCAGAAATGCTAATGTTGAATTTCTCCATGCCGCCGGAGGCATCTACCCCGATAATGGAGCCGTCATCTCCCGCCGAAACGAGTAACCTGCCGTCCGGCGAGAAAGAAAGAGCGCGAACGGCTTTTTTATGGAGCATGGCGGAAAAGAGCAGTTCTCCTTCAGGCACCGACCATATCCTGACTTCGCCCAGGTCGCTGCCGGATGCAACGCGCGTACCGTCGTGAGAATAAGCCCCGGCGGTTACATATACCGGGGTGATCGCTCCTTCTCCGGCGGCATGGGATTGGGTGGGACCTGCGTGTGACCGGCTGAAGACAACGATGCCGGCCAACAGCAAAATCGAGATTAATAAAAGAGTTTTTCTAAACATATCAATACCCCCAAAAAAATATTTAACCGTGAAATTACAGGTAATTTTACTGTTTTTTAATTATATCGAAATTCAGCACGAATTGCAACCAAATCACTCAAGATTTAATTATGCACAAAAAGCCCGGTTTGAAAATACAATCCAAAATATAACTTAATGTTGAAGGAGATCCGGTATGAATGATTAATAATAATGCCTGGATAACGGATGAGATCTTTAACCTTTCGAAATTTTTTCTTCGAAACTTACTATGGAGGAAGATTTTACAAATACAGGCATAATTTGATATAATACTATCCAATTTGCGCAGGCAGGTGTGAAAAATTTAACAAATTGGTATATCCCCAATAAAGCAAAAATTATTTATTAAGGAGGAAAGTCATGATAGAAATCCGTCTCCACGGAAGAGGGGGACAGGGCGTGGTAACAGCCGCCGAGCTGATAGCCACCGCGGCATGGGAAGATAAGATTTACTCCCAGGCGTTCCCCACCTTCGGTTCCGAGCGGATGGGCGCACCCGTAGCTTCGTTCGTACGGTTGAACAAGGAAAAGCCCATTCGCATCAGGAGCGAAATCTATGAGCCCGATTACCTGCTCGTTCAGGACCCTACACTGATAGGCACGGTGGATGTATTCAAAGGCCTGAAGCCCGGCGGTACGGTAATCATAAACTCATCGAAGAAACCCGGCGAATTCAAAGAAGTCCCGGCAGGGGTAAAGGTACTGACGTTCCCTGCGACGGACCTTGCGCTGAAAGTGCTGGGACGCCCGATCCCGAATACAATAATGCTCGGGGTGTTTGCAGCGGCGACCGGTCTTATCGAGCTTCCTGCCATTAAAAGGGCCATCGACGAGCGGTTCCCGCCCGAAGTCGCCGAGAAGAACAAGGTGGCCGTCACGAAAGCCTTCGAAGAAATAAAAGGAGGTGCTTCATGAGTACGAATATCCCCGCATTACAAATCGCCCGTCCCGGATCTTCAAGGATGAACAAGACCGGTTCATGGCGCACGTATCGTCCTGTTTGTGACCTTGAAACCTGTACCGCCTGCACTACATGCGTGAGCTTTTGCCCGGAAGGCGTTATCAAAGTTAACAAAGAGGATAAGTACCAGGTTGATCTCGATTACTGCAAAGGCTGCGGCCTCTGCGCCGAGGTGTGCCCGGTAAGCGCCATAACCATGGAAAGGGAGGAGCAAGAATGAAAAAGGTAATGGAAGGCTCCTTAGGCGTCGCCAATGCCGTACGCCTCTGTAAGCCGCAAATGATAGCCGCATATCCTATAACCCCGCAGACCCATATAGTGGAAGGTCTCGCCAAGATGGTCGCCGACGGCAATCTTGACTGCCATTACGTAAACGTTGAAAGCGAGCATTCTGCGGCATCGGTAACACTGGGTGCAGCCGCTGCCGGTGTAAGGGTTTTTACCGCATCGTCATCACAGGGTATAATGCTGATGGCCGAAGTTATCTTCAACATCGGCAGCATCAGGCTCCCGATAGTGATGGTATGCGTTAACCGCGCACTGTCCTTTCCTATCAACATCTGGAACGACCAGCAGGACAGCTTCGCCGTCCGCGACGCCGGCTGGATCCAGCTTTATGCCGAAGATAACCAGGAAGCGACCGACATGATCTTCCAGGCATACCGCCTGGCCGAAGATCACCGTGTGAGCATGCCTGTCATGGTCTGCCTGGACGGTTTTATCCTCAGCCATGCATTCGAGCCGTTAGACCTACCGGAGCAGGCACAGGTAGAGGAATATCTTCCTCCTTACAAGCCCATTGTCAAGCTCGATCCTGAAAACCCGTTGACAATGGGTGTAATGGGCGGCCCCGAAGTGTACATGGAAATGCGCAAATCGGTACAGGACGCCATGATAGACGCCATGCCCGTCATTGAAGAAGTGGCCGACGAATTCAAGAAGATGTTCGGGCGCGGAAGCGCGGGACTGATGGAAGAGTATCGGATGGATGATGCCGAGCTGGTAATATTGAGCATGGGATCAGTGCTCGGGACAGTCAAGGAAGTGGTTGATGAGCGCCGTGAAAAAGGCGAAAAAATCGGCGTATTGAAGCTCCGCTGTTACCGGCCGTTCCCCGTCGAGCAGTTGAGATCCGCGCTTGCCGGCATCCCGAAAGTTGCGGTGCTGGAAAAAGATATCTCGCTCGGCTACGAAGGAGCTCTTTTCACCGACCTTAAAGCGGCGCTTTATAATACCGAAAACGCACCCAAGATCAGCGGTTTCATCGCCGGTCTCGGCGGCAGGGATATAACCAGGAAAACGATAAACGATCTCATCGACATGGCGAAATCAGGCGCCGAAGGGACAACTTTCCTCGATACCGCAAAAGAGATCGCATACCTGGGAGGTGTACAATGACACAGGCAACTGAAAAGAGAGAACTGTTCTCGCCGGGACATACCGCATGTTCAGGCTGCGGCCAGTCGCTGGCGGCCCGCCTGGTGCTTGAAGCGGCGGGGCCGGATATAGTAATTGCAAACAATACGGGATGCCTGGAAGTATTCACAACCCGCGCTCCCATGTCATCATGGGGAGTTCCCTGGATACACTCGCTTTTCGAGAACTCTGCGGCTCTGGCCTCCGGTATAGATGTAGCGCTTCGCGCACAGGGCAATGACCATACAAAGGTACTTGCCTTCGGAGGAGACGGCGGCACCGCCGATATCAGCTTCGGAGCTCTTTCCGGGATGCTGGAGCGCGGACATGACGTCCTTTACGTCTGTTTCGACAATGAGGCATACATGAATACCGGCATCCAGCGCTCCGGCCTGACGCCGTTCTGCGGAAGCACCACTACAAGCCCCGCAGGGAAGAAATCCATGGGCAAGCATGAATACAAAAAAGATATGCCTGCAATAGTTGCGGCGCATCATATCCCTTATGTAGCCACTGCGTGCGTCTCATACCCCAGGGACCTCCAGAGGAAAGTGAAAAAAGCGCTTTCCATCTGCGGCCCCAAGTATCTCCAGGTCCTGGTGCCGTGCCCGCTCGGGTGGTATCACAAGCCGGAAGAAACATATAAAGTCGGCAAGCTTGCCGTCGAAACCGGCATTTACCCGTTATTCGAAATTGAAAACGGAGAGGTAACCAGGGTCCAAAAAATAAAAGAGAAAGTGCCTGTCGAGGAATATCTCAAGATCCAGCGCAGGTTCAAACAACTGTTTGCATCTGAGGAAGGGAAGGAAGACATAAAGAAAATCCAGGAATATGCCGACAGGAACATCGAGCATTATGGCCTCATGGCCGACCCGGTTGGAGCGGCAAAAAATGAATAACCCTGGCAGAACATGAAAAACAATTCCCCCCCGGAAGGAAATATCTTCCAGGGGGGGAATTTTTTTCACAGTCCTGGAAGTTTAAATTTATTCTATAGGGGAATTTATGCAGGTTACATTCTGGGGGACAAGGGGCTCTATCCCGGTTCCCGGCGAAATGACGAACAGGTTCGGCGGGAATACGACATGTGTTGAAGTCCGGCTTTCAGACAACAGCCTTATAGTATTCGACGCCGGTACCGGCATAAGGAAACTCGGCCAGAAACTGGGAAACCAACTGGTAGCAGAGGGAAAACTTCCTCCCGTAAACCTTTTCCTTACACACTCACACTGGGATCATATCCAGGGATTCCCGTTCTTCAGCCCTGCCCATATAAGGGGCGTGATTATAAATATCTTCGGGTGCGCATCCAATTTTTCCAAACTCCATGAAATAATGTCAAACCAGATGGAGTCGAGATATTTCCCGGTCAACTTCAACGACCTTTCCGCCAGTATCAATTTCCTTGAAATAAACAAATCTCCCCGCTTCGAATCGGCGACGATAAAAAACCTTCTCTGTAACCATCCGGGAGATTCTTACGCTTACAGGATTGAAGAAGGCGGGCGAGTTCTTGTTTTTATGACGGATAACGAATTGACAAGCGAAAACAGCAGGACGGAATGGGGAGAATTCGTGAATTTTTGCCGCGGCGCGGACCTTTTGATTCACGATTCCCAGTTCACGCCTTCGGAGCTGGAACTGCGCAGGGGATGGGGACATTCATCCCACCTGGAGGCGGCCAGGCTTGCTTGTGAAGCAGGAGTGAAATCGCTGGCTTTATTTCATCATGACCCTGATCATTCGGACCGGCAGGTTGAAAAAATGATTGAAGAAGCAAGAGAAGCGCTGGCAGGCTCAGGCCGTGATATATCATGTTACCCGGCCGCAGAAGGCCAGACTTTTAAAATATCGGATCAAATAATACTTGAGTAAGAATAATCAATTTTTTCGATGCCTGTATTTTCCGAAAGATTGTAAGTAATGAATATTCAAGTTTTTTTACAGACAGTGCTTAACCAGTTGAGGTTAGCCGTTAAATATAGCTGGCCCGTTCTGGCAATAGTGGCCGTTTTGCTGGTTATATATGTCATCTACCGGGTCAAAAGATATTTCATGCGGAATTATCGGGTAGGCATCGCCCTGATCCCCGGGGATTCGCCTGAAAATAAAGTTTTCAAATCGTTGATGTCGGCCTTCAGGAGCAGGCTTGCCGACTATCCCGAACTTGCAAAAAGGATAAAGCCCGTTATCATCAGGCGCGAGATACCACAGGCGTCGAAGGAAGCTCTTGATGCGGCAATGAGCATTGCAAGAGAATACCGCTTGAATTTCCTGTTGTACGGTCGGACAGGGGACAGCTATATAGCCAGGCTCCTTATCGGGGAAGGGACCGGCAGGGGCACTTTAGAAGGCGAAGCGGCGGTACCGGGAAGGATGGATGATCTTTTGCCGCTCCCCCCTGTGAGCGTCGGCGGAGCCGTCGATATACTCCTGGGAATCGCGGCCCAGGAACTGGGCAGGTTCCGGGATTCCGCATCTTTGCTCGATGACGCCCTCTTATTTTATTACAGCGGTAACCAGTTGCCCAGCGTGCCTCAAACATTGAGGTTTTTCAGGGCAAGGGCATTGTCGGCCCTCGGCAGGATTGAAGGCGATGCCGGGCCTGTCAGGAAGGCCATAAAAGAACTGAGAGAATCCCTCGGCCTTGAGAAGTTGTATTCATCGAGGGCTTCGGATATCACAAAGGGCAGCCCTGAAGAAGAAGAGCTTGACCGTCAGGATTTCTGGGCAAAAGTCATGACCGCCAATTTCAGTGAAGATGAGGAAATCATAGAAAACGGGCATGAAGTCCGTTACCGCCAGGTAATAAGGAGACCCGACCGCATAAAGGCCGCCATATTCAATGCGCTGGGAATTGCGATTTTCAACCTTCCGGGGAGGAGCGAGCCCGAACTTGTCGAGTCGGCACGTTGTTTCAATGCCGCGCTGGAAATATACACCCTTCCCCAATTTCCCGCCGAACGGGGCATAGCTCTCTTGAACCTTGCAAAGACCCTGATTGCAATACCCTCGGAAGATCTCGCCGCCGTGCTCCGGGAGGCCGAAGGCTGCTACAAACAGGCAATAAGCATATTCACTCCCGAAGTTAACGATTTGCTCCGCCAGAGGGCGCTCGAAGGTCTCCGCAATATCGAGCAGAAATGGCTGGAGCTTGAAAAAGAGAAACAGGCCGGGGAAGCCGGAGAGCCGGAAAAATAAGTGCAGGCTTCGTGGGCTGCCGGTTCAAGATATATTTTCGCTATTAACCGCACGGAGCCGCAGAGAATGAAAAAACCAGGATCATATAATCCACCGCCTCCCGCCTTTGACAGTTTTATTGCCCTACTATATACTAATGTTTAATGAATACGGAATACCGCCGCAAAGGATACGACAGGCGGCAAATACAACAATTACCGAAACCAAATAGGACAGAAGGGGGAAAATTGAAATGAGAACCGCCAACCCGGCTCTCGGAGCGGAGACATTCAAAAGCTTTGCCGGAGCCGCATCGGCCCAGGCAATGACAATCGACGGCACGGTCAACAAGACCGCGATATTATTGTTCCTGGTGGTTGCCGCCGCCCTGTGGCCCTGGACGTTAGGCTCCACCAACCCGTCCGCAGTTATGCCTTTCGTAATCGGCGGCACAATAGGGGGCCTTATATTCGCCCTGGTTACAATTTTCAAAAAAGAATGGTCGCCTGTAACCGCTCCGGTTTACGCAGTCCTTGAGGGCCTCGTTCTCGGCGGCATTTCGGTGATCTTCGAAAAGCAATTTCACGGCATTGTGATGCAGGCCGTGGGCCTGACATTCGGGATACTTTTCTGCCTCCTCCTCGCATACAGGTCGAGGCTTATAAAAGTTACCGATAACCTGAGGCTCGGCATAGTGGCCGCGACCGGCGGCATTTTCCTGATATACCTGGCAACTTTCATACTGGGCTTTTTCGGGATACAAGTCCCCTATATCCATAGCAGCGGCCCGTGGGGCATCGCTTTCAGCGTGTTCGTGGTCATCATAGCATCGATGAACCTGGTACTGGATTTCGACTTCATCGAAAAGGGCGCCGAGATGGGAGCACCCAAATACATGGAATGGTACGGCGCTTTCGGCCTGATGGTTACACTGATATGGTTGTATCTGGAAATCCTGAGGCTGCTTGCCAAGACCAGGAGCAGGTAAACGGCGTTATATAAAGCGCCTGACGGAGTTATAATCAGCGCCTGAGTGATAGACATCCCGATTCGTTGTGGGCCTTTCTTTGCATCAGGGATTTTGTTATTGCTTTTGATGACGGGCAAAACGAAATCGCCCTTGTCGCGGGAAAGCAAAACCCGTCATCTCCGCGGAGGCGGGTATCCAGTGCAAGAATGCGAACTTCAGCCTTAACGAACTGGGGTACCGAAATTCCCCCTTTGTTAAGGGGGTGGCCCGCAGGGCCGGGGGATGTCGCGTAAGTAAAACTACCGCATTAAATTGTACAGATTCCCAGAGAGGGCAAAAAGCCGGATCGACGATCCAGTCTCCAGCCGGCAGGCATTGGGATAACTCCGGCGAAGACAACAATATCCCGGTAACGATACGGAATAGGGGAGGGGCCTGTATGAATAATGAGGAACAGAACATTTTCCTGAAAAAGCTGGGCGGTATTTTTCTGTGGTGTTTCCTGCTTACTTATGCCCTGTTGATATTTTCCTTCGTTTTCTACCTGACGGGCGCGGGCTGGGCTTACGGCATCCATTCTAAACTCTTCGGGCTAAGCAGGCATGATTTCGATGTCATATATTATTCCATCCTGGCATTCACCAAAATATGCGCCATCATGTTTTTCCTGATCCCGTGGATCTCGATCAAGATAGTGTTGAGGAAGAAGTAATTATAAAAATTGTCAGTTCGGCGCAGGGGTGTATCCCGGCTATTTCTATTTATTATTATGGATAGTTCCTTCTCCAGTGCTATAACCATGCCGCTCGTTCATGTCTTAACCGGCGGCATAATAAGTTGTATTTTTCGGAGAGAAATTTTTTTAATGTAAGGTTTCTGTGGGTATATAAAGCGGCAGCCAGGTGGACCAAGTAATAAAAGGCAACACTATAAGATAAAAGAAAACGAAGACAATAATAAACACGATAACATGTTTTTTTATTGTGATTGCAAGCCTCTTTTTAACTGAAACAAGATGTACCCATTTGAAATAGATATAAAGCAACACAAGCCAGATAAACATTATTAAAAACCAGTATTTGTCCGTAAATCGAGAAGCTGAAAATATAATTTGAGTTGACTGGGGGAGCGCCATATTCATACCTTCAAAAAGAGGAATAAGAGTTGCTGCAAATTTTTGTAATAATTGAATTGTGATATAAAGAGACAGAGTAGCAAAACCTGTGACAAACAAGCTCGCAAGCGAGAGGTGGACGGGCTTAAGTTCGAGATATTCCTTGTTTTCAGGCTCCGCTGAATATTCCCGCGCCGCAACGAAATAAGTGATCAAAATCCCTGGCAGATTTAAGATTAGCCCGACGAAGAAAAAGCCGATAAACGACCTCCTCCTTTTATATGCTATAATCCCAGAAGCAAGTGCGCTGATAATGCCTGCAACGAACAAAATAAAAGAATGTTCGATAATGTCTATAATGGAAAAGTAAAATTCCATATATCCCGCCCCCATTAAAATGTCTTATATTCAGTAATTCGAGCGTGTCCCGAAACTCCCTTCAAGCTGTTTTTCGGGAAGAAAAAAATAAGAATCTGGTTCTATGTGGCAGAATGAAGAAAACCCTCCGCCCTGAAGCCTCCTTCACTTCATGAAAAAAGGGTGCCGACCCGCTTCAAAGAGGATATTTTCCTAATAATGCTTAATTTACAGGGACAAATAAAAGGAGGCTTTTATTATGCGGCAATATCATTCGATTTGGGTTGTTCGGGTAATTTTGCTAATAACTGCAGCGGTTCTTTTTATATCCGGCTGTGGAGTATATTTCTCCGGAACGGACTCCGCCCCCTCTCTCGATACATGGGATAAATGTCTGGGCGGCACAAGCTGGGAAGATCCAAGGTCAATACAAACGACTACAGACGGCGGATATATCGTTGCCGGCGGAGCTTCTTCGAATGACGGCGATGTTACGGACAACCACGGGAATACAGATTACTGGGTCGTTAAGCTTGACAATGCCGGCATTATCGAATGGCAGAAATGCCTGGGCGGCACAAGTATTGATATTGCCACTTCTGTACAGCAGACCGCAGACGGCGGATATATCGTTGCAGGTATAAGTTATTCAACCGACGGCGATGTTACCGGCAATCACGGGGATTTCGATTACTGGGTCGTGAAGCTTGACGATGATGGGAATATCGAATGGCAGAAATGCCTCGGCGGAACAGGAGATGACAGAGCCTATTCGATTCAGCAGACCGCGGACGGCGGATATGTTGTAGTCGGTGAAGTCTTCTCGAATGACGGGGATGTTACAGGCAATCACGGAGAAAGGGATTACTGGGTCGTGAAGCTTGATGATGAGGGAACCATTGAGTGGCAGAAATGCTACGGCGGCTCAGCTTATGACAGCCCCAATTCAATACAACAGACCGCTGATGGCGGTTATATCGTTGCCGGTCAAACCCAATCGAATGATGACGATGTTACAGGCAATCACGGAGCAAATGATTACTGGGTTGTAAAAGTTGACGATGAGGGAAATATCGAATGGCAGAAGTGCTATGGCGGCTCGGGATTGGATTATGCAAGGTCAGTACAACAGACTGCTGATGGCGGATATATCGTTGCCGGCGGAACTTATTCTAATGACGACGATGTTTCGGGCAATCACGGAGCAAATGATTACTGGGTTGTAAAAGTTGACGATGATGGAAACATTGAATGGCAGAAATGCCTGGGCGGCACAAGCAATGATTATGCCTGGTCGATACAACAGACCGCAGATGGCGGATATATCGCTACCGGCGAATCCAGTTCTAATGATGATGATGTTACGGGCAATCACGGAAGCAATGATTGCTGGGTTGTTAAGATTGATGATGAGGGAAATATCGAATGGCAGAAATCTCTGGGCGGCTCGGAATCTGACAGAGGAAGGTCGATTCGACAGTCCATCGACGGCGGATATATCGTAGTCAGTGAAACCGAGTCGAATGATGGCGATGTTTCGGGCAATCACGGAAACACCGATTACTGGGTCGTTAAGCTTGACAGTAACGGCGGCCTCTAGGATGCGGATGTAAGGCCGGTTATCTTTTTCGATCATACTCCAAGATGGTGGTATTCGGGGATATTTCACATGTGCACCATCTTGAAAAAGAACGGCAGCACCTTGAAATAGTGCGCTATTTCCTCCACCGGGCCGAAAAAAATAAGGATGGAGTTTTGATCCTCCGTGTCTAAAATGAATATTTTAAAAACAAAGAATAATCAGGAAAATTCCGGAAGCATCCGGGAAGGGAAATTCCTGAAAAACGACCTCTGCATAATTGAGGAGGTAAAATCTTTCAAAAACCTGCTAATCATCGGTTTGATGGCGCTTGCTGTTTTTTCCATTTTCATAACAGGCTGCCAGCGAAAGCGGGACAATAAAACGGCTCAATCCGGGCAGATTCCAGAAATCAACAATTCGGGATCTATGAATTATGACGAGATGCGCGGGCGGCTGGAACAAATCCTTAAATCCAATCCGTCTCATTTGCAAGCTGCAGATGCTCAAAGCACATTGGGCCAGTTGATCCTTCAGAAAACCAAGGAAGACAGAGGTTTCGGTTATGAGATTTATGATACTGCTTTTGAAGAAAGCATCGGGCATTTCCGGGAAGCTTCCCGTCTCCTGGACATGGAGCCGGGTAACGGCATAGGAAAAAGAGCCATACGTTTAGAGATCGCAACTTCATTTTACAACTGCGGGTATATTGATGAAGCATTTAACGAGGCTAAAAAACTGGTGGAAAGCTCTCCGGCAACCCCTGAAGGGCTTGATGCGGGTATTTTATTGATTCAGTTCCATCTTGTGAAAGGCAATATATCGGGCATATTGCCTGAAATACAACGCATGGAACGCCTGGTCGAAAAGAATAATAATGCGCCCGTAGAGGTCATCTTCCAGCTTGCCTACACTTATTACATGCTGGATAACTATGATAAGGCGGCTGAATATTTTAAAAAAATAATATTGAAGTATCCGGAAAATTATAATTCTTACGAAGCCAGGATCTACCTGGCGGCGATCTTATTGAAAAAAGGAGATAAAAAGCAGGCGCTGGCGCTGCTTGATAAAGTTACCGACAAAATAAACAGGGAAACAAGCCTGATAAATAAAAATGCAAATACTGATACTGAAGATGAAGTACTGTTCGGAATGGTAGTCGATGTAGTGGCAAGAGCCGATTACGACGGTTCGATTGTAAAGTATGATAATGATAACATCGAATCGAAAAAGGTTATGGCGAAGACGCTGTTTAAAGAGAAGAAATATTCCGATGCCCTTGAGCAAATCAACGATCTGGAAAAGTCGCTTGCAAACATCTCTAATACAGGAAAAACTTCTGTGGAAGGCAATTTTAAAAATCCGCTGGTAAAATCGGCGAATAAAGGGATATACGTGGAAAATTTGCTCCGAACCGGTACGATATTATTATGCAAGAACAGGAAGGACGACGCGAAAGAAGTCCTCACCAACCTTATGAAAATAGCGCCGGATACTTCTGAAAGCGTTAAGGCGATGATTATGCTTGCCGGGGCGGGAACCGGGGATGAGAAATTACTGAAAGAGGCATCTTCCGTTTTGAATAAAGTCCCGGATACGGATACTGCGAAAAACAGGTTTATGCTTGCAAACGCTTTTTACGATAACTCTCAATACAACGAGGCGGAGGCGGAATGCCGGAGGACAATAAATAAATATCCTTCATACCTGGAGAGCAAACTGGCTGCACTGCTGACAGCAAAGATGAAAGTATCCGAAAACGCCCCGGAGGCGGCCCGCCTTATCCTGAATGAAACCGAACAGAGCGCATTCCCTTCCGAAAATGACAGCCCTGAGTTCCTGATAGAAGCCGGGGATATACATAACGCCCTGGGAGAAACTGCGGCATCGGTGGAGTTGTACCGCCGGGCTTTTTCAAACCCGGCAAACAATGACAACTCCACCGATGCCGCAGTAAAGCTTGGAAATGTTTTATTTTTACAGGGAGAGACCGATCCGGCGCGCGAAGCCCTCCTTAATGTATGTAACGAACTTATATCATGGCAAAAAAGAGAAGCATTGATGCTCACTCCCGAATTTATGAAGTATTTGAAAGAATCGCTACGGCTGGCAAGGTTGCTTGAAGATAAATCGCAGGGATCCCGAAAGAAAAAAGAAATCGAAAAGAAAAAGCTTGACGAACTCAATCAATACCTTGTAAAGGGAAATTACCTCGACTATATAAAAGGTCTGGACGAATTATTAAAAGAGCCAAATATGTAGGTCGCTTCAGTTCTAAATCACTTGAAAAGATCTTTGAAACCCCGATAATTGAAAATCGGAGAGAGCTTTTTATCCTTGAGAGCGTTATCTTTCCGGCCGGGATCCAGCCTGAAAGCTTCCTTCAGGCTATCGACGGCGGAGTCGAATTCTCCCGGGTTTGCATAAGCACAGGCCAGGTAGTAAAAACTTAAATTCCGGGACAATAGTTATTTAGGGTGAATCTTTTTTCAGTTCCGCCCGGCAAAAAATTATTTTTTGCCCCCCTGTGGTTCCTGGTATCAGTGAATTATCAGGTTAAAGGAAAAGGAAGCGATCCGTCGAAAATGCGCAGGATATGCAGGGAAATGGAGAAAAAATGATGTATTCGCCTGAAAATTCGCAGGACGGCATGGTTAATGTGGGATATGGAAATTTCGTCAAGGCGTCCAGGGTGGTTTCCGTTTTGAACCCTGATTCCGCGCCTTTAAAGAGGCTTGTCAGGGAGATGCGTGGAAAACCCCAACTGCTGGATGCCACCGTCGGGAGGAAGACCCGCTCGATGATAATGCTTGACAGCGGCCATGTGGTGCTGTCTTCTCATTCTCCCGAAACAGTCGTCCAGAAAGTGGGGAACAACGCCTGATGTCGATTTCACGCGGGATTCTATGGGTAACATCGGGACCTTCGGGAGCAGGCAAGAGCACGCTCCTCGGGAGGGTACTTGCGCTTTATCCCGGGACGCTTTTCTCCGTTTCCGCAACGACGCGCCCGCCGAGACCGGGCGAAACTGACGGCGTGGAGTATTATTTCATCGACCGGGAAAAATTCGAAAAGATGATCGAAGAAAAGAAATTCCTGGAGTGGGCGAAAGTCCATGACAATTATTACGGTACACCGCTTGCCCCCGTCGAGGAGCAGCTTGCAAAAGGGAAGGACGTCATCCTGGATATTGATGTCCAGGGGGCGCTCCAGGTCAAGGAAAAAGAGCATCCCGACGCGGTTTTCGTTTTCATAGCGCCGCCGGGGATCGATACTCTCAGGAAGAGGCTTGAAGAAAGAGGGACGGAGGACGAGGAAAAAATGGCCGGGCGGCTCCGGACTGCAAGATGGGAGTTGACCAAGGTCGGGGAATACGAATATGTCGTTGTTAACGACGACCTGGAGACCGCCGTTCTGGATCTTTCCGCAATATTTCGGGCGGAGAAATGCCGCGTCAGGCGTATGAAAGACATGGATTTCGTAAAGGAGGCATAAGTGGGAGCTTCCCGGCGTAAATTGACAGCCGGAAAATGTCCCGGCCGCTATATTGCAGCCTGGGGCCTGCTTGTATTTTGCCTTTTTTTTCTCGCCGCCGGGCCTTCTTATGCCGGGGCGAAAGGCGGCCTTGTAGTGGTGGCCCAGCCTTACGAGGCCCAGACGCTTGATCCCGCTCTCGTTGACGACTGGTTTTCGGGACAGGTTACAACGCAGATCTTCGATACTTTGCTCCGGTATAAGCCCGATTCAGAATCGCTGGAATCGGGACTTGCGACATCCTGGGCGCCCTTCAACGGGGGACAGGTGTGGGTATTCTGGCTCAGGAAGGGCGTTTATTTCCATGACGGGACACAGTTCGACGCACAGGCCGTAAAATTCAACCTCGAAAGACAGGGTTTCCCCATTTATTCCCCGTACAAGCCCGAAGAAAGCAATTTCATAATCTGGAAATCTTTATTCGACGGCTTCCCCGGCGTCCTGAGGACTGTGGAGATACTGGATTCGCATACGGTCAAGGTGTTTTTGAACGAGCCGATGATTTATTTCCCCCGCTGCCTTGCCATGCCCCAGTTCGGAATGATCAGTCCCGATTCCGCAAGGGAATCCGGGGCCGGCACTTACCGCCAGCCTGTAGGCACCGGGCCGTTCAAGTTCATGGATTGGAGGAAAGGCCAGAGAGTGGTACTCCAGGCCAACAGCCAGTACTGGGAAGGGAGGCCGGAACTTGACAGGGTCATTTTCAGTGCGGTAAGCGGCGGGATAACACGGCGCCAGATGCTGGAACGGCAAAAGGCCCAGATAGCGCTTGCCCTGAGGATGGAAGACGTCTCGGCGATGAAAAAATATTCCGGCTTTTCGCTCCAGCGGATGCCCCGCCCGAATTTCATGTTCCTTTCGTTGAATTGCTCGAAGTATCCGTTCAGCAAGCTCCCCGTCAGGCTTGCATTGAATTACGGCATTAACAGGAAAGCGTTCCTGAACAAGTTTTACGGCATACGTGCGATCCTTGCAGGCTCTGTCATACCGCCGGGATGCATGGGATACGACCCCGGAATTTACGGCTATCCTTATGAGCTTAACAGGGCCAGGAGGCTGTTGTATTATTCGGGGCAGGGCGATGGTTTCAAAACGACCCTGCTCGTACCGGAGCAGGATACGGCCTACTGCCAGGACGCATGGCAGCTTGCACGGCACCTGGTTGAAAATGACTTTACAAAGCTGGGATGGCGGGTAAAAATAGTTACAAAGAAAAATGAAGAGTTCAATAAGCTTATCAGGTCAGGGGATTACGATATGGCGCTCTACGGCATCGAAGGCGTTGAAAAAGTTACCGATGCGTACATGAATACCGAATGGAGCTCTTATTCGGGAACGGACAGGCGGGGGAATATATGCTTTCTCAAAGATCACAGGATGGATCAGTTCCTTTCGTCTGCAAGGATAAATTCCAATGAAGATTACCGGGCGAAACTTTATGTCAGGGTTCAGGGCTTGATAAGCCAGGATGCCCCGATAGTCCCGCTCGTTTATGATTTTACCTATTCGGGGCTTGATCCCAACCTCCGCGGCCTGAGGTTCGGTTCTTTAAATTATTACGACCTGTCAAGAGTATGGCTGGTGGAACCTAATTATTGAGGCAGCGAAGCCCTTTTCCGATAGATATACTCCGGTCTCTTGAAAAAATTAAGATCTGAGGTGTGAGGTTCAGGTTACTCCCAGGGAGGTGTAAATGTCGGAAGAAAAGAGGTTAAGTAAAAGAATAATTCTCTTCGTGATTCTACTGGGTTCCATTTCACTTCTTTTCTGGTTCTATAATAATTATTTTATTTACAGAGAGCCTCCAGAATATCCGTCAGCTTGCAGAGCAATTTTGAAAAACTTGCATGCCGCCTTTGATATTTATCTTAAAGAGCATGAAAACAGGTTTCCTCCTGTGTGGAAAAATAACGAATACTTGTGGGTAGAAGCACTTCGTCCCATTTTTTTAAGATATGGAACTAATTATAAAGTATATCGATATTCTCCGTTGGATAAGAGGCGGCCTTTGCCTCCGTCAAGTTATAAATTTAATACGGCTCTGGCCGGGAAGAGCTTAAAATCGATAAAGAATCCTGATAAGGTAATATTGTTATATGAGGATGAGCCGCGTATTAAATTATACGAAGATAAACATCATTACAAATTAAAGGCCGCTTATTTATTTCTTGATGGCCATGTTGAATTTAAATAGGGTTCTTTCGTAATTAATGTGGGAAAGTCAGCAGTGTCCGATAAAAAATTCGGAGCAATGGCAATTGAGCACAGTCCTGCTTGGCCTTATGGATCTTCGATTGGAGGAAAGTGTTGGGGCAAGCAGATGCTGTTGCGGCATTAAAGAAGGCCGGTTGTAATCGCCCGGCCTTCTTTTTTCAGATTCATGCTTTCAACTTTTTGAGATGGATGGAGAAGACCATCATTAAAGTCCCGAAAATTATTGCATAAGCGCCGATAAGCCACAAGAAAACGAGCGCTCCCGCCTCCGGGTTGATTATCATGATCAGGCCGAAAATAAGTGACGCGACGCCGCCTATGAGGAGATACCATTTGCCGGTGAATTCTTTCCACGTAACGGATGCGAGGATGATTTCAAAAATGCCGGTAACGAGCGCCCATACGGCTATGAGGATGAGCAGGACGGTCGCCGTGATATCGGGGTAAACAAAGGTGAAATAGCCGATAACGATCCCTACTATGCCTTCCAGTACGAGAAAAAGCCGGCTCCCGACTCCGCCGTGAGTCGTCAGGGCTGCGATGATTGCGAAAATACCGTCAACAAGCGCATAAGCACCGAAGAAAATCACGAGAACCACAAGCGATACGCCGGGCCATGCCATTACCATCATGCCGAAAAGGATCGCTACAATGCCTCTTAAAAGCATCAGCCACCAGTTGTCGGACATAACTTCCAGTTTCGCGCCAACACTGTCCATTTTATCATCCTCCTTAATTTAATTTATAATGATAACTTCAAGATATGCCTGAAATTACCTCCTGCTAACTTCTGGCATTAGTTCCTGACAGGCATTATTTTCACAGGCGTAACCCCGCAAAAGCGGGGAGCTATTGCAGAATTGTGAACTTCAGCATGTAATCTGCATGATAGCAAAACGAATTCTTGTTTCGGTATTTCGGTTCGTTGCGGCTAAAGTTCAAGGGGAATTATGGCAACGTGTCTCCCAGGAGGAGAATGATATTTTGCAAGGACTTATTAGACAGCTTCTGAACAGGGGTCAGGGTTATGCTCCCAGGAGAGCCAGGCTGGTTATTATTGAAAAGTGGATTAAAAAACCTGCTCCCAGGCCGCCCGTTTCCCATGCCGCTTTTCCCAGTATCCACCCCAGGAACCCGTAGATGAGAAGTGCGCCGGCGCTTATGTAAACGGGCTGTCCGGGCATATAATGTATGATTGAAAAAAGGATCGCCTGTATTATTATAGCGATGGCGGGCTTGAAAGAATCGGCCAGTACGGACAAAAAGATTCCCCTGTAAATCGTTTCTTCACAAAGGGCCACTATCCCGGCGTAAACAGCTATTGCGATAAGCCTCGATATGCCGTCCCATGCCGAGAACGCGCCAGAAAACGCGAAGCCCTGGTTACTTACCGCCCTGATAACCAGAAAAAGGAGAAGGAATCCTCCCAGATACAACAGGAACCTTTTAGCTACGGCTCCCCAGGTCATGGGCTTCCCCAGGAGCTTTGTCATTTTTGAAAAGTTTCCTACCGACAGGAGGCTTCTGAACCTGCCCGGCGGGTATGTCAGGTAAAATACGAGAAAAAATATCACGGGTATGAATAAGTAAGCCCGGACCGTGCCGTGGCTTGCCATGTACGACTGGGCCCAGTCCGGGAAAAATGAAAACCAGGAAATCTGGGGCGGGTAAATCTTGTAAATTACCTGTGCCGAAAAGAATCCAAGGAAGAATACCTGTATGAATAGAAATACGTCAAGGAAAACTACAAGGCGGGGCATGAACGCGAGGACTATGATCCAGAAAAGGTTGACGAGTATAACCCTCTTGAAGGCGTCGAACGTAAAAAAAACGCCCCCGCCCTGGAACTGTTTGCCTTCCGGGTACCATAGCAGTATTATTGCCGCTATGCTTGCCAGCACTACCACCACGAGCCGGAGCAGGTTGTTGATATTGGGCTTGTTCTTGCTCATTATGAAAAGGGATTCGCTTATATGAACCTTGCTTCCTTGTTTGAAAACGAATTTAAAATCGAGCCGGGCGAGAAATGGGATGATGTCCTCCGCTCGATAAAAAGAGAGCCGGGGCCGGTTGCGGTGCTCGGAGGAGTGGACACGGGCAAATCCACGTTGATCAAATGGCTGGCAAAGGAGATAAAAGGGCCGTGCTCGTATATGGAGCTTGATTCCGGCCAGCCGGATATCGGCCTGCCCTCATGCCTGGCGTTTAAAAAGGAGATAGGCGAACCCTCTTTGCCCGAAATTTACTTTACCGGTGATTTTTCTCCGACCAGGATGATCGGGCGATATCTCGGCGCCGTATCGGCGCTTTCGGACATGTCTGAAAATTGCGGGATTATGCTTATCAACACCTGCGGCTGGGTCGATTACTCTTCGTTCCAATACAAGATCGCCAAGTTCCAGATCCTGAAACCAAAACATCTTGTTTTCATTCTTCCCGGCGGCGCCGGGCAAGACCTTGCTTATCTTTATAAATATTACAGGCGCATTTCACACGACAACGTTTATGATATACGGCCTTCGAATTTTATAAAACCCAGGGACAGCGAAACCAGGAGGTTCAGGAGAAATTCGCTCCTTGAAAGATATTTCAAAGAGGCAAAACCTTCGATGATTCCTTCAGGCAAAGTTGTTTTCGAGGGGGAAAAATTGACGCCCGGCGATTCTGAAAGAGGCCTGCTGATAGGCCTTTTGGGAAAAGGCGGGGCCACGGTCGGGCTGGGTTCTGTAACATCGTTTGATCCCGGCGGGATGCTGGAATTTATCACCCCTGCGTCTTTAAAAGACGTTGTCGCCGTGAGGACGGGCAGGGTCCGCCTGGAAAGGGAAGCGTCGAATAAGGCATGATAAAAACAGCGCTGAAAACGAGCCTTGAAGCCGTAAAAGGAATTGAAGGCGTCTTAACGAATGATTCGCATACTATAACAGGCGAGGATGAATAATGAACGATAAATCTCTCGATTCGGTAGCGTTTAAAGGAACCCGCCAGGGCATAATAGTCAGCATCCGCGAGGATTTCGATTTCAGCGGTTGTATTGAGAACCTGGAAGTGAAGATTAAGGAAAGCAGGGCTTTTTTTTCGGGCGCGGCTGTGAGCATCGACCTGGGATGGCGGGAACTTAACATTGAGGAACTGGAAAGCCTGCTGGATGTCATATACAGGAACAAGCTCAAGCTGCTCGGGATAGTGAGCACTTCTCTTGCGACGAGGAACCTTGCGGAACGGCATAATATCAAGGTAATAATAGGCAGGCTGGGTCTTGCAGGTCATGCGGGCAGGAAGAAGAACTCGGTACAGGGAGCGGCCGCTGTTCCCCAGCCCAGGGTTCTGCCGTCCGATATGGCGTTTATTCACCGGAAGATTGTAAGGTCGGGGACCAGCCTCCATTTTGACGGCAGCGTCATAATCATGGGGGATATCAATTCGGGCGGCGAAGTCATGGCCAGGGGCGATATTTATGTCATGGGGGCGGTGAGGGGTGTCGTACATGCCGGTTGTGAGGGGAATGAGAAGTCCTGTATATTTGCACTTGACCAGCAGTTTACGAGGCTCCAGATAGCACAACATGCGGCTTCTGAAAAAGATAAAAAAAAGATAAAAAAAGGAGTTCCTCACTTATCCATTGTAGAAGAGGGGAAAATAATCTCACTCCCGTATAATAAGCGCCAGTAGGGCGGGCGCGCAAGGAGGGAACCCCGGTGTCGAAAGTATTTGTTGTGACATCAGGAAAGGGCGGGGTTGGCAAGACCACGGCGACGGCCAACCTGGGCGCAGGTCTTGCAAGCATCGGCAAGAGGGTCGTGCTTGTCGATGCCGATATCGGTCTTCGGAATCTCGATCTTTTGCTTGGCCTTGAAAACAGGATAGTATTCGACCTCGTCGATGTTTTAGATAAGAAATGCCGCGGCTACAAGCAGGCTCTCATAAGGGACAAAAGGTTCGAAAGCCTTTTTCTTCTGCCTGCTGCACAGAGCAAAAACAAGGACGCCGTCAAGGCGGAGCAGATGAAAGAGCTGATGGATGAACTGCGAAAAGAATTCGATTATGTTTTAATCGATTGCCCGGCGGGCATCGAGGGGGGTTTCAGGAACGCGATAATCGGCGCCGATGAAGCCATAATAATAACCAACCCCGAGATTTCGGCGGTGCGCGATGCGGACAGGGTCGTCGGCATACTTGAATCCGAAAACAAGAGCAAGATATCCCTGATAGTCAACAGGCTCAGAAGCGAGCTTGTTAAAAAGGGACAGATGCTCAGTATCGACGATATCAGGGGCATCCTGAGCATAGATGTGCTGGGCGTCGTTCCGGAGGATCACAAGATCCTGTTTCATTCGAACAAGGGAGAGCCTGTAATTTTAGACAAGTTTTCTCCCGCCGGGGACGCATACAGGAAAATCGTGAAAAGGCTCCATGACCCCGGGGAGCCTCATGAAGAAATAAAACAGAGCAAGAACGGCGGCCTGCGGTCATTCCTTTTGAAGCTTATGAGAAGCACTATGGAAAAACTGGAAAAGGGAGCGTCTTAATAAATGTTCGATACCATTTTTGAATTTTTCCAGAGGCTCATGGGTAAAGAGAGAGAAAACACCCGGACCACCGCGCGCGAAAGACTCCGCCTGGTACTGATACACGACCGGTCTTCGGTTTCGCCCCAGTTGATGGAAAGCCTGAGAGCCGATCTCCTGGAAGTTATAACCCGTTATATGGAAATAGATTCCGGCAATATGGAACTTATGCTTGAAAGGCATGACGGCTCCGTGGCCCTTGCGGCAAGCATCCCCGTTATCAATATCAGGAGGACGCCTGTTCCTTCCGCCGAGCCTGCGAAAAGAATAAAAGAATCCGAGCCTGTCGATAAATCCGACGCCCCAAAGCCTGTGGAAGCAAAGCCTGAAGAAGAGATAAAGGCCGAAAGGACGACAACGCCTCCGGCAGCGGCCACAGTGAGATCAAGGCGGAGGAAAGCCGCCCAGTCGGCATCCGCCATAGCCAAGAAGAGGGTGAAAAAATCATCGGGCAAAAGAAAGAAAAACAGGCCCTGAAATTGATAAAGATACGGAATTCATAAATTTAACGAGGTAATCCAGGGAATCTTGCTCCAGGGTTTCCTTGCGGTATTTCTGCAAAAGAACTTATATCAAGCGCTTCCGTCATATCTGCGGGTATCTTCAATCGGCTTGATAAATCAGCCGGAAAAGGAACCAATCCCTTATCCTAGAATAGATTGATGAAAAAAACCGGGCAAGTGAGTTGAACATATAATTTATGAAATTTCTTGAAAAGTTCCACATACCGCTGATTCTTGCCGTTTTGCTTCTTTCGGGGCTCGGTCTCGTCATGATACAGAGTGTTACGGGCGAAGGCGGCAAGCTTTCAAGCGAGTTGATACACCAGGCGGCGTATATAATCCTGGGATTATTTCTGATGGTTGTCTGCCTGGGTATAGATTATGATTTCTGGGGCCGGATCTCCGGCGTTCTTTATCTTATAATCATGACCCTTTTGATACTGGTCCTTTTTATCGGCTCATCCGCGCTCGGCGCACAGAGATGGATTTCGCTGGGCCCCCTGGGCAGCTTCCAGCCTTCGGAGTTTGCAAAACTTGTCATGATTATAATTTTTGCCCGCGCTCTCTCGGACTGGGAAAGTTCGGGCGATGTCAAGATCCTTGTCCGCTGCCTGGTGATGCTTCTGCCGATGCTGGGTTTGATAGTGGTCCAGCCGGACCTGGGGACGGCCCTTGTATTTATCTTCGTTGCTTTCGGCATGATGTTTTCAGCCGGGGTCAAACCTCTTTTGCTCCTGGGAACCGCAGCTCTCGGCCTGGCGGCGGCTCCTTTTGTTCTCAAAGATTACCAGAAAAAAAGGCTTTTCGTTTTTCTTAACCCCGAGCATGACCCCCAGGGAGCAGGATGGAACGTTATCCAGTCCAAGATAGCAGTGGGATCAGGTGGCTTATTAGGCAAAGGTATTGGCGGGGGAACCCAGACACAGCTTCATTTCGTGCCTGAAAACCATACAGATTTCATTCACTCCGCCCTTGCCGAGGAGATGGGCTTCGGAGGCTCTTTTGGCATGCTGCTTTTGTTCTTTTACATCATGTGGCAGTGTATTAAAATATCGGAAAATGCGCGGGATACTTACGGGCGCTTCCTGGCTATCGGCGTTTTCTGGATGCTCCTTTTCCACGTGCTGATTAATGTAGGGATGACTATGGGCATAATGCCCGTAACCGGGATACCCCTCCCTTTCATCAGCTACGGCGGGAGCTCCATGCTTACGAATTTTATGGCCGTCGGCCTTGTATTAAGCGTTTACCTGAGAAGGGAGAAGATGTTTTGACGGAATCTTACCAGGCCGACCTTTTCGGCGAATTATCCGGCGGGACCTCTTCAGGCAAAACCGCAGTAACAGTTACCAGGTCCAAATCGAAGAGAAAACCTGTAAAGAAGATAGTTTCCGAAAAACCCACCCTGTTAACTGCTGAAAAAATTGTCGACGAGCCTCCCCATGATATGGCTCCGAAGGAAGAGGCTCCGGCTTACGGCGCTCATTCCAAAGTGCCTGAAGTGTTCACCGTCGGCTCTGTTGTACGCTATCTCAGGGCGATTGTCGCCGGGGACAGGGTTCTCAGGGATATCAAGGTCGAAGGCGAGATCAGCAATTTCAGGAGGTATCCTTCGGGACATTGCTATTTCGATCTGAAGGAAGAAAAAGATATCCTTCCCGGTGTAATGTTTGTACGGGCCGCGAAAGGGCTTGATTTCAAGCCGGAAGACGGGATGCAGGTAGTGGCGCGTGGGAAAATAGATCTTTACCCCCCCCAGGGCAAGTACCAGTTGATAGTCGAAGAGATGACACCCGCCGGTTGGGGGAAGCTTCTCCAGGCATTTATCCTTCTCAAGGAAAAGCTCGAAAAAGAAGGGCTGTTCGCCCCCGAAAGAAAGCGGCAGCTGCCCGGTTTTATCAAAAAAGCAGGGGTGGTAACATCCGCCGGGGGAGCCGCCGTGAGGGATATCATACGTACCGCGTACCAGCACAACCCGGCGCTGAAGTTGATAATTTCTCCTTCGCCCGTCCAGGGGGAAGGCGCCCCCGAATCTCTGATTAATGCCCTGAAGTTGTTGTGGGAGCTTCCTGGTCTCAATGTCATAATAATAGGCAGGGGAGGCGGATCTTTCGAAGACCTCAATGCCTTTAACGACGAGAGGCTTGCGCGGGCGATAGCCGCAAGCCCGGTCCCCGTCATCTCAGCCGTGGGCCATGAAGTAGATTTCACTATCAGCGATTTTGTTGCGGACATACGGGCCGCGACCCCGACAGCGGCGGCACGCCTGCTGGGGCCTTCAATGTCCGAGATGCTGCGGGGGTTAGGAGAAACGACGGACAGGCTGGATTCGGCGCTCGGGCGGAGGCTGGCCGAGTGGAGGACTTTAATCGCTCATCTTAATGAACGGCTCTCGGTGTCCGATCCGGGGCGGCGCCTGAAAGAAGGGAACCAGAGGCTTAAAGAATTGATCCTGAGACTCCAATCGGCGCGGTTTCTTGACAGGGCGTCCCAGGATCTTGACATGCTTGCGCTGGATTTATACAAGACGATGTGGAAAAAGCTGAACGATGAAAAACTGAAAGTTAAGCATCTCGATGAAAAGCTCGGCGCTTTAAGCCCTGTGAGCATTCTGAAGAGGGGGTATTCCATAACGCGGATTCTTCCCGCAGGAACAGTGCTGACAAGCACCGAAGGACTTCATGCCGGCGAAAAGGTTGAAGTCCGTTTATTCAAGGGCAGGTTTACAGGTGTTATAGAAAATATAAATACGGAGGCTTCCTAAATGAGCAGGAAAAAGAAATGCGACGAAAACGGTTCCAAGCTTGACCTGGAGCTTGAGATAGATGCAGGGAACGAAGGGGCATCTGAAAAAGAAGAGCTTTCGTTTCAGGAAGCGCTTGAAAAGCTACAATCGGTGATAAAGCGGCTTGAAAGCGAGGATCTCCCGCTTGAGGAAGCTGTCAGGCAATATGAAGAAGGTGTGGGGCTTGCGCGCCGCCTGGCGGCGGTTTTGAAAAAAGCCGAAGAAAAAGTGGTACAGCTTTCGCGCGGCAGGGACGGGGAGCTTGACCTGGTGGAGTTTGTCGGGATGGGGGATAATTCAGGTGTCTCTTGAGGCCGGACTTTCCATTTTAAAAAGCGAACTGGAACGCGATCTCGAAGCTTTATTTTCAGGACTGGACTGTGGAGGGAATCTTTCCGAGGCCATGAGATACGCCGTATTTCCTGGTGGAAAGAGGCTCCGGGCCCTGTTATGCCTGATGACCGCCGACATGCTTGGAGCCGACCGGGCAAGGGTCATGCCCCTTGCGGAGTCGTTGGAGTTGATACACGCATTTTCGCTGGTCCACGATGATCTGCCGTGCCTTGACGACGACGATTTCAGGAGGGGCAAGCCTTCCTGCCATGTTGCTTATGGCGAGGCCAACGCGCTGCTTGCAGGAGACGCCCTGCTGATCCTTGCGTTTGAGGCGCTGGCCGGAGGGCTTATGAAAAGCGGCGTCGGGCCGGAAAAGGCTCTCCTTGTGATAAAAGAGACGGCGGTTCATTCGGGCTGTGCCGGGATGGTAGGCGGCCAAGTATTTGAAAGCGAGATAGATATCCCGCCGGGGAAAGAGGATCTGATCAGGCTTTGTCGTAAAAAAACCGGTGCGCTGTTCCGTATCGCCCTTGCAGGCTCGGCTGTCCTTTGCGATGCGTCTCCTGAAGAACAGAAGGCCATAACGGCCTTCGGGGAAAAACTGGGACTTGCCTTCCAGGTGGTTGACGACCTCCTGGATGCCGAAAAATCGGACGAGCCTTTGAATTTTGTAAATCTCATGGGACCCGATGAGACAAGGAAGTACGCGGTTGAACTGAGCATGGAAGCCGTGGAAGCCTTAAAGCCTCTTGGTAAAAAGGCGGATATTTTGATAGAATTGGCGCGGACATTATTGGAGAGAGAGAATTAACATGGAACCTTTACTGGGGCAGGTAAACTCGCCCGAAGATATTAAAAACTTAAGTACGAAGCAGATGAAGCAGTTGGCGGATGAAATCCGTCAGGAGATAATATCGGTTGTTTCGAACACGGGGGGCCACCTTGCATCAAGCCTCGGCGCAGTAGAGATTGCACTGGCGCTTCACAAGGTTTTTAATTCCCCGGTTGATAAGATTATATGGGACGTGGGACACCAGAGTTATGCTCATAAAATCGTAACCGGCAGGCGTGAAGTTTTCAAAACGCTGAGACAGCAGAACGGCATTTCGGGGTTCCCTAAAAGATCGGAAAACCCTCATGATGCTTTCGGGACGGGCCACAGCGGGACTTCGATTTCCGCCGCGCTCGGCATTGCAAAGGCAAGGGACATTGCCGGGGAAGATTTCGATGTGGTCGCAGTTATAGGCGACGGCGCGCTGACGGGCGGCATGGCATTTGAGGCTCTTAACCATGCGGGTCACTTGAAGGCCGATATGATAGTTGTAGTCAACGATAACACCATGTCGATAGCAAAGAACGTCGGCGCAATGGGCAAGTACCTTTCAAAGCTCAGGATGGAGCCGATGTATATGCGCGTCAGGAAAGACCTCAGGAAGGCGGTCAAGAACATTCCCGGCGTGGGTGACCGCCTGCTAAGGGCCGCCGAATCTATGGAAGAGAACCTGGTTTACATGTTCATCCCGGGAGTTATATTCGAATCGATGGGGTTCACATACCTGGGGCCGTTTGACGGGCATGACGTTGAAAAATTGGACGAAGTTTTCAGGCGGGTGAAAGACATACCGGGGCCCAGGGTCGTCCATGTAATAACCCAGAAAGGAAAGGGGTATATCCCCGCGGAGCGGGACAGCATAAAGTTTCACGGCGCGGTGCCTTTCCATGTGGAATCGGGAGAAGACAGGCATAACGGCACTGTCCCTTCTTATACCGGGATTTTCGGAGATACCCTGGTCAGGCTGGCGAAGCTTAACCCCAAAATAGTGGGCATTACCGCCGCCATGCCCGACGGGACGGGCCTGGTCGAGTTCTCGCGGCTTTTTCCCGAAAGGTTTTTCGATGTCGGCATTGCCGAGCAGCATGCCGTAACGTTTTCCGCCGCTCTTGCCACCCAGGGGTTCAGACCGGTTTTCGCGATTTATTCCACGTTTCTGCAGAGAGGATACGACCAGGTCATTCATGATGTGTGTCTTCAGAACCTCCCTGTTGTTTTTGCGATAGACAGGGCGGGGCTTGTAGGCGAAGACGGTCCCACGCATCACGGCGTTTTCGATATATCATTCCTGCGCCCCATCCCCAACATTGTCATGATGGCGCCCAAGGATGAGGCCGAGCTTATCGTCATGCTGAGGACAGCGCTGAAATATAAAGGCCCGTGTGCGATACGTTATCCCAGGGGCCGCGGCGTGGGTGTTTCGCTTGAAGACATACCCCACGAGATGGAAATAGGGAAGGGCGAGACCCTCAATGACGGCAACGACCTGGCTATTATCGCCGTCGGCAGCATGGTGTATCCGTCCGTCCTTGCGGCACAGGGCTTGAAAGAGTTCCGTCTCGGGTGCCGCGTAATAAACGCACGATTCATCAAGCCCCTTGACGAAGAGCTTATTTTAAATGCGGCGCGCGATTGTAAAGTCATAGTTACCGTTGAAGAAAATGTTTTGACGGGCGGGTTCGGTTCCGCCGTAAGCGAGCTTATCTCGCGCAATGGCCTCACGGATGTTTGTGTAGCAAGCCTCGGCATCCCCGACGAATTTATAGAACACGGCTCTTTAAGTTACCTCAGAGACAAGCTGGGCCTTTCCGCATCGGGCATCAAGGATTTTGCAAGAGATGCATACAACAGGTTCCTTACGGGGAAACCCGCATTATCCTCACTTGAATGAATAAGAAAAAAGAGCAGGCAAGTCCCGATTCGAAAAGCCGCGACAAATCGAAAGACCGCATGAGGCTTGACAGGCTCCTTGTTAATCGTGGCATTGCGCCTACCAGGGAGAAGGCACAGGCGATGATCATGGCGGGCGAAATTTTCAGCGGGGATAAAAGGCTTGAAAAACCTGCCGTGATGACCGATCCCGACATGCCTGTTGAGGTCAGGGCCTCTCGCCCCCGCTTTGTAAGCAGGGGAGGGCTGAAGCTGGAAGGCGCCCTGGAAAAGCTTGGAATCGATGTTAATGGAAAAATTGTTCTCGATATAGGGGCTTCTACGGGCGGTTTCGTCCATTGCCTTCTGGAGCGCGGCGCATCACGGGTTTATGCGGTTGATGTAGGATACGGGCAGCTTGACGCTTTGCTTCGGAACGATGCGAGAGTTGTCGTTAAGGAAAGGTTTAACGCCCGTTATCTGAAGCGGGACGATATCCCCGAAGAAGTTGATTTGGTAACGGCGGATGTTTCGTTCATATCGCTTTCGATGGTTATACCGCCCGCCCTGGAGGTTTTGAAAAAAGGCGGCGAGGTTGTATCGCTTGTCAAACCTCAATTCGAGGCAGGCCGAAAGCAGGTAGGCAAAGGCGGCGTGGTGAAAGATCAATCTGTCCACAGGGCTGTGCTGGAAAAAATAATTGGTGAAGCAGCAGGCTGGGGACTTGTTCCCCTGGCGTCATGCGCCTCGCCTTTACTGGGGCCGAAGGGGAACCGGGAATTTTTCATTTATTTAAAAAAAGGGGAAGGCAAAGCTCCTCCGGCTGAGAATTTAATCCGGGAGGCTATGGAGCAGGGAGAAAAAAATGAAAAATAAGCCTTTGAAAAAGATAGGTCTTTTTTTACGAAAAAAAGATATTGCCGTTATTACGGCGAGAGAAATAGTGCCCTGGCTGGAATCACAGGGGGCAACCGTTTTCCTTACATCGGAAGATGCCGAAAGGATAGGCATGGAGGATCCGAAACTTCTCGACAGGGAGTTTTATTCCAACCTGGATATGATCCTTTCCCTGGGAGGGGACGGGACTTTTTTAAGAGCAAGCCGCGAGGCCGCCCCGTACAACCTGCCGATACTCGGCATCAACCTGGGCGGGCTGGGTTTCCTCACGGAGCTTTATTCCGGGGACTGGAAGAAGCCGCTGAAAAATATGATTTCCGGGCGTTACGAACTGGAGAAGCGCTACACTCTCGAATGCCGCGTTTTAAGGAACGGTTCAGAGGTGTTCAATGACTTCGCGCTTAACGACGCGGTTATTCACAGGGGGATTTCGCCCCGTCTCTTATATTTAAAGATCACGATAAACGACGAGTTCGCCGGGGGCCTTTCTGCGGACGGTCTTATAGTCTGCACCCCCACGGGATCGACGGCTTACAGCCTTGCCGCAGGAGGCCCGATAGTCAGTCCCCGCGTCAACTGTTTCATAATCAACGCCATCTGCCCGCATACGCTTTCAGCCCGGCCCATGGTTGTTTCGGATGAAGAAGTTATAAAGATTTACGAAGATGAAGAAAGGAACCCGCATAGGACGGCAGGCTCGGTGCTTACCATCGACGGGCAGGTTAACTTTCCGCGCATGCCCGGAGATATTGTGGAGGTAAGGCGGGGTCCTCACGATTTGTTTTTCATCAGGATCGAGAAAAGTTTTTACAGCATGGTGCGAGAAAAATTGAAGTGGGTGAAGTAGATTGATTAAAGCAACTTACAAGAAAACAGTATTGCCGAACGGTATGAAAGTCATAACCGAGAAACTGCCTATTTTCAGGTCGGTATCAATAGGCGTCTGGGTAAACGTGGGAACCCGTTGTGAAAAAGTCAGTCAGAACGGGTATTCACACTTTTTGGAACACATGACGTTCAAAGGCACGAAGAGCCGCAGCGCAAGGGAGATAGCGGAAATATTCGACAGTGTCGGAGGGCAGTTGAACGCGTTCACCGAGAAAGAGCAGACCTGCTACTACGCCCGCGTGGTTGACAAGTATCTCCCTCTGTCTATCGAGATAATAGCGGACATGCTCCAGAACTCTCTTTTCGACCCGGAGGACATTGAAAAAGAAAGAGGCGTGGTGCTCGAAGAGATAAAGATGTATGAAGATTCTCCAGAGGAGATGGTGTTCGATCTTTTCAACCAGGTTTTGATGAACAGCCACCCGCTGGGCATGCCGATTATCGGCACGAAAAACGTCGTCGAAAAGCTTAACCGCAAAGCGCTGCTGGAATATATGAACGACTATTACACCGCCGACAATATAATAATATGCGCGGCAGGG
>JAMCWD010000046.1 GCA_023475345.1 Chloroflexota bacterium | reverse complement strand
GAGCGCCTGATAAAGCATCATGGAGTTTCCAGGGAGAAGTTTCCTCTATATCTGAAGGAGTTGGAATTTAGGTATAATCACCGGGAAGAGGATATCTTTCACCTGATGGCCAAAATGATCTGTAATTTTGGATCAAATGTTGGGTAATTACCAAAAAGAATAATTTCGCCGGTAGAATGGTTGAATTCATTTTTAGATTGCAGCATTTGAAAAAAAACAGGAACCCTTATCGAGGGAAAAGCCGTCAGAAGAAAAACTATGATCAGGACGATAAGGAAAAATAGTTGTATTACTTTTTTCACAGCAGATCTCATGCTTTACCCTTTATTCTTCGATTTAATGGGTGGAGAACCTGTAAACTCGATAAACCCCTTACCGTAAACTTTCCCAATCCATTTATTAAATTTCTGGTTTCTAAAGATACTTCCTTCCAAAGGAGAATAAATTCCAGACCGATCTGAAAACTCGATTATTACAATGGAAAGGCGGCGCTTCAGCCTTCCACGAACGACCACGACGGGCGGGAGGTTTCCCCCTCATCCATGATCCTGTTAACCTCGTTTACCAGGCTGATAAAGTCCTGCAAGGGCATCTCCTTACCCTTGTATTCGAAAAAATATCCCATCAATTCGCCGTCGGTATCGGGGTCCGAATATCCTTTGCCGGGGACGTCTTTAAATCCATTCTTTTCCAGCATAGGGAGGCACTCCTCGTACCACTCCCTGCTTCCAACAACACCGGCCTTAAGATACATTTTCCTCACCTCTTTAAAATCCGCCGTATAAAAGCTACAGAAAAATTTTCAAACAGTATCCCCGTCAGGGATAAATCCTAGTCAGCATGCGGGCAAACGGTATCGTCTCCCTCACGTGGTCGAGCTTACAAATCCATGCCACGGTCCTTTCTATCCCCAGCCCGAAGCCGCCGTGGGGCACGCTCCCGTAACGCCTCAGGTCGAGATACCATTCGTAAGCGTCCTTCGGCAATTTGTGCACTTCGATCTGCTCCAGCAAATATTCCAGGTCATCGGAACGCTGGCCGCCTCCTATTATCTCCCCGTAGCCTTCGGGGGCCAGCAGGTCCGAGCAGACGGCAAGCTCCGGCCTTTCGGGATGGCGCTTCATGTAAAACGCCTTCACCGCCGCCGGGAAATTATAAACGAACACGGGCTTATCGAACTGCTCCATGAGATAGGTTTCCTGGGGCGAGCCGAAATCGTCTCCCCACTCGATCTCAACCCCGCCTTTTTTGATAATATCGACCGCCTCGTCATAAGAAAGCCTGATGAAAGGCGGCTCGACTTTCAAAAGCAGCTCGATATCGCGCTCCAGTATTTTCAACTCATCTGCGTTTTTCTCAAGAACCTGCCTGACGATGTACGCAACGAACCGCTCCTGGATTGCCATGTTTTCTTCAAGATCACAATATGCCATCTCCGGCTCGACCATCCAGAACTCCGTCAGGTGCCTGCGGGTCTTTGATTTTTCCGCCCGGAATGTGGGGCCGAAGCAATACACCCTGCCGAATGCCATAGCCGCGGCTTCCATGTACAACTGGCCGCTCTGCGTGAGATATGCCTTGTCTCCGAAATAATCGGTTTCGAAAAGCGTCGTCGTGCCTTCACATGCCGCAGGCGTCAATATCGGCGCGTCAATCAATATGAAGCCGTTACTGTCCAGAAAATCCCTCACCGATTTTATAACCGTCGAGCGGATCTTCATTATGGCATGCTGCCTGGAAGAGCGGAGCCACAGGTGGCGGTTGTTCATCAGAAAATCGGGCCCGTGCTCCTTCCTCCCGATGGGATAATCCTGGGCAAGGCTTACCAGTTGTAAATCCGTAACGGTCATTTCCACGCCGCCCGGAGCGCGCCCGTCAAGGCGAAGCTTCCCCTTTACTATTATCGAAGATTCCTGGGTCAGCTTATCGGAAAGCTCAAAAACTTCGGGCGTAACTTCGGCCTTAACAACTACAGCCTGGATGATCCCCGTCCCGTCCCGCACAAGGAGAAAATGAATTTTACCGCTGGAACGCTTCCCGTACAACCAGCCTCTTATGGTAACTTCTTTATCGGCGAACTCTTTTGCCGAGCCTATCGTGATTACCGGCGCGGTATTTGCAGCAATTTCCATGATGCTCTCCTGTATGAAATTTTAATTCAGATTTCTTCGGCGCTTTTTGTTTCCCTTCATTATTTGAAGATTCCGCTTTGTATTCCTGGAAAATTCTTTTGTAGAGCAGGTTCTTGAAGGACAATTATAAATGCAAATGAATAATAACAAAACGAATAACAGTGGGGGTTATGATGGCAAGGATTATCAGCAAAAAATTCGCCAAAGAAACTTTTGTGAATGGAAGCGAGAAGAAGGCGGCATTATTTCTTGAAAAACATTTGCCGGATGAATGGAAAATCTACACTAATAAAAGAATACCAGATCCTAAAAATGAAGAAAAGAATCCCCTTGAAATAGACCTTATAATTCTTGGGAAGAATGGAGTACACATCTTAGAAACAAAAAACCTTTATGGCAGAGTTACCGATGACGGTGATAGGTGGACATTTGAAAATGGAGAAGGAACGCAAAACCCTTTAAATCAGGTTTGTAAACAAAGAACAATTCTAGAAAATAATATCAGGCAAAATACAGTTTTAGCTACTATTAAAAATCTTGGCGAATTGGTTGATGGATTTGTTTTAATCCCAAATCACCGTAATGAAGTTGAAATACTTTCTCATGACAACCGAACTAAAACAAGATTACTTTTTATAGATGATGTACACCGAAGGTTAGAAGAAATTGATAAAGAGAAGTATTACAACAATAAAATATTCCAAAAGGCAAAAAAAGATATTCAAAAATTTTTAGACAAAATGGAAGAGAAAGATCCGATACCCAAAGTGCTGAACCGTTTTCGCATTGACAAACGAATTGAATCAACGTTGTATAGAGAAGTATATGAGGCACATCACAGAGATTTTCCGGAAAAGGAAGGGGTGCTTGTAAGGATTACTGCTGAAAAATTCCCCGAGGAGCATGAAGTATTAAAACGGCTGGATAGTACCGGCGTGTTGCCTGAATTCAGCTTGCCAGAAGATGCCGATGATGGAGGCTGCGTAATTTATTTCTTCCGCAAACCCCCTGGCTACTTTATTGATGAAATACTTAAAAAGGAGCCTATATTAAGCGCTTTTAGGGCTTTAGGCATAGCGTTTGTGATTACCAAGGCATTGAACAAGATATATGAAAAAAAATTAACCGGGATAGATCTATCGCCGTCTAAGATTATTTTCACGGAAGAAGAAAATCCGAAAGCGTATTTCATTGGCTTGAAAGATGCAAAAATTGAAAATGAGTCCGGCAATTCGTCCCTTAAAAAAAATTTATCGAAAACAGGTGAGTTGCTGTACTTAATGCTGACAGGCAAAAACTTGCTTGAGATAAAACATAAGAGTTTTATAAACGGCATCGATAAAGAGAAGATTTTAAATTCTCTTGAATCTTCATTATCCGACAGGGACAAGAAATTCTCAGATGAGATTTATGATGTAATAATAAAATTGATATGCAGAGAAAATGAACCTTATCAGGATATTCAAGAAGTTATAAAGGCTTTGGAAGATTTGAAAGTAAAAATCTCCGCCCCTTTAACAAAAGAAGAAAAACAAGAAGCGGAGTTCAGGAAGAACGTTGTAAATTTGAAAAGTGATGTTTCTATGTTCCGAGACAGTGCAGCCAAACAGTTATATAAGTTAAATGACTTAAAAACAATAGCGCCGTTTACAGATGTCTTATTCTATAGTGATGATGAAGTCGTAAAGAAATACGCGGAAAAAACCATATTAAAATTCGGCAAGGAATCCGTAGAGCCTCTCCTGGAAACCCTCCGGAGCGGAAGAAAGGTGAATTATACTGAAGCGATCCGACTTCTCGGCGAATTGAAAGATCCTTCCATAATTGAGCCGCTTATACAAATTTGCAGGGAAATGAAATTTTCATGGTATGAAGTTTTTCCTATGAAAGCGATAGTAGATACATTAGTAAATATTGGAGAAGCGTCAGTATTGCCTTTAATAAAGACACTGAAAGATGATGATGAAAGAATAGTCTATATCTCAGCAGCTACACTGGGAAAAATAGGAGACGTCAGGGCAGTTGAGCCATTGATGGAATCCCTTAATTTAAATAGTAGATGGCCATATGGAAGATTAAGAGCCCTGATGGAAATCGGAGATCCGGCAAGCTATGATTGCTTCTTAAAAGAGTTTCAAAATAGCAGTTTCTTATATAGAGAATTAGCCGCCACGGCCCTGGGGGAACTTGGAGATCCCAGGGCTATTGAACCGCTCCTGGAAGTTCTCAATGAAGATTTTAATGAAAAATTTCATGATGTTAAAAAAAATTATGCAGCAGAAATAGATGATACAATGGATGAGGATATGGCCGATGACATAATTTTTAATTTCATGTACGGAGATCTTGATAGATTTGATAACCAGGATGATGAAATTAACGACATTGAGGATCTTGACGATTTAATATATCTATATTTCAAAGAAATAAAACATTCAATAGTCCGAGCTCTGGGCCACTTTAATGACAGCAGGGTGTTCATAACTTTATTTGAATTACTAGATAGTGAAGAAACATACTTGTATAAAGAATCACTTGATTCTATCTTCAAAATCGGCACACGTGAGAAAAACAAGAATTTATTCAGACATGAAACTCATTACAACAGGATCTGTGAGTTAATAAAAAGCGCAGATCCTGAAATTAGAGATCGCGCAATTAAAGTAGTGAGCCATTATAACAATGTGCTGGATGGCAATAACGATAAGTACATACTTGATGGTGAAAATAAAATATATATCAATTTTGCGGAAAAGGTTCGCAAGGTCATTATTTCTGCGATGTTTAGTGATGGTTTCGAGAATTCAGATTTTTATGAACATGTTATCATTAACGAATTTACACCGGAAGATTTAATTGAAATATTTGAAGAGACAGACGATTTAACCATAAGGACGCTAATAGCCGATTTTATCATTAAATTCATGAATAAGATATACGTTGAGGAGATAAAACATCAAGAACTTGAAAAATTAAAAAATCAATACAACATACTTAAATCCTTTATATTAAGGCTCAGGGGACGCGCTTTTACCAAAATAAAATATGAACTGGAAAAGTCTCTACTGGATTTTTCTATAAAAATAAAAACAGCCGAAGGAAGATTAAATAATTAAATTAAATAAATCCGAAAGCCTCGTGCCGGTTTGACCCACCCCGGCCTTTCGACTGCGCTCAAGGCCACCCCTCCACAGGAGGGGAATAAATTATGGAAATTTGGGAGTCGGACTTTAAATCGTAGCTTAGGCAAAAAGGCGCAGGCTACGGCTCGTTCCTGAATTGGGCTTCGGCTGATATCAATTCGGCTTCGGCAAAACGATCTTTGACATTAACTATTTCCGGCAATATGCTCTTGAAAAGATCCACAAGCTCCGGCTGGAAGCCCCTGCCGCTCTGAGATTCGATCTCTTTCATGGCCTCTTCCACCGTCCATGCCTTCTTGTACGGGCGCTCGGAAGTCAGGCTGTCGAAAACGTCAGCTATGGCGACAATGCGCCCTGTAACCGGGATCTGGTTCCCTTTCAGGCCGCGCGGGTAACCCGTGCCGTCCCATTTTTCATGATGGTTGTATGCGACGAGTTGGGCGAGCTGGAGCAGCCTGGACTTGCTCCCCGAAAGGATCTCGTTCCCTATTGCTGGATGAGTTTTCATGACCCCCCACTCCTCATCGGTGAGCTTCCCTTTTTTAAGGAGTATGGAGTCGGGGATCCCTATTTTGCCGATGTCGTGCATGGGACTTGCATGGAGAAGGAGATCGCAGTCTTCCTCGCTCATGCCGTATGCCTTTGCAAGCAGAGCCGAATAATGGCTCATACGCATGAGGTGTAGGCCGGTGTCGGTGTCGCGGTATTCCGCTGCGCGGCCAAGCCTGTAAACGATTTCGAGCTGGGTTTCGCTCAACTCCTGGATCTTCTCGTCTATGGCCTGCCCCATGACATTGAAAGCCCGGGATAGCTTCTGTATTTCCCGTGTCCCTTCTTTCTCGTCCAGCCTTTTTTCAAACTGGCCTGCGGCATAGCGCTCCGTCTGATCGACAAGCTTCGATATCGGCGCGGTTGCGGACGATGAGATCCAGATAATCATCAGGATCAAAAGAGCTATGATAACGAGCGAAATAGCCAGCACCACGTTGCGGAGATTTGTCAGCGGACGGAGGATCTCGTCTCTGGGATAAATGATAACGAGCATCCAGCCCGTTGATCTGATGGGCATAGTCGTAACCCACAACTGGGAAGGCTCATCTGTGAACGGATCCTGCATCTGGACATTGCCCTGCTTTTTATCCTTTATCAGGTCGATAAGCTTTTTCAAATCCGGGTCGTTGGACCTTTTTAACACCTGCTGAATGGTTTCTTTAGAGATGATATCTCTGCCGGGAAGACCAATCAGGTAACCTTCATCGGTAACGATAAACGCATTACCGGTTTCGCCCACCTTCAGCTTTTTCAGCTTGCCTACAAGATCGCCAAGGGAAACATCAGCCGTTGCGACGCCTATAACTTTGCCGTTTCTTTTTATCAGGGCCGAATATGTGATCATAAGGCACTGGCCGCCGCCCTCGTCATAGTAAGGTTCGCCCCACGAGCTTTTACCTTCTTCAAGAGGGACGGTGTACCACTTCCATTTAACGTAATCATAAGAAGGCTTTGCAAGCGATTCATACCTTATTATTTTTTTGCCGTCTTTGCCGCCTCTACTGCAGAAATAAGGAGAATAAAGGCCGAACCCGGTTGCTCCAGGCTTAAAGGCTACCGTCGAACCGCATATATTGGGATCGTTTTTTAAATTGTTTTTTATGAGTGATTTGATGAATTTATCGTTAACCTCCGGGACCGTGCTTACTGCTATGGCCATGCCTTCGGCCGCCTGTTTCAAAGATTCGGTCAATACATTGAATTCCTGGGCATAAGAGCCGGCAAGGTTGAAAGACTCCTGGCTTATCCTGGTTATAAGAGTCTCGCCGCTTTCCCTGAAGCTGAAATATGTCAGCAGCCCGAAAAGCAAAAGCATTGTCGGGACGAGAAAAAGCAACAGCCTGTTTCTAATGCTCATAAATTAACTTTAACGCCTTTAAGTAAGTATTTTCTAAGCCGGTCGTCATTCCTTTTTTGTTTCAGCAAACCTTTCTTTGATTTTAATTATTTCCGGCAAAATTTTAATAAACAGATCCACAAGCGCCGGATCAAAATACTTCCCTCTCTGTAATGTTATTTCAGAAACTGCGTCTGCCACGCTCCACGCTTCCTTATACGGGCGCTCGGAAGTCAGGCTGTCGAAGACGTCCGCTATGGCGACGATACGGCCTTCCACAGGGATCTCTTCTCCTTTCAGACCGCGCGGGTACCCGCTCCCGTCCCACTTTTCGTGGTGGGTATATGCGACGAGTTGGGCGAGCCGGAGCAGCCTGGATTTGCTGCCTGAAAGGATTTTCTCGCCTATTACCGGGTGAGTTTTGATGACCCTCCATTCCTCCTCGGTCAAACTCCCCGGCTTTAGCAATATGGAATCGGGGATCCCGATTTTGCCGATGTCGTGCATGGGACTTGCATGGAGTAGGAGATCACACCTGTGCTCGTTCATGCCGTAAGCCCTGCAGAGCAGCTCCGAATAACGGGCCATGCGTATGATATGCATGCCAGTACCGGAATCCCTGTATTCGGCGGCCCTGCCCAGGCGGTAAACCACTTCCATCCGAGTATCGTTCAATTCCTGAATTTTCTGTTCTATGTCGCCGCCCATGGCATTGAAAGCTTTTGCCAGCTTCCGTATCTCTTTCACTCCTTTCTTTTCATCGAGCCTTTTTTTAAAATGCCCGGATGCGTAACGTTCCGTCTGCTCGACAAGCCTTGAAATGGGCGATGCGGCCGAAGACGAAACCAGTATTATTATCAGCACGAGAAATGCCACTACTACGATAGATATGATAAGCACTGTGTTCCTGAGCCTGTATAAAGGTGCAAGGATCTTATCGCGGGGATAAATAATCGTCAGCATCCAGCCTGTCGATTTTATCGGCATCGTCGTTATCCAGGATTCCTCCCCCGTGAACGGGTCTTTCATGACTGCATGACCCGTTTCACGGGTTTTAAGCATATCGGCAAGTTTTTTCAGGCCGGGGTTGTTAGGCCCCTTTGCCTTTTCCCATATCGATTCTTTCGATAAAAGCTCCTTGTCGGGATGGGCGATGTAGTATCCTTTCCTGCTTACGATAAAGGCATAGCCGCTGTTCTCGACTCTCAATTTTTTTATCTTCTCTACAAGGTCATCAAGCTTGATGTCAACGGTGGCAACGCCTGCAGGCTCCCCTTCTCTTTCGACCAGGGCGGAGTATGTCGTCATGAGGACGTTGCCTGCCCCCTTATCGAAGAAAGGCTCCGACCACGAGCCTCTGCCGTCCCTTATGGGACGCGTGAACCAGTCCCACTTCGGGTAATCGTATGTCCCCTTATCAAGAAAAACATATTCCAGCCCGCCGTTTTTTTTGCTTGCGCCTTTGCCGCGGAAATAATAAGGGCCGTAATATCCCAGGGAGGTTGCGGCGGGGATAAGAGAAACCGTTGACCCGTAAATTTCCTGGTTCTCCGCCACGTTCTTTTTGATAAGATCTTTTATGAAACCGTCGCTCAGCGCGGGAACTGCTTTAAGGGCTATGGCTTCGCCTTCTGCAATTTTCCTGGCAGCCTCGGTAAATACATCGAACTCCTGTGCGTAGGAAGCCCCCAGGTATATGGCGTCCTGGCGTATCCTGGCCACGACGGTCCTCTCGCTGACATAAAAGCTGAAAAATATGAGCATGCCGAAAAGCAGTAAAATCACAGGAACCAAAAATAATAAAAGCCTGTTTCTTATGCTCATCGGCTATTTTCTTGCCCCCCGGCTTGTGATTTCGAACAACAATATAATTATTCTACCATCGGCATTATGTACGGTCAATAAACACCTGCTGAAGATCAGCCGTTTTACAACCTCTGAATCATGTACCCCGTTCGATCATGAAGGGCAATGACAGCCGTCGGAGAATCAAACATTTATAACCTTAATCATGGAGGTGGGATATGGCCGAAGATTACAGGATGTACATTGATGAAAAATGGCAGGACGGCAAATCGAAACGGGCGATAAGAAGCCCTTACTCCGGAGAAATTGTTTCGAATGTCCCCGATGCCGACGCAGATGATGTAGAAGCCGCAGTTAAATCGGCGGTCTCGGCTTTTGATGATATGAGAAAAGTGCCCTGTTGTACCCGGGCCGAACTTTTGCTGGCGCTTAAAGACGGGGTATTGAAAAGAAGCGAAGATTTCGCAAAATCGATTGCTTCCGAGGCAGGGAAACCCATAGGAGAGGCAAGAGCTGAAGTTGAACGCGCCGGGATAGTGCTCGAGTTGTCTGCGGAAGAAGCCAAGAGGATCGGGGGAGAATTGATCCCTCTTGATCTCCAGAAAGCAAATGCAGGGCGTTTCGGCATAACCAGGCGGTTCCCGCTGGGGCCTGTGCTGGGAATAACACCCTTCAATTTCCCTTTGAACCTCGGCATGCATAAAGTAGGCCCTGCGCTTGCGGCGGGAAATTCCATAATCTGGAAACCTGCATCCCAGACGCCGGGAGCCGCTTTCCTTTTCGCAGAGGTGTTTTACGAAGCCTGCAGGAAACTCGATATACCGAAGGGCGCGCTCAACGTACTGTCAGTGTCTTCCAAACTCGCCGAGAAACTGGTTTCGGACGACCGCCTGAAATTCCTGACCTTCACAGGCAGCGCGGAAGTCGGCTGGAGTCTTAAAAGCAAATCCGGCAGGAAAAAAGTAACCCTGGAGCTTGGCGGCAACGCAGGCGTGATAATAGGAGCGGACGCCGACCTTGACTACGCCGTAAAACGCTGCGTCAAAGGAGGCTTCTCTTTCGCAGGCCAGGTGTGCATCTCCGTCCAGCGCATCTTTATCGAAGAAAAAATATATGACGAATTCATAACCCGCCTCGTCGCCGAAGTTGAAAATTTAAAAGTCGGAGACCCTCTCGATAAAAACACGGACGTAGGCCCGGTAATAACGGAAGGCGACGCCGCCCGGATAACCGGGTGGATATCACAGGCTGTGGAAGACGGCGCAATGGTCCTAACCGGCGGAAAGCGGAAAGGGACGCTCGTCGAGCCGACCGTAGTGGCCGGAGTTAAGCCGGATATGAAAATTTGTTGTAAAGAGATCTTCGGCCCGGTAGTTACGGTCAAGCCGTTCGGGAAATGGGAAGACGCCATTGGAGAAGTGAACGACTCGGAATTCGGGCTACAGGCCGGGATTTTTACACGTGACCTTGTGAGGGCGTTCAAGGCATTCGAGATGGTCGAAGTCGGCGGCCTTATTGTCAACGATGTCCCGACATTCAGATCCGACAACATGCCGTACGGCGGCGTCAAATCGTCCGGGATGGGCCGGGAAGGCGTGAAATACGCGGTCGAGGAAATGACCGAGCCGCATCTTATGGCTTTCAACCTCACCAGTTTCTAGTCTCTAGTAGCTCATTCCCCGAATCTGAGCCCCGCCTCCGGCACTCTCTAGAGAGGGGGATTTGGTTGTGCAATAATGGGAGCTTCCGCCTCAAATCCGCACAACAGCAGAAACGAATTCCCCCTTGAATTAAGGGGGTGCCCCGAAGGGGCGGGGGATGTCGCATAAGGGATGATCCCGCATTAAATCACATTGGGGCGAAAAGAACGATTCTCCGGACTTGACTTTATTCAGGATTCTGATATTATTATCGTATCTAGCAAATATTTATAAATCAGCATCAAACAATACTATTCTGCAGGATTAAGTCGGTGAAAATTAGGTATATATATATATATATTGGTATCGGTTACGGTTTTTGTTCCTATTTATTTAAGGCATAAGGCTATTGTTTCGAAAAATGACAAGCTGGCAGAGGATTATATCGGTCAAGCCGTCAAAAAGTTTGAAAACGGGAAAAACTATGAGGCGCTGGCTATACTTGAAAATGCAATGAAATCAGGTACACTTGATTTCGATAATATGAGCGATAAGACCAGGTATAACTTTTTTAAAACATACCAGGGGCTTCTTTATAACCTGGGCGAATATAATAAGTTTAGGTAATTACCCAACATTTGATCCAAAATTACAGATCATTTTGGCCATCAGGTGAAAGATATCCTCTTCCCGGTGATTATACCTAAATTCCA
>JAMCWD010000050.1:95490-117442 GCA_023475345.1 Chloroflexota bacterium | reverse complement strand
GAGCGCCTGATAAAGCATCATGGAGTTTCCAGGGAGAAGTTTCCTCTATATCTGAAGGAGTTGGAATTTAGGTATAATCACCGGGAAGAGGATATCTTTCACCTGATGGCCAAAATGATCTGTAATTTTGGATCAAATGTTGGGTAATTACCAAAGAATTTTGTATATAACAAACTGCGAACAAAAACACTAAAATAAGAGAAAAAATAATTATTAAATAAAAATCTCTTCTTTTCCCGTTTCTTTCCATGTTGGAATAACCTCCTTGAAATATTTTCCGGACTATCTTTACATAACAACGATGATTTTCAGGTCGGGACTTTGATCTTAAATTAACACAGCCTCCCATCTTGATAAGATTATGGAGATCCCTTCTCCTGTTCCTCAAAATACTCTTTGTGTGTCAGATCGCCATCCAGCGTATATCCCGGATGAGGAAAATTATGCTTGCCGTTTTCACACCATATAATAAAGATTGGCTTTCCATCAAGGGAATACAGCGTTTCTTTGTTTACTTCCCTGCCTGCCCAGGCAGGGTCCGAGGCATAACTGGATGGATATTCTCTTTTCTTATCCGAAGGACAATAAAGCAAATCCTGCCATTTTTCCCCATAATCGTACTTAAATAATTATGCATAATGATTTTTATCTTGTTGCCGCACCTGCTCAAAATTCTGCTTACTTATCGTCCATAATTTTTCAATATAAGGGGCAAGCGCTTCCACCCAGTAATATTTATCATCCGCTTTTGTAGCAGGCGGCAGTCTTCCTTCATGATCAAGGCAATAAAGCTGCATAGCTCCCAATATTTTTCGCATATGCCCCCTACAAACTCTTAATCGCTCAATTGAATTGGAGGAAGTGATTTCCTCAAATTGCCGGTAACCGATAAATAAAGCTACAGAGATAAGCAGTAGTATAATACAAAACAAAACCTTAAAATATTTTCTTTTTCGATTCATTCAGGCATCCCCATTCCTGACGAGAACATCTCTTATATTTATACCCAAAAAACCGGGGAAACGGCACTTTCCGATACGGCGGCAACGGCCTTTTTTATTCAACCCCGGCATTCATGGACAAAATCCCTGAAAATAACATTCCCCTCCCCGGAGGGGTGCCCTGAGCGCAGTCGAAGGGCGGGGTGGGTATATTATATACATAGTTTTACGTTACGAAACCCACCCCTTAATCCCCTCCCAAGAGGGGAATTGTCTCATACCAAATCTTTGCAGTGACTTTTCAGACGGCGTCTTTGCCTGCCCGGCAGTCATCGATAAAATCCCTGATCTTCCCGGCTACGGCCGCTACGAGAACGGCTTCGTCTTCGAAATCTTCCCGGCGGAACCAAGTTATCTCCTCATCTCGTCCGAACCATGTAAGCTGCCTCTTCGCGTAATTCCTGTTTGCCTTCTTGAAATCTTCCACCGCCTCGTCCCATGTCATCCTGCCTTCGAGATAATCCAGCACCTGTGAATAGCCGAATATCCTCCGCCGGGAAAGAGCATCGCGCAGGCCTTTTTCAATCAGGCCCTCCACCTCGGAAAGCAGGCCGGATGCAACCTGTTCCTCCACCCTTTTCTCCAGGATCGAATATAACGTTTTCCTTTCCATCGTAATGCCAATCTTCAGCATTTTCAGGCCCAGGGGGTGGACTTCGGGCGGGGAATAAAAATCCGAAAGCGGCCTCCCCGTGAAACGGTAAACTTCCAGCGCCCTGGTTATCCTCCTGGTATCGTTGACGTTGAGCCTTGACGCGGATTCCGGATCGACACTGAGAAGCTCATTATGGAGCGATAAGGCCCCTTCTTTTTCAGCTTTCTCGGAGCACCGCTTCCTGAATTCGAAATCGGGAGGAGCATAAGGCAGTTCGAATCCTTTATCCACCGCCTTCAGGTAAAGCCCCGTCCCGCCTACAAAGACCGGGAGGCTTCCCCTGTCCCATATTTCCGGCAGGAGCCTGAAGACGGCTTCCTGGTAATCCGCCAGAGTATAATCACTGTCTGGCTCAATTATGTCGATCATGTGGTGGCGTATGCCCCGCATCTCTTCGGGCTTTATCTTCGCCGTCGCGATATCCAGCCCCCGGTACAACTGTGTCGAATCGCAGGAGATTATCTCAACCGGGAAATAGTCGTTAAGGCAAAGGGAGACGGAAGTTTTGCCCGTGCCGGTAGGCCCGACGATTGCAGCGGCAAGCCCGTTATACGATTTCATGAGGATGTCCGAAAAGTCCAGGTCAGAGCCAATTCCCCTCCTCCGAGGCTGTCTAAAAAGTCGGGTATGAAGCTATTCCCCTCCCCGGAGGGGTGCCCGAAGGGCGGGGTGGGTATATTATATAAATATTTTTGCATTACAAAACCCACCCCTTGATCCCCTCCCAGGAGGGGAATGATATTTTGGAGATATTTTTCGAACAGTCTATCATCTTTTGAACATCTTTTCCAGGTCGGACTGCTTGAACCGCACTACCGTGGGCCTCCCGTGGGGGCAGTGGCTGTTGTCGGGAGTTTTCAAAAGCTCTGATAGGAGGCGGTTCATCTCCCTTGAGTCGAGGAGTTCCCCGGCCCGTATGGAGCCGTGACACGCCATGCTCCTGAGGAGGGCTTCCTCTATGCCGGTTATCCCGGAATCTTCTTTCATTGCGTCTTCCAGGAGGGGGAGGAAATCCCGCCCCGGCTCGAAGCGATCCAGGATTGACGGGACGGCACGGATCAACAGTGTATTGTCGCCGAAAATTTCTATGACAAGGCCGAGCCTGGAAAATTCCTCCAGCCTGCCGGAGACGAATTCCATTATCTCCGGGGCCACCTCGACGATCTCAGGCAGGAGCAGTTCCTGGCTTTCGACGATGTTTTGATCAAGGTATGTGCGGAGCCTGTTATATGCAAGCCTTTCGGCGGCGGCGTGCTGATCGATTATCCAGAGGTCGCCGTCTTTTATGCCGACGATGTAAGTCCCGCCGAGCTGCCATACGGTTGGAGCCGGTTCCACCCCTGCGGGCTGGACCGCCGGGAAAAGGCTCTGGCTGTCCCGCATGAACTCCAGGTTCCCCGGGATCTGATCGAACGAATCGAATGAGATCTTCTGGTATAATGCAGGCTCCTGGCCCACGTACCCGCCGTCATCGGCCCTGACATCCCGTATCTCCTTGACGCCGTAAGCCCTGTATGCGCCCTGTACGGCGTCCTGGACGGCCTTGAAAACATCCTGGCCTTTTGAAAAACGGACTTCACTTTTCGTGGGGTGTACGTTCACGTCAAGGTCGGAATCCACATCTATGAAAATCGATGCGAGGGGATAAGATCCGGATTCTATCAGAGGCTCCGCGCCTGCCGACAAAGCCTTCATTATCGCCGGGTGGCGTATCAGCCTCCCCCTGACGAATATAACCTGGCGCGCCCTGTCTTTGCGGGCATGCTGGGGCCTTGCGATAAAACCTTTCACCGATATGCCTTCACCGTTGTATTCTAACGGGAGGAGTTCTTCGGGGTCGATGCTGAAAAGGCCGGCGAGCCTGTCCCTTTCGTCCATCTGGGGAGGTATCGAAAGCGACCTTCTCCCGTTGGATATGACCTGGAAATCTATGCCGGTGTGATATAACGCCATCCTCTGGACCCAGTCGATGATCCTCGATGCTTCGACAGACGGGCCGCGAAGGAACTTACGCCTGGCGGGGGTGTTGTAAAACAATTCGCGGACTTCGATCATGGTGCCGGCGGAACAGCCTACTCCCGACTCTTCCATCACCTCGCCGCCCGTCATGACAAGCTTCGTGCCTTCTTCGTCTTCTTTCCTCCGTGTAACTATCTCCATCCGTGATATGGCGGCGATGCTGGGGAGCGCTTCGCCGCGAAAGCCCAGTGTATATAAATCGTCGATGTCTTCAAGCTCGTTGATCTTGCTCGTTGCAAACCTCATGACGGCAAGCCCGACGTCCTCCCGGCTCATCCCACAACCGTCGTCCGTAACCCTGATCATGCCCAGGCCGCCGTCTTTTATTTCCACCTGGATGCGGGAGGCTCCCGAATCGATGGAATTTTCAACAAGCTCCTTGACAACGGAAACAGGCCTCTCGATGACCTCGCCCGCCGCTATTCTCTCTGCAACGCTCTTTTCCAGAAGTTTAACTTTGCCCATGAAATGATGCTTCGCCGGAAAAAGCCGGTACCCTTCATGGGATAATACCCGCACCGTTATAGTAATTCCCTTTCTCCGGTGGTGCCGAAGGCGGGGTGGGTCAACCGGATACAGGATCGCCGATCCGGTTTTTTCTTTGCCTTTTCTGCAGATCCGTGCAGTTTAATGCGGGAATTTTACTTGCGCGACAACCCCCTTTAATTCCCCCTTTATCTAAGGGGGAATTTATTTTGCCGACATCCAGATTTCAGGCTGACCCCCGACCCCCGTGAATTTCATATAAAAAAATTTTTCCGGGACCCGGAATAAAAATTCCCGCCGCTGCGACGAATAAGACAAAAGACGAAAAGGAGTGAGGATTATGAGAAAGACGGCGAAAAATTTAACGGGAATAATTTTGATGACGGCCCTGGTATTGTTTTGTATTCAAGCCGCCCTTGCAATAAGCGGCGACGATTACCTGCGCGAATATTACAGGAAGATAAAAGTTTTGACCCCTCAAACTTACGGGAACATTACAATTTACCCGGTCCAGGGGCCAGGCAAAATTTACCGGGATATAATGACTCTGGATTCCGCCGCAAGCAAAAATATGCTCATTATTTCAGAGATCGACGGCGGCCGGGTAAACGAACTTTCAATTGAAAACCTCGGGGACATGCCGGTATTTATAATGGCAGGCGAGATATTGACCGGTTGTAAGCAGGACAGGATCCTCCAGGACGATATCCTTATACCGGCCAGGAGCGGGAGGATAGTTGTTACTGCTTACTGTGTGGAGCACGGGCGGTGGACTAACGAAAGCGACAGGTTCTCGTCGGGGAAAACTTTCGCCCCGAATGCGGTAAGGATGGCCGCCAAGAAAGAAAAGAACCAGCAGAAAGTGTGGGCGAATGTTGCGGAATGTTATAAAGCCTGTGAAGTCGCAGCCATACCCGCCGGCGCCCCGGCGGCCGCACCGGCCCGTATCGCCGACAGAAAATCCAGCAATTCGTTACAACGGGTTTATGAAGATAAAAACGTGAAGAGAGTGATCGACAGGGGTTATGATGTTTTATCCGGTCTGCCGGACCGCTGGAGGAATATGACCGGCGCGGTGGTGGTTGTTAACGGCGAGATAATTTGCGCTGATCTCTTCGGTGACCACGAGCTTCTCTGTGCTTACTGGGACAAGCTTGTCAGGTCTTACTGCGCCGAAGCTATGAACAAAGAATACGGGCAGAGAGGTTATTATGCCGCGAGGGAAGATGTGGAGATCCTTCTGAGCCGTGCAAGGCATGCCGGGATGGATTTTACAGGCACTCCGGGGGCAGGCAGCCTTATCTCGCTGGGATCGAACAGGGTCAGCGGGACGGCGCTCGTCTGGGGAAACGCCCTGCTTCACGGCGATATTTTCCCCGAATATAACCAGGAGCAGGCTCCACCGATTTATGAAAACAGTCGTAAAGGGGGCTTCTACCGGGATTATAACCGGAGATAAAAATCCTCCCTCCGGAGCCCCCAGCCGGCCGGGCGCCATCACCCGGCCGGTTTACCTTTGTTTGTTTTATCTTGCCCGCCGCAGGTCAAGCATGTATAATTCTTAAATGTCGATAAAAAATCATTGATGAAATACTTATGGAAGCAGGCGAGGATTTTTGCTATCACACCGAAAGTCAGATAAAATTATTACCGAAGACCTAACCGCAAAATTGGGCCGCATGGAAGAGATGATCCGCGGCATGGGAAGCGCGGCGGTGGCTTTTTCCGGAGGCGTTGACAGCTCCGTTATTCTGAAAATAGCCAGGGATATTTTAGGAGAAAAAACGGTCGGCGTTACTTTCAGATCATGTTTCGTCTCGGGCCGCGAAATTGAAGAAGCGTGTGCGGTTGCAAAATTCATCGGGGTCGAGCATATCATTTTGGACATCGATGTTTTGGATGACGAGAACATCACTTCCAACACGTCCGAAAGGTGCTATTATTGTAACAGAAAAAAGTTCGGTGAGTTGGTCGCCCTGGCCGGGAAAAGAAACCTCCGGTATATCCTGGACGGCACCAACTATAGCGATACAGCCGATTACAGGCCGGGAGGGAAAGCCAGGAAGGAACTGGGCATTGTCAGCCCTCTCAGGGATGCGGAGATTGTTAAGAGTGAAGTGGTTGAAATCGCCGGGTTCCTCGGCCTGCCCAACTATAACAAGCCGCAGGAATCCTGCCTTGCCTCGCGCATCCCTTACGGCACCGCTACAACTTATGAAAAGCTGAAGAGAATAGAGCAGTCGGAAGATTTTTTAAAGCGCCTCGGTTTCAGGGAAGTCAGGGCAAGAGATCACGGGGATATCGCCAGAATAGAGGTTTGTAAAGATCAATTCGGTCTGCTGTTGGAACATGAGAACAGGGAAATGATAACAGGCGCGTTCAAAGATTCGGGCTATAAATATGTAACGTTTGACCTGGAAGGCTATAATACGGGCAGCATGAATAAGCTGTTGGAAGGTGAAGGGTATGGAGAAGGAAAAAGTTAAGAAGCTGCTGCTGGATGTAAAGAACGGCAAGATAAATATCGACGAGGCCCTTGACAGGCTGCGCGTGCTGCCTTACGAAGACCTGGGGTTTGCAAAGATAGACACCCATCGGGAGCTCAGGAATGGGTTTCCCGAGGTGATTTTGTGCAGGGGTAAATCTGTTGCGGATATAGTCAGGATAGTAAGCGCCGCGACTGCCGACAGGTTTTTCATGATGACCAGGGCAAACGGCGAGATCTACTACGAACTGAAAAAGATCAGGAACGACGTGAAGTATTTCGATCCTGCCGGGATAATTACACTGGGGAAGTTGAAAAGGAAAAAATCCAAAAAGAAGATCCTTGTTATGACTGCGGGGACTTCGGATATCCCCGTGGCGGAAGAAGCGGCGGTTACCGCGGAGATATTCGGGAGCAGCGTTGAAAGGTTGTATGACGTGGGAGTTGCCGGGATCCACCGGCTTTTTCAATATAAGGAGAAGCTATTTGCGGCCAATGTCATAATCGTTGTTGCAGGGATGGAAGGCGCCCTGGTGAGCATTGTCAGCGGCCTGGTTGACAGGCCCGTTATAGCCGTCCCCACAAGCGTGGGCTACGGCGCAAGCTTTAACGGCCTGGCAGCTTTGCTTGCGATGCTTAATTCGTGCGCGCCCGGCGTTACAGTCGTTAATATAGACAACGGTTTCGGAGCGGGCTATTTCGGAGGCATGATAAATAATCGGTAAGGAGAAAAAAATGCGGATAGCTTATTTTGACTGCTACTCGGGCATCAGCGGGGATATGATCCTGGCCTCGCTTATCGATGCAGGATTGAATATCGAAGATCTGAAAGCGGAGCTTTCAAAGCTTAATTTATCAGGGTATAAATTGAGTTCAGAAAAAGTTTCAAAGAACGGAATTTCGGGCACGAAGCTCCATGTCGATATTTCCGAAGACCGGAAATTGAGGAAGCTGAAAGACGTCGTCGATATCATGGAATCGAGCGGGCTGGATGAAGACATCAGGGAAAAGGCCCTCAGCATGTTCAGGGAACTTGCTGAAATCGAGGCGGAGATCCACAGCAGGCCGGTCGGGGAAGTCCATTTCCACGAATTGAGCGGGCTGGATACTATTATCGACATAACGGGCGCGCTTGCCGGGATAAAACTTATGGGAATAGAAAAAGTTTTTTCTTCGAAGGTCCATGTGGGAAGGGGCTTTGTTACGGCCGCCCACGGGATCCTGCCTACCCCGGCTCCAGCGACGGCCAGGCTTCTGACAGGCATCCCCATTTACTCAAGGGGTATTGACGGCGAGCTGGTTACACCGACAGGGGCGGTGATAATTAAAAATATAGCATTGGGTTTCGGAGATATCCCCGACATGATAATTGGAAAGATCGGCTACGGGGCGGGCGATAAGGATTATGACATGCCGAACCACCTGAGACTGTTCCTGGGAGAAACGGTGGAAAACCAGTTCGAGGAGGATTCCGTCGTACAGATCGAGGCCAACATCGACGATATGAACCCGGAATATTCGGGCTATGTCATGGATAAGCTTTTCGAAAAAGGCGCGCTGGATGTTTTCTTTACACCGGTCATCATGAAGAAAAACAGGCCTGCAATTAAAATCAGCGTGATATGCGACCCCGGAACTGCGGCCGTGTTAACCCGGCTTATATTCAGGGAAACTACCACCCTCGGCGTCAGGACGACCTTGATGCGAAGAAAGAAAATGAAAACGGATTTTGTGATCGTTAATACAGAAGTCGGAGAGATCAGAGTCAAGCTCGGATTGATAAAGGACGAGGTTGTCAACGTGTCGCCGGAATACGGCGATTGCAGGAGAGCAGCGGAAAAATATAACCTGCCGTTAAAAAAGGTTTACGAGATCGCCGGAACGGAAGCGGCTAAAGTTGTGAATATTGAGCAGGCCTGCTGCGGCGGGCAGGAGGCGTGTTGTGACCGATCCTGAAAAAATCAGGCTTTTCGTCAGGCAGACGCTTGGTTGTACTTGTCCCGATGAGGTGTTCGAAATTATAAAAGTCAGCCGGGATGTAAAGATCGATAACGAGATTGTCATAAGCGAAAGGATAAATATCGGGAACAGGCTTTTGATTTATGTGGTCGATTTCGATGCTCCCGGATTCATTACAGACAAGCTTCCCGCTGTTGTATATGCCGGCAAAAAAGAGCGTAACGATGCTGGTTTCAACCGCCTGCGGGTGGTTATTGTGACAGATTGCCTCGATGAGATAAGCCGCGTGGCAAAAGAGACATTCGATGCTATTGATTTCAGGGACGAGAAAATTCATCTCCATGTAGTCGATAAAAGTGAGATGGAGAATATTTGACTTTTTCAGGAAAATCTCGACGCTGGGCAAAATGAAATCTACCTAAAAACTTTAGCCGTAACGAACCGAAATACCAGAACGAATTCTCCCTTTTGAAGGCCCGCGATGAGCTCGGCCGAGTCGGGGCGCGGGGGATGTCGAGACGGCACAAAACTTGTTAAAAAGCGGTAACCAGTGATGGTGATGATTTGAAATTCCGGCTGTAAGCAGCGGCTAGATTTTATCGTAGCCCGGCAGCAGCTCCGCCAGCTTTTTCCTGATCCCGCCATCATCGTTTTCATCGATCATTTTTCTTAACGACGGGATATTGCCTTCTATGAAGCCGGGTTCAACCGGGACGGTGATGACGCGCAGCACCTTGGGGATATTGGTCGGCGTGGCCTCTTCCCCCTTGCTGATAAGCTCTTCGGTGAGTTTTTCGCCAGGCCTTATGCCTGTGATCTTTATCGGTATATCGATGCCCGGCTCAAGCCCTGTCAGCCGTATGAGGTTGATGGCAAGGTCCATGATCCTAACAGGATGGCCCATATCGAGGATATAAATCCCCCCGGATTCCCCCTGGGAGGCCGCCTGGAGTACCAGTTGGACAGCCTCGGGAATTGTCATAAAGAAGCGGGTCATTTCGGCATGCGTTACGGTAACAGGCCCCCCGAGATCTATCTGCCTTTTGAAAGTAGGAATCACGCTGCCCCTTGAATCCAGGACATTCCCGAACCGGACGGCGACGAACCTTGTGCCGCTGTCTTTCGACAGTCCGGCCAGCATGGTTTCCGCAAGCCTTTTTGAAGCGCCCATGACGCTGGACGGCTTTACCGCCTTGTCGGTGGAAAGCAGTGTAAGGGCTTCGGCATTGAATTCCTTCGCAAGGCGGGCAAGGTTCAGCGTACCTAAAACATTAACGCTTATCGCTTCCGGCACGTTTATTTCCATCAACGGGACGTGTTTATGCGCTGCGGCATGAAATATAACCCTGGGCCCGTAAGTCTCGAAAAGATGCCTCAGCCTGTGCTCGTCCCTTATATCTGCGATGTAGGGGATCAACGGTACATCTGTAGTCGCCGACAGTTCGATCATTATTTCGTGGATCGAGTTTTCGCCCCGGCCCAGTAGTATTATCTTTTCGGGCTTGAAGGAGGCAACCTGCCTGCATATTTCCGAGCCGATGGAACCTCCGGCGCCCGTAACCAGTACGATTTTGCCCTCCAGGTATTTTGCCACGGCTTCCGTATCGAGTTCGACGGGTTCCCGCTCCAGCAGGTCTTTGATTTCAACTTCCCGCAACTGGCTTACTTTTATCTTCCCGTCAACGATTTGATCAAGCGCGGGCACGACTCTTATCTCCACGCCGAGATCCCGGCACAGGTTCAATATGTTCCGCACCAGCGACGGTGAAGGCAGCGCGATGATTATTTCCTGGACTTTTTTTTCTACGGCTATCCTGGGGAGGTCTTCCGTCCTGCCCAGCACGGGTATCCCGTGAATGCGGATCTTCTGCTTTTTGGGGTCGTCGTCTATGAATCCCAGAATGAGATAAGAAAGCCGCTGATGCCTGGAGAGGACCCGCAGGACGTTTTCTCCCATGTCGCCTGCGCCCACTATCAGCGCTCTCATGGGAGCTATGCTTTTGGGCAGCGCCCTTTTCTCCCCGTATAACCGCAGCGAAAATCTCGTGCCTTCGGTAAGGATGAGGTTCAGCATCCATGCTATTATTATGATGCTGCGCGGGAAGAGGAAGCCTTTTGCAAGGAACGCGGCGATGCCGAAAGGTATATACGAGATGGTAACGGCTGCGATGATAAGCAGCACTTCATGCATCCCTGCGTAGCGCCATACCCTGCGGTAAAGCCCGAAAAGGCTGTACACCCCTATTGAAACGACCGCCAGGGTGAGGATGAGCCATATTTTAAAATACTGGGAATGGAAGACGCCTTCAAACCGGATCAGTATTGCAAGAGTTACGGAAACGAAGATGACTATGAAGTCCAGGATGCCTACTATGATTTTGGCCCTAAGTGTCACTTGTTATCTCCCGATGAATTTGATTGATTACATGTATCTTATGAACAGTTTCCCCTTTACACCGGGCCCCGGAGGCCTTTCGTCCCTGCCGAGGGTTCTCACGACCCTTGCAGGCGCTCCTGCGACAACCGTATTGTCGGCCACATCTTCAACCACCACAGACCCCGCGCCCACCACGGACCTTTTCCCTATCTTGATTTCGGGAAGGATGCTCGAACCGAGACCCACAAGCGCAAAATCGTCAACATGGACGGAGCCTCCCAGGACGGCTCCCGGCGCTATGTGTACGTGGTCTCCTATGAAGCAGTCGTGGTCGATGCTGCAGGAAGTATTGAGAATACAATTTTCACCGATCCTTGTACCTACATTCACCGCAACCTGTGCCATCACGACGGCCCCCTGGCCCAGGTAAACCCTGTGGTTTACGAAGGCGCTCGGGTGTACCGCTGAAATAATGGGGAAATCGAATTCGATGAGTTTGCGGTAAAATTGCTCCCTGGCAAAATTGTCGCCTATGCCGACTATCGCTCCGAGGTTGGGATCAAGGTGGAGATCGCCCAGGAGCTTGATGCTCCCGAGGATGGGGATACCGAGCAATTGTTTGCCGTGGAGTTCTTCATTGTCGTCCAGGAAAGTCCGCACCTTGTACCCCGCCAGCATCACGACATCGGCAACCACCTTGGCGTGCATCCCGGCGCCCAGTACTACGACCTGGATGGGGCCGTCGCTGTTATCTTCCCTGATTATCGATTTCTTGTTTTTTTTCATGCTCATCATCTCCTGACTGATCCGTATCGGCAATTTCGGCCAGTTTTCCGGGGTCTCCGTAGATCCCTTCGTCGCGGGAAAGCAGGCCGAAAGTTCTGGCGATTAATATCATGTCCCCTATGAAGTTGTAATTTTCGATATATTTAACATCCCACCTGATCCTTTCGTCCCATGTCAGGGCGTTCCTTCCCATAACCTGGGCCAGCCCGGTCATTCCGGGCTTCACAAGGAGCCGCCTTTTCTGCTCATCGTCGTATTTTTCCACCTGGTAACGGAGCGTTGGCCTGGGGCCGACTATGCTCATCGAGCCTCCCAGGACATTGAAAAGCTGGGGCAGTTCGTCCAGGCAGTACCTCCGCATGAATTTCCCGGCCTTCGTTATGCGGGGGTCGTCTTCTTCGACTTTTATCCCTGACCCCATTTTTTCCGCGCCCTGTACCATAGTCCGGAATTTCCACATCATAAAATCCCTGCCGTTTTTGCCCACCCTCTTTTGAAGATAAAATACCGGCCCCGGCGACGATAATTTAACAGCAACAATACAACCGGTAATCAGCGGTGACAATACTATCAGGGAGCCTCCCGCCCATAAAATATCGAAAGCTCTTTTTATGAAGGATGAAAAAAGCGAGATAGGTTCGCCTTTTTTCATGCCAGGATTTATATTTTTCTTGTTTTCCATATTGTCTGTATTATTTATACCCATAATTCTTTATAACCCGCCCCGGCATGCGGCGGAGTTTAAAATATTTCGATATGTCGATGGATTATCCCTGTCCGGAGGGATGACGGCCGGCAGGGAGAATAAATAGATGTGAAAATTTTATTTGTCCACCAGTTCATAACGACCGGGCAGGAGCCGGGCGAGGCGCGCCACCTGGCTCTTTTCAAAAGGATGCTGGCCGACGGTTTCACGTTTCATATAATCGGCGGCTCTCTGAGCTACCTGACAGGCAAAACTTTCCCGGGTTTTTCAGGCTTCAGGAAAAAAATCGACCTGGGTGAAAACGGCATAGTTATGGAAAGGGTTAAAGTCGCATCTACCTACAGGTCGGGATTTTTCGGCAGGATGCTCTGTTACCTGAGCTTTTTGATAACCGCAACATGGGCTTCTCTCGGTGTAAAGGATACCGATATGCTGCTGACCACTTCGCCTTCGCTCTTTACGGCGCTTGCAGGTTATTTGATCAGCCGCATAAAGAAAGTCCCGTTCTGGCTTGAAATCAGGGATTTATGGCCCAGGGCGCCTGTTGAGATGGGGGCGTTGAAAAATAAAACGATCATTGATTTTTCATACAGGCTGGAGAAGTTCTTATGCGAAAAAGCCGATAGGGTCATTGTCATTACGCCCGGTTACGCCGAGTATATCGAATCTCTCGGGATACCCGCGGAAAAAATAAGGGTGCTTCCCAACGGCGTGGACCCTGAGTTTCTTGAATATGAAAGGCCTTCGTCTCCACCGGACGGCATAAATCCGGGTGATAAATTCCGGCTGTTTTACCTCGGTGCAATGGGCAAATTCAACCAGCTTGATCACCTTATCGACCTCGCCGGAGAGCTTGCAGACATGGAAGGTTTCCGGTTGTATTTTCTGGGAGACGGCGCGGAACGGCCCCATCTCGAAGAAGAAGCCGTGAAAAGGGATTTGAAGAACGTTACTTTCCTCGGGAGCCGCCCGAGGGGGGAAGTGCCGGAACTCCTGTCGTGGGCCGATGCTGGGGTTGTCATCTATCCTCCCATACCTCTTTCAAAACTTCTTCTCATGAACAAGGTGCTTGATTTCATGAGCCTCGGCATCCCGCTTTTTATATGCGCCCCCGAGGGGGACACGTCCCGCGTTATTGAAGAATCGGGCGGGGGCGTGCTCCTCGGCTCGCCCGGCGAGATCCCCGCCGCAGTCCGCAAAGCTTACGGGGACAGGGAATCGCTGGGTATAATGGGGCGGATGGCGCGCAAGTATGTTTCGGAAAATCTTTCCAGGCCGAAGCTTGCAAAAGATCTCATGAGAAGAAGTTTTGAAAGAGAGAAGTCCTGATGGATTCGCTTCAGCCTTCGGTAACCGTACTGACGGTCAACTGGAACAGGAAAGAGATGACGCTGGATTTGCTGAAACGTCTTTCAGAGATGGATTACCCTGGCTTGAGAGTCGTGCTGGTGGAAAACGGCTCTGCGGACGGCTCTGCCGAAGCCGTAGCGGAGCGGTTCCCGGAAGTCGAAATGCTGAAGACAGGTGAGAACCTCGGCTCGGCGGGCGGGTTCAGGACGGGGTTCGATTATATTTTAAAGGAGCATGGCAGTAAGTATATATGGCTCCTGGATTCGGACGTTACGGTTCGCGAGGGGGCGCTCCGGGCGCTGGTTGAGGCGGCGGAGAAAAATCCCGATGCCGCACAGGTCGGCCCGGCTGTTCTCAATGCGGATTTCCCGGACATCGTATTTGAAACGGGCGCAAAGGTGGATTGGGATAATGTAACTTCGGCCCCGATGGAAAAAGGCATGCGCGATACCGGCGAGCGGAGGACGTACAGGGTAGATTACCTCCCGCAGGGTTGTGGGGCCTTATATCGGGCGGAGGCGTTAAAGGGACGGAGCGAGATGGGAGTTTTTGTAAAGCACGATCCCGTCGAGCCTACCGACCCCGTATTTTTCTACATGTGGGAAGATATCGACATGGGCTGGCGGCATCGTAAAGCAGGCTGGGATATCATCGCAACTTCGTCCGCGAAGATGGAGCACCGCGACATGACCGTATTGCGCGGCTCGCCGCTACAACGGTATTACTCTACCCGCAACTCCCTGATCTTTTTTTTCCGCCACGGAGACCGGAGGATAAAAAACAAAGCGGCATTCAGGGCATACATGGCATCGAACCTTTTCGATATATGGGGGTTCGAAGGCTATCGGAAGGCCGCCGAACAAGGCATCGAAGATTTTAAAGAAGGAAGATGGGGGAGGCAGGATCATAAATTTCCCCCGCCGCACAACCTTCCCGGCGCCGGTATCGAAGAGGTGAGGAAAGCCTGTTACGGGCGCATCCTGTATTTCCCGGAATCTGCGAAAGACATAAAAAGGATGGAAGATATTTTAGGAATCGCCCTGCCTTCGGAAAAATGCGACATGGCGGGAGAGGAGTATTTGAAGAACCAGTTTTCGGGCAGGATGTTTTTCGGCCACGGCCTTTCCCAGAAAGAAGTCGTTGCTATGGCAGGGAAGCTGAGAAGACATAGATATACCGCGGTTTTGACGAGCAGGGCGTTTTTTTCCCCGCTTATAGGGTTGCTTAACCGGGACCGTCCCGTATTTATTTTAAATCCCGATAATACCTTTTCTCTCAAGAACCGGGATGCGATGGTCGAGCTTAAATATGCATGGAGCTATTTGAAGTGTAAGTTTGCGGCGGGAATTCTTGCAGGCTCAAGCCCCTCGATGAAATAAGGGTTAAACAGGATTACATCGATGCCGGGTCAGGAAGGTTTCGATTCGGGAGGCTTGGCGTGGTCCAGGTGTACCGAATGCCTGAGAGGTTCTTCCATCAAATTCCAGCGGATAAATCCCAGATTCTGGAAAATCCTTACGCCGAAAGTTATGATTGCGGCAAGGTACAGATCGACGCCCAGCCTGTCGCCCATGTAAGTGAGCAGGGCCGCCAGGAGCGCGTTCATGATAAAGCCGCTTATGAATGAAAGGATGTCGAACCTTTTCTCAAGCCCCGCCCTGACGCCCCCCAGCACCGAGTCAAGACCTGCAAGGAAGGCGACCGATATGTATTTCGAATAGGCTGCCGGGATGGTGAAAGGAAGGAAAGCCCCCATGAGCAAACCGACCAGAAGTCCGAGCACAAGCCACATATTGAGGTTCCTCCTTTCTTATTACCTTGTTTCTTTTTTCTCTTCGATTTCCGTTACGGGCTGGGCATACCGGAAAATCAGGCTCCCCTGGTACGGGGGGATGACTATCTTATCTCTTCTCTGGATTTTCACCTCTACCCCGTTCTGGATGGAAGGGATCATGCTGTCCATGAAACCTCCCGTCATGCGGAGCGAGCTTTCAATTATTTTTGAAGGCCCGATGGCTTTGATTTCGTAAGGCGGGGTGATCCGGGTGGCGTTGACAAGTATCGTCGGCCCCGCGCATCGTATTGACGAATTGCTTACAAGGCGCTGGTCGTTGACGCTGACGGCCTCGGCGCCTGCAGACCACAACTCGTTTACCAGCGCCTGGATATCGACGTCGTGAACTAAGAAATAATAAGGGTCGTCGGTGCCTGTCGGGCGGTTTGGCGAATCGTTCAGCTTTACGATTACGCCGGGACCTTCCAGGTCTGTAAGGCCCGCCTGCATCCTGGCCGAGTTGAATTCCTTGTCGATGACTTCCATTGAAGCCTTGCTCTTATTTGATGCGGTTACATATTCTTCCATGAGCTTCTTGGTCTCCGCAAGGTCATCCTGGAGCCTGCTCCGCTCCTGTTCCAGGTTGCGGACCATTTTCAAAAGGTCGGTACGCTCGTTATATAATGGGAACCCTTCGTTCTTCTGACTCCTGAACTGGAGCGAAACCATAATGCCCAGCACGATACAACCAAGCGCCAGGGGTATCTGCCAGCTTTTTTTCCAGTCACTTTTTGCCTTTGCCGGGTTTTTACGGTTCATTCTTACTTCGACTTCTTTTCTATATTCGATTTCGGTTTAACAACGGGCGGGTCATTGGCAAGATCTATCATCTCTATTTGCTCCCGGTCCTTTTCATCCTTTTTTCCTTCAAGCTCGAGGTACTTTCTTAAAATGCGGAATTTTTTATCGAGCCCGGAAAGATCTCCCAACCGCACGACTATATCATTGTCGTCTATGTCTGAATAATTATATGACAAACCCTCTTCAGGATCAATCCTTACCCAGCTTACCCGCCCGACTTCTTCCGCAAACATTTTCGAAAGAAGGCCGGAATAAGTTTTCAGATACTCGAAAGGTATCCTGTCACCGACTTTTATATCCCCGCCGATAATGAGAATGGGCAGGTCTTTAATCTGCTCGACCGGGTCTTTCTCGATAACTATACCTTCATTATCCACGCCGTACCATGTGGTATCCGACGAATCGCCTGCGACCAGGAGAAACGGCGTCCTTTCAACGACCCTGATGCTGACGCAGGACGGCAGGCTGATCCTTACTTTTGCGCTTTTTATCCGGGGCAGGGCTTTTAGCCTGGCTTCAGCTTTTTTTGCGGGGAAAAGAAAAGCGTTGACGCCCAGTTCCAGGTTGGCGGCGGCCATCAATTCCTCGTTCCCGATATATTTGTTTCCCTGAACAGTTACTTTTTTTAATGTGAAATATTGTGAGCCGAAAAAAATGACCTGGGACAATATGAAAATACAAAACAGGATTAAGAGGACTCTTTTATGCTCGAAAAAGTTCCTCGTTCGGATCATGTATCCGCCTGCTTTTCCTTATTCGTTGTAATGGCTGCGACCTCGTCTCCTAAGATGCCGGGTCCCTTGCGGCTTATCAGGGGCTTTTCTTTTTCACGCTCAAGCGCCCACTCGACCTGAAGCTTTACGAATTCCCTGAAATCTATGCCGATTTTGGCGGCCGCCTCCGGCAGCAGGCTGGTCTGCGTCATGCCGGGTATGGTGTTGACTTCCAGCACGAAAATTTTTCCGTCTTCCCGCACGATCATATCCACCCTCGACATGCCGTAGCACTCCAGTGCGTTGTGCGCTTTCAAAGCCAGCTCTTCTGCCAGGATATTGGCTTCTTCCCCGATGCGGGCGGGAATGATATGGTCGCTCATCCCGGGGAGATACTTGGTTTCGTAAGTGTAGTATTCGCCCTTGGGGACGATCTCTATCGACGGGACTGCGAAAGGCTCTTTGCCGCCGAGTATCCCTACCGTGATCTCTTTGCCGGGGATGAATTCCTCGATCAAGACCTTGTGGCTGTAGTTGAAAGCCTCCTTTACCGCGGCTTCCAGGCCGTCGAAATCGTATAAAATAGAGATCCCTATCGTCGAGCCGAGGCTGTTCGGCTTTATTACGATCGGGGGCTCGAGTTTTTTCTCCTCCAGCATTTCCCTGATATTGTCAATGTCCGTATCGCGGCATATCTCGATATATCCCGGTGTGGGGACACCGGCCGCGGTGAAAAGTTTTTTGCTCATACACTTGTCCATTGCGACGGCGGAAGCCATGACGCCGCTGCCGGTGTACGGGACGCCGATATATTCGAGCAGACCCTGGAGCGTGCCGTCTTCTCCCAGCTCCCCGTGTAAAGCTATGAAAACCACGTCGGCCCCGTTTTCAAAAAGCTTTTGTGCGATATCGGCCTGGGCGTCTATCTCAACGATATCGAAGCCGGCGTCTTTCAATGCCTGCGATGCGTTGTGCCCGCTGCGTAAAGAGACTTCCCTCTCGGGGGAACGCCCTCCCATAAGAACGGCTACTTTCATCGGGTTACCATCTCCCAACTTTTTTTACTTCCATTTCCAGTTCTATGCCGGTTTCCGATTTTACTTTATCTTTTACCATGCACATAAGCCGCCAGATGTCGGAGGCATGCGCTTTGCCCGTGTTTATAATAAAATTTTTATGAAGCCCGGAAACTTCCGCGCCGCCGACCTTGAAAAGATGCGCTCCCGATTCTTCGATCAGCTTCCATGCTTTTTCACCCGGCGGGTTTCTGAAGGCGCAGCCTGCGCTCCATGCGTTCAACGGCTGGCGTTCCTTTCTTTTTCTCATGAATTCCGCAGCAGTTTCCTCCAGCTTTTCCGCAGAGCCCGGCACAAGCTCTATTTCTGCAAACAACAGGATAGATTCATGGAGAAATCCGCTTTCCCTGTATCCGAAATTAATTTCTTTTTTGTTTATGGTGAAAAAGTTGCCGTCCCTGAAGAGCCTGACGGATCTGATAAGCTCTCCGATGCTGTGGCCGTAAGCTCCGGCATTCATCACGAGTGCCCCGCCGAGACTTCCTGGGATGCCCCTGGCAAATTCCAGGCCGCCCAATCCTTTTTCTGCGCAGTAACGCGACAACTCCGGCACGAAAACGCTGCAGCCCGCACTGATGAGGGTAGGGGAGACTTGCTTTAAAACTTTAAATTCCCCGTCAAGCTTAATTACAACGCCTTCTATGCCGTCATCCGAAACGAGGAGGTTGCTGCCTGCGCCGATTATAAGCAAAGGCTTGTTTTTAGCTTTCGCCCATTCGACGGCTTCGAGAAGGCCGTCTTCGTTGATGCAGGAAATGAAAAAATCAGCCGCCCCACCTACATGAAGCGTGGTGTGGCGGCTCATCGGCTCGTTTCGGAGCAATCCTTCGGGTTCTTTCATTCAGGCCTCGTAACGGGGTTGCCGGTTACCGGATGAGCCGGCAATATTCATAAATTACATACTAAATAAAACAGGCAAAACCTGCCGGGTAAATTAATAATATGATTTATAGATATGCAACCTATATATCGTTCTGGTTTTCGGGATAAGGAAGCCCCTCTTCAGACTGCCTGTCTGAGAGAAAGATGCCTCCTGGCGGAACGGTCGGCCAGACGCTTCATAAGCTTCTGTGCGGTATGGGTAACATCGCCTGCGCCCAGTGTTATAACAAGATCTCCTACCTGTCCCCCGCCGGTTATAATGGAAAGCGCTTCTTCTTCCGAAGAGACCAGGAGCACAGGGATTTTCCCGCAGCCTTTCCTTATAACATCGGCCAGCAGAGCGGAATCTATGCCTTCTATCGGCTCTTCCCCGGCTGCGTATATGGGCATGACGAGGACCATGTCCGCGTCCTTGAAAGTGTCCCTGTACTGGTCGAGAAGGAGACGTGTCCTGGTGTACCTGTGGGGCTGGAAAACCGCTACTACGCGGCGTTTGCCGAGCCCGGCGGCCGCTGCAAGCGCCGCTTTTATCTTGGCGGGGTTGTGGGCGTAATCGTCCACCACCATTATCCCGTCTTCTTCACCCAGGATCTGGAACCTGCGCTGGACACCGCTGAATTCCGACAGGGCTTTGCGGATCTGCCCGAATTCAAGCCCCATTTCCATCCCTACGGCCGTCGCGGCAAGCGAGTTCAGTATATTATGCCTGCCGGGCACTTTTAATTTCATCTCGCCCAGGTGTTTCTCCCTGTAATAAACCTGGAAAGACGAACTCATGCCGTTCAATTCGGGGTCTTCAGCCCTGAGACAGTGCCCTTTGCCCATCCCGTAAGTTATAAACGGGCGGCGGATCTTCGGCATGAAACTCCTTGTTTCTTCCTGGTCCGTGCAGAGGATAACCCTGCCCTCCGGGTGAGTACAATGGATATATTGGAGGAACATATCCAGTACCTTTTCCCGGATGGAATCATAATCGAAACCCATCTCGTGGAAAGCCTTGTAGTTAAGGTTTACATCCACGTCGGTGCTTGTAATTACAGAGATTCTCGGGCTGAGGTTCAGGAAAGAAGCGTCGCTTTCATCGGCTTCCGCTACGAAATAAGGCAGGCGCCCCAGCTTTGCATTGGCCCCGAAATCGTTCAGTTCTCCACCGATAACCAGGGTGGGGTCCAGACCGCAATTTTCAAGGAGGAACCCGATCATGGACGTGGTGGTGGTTTTACCGTGCGTGCCTGCGACAGTGATTCCGAAGCGGTTTTCCATGAGATACGCCAGCATTTCGGCTCTCTGCATGATCTTGATCCCGGAAGAGTTGGCCTCCATTAGCTCGGGATTATCATCGGGTATGGCCGTAGAAACTACGACTACGTCTGCGCCCTGAACATGTTGGGCTTCGTGCCCGATGCGTATAACACAGCCCAGTTCTTCCAGTTCCCTGGTAAGGCTGTTGCTTTTTATATCCGTTCCGCTGACATGGTATCCCATAAGGGCCATTATGCGGGCGATACCGCTCATGCCTATTCCGCCGATTCCCACAAAATGCACATGACGGAATTTTTTCATTGTGAACTCCTTTCGCCGGTATTGAGAAGCTTATCTACCTGCGTCATGATAAGCCGGAGAGCGTCCGGTTTCCCGGCTCCCCTGCTTCTTGTTCTCATATCGTCCAGCCTTTTGGGGTCGGAGGACAGTTCCTCCACTATTCCCGAAAGACCTTCTAGTTCGTTGTCCGGCAAGACGACCGCGCCGCCTGCGGATTCAAGCCACCTGGCGTTTTGTTCCTGGTGTCCCCCCGCTGCATACGGGAAAGGCACCAGCACCGCAGGCAACCCCCTGGCCGTTATCTCGGCCAGCGTCGTCGCCCCTGACCTTGCTATCACCAGGTCCGCGGCCGCATAGTATTCATGGATATCTTCCACGTATGCCAGCGGCCTGTAGTCCAGGCGGCAAGGCCCCGGAAGGACGGATTCTTTTTCCCTGGCCACCGCGGGATATTCTTTTTTCCCCGTAAGGTGGACAAGGGTCCAATCGTTATCCTTCCACTTCCTTAGGGCATCCAGGACAGCATAGTTTATGCTCCTTGCTCCCTGTGAAGCCCCGGTTACCAGGATACAGAGGTTATTTATTCCCAATTTTTTCCGGGATTCCTCCCGGTCTGCCGATATAATTTTTTCGCGAACAGGATTTCCTGTAAATTCAACATTTTTTTGAGGTAAATGCTCCCCGCTGTCCGGGAAACTCACGCAGATTATATCTGCTTTCCCCGCGAGAAACCGGGAAGCTTTTCCCGGAACCCTGTTCTGCTCCAGCAGCAGTATCGGGACTTTGTTCATGTGCCCTGCTATAACGCCTGGGACGCTGGCATATCCTCCGAGGCCTATTATCAGGTCGGGCTTCCATTTCCTTATCTTGCCGTATGCCGAGATTATTCCCATGCATGTAAGCATAACCGCCTCGACCTTCTTGAATACACCGCCGCCAAGACCTTTTGCGGGCACAAATTCCACCCGGTAACCTTCCGATGGAACCACGGAAGCTTCGATTCCGTGGCGTACTCCTAAAAACAGGATATCTTCCACATCACCCCTTTCCTTTAAAGCCCCGGCAACGGCAAGCCCCGGGTATAAATGTCCTCCGGTGCCTCCGCCGGTCAATATAACTCTATATTTTTTCAAAACAATCCCCCTCAGGGACGCCAGTAATCCTCCACTTTTTCAAACGCCACCTGCTGGTCCTTTTCCTCGGCGTACTTGCTTTCTTTGCCGGCCGCTATATCAATTTTACGAAAATAGATCCTTTCTGGCTCGGAGTCATTTCGTTCG
>JAMCWD010000050.1:0-95480 GCA_023475345.1 Chloroflexota bacterium | reverse complement strand
CGTCATGCACAGGGAAGTGCCCCCGAAGCTGACAAGCGGGAGCGTCATGCCGGTGCATGGCGCGAAACGGAGAGTCATCGCTATGTTGTAAAAGGCCTGGAAGCCTATGACGAATGTAATTCCGGAAGCCATGAGGGCCAGGTAGTTGTTTCGGGTCTTGAGCGCTATTCTAAAGCCTATGTATATAAGCCCGCAGAAAAGCGCCAGTACAAGAAGCGTGCCCATCAATCCAAGTTCGTTTCCTATCGCCGAAAAGATGAAATCGGTGTGTATCTCGGGCACGAAATATTTTTGAAGACCTTCGCCGAAGCTGTCCCCGTACAACCCACCGGAGCCTATTGCTATAAGGCTTTGCTTCGTGTGGTAAGCTGCTTCTGCAAGGGTGTTGTCGGGCAGGGTACCGAAGATTTTCTTAACGAGCGGGTTTTCCGGCAAAAAATCGAGAATGCGTTTGAGCCGGTAGGGTTCATCTTTTATTTCATGGAAAAGGAAAATAGTTCCTATTCCCATGTAGCCGGCCATCATCCAGCGCCTGGCGCCCGCCATCCAGACCATGAAAAGGAAAGCGGCGCCTATAATAACATTGGTTCCGAGCGAGGGTTCTTTTTTAATAAGCAGGAAAATTATTCCTGTTATGATCGAAGGGACTATAAGGTCTGTGAATTTCAGGTTGCCCTGTCTTTTTGCAAGGAAGTGTGCGAGGTAAAATATCAGGCAGAATTTGGCAACCTCGGAAGGTTGGAAAGCTATTTTCCAGATGTTCATCTGGCGGTGGAGGCCGCTGGGGTCGGCTGGCATGTAGAGAACCAGCGCCAGCAGTCCTATGCTTATGACGACGCCGCCGAACGAAATGACTCCGAGCCAGAAAGGATCTATTTTCGTAAAATTGATATAGCGGCCGGCAAAGAAAGCAAGTACGCCGAGGAAAAGGACCAGCAGGTGGCGTTTGAAAAAGTGGAAAGCATCAAGCTGGAGATAGTGGCTCTCTACCGATCCGGAGATCATCACCATTGCACAGCCGAGGACGCAAAGGGGGATAATGATCAGGAGCAGCGAATAATCGGGCTTCCTGCGGGTCTCGTCGCCTTCCGGCTTTTTCTTCTTTATCCACGGGCCCCTTATGACGTTCGCGATATTTGAAATCTTCAAATCTCTCCCCCCCCGGTCATTTTTTCCACCAGGCTGGTGAATGAATTGCCCCGCTCTTCGGCGTTTTTGAACATGTCGAAGCTGGTGCAACCGGGCGACAGGAGTATCACATCGCCCTCATTTGCGGCTTCCCTGGCTTTTAATAAAGCATCCTCCATGTTTCCCGCCGTGATAATATCGTCAAAACCCTGCTCTTTTGCCGCCTGCGAAATTTTGCCGGAAGCTTCGCCCATTACTACGAGCGCTTTTACTTTTTTAGAAAGTTCGCAAGTGAGCGGCGTGAAATCCAGCCCCTTGTCCCTCCCGCCTGCGATCAGGATCACAGGCCTTGCAAAGCTCATGACGGCGGCCTTTGAAGAATGGGGGGTGGTTGACTTGGAGTCGTCAACATAGAGGATGCCGTCAACTTCCGCAATTCTCTGCAGCCGGTGTGGCAGCGGCTTGAAGTTTTCCAGGACTTCGAGCGCGTTGCCAAGATCGGCGCCCGCAATATGTGCTATAAGCAGCGCAGCCAAGGCGTTTTTGCGGATATGGGCTCCCATGAGGTTTTTGTTTTTTGGAGAGAGCCTTATTTTATGGCCGTTTAATGCTACGACAAGTTCATCGTCGTCGATATATGCCGAAAGCCCTGGACGGTAATCGACCCCGAATAAAAGTTTCTTTGCCTTAATCCCGGCGGTACTTTCAATCACTGCAGGGTCGTCGGCGTTGAGGACGGCAAGATCGTTTTCGTCCTGGCATGAGAATATCCGCATTTTCATATCGAGGTATTCCTGCATGGTCTGGTGCCTGTCGAGATGATCAGGGTAGAAGTTGAGGAACGCCGCGACCTTCGGATGGAATTCTTTTACGGTTTCAAGCTGAAAGCTGCTTACTTCAAGGACCACCCAGCCGTTTTCTTTCGCCCTGGAAAGTTCCGAAACGACAGGTATCCCTATATTTCCTGCAAGCAGCGACGGTATCCCGTGCGCTTCGAGCAGCCGGTTCAGTATCGTGGCGGTCGTCGATTTCCCCTTGGTCCCGGTTATTGCAATAATGGGCGCCGGGCAGAGACGGTAAGCAAGCTCGACCTCGCTTATCACTTCGACGCCGTGTTTTCGCGCTTCTTCCAGTACCGGTATGTTCGACGGTATCCCCGGGCTTATGACGATCAGGTCTTTGTCTTTATAAATCAGGTCGGTATGGCCGCCCGATTCGATTTCAGCAGGGATGTCTTTCAGCAATTCAAGTGTCGAATTGAGATTGTTGCTATTCTCCGACTCCGAAAGGAAAAGCTTTGCGCCCATGTTGTGAAGAGTCCTGGCCAGTGCTATGCCTGTCCTGCCAAGCCCCATGATGCTGACTCTTTTTTCTTTAAGATCCAAGGGGTTCAATTTAATCCTCCCCACGTATAGATAACAAGCCCCAGCACGGCAAGTATCGCGCCGACCAGCCAGAACCTGACCGTAACCAGGTATTCCGGAGGCCCGTCGATACAGAAGTGGTGGTGGATGGGGCTCATTTTAAAAATCCTTTTGCCTTTTGTGATTTTAAAATAAATAACCTGTATTATTACCGACAGCGTTTCGATGACGAATATCCCGCCGATTAACGGGAGATAGAATTCCGACCTTGTCAATACTGCAAGCGCTGCGATGGCGGCGCCAAGCCCGAGAGATCCGGTATCTCCCATGAAAATTTTTGCGGGGTTGAAATTGAACCACAGGAATGCCATGCAGGTGCCGATGGTGCATGATGTAGCTACGAGCAGCGGGAAATCGCCCTTTAAAGCGGCTATCGCCCCGAAGGCCGCCAGCGCAAGTATCGAGAGGCCTCCCGCAAGGCCGTCAAGCCCGTCGGTAAGGTTTACGGCGTTCATGGTGCTGACCAGCGTCAATATTGCAATGAAAGATGCGGCGTATATCCCGATCTGTACCTGCCCGATGAACGGGATGATCAGGTTGTGCGGCTGGCCGATCTTTACGAGAACCCACGCAAGCAGAACCCCGATTAAAATCTGTAATATGAACTTGTATCTTGCGCGCAGGCCCAGCGAGCGTTTCGCTCTCACCTGGATTATGTCGTCGGCAAATCCCAGGAGCATGGCAAGCCCGACTATGAGAAAAAACCAGCACACCCTGGGGTCTGCTTTTGTCAGTACAACGGCTATTATACCGGCTGTTACGATGAAGACAAGGCCGCCGAGTGTCGGAGTCCCTGCTTTGCTGATGTGATCTTTCGGGCCGTCCCCCCGGATCTGCTGCCCCATCGATTTATTTTTCATAAAATTTATGAATGCAGGAAACACCGGCATAGTTAATATGAAAGAAATCAGGAGGCCCGATGTAAGCAGGTGGATGTAGAGGCTTGCGCTCATTCCGGCTCACCGCCCGGAGCCGTTAATTCCCTGACCATAGTTTCCAGTTGTATCCTCCTGGACGCTTTGAACAGGATTATGTCTTTGGGCTTGATGAGGGAGCGCAGCTTTTCAATTGCGCCGCTTTTGTCTTCGAAATAAAAGACCCTGCCTTTAAGGCCGGACGCCTCGGCCGAATCGGCGATTATCTTCGCGTCTTTGCCGACGGCGATAAGGTATGTCAGGCCCGATGCCGCCGCAGCTTCCCCGATCATCCTGTGCCCGTTTTTGCTTTCGTGCCCCAGCTCCAGCATATCGCCCAGCACGGCCAGCTTCCTTCCGGGGTAATCCAGGTCGCGCAGCGTTTCCAGCGCCGCCCTCGTTGAATTGGGGCTTGCGTTGTATGCGTCGTTCAGGATGATGATATCGCCGGGGGCGTTCATGATCTGGAGCCTCATCGGGGAAAGCTGGATGTTTAAAATCCCTTCCTGGATGTCGTCCGGGTCGATGCCGACGAACCGCGCCGCGGCTATTGCAGCAAGCATATTGAAAAGGTTGTGCATGCCGGGGAACGGGACTCTCAGCGTTATTTTTTGAGCGAACAGCTTGAACTTCGCCTTCCAGCCTCCGAGCCCTAAAGGCTCCGCTTCCAGGAGCGAGACGTGGGCCTGGTTTTTGTACCCGAACGAGATGACAGGCGCCTTGCTGTGTCTGACGAGCAGTTGGAAATAAGGGCTGTCTGCAGGCAGGATGGCGCAGCCGTCGGGCGGCAGGCATTCGAGCAGTTCGGCCTTGGATTCGGCTATGGCTTCTATGGAGCCGAGAAGCTCGATGTGCGTTTCCGCAATGGTGGTTATCACCCCGACCTGGGGCTGGAGGATCCGGGCCAGTTCATAAATCTCCCCCTTGCCTCGCATGGCAAGTTCCGCTACTACGGCCTGGTGTTCTTCTTTTAATGAAAGCAGGGTAAGGGGGAGACCTATTTCATTATTCAAATTTCCCGGCGTCTTGAGAGTATTGAGCGAAACGGACAGGATACCGTGGAGCATATCCTTCACAGTGCTCTTGCCGTTGGAACCGGTTACGCCGATCACCTGGAGGTCAGGGAAGCTGTTGCGGCGGTACTTCGCAAGGTTCTGTAACGCTTTCAGAGTATCGTCAACCGTGATGAGGCGCGGTGAAAAATCTTTATCAGGGAAGAGTTCCGATGTTATGGCGTAAGCAGCGCCTTTTTTGAAGGCTTCTTCCATGAAATTGTGGCCGTTGAAATTCTCGCCCGAAAGCGGGATGAAGAGATCACCGGGCCGGATGGTACGCGTATCTGTGGAGATTCTGGGCAGAGGGGTATCTCCGGGTATATGATTGCTTCCCATCCGGCCTCCGGTGGCTCTCAACACCTCTTCAAGATTGAAAAGCCGCTCCTGCCGGCAGGCAGGAGCCTTTATATCGGAGCCTGCATTTTCAAACGGGCTGCTCATTTTTGAGTAGTGTCCCTTTCTTCATATCCCAATTCTTCGAGGATTTCGCCTGCCACTTCGGAATCGTCGAAGTGTATTTTCCTATCGGAAAAAATCTGGTAGGACTCATGGCCCTTGCCCGCGATAATGATCGTATCGCCTTCCCGTGCTTCCGTAAGCGCTTTCTCAATCGCGGTGCGGCGGTCAGGCTCTATTTCATACTTTTTCCCCTGGTCTTTTATCCCACATTCCATGTCGGCGATTATCGACTGGGGGTCTTCAGAGCGGGGGTTATCGGAGGTCAGGTAAACTTTGTCTGCCAGCCTTGAAGCGGCGCCGCTCATCAGGGGGCGCTTCTCTTTGTCCCTGTCGCCGCCACAACCCAGGACGATGTTTAATTTATTTTTCGTCAGCGGCCTTGCGGCCTGGAGTACGCTTTCTATCCCGCCGGGCGTATGGGCATAATCGATCATTACCAGGAAAGGCTGGCCTCTTGTAACTCTCTGGAAGCGGCCTTTTATTCCTTTGAACTCTTCAAGCCCCCTGACGATTTTTTCAGGAGGTATCCCCAGCGCAAGCGCCGCGGCCGATGCTCCCAGGAGGTTTTGAAGGTTGAAGAATCCCGTAATGCCGAGTCTGACCGGGTATTCTCCCCTCGGGTATATCCATTTGAATGTCGTCCCGTCGGTTGAATAAGTTATCTCGGTCGCGCGGACATCGGCAGTTTCCATAAAGCCGTAAGTGATGACCTTCTCCTTGCAGGCTTTTATAAAATCCAGGGCGTGAGGGTCATCCAGGCAGACGACCCCTGTGCCCCCGGGTTTGATCATCGAAAACAACTGGAGCTTTGCTTTCAGGTACTCGTTCATATTTTTATGAAAATCCAGGTGGTCCTGGGTGATATTGGTGAATACGGCCACGTTGAACGGTATCCCGTAAACCCTGTCCAGGACGAGGCTGTGAGACGAGACTTCCATGTTGACATGAGTGATGCCACGCTCCTGCATCATTGCGAAATATTTTTGAAGATCGACCGATTCGGGAGTCGTGTTTATCAGGGGATATTCTTCGTTTCCCATTTTAAGGTTCAGGGTGCCTATCACCCCGGCTTTCAACCCGGCGTTCTGCAGTATGGACCCCAGGGCGTAAGTGCCGGTGGTTTTGCCGTTAGTGCCGGTAAAGCCCGTAATGCTGAGGTGTTCAGCGGGATAACCGTAGAACCGGCTTGCCGATAACGCCAGGGATTTGCGCGTGTCTTTCGCATAAATAAGGGGGACGTCGTCGGGATGGGGGACTTCTCTTTCCGCAACTACAGCACTTGCGCCCGCCACTATGGCCTCCGGGCCGAAGAGGTGGCCGTCATGCTTATATCCCTTTATGCAAAAAAACAGGTCGCCGGGTTTTGTCGATCTCGAATCGCATGAAATGCCGGTTATCTCAGGATCATCTTCCCCTTCTATCTTAACGGGCTTTAAATCGTCATAATAGCTACTCAGTCGCATTAACTGCTCCTCCGTATTTGTTGTTTGTAATATTGTCATCAGGTGATATATTCATGTGGAGCAACGATGCGCGTGCCAGCCTGCTGAATATGGGCGCCGCAACGACTCCGCCGTAAGCACAACCTTTCGGAGCATCGACTTTCACGAGGATCACAAGTTTCGGATCGTCTGCTGGCGCAAACCCGACGAATGACGCTACATAATTACCGGAATCATAACCGCCTGTAGGAAGCGGGATCTGTGCGGTTCCTGTTTTTCCGCCGATTATATATCCTTTAATCTGTGCTTTCTTGGCCGTCCCTTCAGTCGCAACATTTATCAGGTAACTTTTAATAACCCCCGCAGTTTCGGGAGTTATGGGCTCACCGATCTTTTCGGGATGATATGTTAATGCTACCGAACCGTTCTTGTCAATAAGCTCCCTGGCTATCAACGGGCGCATCCTCACGCCGTCGTTTGCTATGGCCTGGTAGCCCGATATCAACTGGAGCGGGGTTACCGATATCCCCTGCCCGAATGACATTGTAGCAACATTGATCGGCCTTATTTCATTGTCGGCAGGCATGATGCCGCTCTGCTCGCCGGGGAGATCGATCCCTGTCGTATGCCCGAACCCGAAGCGCTTCAGGTAAGCGCTTACTATCCCCGGTTTTTTGCTCTGCATTCTGAGCCCTATGCTGGCGGCGCCTACATTGAAAGAATATGTGAGTATGTCCCTGGGCTTCTCCATTGAATTGGCACCGAAGCCGTCATTGGCGTTGGCTATGGGCCACCCGTCAACAGTTATCGTGCCGCCTGCTGTGAAAGTGTCTGTCTGCTTTACAAGGCCCGAATCCAGCCCCGCTGCAACGGTGAATACTTTCAACGTGCTGCCCGGCTCGTAAACTTCGCCGATACAACGGTTCATGGCGGGATAAAGACTTGTCAATTTGCCTGATTTCCCCGGATTGAAAAGCGGGTAATTTGTCATTGCAAGGATTTCTCCCGTCCTTGCGTTCATGACAATAAAAAGTTACCTGATAAATGTTGCGACTGAAGGGACGGCCAGAAGCTCTCTTTCCGCCTGGTATTGAATATACTCGTCTATTGTAAGGACGAGGTTGAGCGAAGTGGCGCCGGGCTTGCGCAGTATCTTGCTTCCCGGCAGCAGCCTCCCGAGCGGGTCAACTTCCGCCAGCGCGTAGCTGGCTCCGCCTTTAAGCTGTGGGTTGAAGCTCAACTCAACACCGGACATCCCCTTGTCGTCGAAGCCAGAAAATCCCATGATATGCCCGGCAAGAGTCCCCTTGGGATATATCCTTTTGCCCGATTCTTCCTCTACGGCGAATACGTCTTTTAGTTGCAGGCGGTATTTTTCTTTAGCTATTTTGAATTTGTTTTCAAGATTGTAACTCATCTTGTATGAAAGGTAAACGAACTTGTTTATGTTGCGGAGGTTTTCGAAAGTCTCTTTTTCTTTGAAGCCCATAGTCTCTGCAAGCAGCTTCGCCGCCAGGCGCCGGTCCCTGATTTTATCAGGATTTGCGACAAGGGAAGGCAGCGATGTGCCGTCGCCCACCGGGGTAAGGAAAATGCCTTTCAAAGCTGTCGGGAACCTCTTTTTGGCAAGCGCAAATTTTTGCTGCATCTTTAAATCGACGTTTCTTTTGACTTCCGTTACTTCGGGAGGCGATGTTAAAATTTCGATAATTTTTTTCTCGTCCAGGTTCAAAGCGTTTGACAGCACCCTGCCCACGAGGCGGGGATTCCGCATCCTGTACGGGTGGGCGGCGAGCGAAGGGCGGTTGGTGCTTTCGGCCAGGAGGTTCCTGTTCCTGTCGTATATGGAGCCTCTCAGGTATAATGATCTGATCCTGTCAGTCCTCTGGACTTTGGCAAGCTGCTTGTATTCCTGGCCTTTGAGGATCTGGGCATTGAAAAGTGCGGCGGATAAAAAAACCGCGATGGTGAGAAATATCGCCAGCGTACGCCACAACCTGTTTTTTATATTCTTATCCCAGTTCATCCTCTGCCCGTTTCCCTCCCGGAAGAATCTCCGCTATTCCGTATATAAACTCAGCCTGTTATTGGAAAAATCCAGGAACTTATGTCGTTTGGGATAGACCATCCCCAGCTTTTTCGCCTCGGCCTCGAGCCTGCCCAGGTTGCGAAGCTCTGCAAGCCGTGCATCCACTTCTTCACATTGCTTGTCGAGTTGGTTAAGCTGGAGCGTGTAATTAATCGTTTTCTGCTGGTAATTGAGCCCTTTGACACATTCGACAAGGTACAGGGTGGAGAAGATTGAGATGGCTGTAATTAATAAAACCTGTATCATGATGCGCTTCCTGCGGATCGCCCTGGAGATGTACCGGGCCTCGGACATCTGTTGAACGGGTTTCCTGACGACTGTTTCCTTATAAGCCAATGCCTCCAACTCAGTCACCTCCTGAAATTTTTTCGGCTGCCCTCAAGCGGGCGCTCCTGCTTCTCGGGTTCCTTGCGATTTCATCGTCGCCGGGCCGGACAGGGGAGGGAGTAAGCATGATAAGATCGTGTATCCCGTCAAATGCACATTTCTTTTTTGCCCTGCGTTCTCTCATGAAATTTTTGACTATGCGGTCTTCCATGCTGTGATAAGCAAGTATAACCATCCTGCCGCCGGGCTTCAGAGCTTCCCATGCAAGCGGGAGCATCTCCTGTAAATTTTCAAGCTCCATGTTTACGGCCATCCTGAGCGCCATGAACGTCTTTGTCGCGGCGTGGATCTTCCCGTGCCTTGCAACGGCGGGGATGCTTTTTACGATGATGTCCGAAAGGCGCTTTGCATCGGTGATTTCGCCGCTTCTTCTTTCGCGGACTATGGCCGATGCTATCCGCCTGGAATATTTCTCCTGGCTGTATTTATAAATAAGATCGGCAAGCTCCCTTTCGGGAAGCCTGTTGACCAGGTCCTTCGCTGTTTCATTCTGCCCCAGTTTACTGAATCTCATATCAAGCAAACCGCCCCTGTATGAAAATCCTTTTTCCGTGGCATCCAGTTGTAAGCTGGAAAGTCCGAGATCACCGAGAATACCGTCAACCTTTTCAACTCCGGCCTTTTCCAATATGGCCGGTATGTTTTTGAAATTTTCCCTGATGAGGATTTTGTTGTGGAAGTCTTTCAGGTTGTTTTCCGCTATTTCCAGGGCTTCCTCATCGAGATCCACTCCAATAAAAAAAACAGTCCCGGAATTCTCCAGAAATGTTTTTGCATATCCCCCCATTCCAAGCGTCAGGTCAAGTATTACCTTCCCTTCTGCCCAAGGGAGATATTTTAACACCTCCTCCGCCATTACCGGTATGTGCGTCATATCCGGTAATTTTCAAATACATTTTCTGCCAGTTCTGAAAGGTCGCTTTCCTGAACGAGTTTTTGCCATGTTTCTTTATCCCATATCTCACAACGGTCCATGACTCCGAGGATCACGCATTCACCGGAGCTTATGCCCGCGTACTTGCGGAGATGCTCCGGGATGATTATGCGGCCCATCGAATCCATTTTTACTTTTACCGATGAAGAAGAGAGCATCCTTAGATATTGCTGTGCCCGCTTATCTGTTATGGGGATTGCTGCTTTGAGCTTTTCCAGCAGGAGAGGGAGCTCGTCGCCTGGAAGTAGCCATATACAGGGGGCGTTGATGCCGTAACTTAAATATAAGGAGTCGAAATAGTTGAGCTGTTCGCGAAGAGGCTTGGGAAGAACCAGCCTGCCGTTTGAGCCGAGAGAATATTCGAACTCACCGGAGAAGTTTATATTTATTTGTTTAGTTATGTTCAGCATTTCAATTTTTTGCCATCTTCTTCATAATTTTGACTATAGCCTGCCCTCGATTGACAATTACAATTATATCACAGGGAGTAATTATATCAAGGTATATTCTGCCAGAAAGGTCTGCATATAGTTAATTTCCCCAAAATATTATCCGAATATATAGGTGTATCTTCCAAGCAATTAAAATGCCAAAAACCGGACCGGTTTTCAAGAATTTGACATGATTTTGACAATTAAGATCATAAACCTGATTTTCAGGGGGCGGATCTGCGGAATTTATTACGATTCGCTTATCCCGATGAACAGCACGGATCAAATCATTCCGGTATTATTTTCACAAGGCCGATCTTTGTAAAAAACCAGTCCTTCAACAGATCCTCGAACTGACTTAAGAATTTCCACCTGTCCTTATGGAAATCCAGTATCGACCATTCCTCGATAACTTCGAATTTCTTCCATCGCTCCAGTTCCTTTACAGTCGGGACTCCCCATTTGAAAGGAGCTATGTTTTCCGCAACGGCTTTCTTGTAATTGAACTTGATGGTCATAGGGCCTATCGTTTCAAGCAAAATATGCATGCCTGGAAAATTGTCCGCTATTTTCAGAAGTATTTTTTTTACGTCTTTCCTGTCCAGGTACATTAAAAAGCCTTCGGCTACGAAGAGGATGTTGTTTTTTTCTTTAATCTCCTTAATCCATGAAAAATCAACTGCCGATTTAGGGATGAACCTGTACCGTTCGGATTCCGCAAAGAATTTTTTCCGGATATTTATCACTTCGGGAAGGTCAAGCTCGTACCACGTAACCCTGCCGTTATCGAGCCTCGTGAATCTTGTATCCAGCCCCGCTCCCAGGTTTACGACGGTTCCGCGGGGATGTTTTTTAAGGAATTTTCTGACTGCATTGTCGAAAATTTCTGTCCTGCATGCGACGCCGAGCTGGGTTATCCAGTGATCGCGCCTGGAAAAATCATAATCGATTTGCTCGATTAGCTTTTCAGCTTCCGGGTCTTTTAGAATGCCGTCGGCCATCCGGGATTCCTTAGCCCTGAAATAAACCGTCGGCAGTAACGTTTCGGAGATCCCCTTCAAATCATTAACGCTTATCTTTTTTTTGGGATTCATTTTTTCTCGCTTGAAATTATTCGGGATTTCCCGGCCATATCCGATACAACATTAAGCTCCGAAATCCCTTTTATTTTGGACATGAAAGTAAGAATAACAAGATTACTTCGTTAGGACTATGAACAAACCATTGAAATTGGTTATAAAAGCGGTTGAAAACGGGGTTGTGTAATAGTATTATTATATAAGTAAGGCAGTCCCGTTTATTATGCTGAAAAAAATGGATATTAAAAAAAGTAAAAAAGTAGTATCGAATCCCGGCAGGTATTTTATTGTGTTCGTTCTGATCTCATTTGCCGCCTTCGTTTGCGTCGGTTGTGGCGGCGGAGGAGGGGGAGGCGGCGCCTCCGGCCAGACGACGGGCACAATTTCAGGCACCGTCCGCGATTACGGGAACGACGGCATTATCGTAGGAGTCGATGTCTCGGTTGACCAGTCATCTTTCACTTCCGACAACGGCGGCTGGTACAGCATCGCCGGAATACAACCGGGTGAAAAAACAATACTGGCGGAGGCTCCCGGATATTATCCCTTTACCGGTACCGTAACTGTTGAATCGGGCGAATTGCTTGACTACACCGTGAGGCTGATTTCGACAGATGCTGCAACGGTTGAAGGCACGGTGAGCGATTCGGGCAGCGGCGTTCCTGTTGCCGATGTTACCGTGGCGATAGGGGACTTGCGTGGTATAACGGACGCTGCGGGGACTTACAGTATCGCCGGGGTTCCCGTAGGGAGCGGGACACAGACGATAACCGGGACAAGACCTCAATATGAATTTTATTCCTCAACGGTGCCTGTAGCGTCGGGCATTACGGCAACCCGCGATTTCACGATGAACCCCGTTGTACAGGCGACAGGCGCCTGTTCGGGAGTCGTTACTTCATCAACTACAGGTTCCCCGGTACAGGGGGCAAGTGTTCGGTTTATCCCATCGGATCCGCAGTATCAAAGCCAGGTGATCGAGGTATCGACGGGAGCCGACGGCTCGTACTCCGTTATTCTCGTCGCGGACAGGGATTATGAATTGAAATGTCTGAAAGACGGTTATTTTACGGCTGCATATTCATCAGGCTCAGTCGGCGACGGGGGTGCAGAAACTCAGGATATCGAGATGGTCCCGACTTCGTGGGGAGAGTTTCCCGGTTTACCTTTCGATCAATGGGGGCAGTGAAGGCGGGCTGGCCCGAGAAAGAGTCATGTATGAAAAATAAAAATATACGGATGGAAGTAACATCAAAAGCCCTGCTGTTGATAATCTTGCTCGTTTTTATAGCGGCTGTATTTTCCGGTTGTGGAGGCGGAGCCTCCGGCGGGGGAGCAGCAGGAGAGACGGCGTTGATGACTCCTCCTGCACCTCCTTCGGTTGCTGATTCAGCAAGTTCGGGAAGAGTCGTTGACCAGGGCGGATCTAAAAAATTAAGATCGGCATCAATACCGGAAGGGGCCGAATATGTTCCAGGAGAGGTAATAATTAAAGTCAAGGGGTCCACGGCAAGTGAAGCTGAGACAAAAAGCACTTTATTGAGAGTTTCGAAAAATACCGGCATAAGTCTTCAAACGGTAAGGGCTTTTAACGAGATAAGGGCGCGCATGATGAAAATCGAATCGGGCGAGCCTGTCCCTCTTGCAGTCAAGCGCCTGTCAACCGATCCCAACATAGAATATGCCGAGCCGAACTATATTTATAAAGCGGACATGATCCCCAACGATACGTATTTCGGTTACCTCTGGGGTCTCTACAACACGGGCCAGGATGTCCAGGGCACGGCAGGCACCGCCGGAGCGGATATCGACGCCGTCGATGCATGGGATATTCAACTCGGCTCCTTGTCGGTGGCCGTTGCGATTATAGATACCGGGGTCGATTATAATCACGAAGACCTTGCCGCGAATATGTGGCATAACCCTGGGGAGATCCCCGGCAATGGTATAGATGATGACGGCAACGGCTATATTGACGACGTTTACGGGATAAACGCAATAACCGGCACGGGCAACCCGATGGATGACAACGGGCACGGGACGCACGTTGCAGGCACCATTGCCGCCGTCGGGAATAACGGCAGGGGAGTAATAGGCGTTGCGCCCGGCGTCAGGATAATGGCTTTAAAATTTCTGTCAAGCGGCGGGAGCGGGGCGAATTCGGACGCCATCACCTGTATCGATTACGCCATATCCAAGGGCGTAAGGATAGCAAGCAACAGTTGGGGAGGCGGGGGTTTTTCAAGCTCCCTGAGTGATGCCATAACCAGGGCCAGGGACAATAACATGCTCTTTGTGTGCGCCGCGGGAAACGACGGCGCCAACAACGACACGTATCCGCATTACCCCTCAAGCTATGATCAGGATAATATAATCTCAGTGGCCGCAAGCAATAACATCGATAGCCTTGCAGATTTTTCCAATTACGGGGCGGAATCGGTGGATCTTGCCGCTCCCGGAGTCAGCATATACAGTTCTATCCCGAATAACGGCTACGACTATAAATCCGGCACTTCGATGGCGACACCTCATATTGCGGGAATAGCCGCCCTGTGCCTTTCCAACCTCAATCAAAGTTACAGCCAGTTGAAATCGAGGATCCTGTTTTCAGTCGAGCCGGGGCCGGAATTCGCCGGTAAGATGTCCTCTTCGGGCAGGGCCAACGTCTATAACTCCCTGACGTACGTGCCGTCAAGCGACCCCAGGATATTGAGCATCTACCCGTCCCAGGAGCTTGCCCGCGGAGATTCTATAACAGTTAACGGGGTTAATTTTCAAACGGCACAGGGAGCGGGATATGTAGTATTCAGCGGGACGTCCGGCGATGTAAACGCTGCTAATTACACCTCATGGTCGGACTCCCGGGTGGTTTGTACCGTCCCGGCGGGGATTGTCGGCGCCGCCGTTGTAGCGGTTCATTCGAACAGCGGCACAGCAAGCAACACTTTCCCCGTATCCATAGTAGCAAGCGCGATCAGGTATTCCGTAACTCCCGCAGTTTATAACTGGATTACTCCGGCTTCCGGAGACATTATTTCCCTGACGGGTGACGATAACGCAGTCAATGAACCCATAGGTTTTAACTTTACATTTTACGGGAATGTTTACTCCAGCATAAATATCACAACGAACGGGTACTTATGGTTCGGGACGGCAAGCTCCTCTTCTTACTGGGACAATGTTTCGATACCCAGTTCATCGGCGCCGAACAACATAATCTGCCCCTGGTGGGATGATCTTAATGTTACGGACGGTACCGGCAATGTATATGCCACGTTAACGGGGGTTTCTCCCAACCGGAAACTCGTAATAACATGGGAAAATATCGGGCACTATACGCTGGGAAACAGTGCGGTCGTTACATTCCAGGCCATACTCGAGGAAACTACCGGGAATATAAAATTCCAGTATAACGATACGGATTTCGGCGATTCCAATTATAATAAAGGGGTAAGCGCCACTATAGGGGTTGAAAACAGCACCGGCTTCCGCGGGACGCAATTTTCGTACGATACTTCAAGCGTCCAGAACGGGACGGCGATTTTATTCACTGTTGAGGACAGCCAGACCGGGGCAGTTACGGGGACCGTTACCAGGAGCGATAACGGCCAGCCTGTATCCGGCGCAACCGTTGCCGTCGGGGACAGGAACTCGACGACCGGCGCTTCGGGGCAATATACGATAACGAATGTCTCTGCCGGTGTCAACCAGGTGATTACGGCATACCTGGACGGGTTTTTGAATTATTCGGGTACGGTCGATATTACCGGAGGCTCTACTACAATTTATAACTTCCAGATGACCCCCGGCCTGGTTGCGACCGGTTCGGTTACGGGGGTCGTTAAAGTATATAATTCGGACGGGGCTCCCATCGAAGGCGCGGTTGTTCGTATCGGCGGGGTCAGCAATACTACGGGAGCGGACGGATCTTATACTCTTGACGGGGTACAGGTCGGCACACAGACGATTCAGGCCGGCGGCGCCGGGTATTATTCTTTTACGGGCACCGTAACGGTTATTGAAAATAATACGGTAACCAGGGATATATATCTTTTCCCCGACACCGGGCCGAGCCTGCCTGCCAGGGGAGGATGGAATTTCATATCGTTCCCGAAGATTTCGGTTACATCGCTGACCAACCTGGGGGCATATCCTTATCTATACAAGTTCTTGCCCGGCAACGGCTATTCCCGGGTAGTTCCTCCCGGCGATTTGCCTCTGGATACCACTTACGGCTACTGGTTCCGTTCCGATATCAACAGGAATATACCTTATATCGGGACCGACAATGACGGCTCCTTGAACGAAGTTCAGTTGTCCAGAGGATGGAATGCTCTTGGTGTTCCGTTCACCAGCCCTGCTTCCTTCGGGAGCACGGGGTTGAAATACGGGGGTACGACATATTCACTTTCGAGCAAAGTCGGCCTGATTGATAACGGGGTAAACCTTGCTTATGCTTACGTATTTTACTATGACGCCCTTAACGGGAGATATATCGCTGTGGATACAAGGGATACGGAGAAGACCCTTGATCCCGGCAAGGGGTACTGGATTTACTGTTACCGTGACCTGAATTATATCTTCGATGTAAGCGTGCCTGCTCCCAATCCGCCCGGACCTCCGGCGTCCCGGGGGTAAATCCGGATGGAAATATTAAGAAAAGTTAACAAAACTTTAAAAATTTATTAACAATACATGCTTTACTTTATAAAAAAGAGCGTGATATACTACTGACAAGGAATCTTTATTAAAGGAGTGATAAGTATGTTTAATATCGGGCAATTAGTAAGTTCAATAGGAACGGGCGGCGTTTTTGACATTTCAACATTGCAGAATTTTGTAGGTAATCCACCTGACGGGGCTGAGTTATTTGATATGTACCCAAGCCTTAACCAGCCGCTTTATGAAGGGGTTTTTGATTCCTCCACCCTGGTTTCCGGGGTAGGTGTTACGGCGGAGGATGTTCCGGAGTCTCCTGCGTATGAAGTATTTCAGGGCCTTTATGATATGCAGGTCGAGCATGATAAGGCGGAAACCGATAATCTTGATCAGTCCAAGGCTGATATCATGGCCAAGAAAGAACGTGTATTCAGCCAGTATCACTATGAATTCGACGAAAACGGTAATCCGGCGGTCGATGAGGAAACAGGGAAGAATAAGCTTTTTGAAGGCGGAGAGACTGACGAGCAGAGAGCTTCAAGGCTGACATACGAAGACAACCTGGAAATTGCCCAGAAAGCTCGTCAAGAGGCTGAATCACAAGCGTTTAAGGATTCCGCTGACGCAAGACAGAAAGAGGCCCAGGATGCATACGCCGAGAACGCCTCCGACCCGGAAGTTCTTCAGAACCTCCAGAATGTTAATGAACAGATAAGCGCAGAGGAATATGCGCTGAAAATGAAGCAGACTGAGGAAGACCTTCTCCTTAATATTGACGGCCTGCCCGACCCCAGTACAAAGGTTGAAACCACGACGGAAGTTGTCGATCCCGAGACGGGTGAAGTTACGGAGCAGACGGAAGTAAGTTATACCGGCACACTTTCGGAATTCGCCGAATCTAAATTTACCGGGTATAAGAATCTTGTTGACCAGAACAATGAAGCAGAAGCAACAAGCGATGAAAACCAGGCTATTACCGGTTTTTACCAGCAATTGTCGATTTTTATACAGAAACAGCGGTCGCAGTTGGCTGACATACAGGGTGAAACCGGCAGCGCCGGAACTATGAATTTCGAGGATCTCAAGAATATCGTGTACAACCAGATCAGTGAAAACAGTATCCTGGATATACAGTAGAAATTGAAGATGTTAAAAAGGCCCGCATCATGCGGGCCTTTTTTGTTGCCTGAACCTTTTCATACCGAAAAAATCTCCGGAATTATTGCCCCCCGGGCATCTTCTTCTTTATATCCTCCAGAAATCCGTCAATGCTTTTGATGTCGGGGGAATTGGGCTCGTTTTGAATTAAAAGTCCCCTGTATTTCGAGATAATATCATAGGCTGCTTTATACTGGTTTGTCCTGGCATAAACCAGCCCCATATTCAGCATTGACGGGTAATACGGGGGCTTGGCAATTGTCAGCGCCTTGTTGAACTCTTCCAGGGCGCGGTTATAATCTCCCTTGTTGCCGTAATAAGAGCCTAAATTATTGTATGCTTCGCCGAAGTAATACTGTTCTTTTATGGCCTGTTCGTAAAATTCGCGCGCTTTCTCAGGCTGGTTCCTCCTCATGTAAATATTGCCGAGGTTATTATGAGCCCGCGCGTATTCCGGAGCATATTTCAGGCATTGCATATACGCTTCTTCTGCTTTATCGTCTATGTTTTGTTTTGCATAGAAAAGGCCAAGGTTATAGTAAGTCAGCGGCTGGGTGGGATTTGCGGCTATGGCGGCTTTCAAAACCTGCTCGGCCTGCGGGAACATGTTGGTATCTATATACACCGCCGAAAGGCTTGTCATTGCATCGGCATAATCGGGCTTCAGTTTCAGCGCCCTGTCATATGCGGCAATGGCTTCGTTGTACATCTTTCTTTCTTTGTACGAGTTGCCGAGATTGCCCCATCCCCTGTACTTGTTGGGCGATTTTTGAGTTACATCTTTCCAGATGGTAAGTTCGCTCGTCCAATCTTTATTTCTGATGAGAGTTCCATATACATAAAACCCGACTACTACGATAAGCGCCCCGGCCAGGACAGGTCTCAGGTCCGGTTCGAACTTGTTTTCTTCTGCGAATACGATAAGGCGGTCGGCAAGCATGATAATGAACAGCGCAAACCCTGCAAGGATTATGTAAAGGTGATGCTCAAAAAGGAAATCGTTGACCATGGGTATAGTAACTACCATGAGGTTTACGATAAACCAGCCTAGGGCGAAGCTTATCGGCCTTGTGCGGCTGCGCGAAAAAATGGCTCCCCATACCGCAAATAACAGGAAGGCGGTTCCCAGCATTATCCATAATGAAGGGATGTATTTTACATCGCCGCCGGGCGGGAAATCGTAATCCAGGTTGAGGTTCACCGGGTAGAATAAAAGCCTGACATAGATTGCGGCGACTGCGAGTTCTCCCCTTATATGCTCGCTGTATGTCCTTACTTGATGGACGCCGTCGGAAAAGAGCGCGGTCGGGCCTCCCTCTTTTACCATGTAGAGCAGTCCCACCAGGAGCAGTCCGAGCACTGCGGCGTAAAAATACCATTTTTTCTCAAGGATTTCGCTGAAGCTTCCCTTGAAAAGGAGATCATATATTATCATCAGAAGAGGCAGAGTTACTCCGATGGGCTTTGCGCTTATGGAAAGCGCGAAGCAGGCAATAATGCCGACTAAATAAAGCAGGTCACGGTTGGTATTTTCGGAATCCCATGAAAGCTGGTACAGGTAAAATGCCAGGAAGAGGAAAAAAGCGCACATCAAAGATGATCTGCTTGTAATATAAGTTACGGATTCTGTTTGTAGCGGATGGACCGCGAATATGAGAGCGGCTCCCAATGCAAGAAGGTCGGGGGAAACACTCAGCCGCGACATGCCTTTTGAAACAAGGTTTCCGAATATAAGCCTGTTCTTTAAAAGCTTCCTGAAAATCAGGAACAAAAGCACTACATTTGCAAAATGGAACCCCCAGTTGAACACGTGGTACCAGAGAGTGTTTATGCCGCCGCCTGAATCTCTTCCCATGTTATAGTTCATTAAAAAGGAGAGACGGACAAGCGGCCTCCATATATTAAGCAACTGGGGCCACCGCTCGGGGTTGTGAATAAGCGGGTCTTCGATAATTGTATTTCTGTCGTCGAACGCAAAGTCGTTATGGAAAGAATTCAAATACGCCCCGAGCGTGATTATGAACAGGACGGCAATACATATCACTATAGGCAGGCCGCCCTTCCATGAATACGGCTTCTCTTCTTTCTTCCTGAGATGTTTTATTATGTCTTCCTGCCCGGTTCCGGGTTTCTTTCCTTTTTGGGGTGTGTAGTTCTTTTTTTGTGACATTGTATTAATCCTTTGGGTCATACTTTTTTTATTCCGTGCCATTATATTACCTCTGAATTCCGCCACCTGAAACGGCTTCTTGTTGGAGTTCGATGATCTTCGTTTTAATGTACTGCTGGGTATAGGAATCCCTTATTGTGGGGAAGATTTTCTCGAGGTATTTTATACCCAGGTCGGGTCTCCCCATCCGCTGGTAAGTAATTATCATGTTGCCGTAAGCTTCATTTCCGTTCGGGTTTATTTCTATCGATTCGTGATAATATTTCAATGCGTTCTCAATATCGCCTTTCAAAAGGTATGAAGTGGCCATATTGCCGATGGCTTTATAATGCAGCGGGACCTGCTCTACCAGCTTCTTATACCTTTCGATGGCTTCATTATATCTCCCCCATTTTACCAGGGCATTGGCGACGCCCATCTGGGCCTCTACATGTTTCGGCATAAGCTCAAGGGCCTTGGAACACGAATCGTAAGAAAGCTGGAGCATTTCACGGGCAAGCTGATCATATTTCGGATCTTTCGTCTTCCGGTATAACTCTTCATAGTCTTCGCCTTTATAGTAGGCGGCGGTTCCCAGGTTGTGGTAATATTCGGCGATTTTCGGGTCGAGCCGTATGGCCTCCCTGAATTGCGTCATTGCGATATCATAATTCTTGAGCTTGCGCGCATGGGCGAGGCCGTAATTATAATGAGGCCTCGATTTCAGGGGGGTTTTCTTGATCACATCGCTCCAAACGGCAAGCTCGGAATTCCATAAAAGGCTCCTGCGGATGCTCCCCTGGGTGAATCCTGTTATCATGACGGCAATCAGTATTACGGCGACAGTTTCCCAGGTATTTGTAGGTATTTTAAAAGGCGCCTCTACTACAAGCCGGTCCAGCGCAAATACGGCGAAAAGGCCGAAGGCCATGACTCCGAAATAAAGATGGTGCTCGAAGATCAAATCCGCAAGAATAGGCGCCATGACAGGCAGCATTGTGATGAAGAAAAACAGTATCGAAAAGCTCAGGAGCTTGTAAGTGGGATACCATCTTTTTATAAGATAGATCAGGAGGACAAGGAAAAAGAGCCCCAGGAACGGCCTGTAATCAAGCCCGGTAATATAAGGGAAGCTTGTGGTCTGGAGAGGAAAAGCATTGAGCATGGATTCGGGGATCGGCGTAGTCAGCGTGTACATCGGGTACTGGTAATCCAGGTTGAGGTTGATGGGGAAGAAGAGCATCCTCAGGTAGCTTCCCAGCACTGCAAGCATCGTGAAAACATGGATGGGGACTGTCCTTTTGGTCCCGTCGGTAAATATTTCTTCAATGCCGTGCCCCATGCCGGTAACCAGGCTGCCTCCGCCGTCTTTCGAAGCCTGCCAGGCCTGCATTCCCACGTATCCCCTGTATCCCAGGCCGAAAATTATCAGTATAAAGAAAGGGATGTACGGGAGGAGCCACCTGCCGAAATTTTTCTTGTATTCTTCAGGCTTCGGCTCGAAGAAATAATCGAATGCCAGCATGATTAACGGTGTAACCACGCCTATTTCTTTCGATGCTATGGAAAATATGAAGCTGATGACCGAGCATATATATAGAACGACGGGAGCCGCGGTTTGTACTTTCGATATGACTGCTTTGTATTCCGCGCGCCTTGCGTAATGGAACAAAAGGATGCACAAAAGCGAGAAAAACACCGTCATCAAAGAAGACCTGCTTGTAATGTATGCGACCGATTCCACCTGTACCGGGTGGACGACGAATATTAAGGAAACTATCAACGCAAGCCATTCGGCGGGCACGGACAACCTGCGATTTTCTTCTTTTATCCCCGGCCCGAAAAGCCTGGAGCTTGTAAAGATTATCAGTGCCAGCCAGAAAACCAGTATGCCGTTGAGTGTATGAAACGCAAGATTGACAAGGTGGTAGCCGAAAGTGTTCAGGCCGTTGAAATGATAATTCAGGGCGAATGAGAGCCTGATAAGCGGGCGGTAAGCCGATTTCAATATCGTGCCGATATTTGAGATATTATGCAGTTCGTAACGATCGACTATGGAACTGTAGTCGTCGAACTGGAACTCGCCTCTCAAAGTGTAGGCGTATATGACAATGGAAAATACTATTATCAGGAATATGGATAAGACTATTTTCCAGTCGAATTCATATCCCGCGCTTATTTTGCCCCGCGGAGCAGGTTTTCCGGTCCTGGTTTTGGGATCTGTCCTCCCGGATTTTTTGCCGGCGTTTATTTCGGATCTCTTCTGCTTTGCCATTGTTACTTCTGTTCTCCTGCTATGGGAGGCTTTCCTCCCGATTCTTCGATTTCAGCCCGGAGTATTGCCACTTCCTGGGCCAGTTCTTTGACCTGGTTGGTGAGCTGGGATATCTTGATGGAAAAATGGAGGCATATCGCGCCGAGGAAAGTTATGCCGAAGAAGAAGATGGTGGACGAATTCATGACCGCACCGATAAGATGTGTGAAAAATAACAGCAGCCCTTCCCACCACGCAAGGGCGAACATGGTAATAGCCGTCAAAATCCACAGGACGGAATATTCCTCCCGGATTTTTCTCCTTCTTACCAGCTCCAGCACAAGCAGGATTAAGAAAATGCCTGCAAACAGCACGAATAGTTTCGATTGCCAGCTCATTGTTTCTTATTCCTCCTCAATAAAGTTACAAGGATGGAAAGGGAAATCTTGTAAAGGTAATATATTGATCTGAAACCTGTTACCATGGGCGTTCCCGATGAGCGGGGGCGCATGTGGGCAGGGATTTCTCCTATGGTGAACCCCGAAAGCAAAAGAAGAATTATCGTATCGGTATCGGGGAAATCGGTCGGCATGCTGTCTTTCAGGAAGTTTACAGCCCTTGAATTCAAGACCTGGTACCCGGATGTGGGATCGGTAATTGTTTTGCCTGTTATTATTTTTGCAATCAGGCGGAACATGCCTATGACGAGCCGCCTTCCCAGTGGCCCTTTATAAGTCTTTTTTTCCATGAACCTGGAGCCGATGACCACATCGACGTGATCATTATTTAATTTTTCCAGCATGGTGGGGATGTCGGCCGGGTCATGCTGGCCGTCGGCATCGAGTTGGACTATAGCGTTATATTTGTTTTTGAGTGCGTATTTGTAGCCTGCCTGGAGGGCGGCGCCGTAACCCATATTGATCGAAAGCCTCAGGACATAAGCCCCGTTTTCCCTTGCAACGATGCGGGTTTTGTCTTTAGAACCATCATCAACGACCAGCACGTCGATATCCGGCGCTATTGTATGTATATCCGCCAGCACCGACGATATGTTATTCTCTTCGTTAAATGCCGGCATTATGGCCAGTATGCCTTTTCTCACCGTTTCCTCGATAAAATAAAGATCGCTATAATTTCTGTATCGCCTCCGCCTTATCCTTTCTAACAACTATAAAGGCGGCCTCAATATTATATATCAAAATTACAAATGTTGGTATGAAAAAAAGCAGGCGGACTTCCGCCCGCCTGCTCTGTGGAACCAAAATTACCGGGGTTATTCTTCTTTGTCTCTTTTGGCCGCCGCTACAATGTTCTCCTGGATGTTGGCGGGCACATCTTCATAGTGGCTGAATTTCATCTTGAAAGTACCGCGCCCCTGGGTCATTGACCGGAGGTCGATGGCGTATTTCTGCATTTCGGCAAGGGGCGCCTGAGCCTTGAGCAGTTGGTGTGATTTGGGCTGCGGCTCCATGCCCATTATGCGTCCCCGCTTCCCGTTCAAATCACCTATTACATCGCCCATGAAGCTTTCGGGTATAAGGACTTCGACGTCCATAATCGGCTCGAGCAATACGGGGTTCGCTTCCGCGACGCCCTTTTTCAGAGCCATGGATCCCGCTATCTGGAAAGCTATGTCCGATGAATCGACGGTATGGAAGGAGCCGTCATATAGTGCTGCCTTGATATCCACTACCGGGTACCCGGCAAGCGGCCCTTCCTCCATAGACTTGATGATTCCTTTTTCAACGGACGAGAAGTAGTTGCGCGGTATTACGCCGCCGACGATTTTTTCTTCGAATTCGAAGCCTTCGCCTTTTGCCCTGGGCGACAGTTCCAGGTAAACATGCCCGTACTGGCCGCGGCCGCCCGACTGCTTCTTGTGTTTGTACTCGCTCTGTATTTTTGCTCTGATAGTCTCTTTATACGGGACCTTCGGAGTCGCAAGATCCACATCCACCCCGAACTTCCTTTTCATCCGGCCGATTATGACTTCCAGGTGTAGATCTCCCAGGCCGGACATTATAGTTTCCTTCGTTTCGGCATCGCGGGTTATTTTCAATGTGGGATCTTCGTCGCCGAGTTTTCCCATGGCGCCTGACAGCTTGTCTTCATCGGCCTTTGTTTTGGGGAATGCGGCCATCGAAAGGACAGGCGCGGGAAATTCTATGGGCGGGTACTTGATAAGTTCCGATTTGTCGCATAATGTGTCGCCCGTAGTTGTTTCCTGGAGCTTTGAAACTACCGCGATATCGCCGCACGGCGCATCGAGCAGGTTCTCCTGCGTTTTGCCCCTCATCGTGAAAAGCGATGTTATCTTTTCATCGGCTTCGGACCTTACGTTGTACAGGACGGAATCGGGCCGGAGAGTCCCGGTCATGACTTTCATGAATGAAAGCTTGCCCACGTAAGGGTCGGCCGTCGTTTTGAAAACGAAGGCCGATACTTTTTCGGTTGAAGAAGTTTTGCGGGTAACAGGCTCGTCGTTTTTGGGGTTGACCCCTGTTACTTCGCCTTTATCAACCGGGCTCGGGGTATAATTTACAAGGATGTCCATGAGAACGCTCGTGCCGACAAGTGTCGATGAAGAGCCCGGGATAGCCGGGAAGATCCTCCGTTCTGCAATAGCCTGGCGGAGTCCCTGCCTGAATTCATTTTCAGGAAGGTCTTCGGTTTCGAAGTACTTGTTCATCAGTTCTTCGTTGCTTTCGGCCGCGGATTCCAGCAGCCTGGAGCGGTAATCCGCCGCGGCATCAGCAAGATCGGCCGGGATGTCGATCTTTTCAGCCTTGCCGTTTTTGAAAGTATATGCACAACCGGCAACCACATCGACAACGCCGTTAAAGCCCGCTTCTTTCCCTATAGGCAGGCACAGCGGGATTATATGGGATGAAAACTCATTTTCCAACTCGCCCAGCAGCTTGTCGAAATTCGCATTTTCCTTGTCCATCTTGCTGATATAGAAAATGCAGGGGAGGCCGATCTCCTCCGCCCTGTCCCATATTTTTACGAGGCCCACTTCGATCCCGGCATTTGCCGGCGCGCAGATAACCCCGCATTCGCATACGCGCAGGACTTCCAGCATTTCCCCGACGAAATCCAGGAAGCCGGGGGAGTCCAGCAGGTTCAGCTTATGATTCTTCCATTCGCACGGCGCAAGAGAAGAATAAATAGAGATGCCTCTTTTCTGCTCATCCGGGTCATAGTCGGAAACGGTATTGCCGTCATCGACCCTGCCGAGCCGGTCTATTAAGCCGGCGGCAAATAACATGGCTTCTACAAGGGTGGTTTTCCCCGATGAGCCATGCCCGAAAAAACCCACGTTACGTATATTTTCACTTGGGTAAGTTTTCATTGTTTCACATCCCTTCAGGAGTTGTTAATTTGGCGGATAGAATATTTTCAAATCCCGACCCTTGCCCGGCCGGGCAGCCGTATTATCAGGATTTTTCGCCTGTATATTCTTTTGGTATTTTTTTACCGGCCTTTACCGCACATTCTTTATGCCATTTCTTGCCGCCGACTTTCACGGCTTCTCTTCCCTCCATTATTCCACCACAACCGCGGCATTTGGGATCTCCCGGTTTTTTGCCTTTTTCCCTGGCCATTTTACATTAGCTCCTTTCTTAATAGAAAAGTGCGGAGGCCGCCGAGCTTTTCGGCCACCTCCGACAGTTTATACTTTATGGAGGTGCTCAGGTCGAGGCGACAGCATCGACCTCAATCCTGGCTCCTTTCGGGATCCCCGCCTCGATACACGAGCGGGCCGGGGGGTTCCCTGAAAAATACTCGGAGTATATTCTGTTAACCTCACCGAAATCCTTCATATCCGCGAGGTACAATGTAATCTTTAAAATTTTCGAAAAAGAACTTCCCGAGGTATTCAGGACATCTTCGAGATTTTTAAAACATTGACGGGTCTGTGCTTCAATGCCTTCCTCGATTTCTCCTGTTCCGGGATTTATGGGAAGCTGGCCTGAAACAAAAACCAGCCCGTTATGTATCACCGATAAAGAATAAGGTCCGGCAGCCAGGATGCCCCCGGAAGACTCTTTAATATGCTTCATAATTTTTCCATCACATTTCTAGCGTATTCATACTGTTCAAGCTTATCTATATTGAACGCCACCTCTGCATACGGGCTTTGTATCGCCCCGGCTTTTGCGCCTATAAGATCGGACGCCCAATTTTCGAGCGCGGCGATATTAAGGCCCCCGAAGAGAAGTTTCATCAAAGTTTTGAACCCTATTATGCCTGCCATTTTCATCGGGCTTTTCCTTGCTTCCATCAGGCGGTGAACAAGGTCGCCGATTTTATTGAAGGCGCTTTTTGAAAACAGGAAAAGCCCCCCTCCGCAGCACCTGCCTTCTTTCAAGTTCACGTAAGTATGCGAAAACCCAGGGAATTTCGATTCCGAATCTTTTTCCGAAACGTATGAATAAGCCATTTCCAGGTTCCTTGCCCTTGCCGCTTCGATAAATTCTTCAACCATTTTGTTTGACAAAAGAGGAAGGTCGCATGCGGCGATAAGAACCGGCATTTCACTTTCCACCTTTGACATGCCCGAAGCAATGGATTTTATTATATTGGTGCCTTCAGGGGCGGTCCAGTCGGCCATGCCTGCCAGTTCAGGCGGCATGAGGGATTCGTCTATAACCACGCCGACCCTTTCTATTTCCGGCACCATGCAAAGAGAAGAAAGAGGGTATTCCAGAAGCGGCTTGCCGGATAAGGGCAGCAGGGCTTTTTTCCCCACCCCAGTCGCATATATCATATCCGCCGGGATCGTGCCTCCGGCAAGAATGAAAGCCTCCATACTAATCTCCTTATTCAGCCGGTCTTTCGATTACCATGCCGTTTGCCGGGCTTACGAGGTAAAGGTCGGCAATATCGGCTTTCTTTAATTTCGAGGCTGCGGATTCGGCCTGCTTCCTTGTTTTTGCAAGGCCGAAAATGGTCGAGCCGCTCCCGCTGAGCATCGCCCCGTCGAGGCCGCTTTCCAGCATGAGAATTTTCAGATCCTTGAGAAGCGGGATCTCTTTTAACAGCGGCGCCTCGAAATCGTTATGAAGATTATTTATTATCCCGTCATAATCTTTATTTTGAACGGCTTGTGCCATGGCCGCCGTATGGACCGATTCGCCCGATGCAGCCTTCCTCCGATCTACCAGGTCGTAAGCCCACCATGTCGCCACTACCATGCGGGGGTAGGCGAGAACCACGTAAAGCCGCGGGACGTCGGGCAGGGAAGTAACTTTTTCGCCTCGCCCCCTCACCAGCGCACAACCGCCTTTCAAAAAGAACGGCACATCGCTCCCTATTACAGGCCCGAGATGGCGGCAGAGGAAATCCCCGTCCTTAAGCCCCCATAACTCTATCAGCCCTGCAAAGGTCGCCGCCGCATCGGAACTCCCGCCGCCAAGGCCGGAGCCAAGCGGTATCTTTTTTGTTAATTTTATGTTCGCGCCTTTCTGGGTACGCGTCCTCTTCTTCAGGATCCCGGCGGCTTTTTCGATGATATTTGGCTCGTCGTCCTGAAGCGGTTTCATATTCCCCGCAAGCTTTATATTACCTGAATCGGAAGCCGAAAATACCAGCCGGTCATAAAGAGAAACAGCCAGGAAGATGCTTTCCAGGGAATGGAAGCCGTCTTTTTCTTTTTTCTGGATCTCCAGGGTCAGGTTGATCTTCGCCGGGGCGCTTATTGTCAGGGTTGAGGGCATTAACCTATTTTTCCTCCAGGAGGTAAACTTCGTTTTCTATCTCGTTGATGGCATTTACAAGGTCCGTTATCATCTGGAATTTTTCAGGCGGCACCTCTTCCATTTTCAGTATCATCCTGACGACCGTCTGGATCGAGTTGCCTTCAGTTTTAGTAAGCACCTGTACCGACCCTACATCGTTTTCCACCGTGAGGTCCTCCGGCGTGGAGAACACCGTATATTTATCGGGGACTACGACATGTATTCTCTTTTCCTCCATCGAAGGATTCCCCAGGAGGACGGGATACAACCGGGTTCCCTGCTGTTTCAGGATGCTGTTGAACTGGAGAGTCTGTATTACAGGCTGTGGCAGAATGAGGTATTTGCCGGATTTTCTGGCATAACCGGGTATTTTGAAATTCAGGTCTATTTTCACTTTACTGTCGCTGTTTTCACCAATTTTAAAATCGATCAGCCTGGCTTCCATATCGACCTGGCGGACAAGGAACTGGAAAAGGCGGTCAAGCTCGCTTCCCTTTGCCTTGCCCAGTATGCTTGCCCATACCTGGCGGTTAATGCCCGTTTCAAGAAGACCGATGGCCTCTTCCACATCACCGTCGCCGTTCACAACGATTTCCGCCTGCATCTCTTCCCGGTTATCATGTGCGGAAATCAAGGGGAGCTTTATCGGGGCCGAAGCAAGCGGGTCAAGCAGCAGGGCATCTACCCCCAGAAGCCCCTGCGAAATCTCGCCGAATGCGGTGTACGGGTCATTGGGGTCGAGGAATTTGTCTTCTTCCGGCATATAAACCAGCAGCGAATCGAAAGTCTGCGGGGTAGGGAAATCCTTTATGATTTTGCCGAAATCCCTGCTCGCTGCAAGCACTACGGTTGCCTTGTAGCCTGCCGCCCTTATAAGCCCTGCAAGCAGGAGCGCGCGGTCCGAAGGCGCTATCTTATCGGTATCGGCTATTCTGGAAATGGGTTCACTGGTGTTCCATCTTAATCCCGGGTCTTCATTTAATGAAGGGATGGAAATTACATAGTTGTATATAGCCTTGAGCTTTTCGGTTTTTTCATTTTTGCCCCATGTTACCCGGCGCAGCTTGCTGCGGAGAGATGAATCGGGCTCAGCCCGCTTGTTCACGACGTTGGCTCCCCACTTGGCAAACTCCTGCCACGAGTTGAAGCTTCCGACCATGATCTTGGTGGCGACATCTACAAGGGCTGGCATGAACGGCTCCCGTTCCAGCGCCGGCCTCTCGGTGCTCTCCCATACGTAACTATCGACACCGCCAACGAGAGTCTTTTCAGGCTCAACCTGCGGCTCTCCCACATATTTGTAATTCATATTCGTCCCGGCAGGTATTTTAACTTCGAATTCGGTATGGCCGATAGGAGAAAAATCCTGGGTGTATGACCCCGACCAGAAAGCCTTGCCGGCCATAGGCTCCTTGTTCCTGATAACTATGCGGTACTTGACGGTGCAGGGGGGGGCCAGCGTCGGGAATGTCAGGACGGTGAGACGGAAATCCTTGTACGGGGTGTTTTGAAGGTCTTCAGGCTGGATTTCCTTTATCCATTCGGGCTTCAATGTTATAGAAGAGCCGTCGCCTGCAATAACTTCGGCGCTTTCTATCGTCAGCGTCTGAGAATCGGCCCACCAACTCCTGACGATTTCCTGGTACATTTTTGCCCCGTCCGGGGTCAGTACCTTGACGGTCTCGTCTTCTATGTTGACCATCTTGCCGTCAGGCGTTATCTCAAGCCCGATTTTGTCATCCTGAAATATAGCCCCGGGTATCTGTACCTGTGCCGCTGCAGGGGCAATCATCGCCAGAACGACAAGGATTAAAATTGTCCCGACTAAATACTTTTTCATCTCCTGCCTCCGTCAGTTAAATTCTTCCGGTCTTCCATATATAAGGGAATTCTTCAAAATTATCCGTAACCCTGTAAACATTGAAAAATTTCATCCTGCCGGGCCTGCCGGTTTTGTTTTGCCGCCTTTGGTATTAATAAGCGCTTATGCCGGTAATGAATTATTGCCGGTTAAAAAAATACCCGGCATGCGGGAAGGCGGCGCCCGACTTACCTTTTCAGATATATTACGGCCGGGGGTTATTCCCGGCTTTATTGGTTACAAGGGGCGGGAATAACCGGCTCGGCTGAAGGTAGATATTTGTTACCTTCTGAAGACCAGGAAGGAAACGAATATTGAAAGGATGAGAAAGCTCCATGCGATGTACATGGTGTACGTGTTGAATTTTTCTTCGAAGCTTTTTTTACCGCGGAACACGCTCTGGGAAGCGCCGCCGATTATACCGGACAGGCCTTCATTTTTGGTTGTCTGTACAAGCACGAGTATGATGAGTGAAATACAGACCAGGATATACAGGATCGCCAGAAGGATCGAGAGCACTCCGCCTGCCCCTCCGGAGGCCGCCGCCGCATGGACCGCTTCCGGGGGTATTGCGGGCGATGCGCCGGGCACGACAGGTGCCACGGGCGGCATCGGAGCCGACGGTGTTCCTCCGTTCGCAAGGAAATAAAGTATCTTATCGATGAACATCCTGATTTGCCTCCTCGTATTTAAACTTGACGATCCTGGCGAAGCTTTCGACCTTAAGGCTGGCTCCTCCTACCAGGGTGCCGTCTATATCGGACATATTCATAAAACCATCTACGTTATCAGGCTTTACGCTGCCGCCATAAAGGATCCGGATTTTCTGGGAGAAATTGTGCCCGAAACGCGAACCCAGCACATCCCTTATGAAAGATATCGTTTTGTTCGCCTGTGCGGGGTCGTCGTTTTTGCCGGTGCCTATCGCCCAGACAGGCTCATAAGCGATAACGAGATCCTTTAACTCACTTGCAGTCAGGTCTTTCAGGCCGACTTCCACCTGTGTCCCGACGACCTGGCGGGTGAGATCGGCTTCTTTCTCTTCCAGGGTTTCTCCGACACACATTATCGGTTTCAGACCCGACCTGATAGCCGCATGAGCTTTCTTGTTCACGTCCTCGTTCGAATTTCCCCAGATCTTCCTGCGTTCCGAATGCCCTATTATAACATATTCACAGCCGACATCAACCAGCATGGGGGGAGCAATTGCTCCCGTGAACGCCCCGGCGTCCTCCCAGTTGAGGTTCTGGGCGCCGAGCTTGATAGTGGTGCCTTCAATAGCCTGGCGGACAGCGTAAAGCGAAGTGAAAGGCGGGCATACCAGCACTTCCCTGTCCTTCGTATCCTTGATCAATTCCCACAGATCTTTTGCGAAATTGACGGATTCTCGCACCATCATGTGCATCTTCCAGTTGCCGGCAATCAGGGGTATCCTCATCGCTGCCTCCGTTTCGGTATCGAGTGCTTCAAGTTCTTGCTTTTTCCTTGTCCATAAGTGCGGCAACGCCCGGCAATTCAACCCCTTCAAGGAATTCCAGGCTGGCGCCCCCGCCTGTCGAGATGTGATCGAATTTGTCCTCAAGCCCCATTTCGTTTACTGCGGCGACGGAATCCCCGCCGCCCACGCATGAAAGCGCTTCGGAATCGGCTATGGTGCGCCCTACGGCGTATGTGCCGTGAGCAAAGTCGGGATTCTCGAAAACCCCCATAGGGCCGTTCCAGAATATCGTTTTCGCATCCTTTATTTTAGAAGCGAAAAGTTTCTCCGTCTCCGGGCCGATATCGACCCCCATCATGTCGGGCGGAATATTATCGACAGCGACGATCTTCGACGGCGTCCCGGCCTCTATACCTGAAGATACGCGGATATCGACCGGGAGCACGAAATCGACTCCTTTTTCGGCGCATAGATCCATGATCTCTTTTGCCTGTTCCGGGTTTTTATCAAGGATGGATTTCCCGATCTCCTTCCCCTGAACCTTCAGGAAAGTAAATGCCATGCCGCCTCCGACCAGGAAGCCGTTCACAAGGTTGGCCATATTTTTGAAAACGCCTATTTTATCGCTGACCTTCTTCCCTCCCAGGACCGCAAGGAACGGGTGCTCCGGGTCGTACAGGAGCTTCCCCAGGAATTCAATCTCTTTTTCCATAAGGAACCCTGCCACAGCAGGAAGATGGTATGCCACCCTTGTTGTACTGGCATGGGCCCGGTGGGCGGTCCCGAAAGCATCGTTTACATAAACCTGGCCCAGGGATGCAAGCTCCTCCGTGAAACCGTCGTCGGATTTCGCCTCCTCCTCGGGATGGAAGCGGAGGTTTTCCAGGAGGATTATATCCCCCGGTTTCATAGCCTCCACTGCTTTTTTGACTTCGGGGCCGATACAATCGGTCAGTGTTGTTACCGGGCGGCCGAGGATCTCCGCCAGCCTTTTGCCGATGGGGGCCATGCGGAGCTCGGAAACAACCTTGCCGTCAGGGCGTCCCAGGTGGCTCATCAATATAACCGCCGCGCCGTGGTCAAGCAGGTACCGGATTGTCGGGACAGCGGCTTTTATGCGGGTATCGTCGGTTATCTCCCCGTCTTTCAAGGGTACATTGAAATCGACACGGACAAGCGCCCGCTTGCCTTTGACGTCAATATCCCTGACATCCGCCTTATTCATACTTCACCTCTTATAAAGAAGATTTGTATCTACACCTTGCTGAGACTTTCTTTTTTTGCCATGTAGCTGACTAGGTCGGCCACCCTGGTTGAATATCCCCATTCGTTATCGTACCATGAAAGCACTTTGATCATCTTGCCCTGGACCATGCATGCCGTCGCGTCCACTATCGATGACGCTTCATTTCCTTTAAAGTCCATCGAAACCAGCAGTTCGTCGGTAACCTCAAGGATCCCCTTCATGGAACCTGCAGCGGCATCTTTAAAGGCTTTGATAAGCGAATCGAAATCTACATCTTTCTCGACATCGGCCACGAGGTCAACGAGGGAAACGGTAGGCGTGGGTACGCGGATTGCAAGACCGTCTATTTTGCCTTTCAGATCGGGGATAACCTCGGCGGTGGCTTTTGCAGCGCCGGTGGTGGTCGGGATTATATTCATGGCCGCAGCCCTTGCCCGCCTCAGATCTTTATGGGGCAGGTCGAGGATCCGCTGGTCGTTGGTGTATGAGTGAATAGTCGTTACAAGGCCCGATTTCATGATAAAAGTATCGTGTACCACTTTGACTACCGGCGCAAGGCAGTTGGTCGTACAGGACGCATTTGAAATAATGAAATCTTTTTCAGGATCGTATTTGTCTTCGTTGACGCCCAGGACTATGGTGATGTCGGCGCCTTTTTTCTTTGCGGGAGCGGTTATGACAACCCGTTTCGCCCCGGCCTGGATATGTTTCGATGCCCCTTCCCGGTCTGTAAAAATACCCGAAGCTTCTACCACGTAATCGATACCGAGCGCTTTCCAGGGGAGATTGAGAGGATCTCGCTCGGCGAACACCTTTATGTGCCTGCCGTTTATTATCATCTCGTTTGCTCCGGCTTCGATGGTACCCTTGAATATCCCGTAATTCGAATCGTACTTGAACAGGTGTACGTTTGTTTCAACATCCGTGATATCGTTTATTGCTACAATTTCAATTTCAGGATGCCTCTCCATGAGAATCTTTAGTACCTGTTTCCCCACTCTTCCAAAACCGTTAATGGCTACCTTCATTACGACTTCCTCCTTAATAAAATATTTTCGGCCATGTCTTCAAGCCTTTTCAGCCGCCTGCCGACAGTAGCCTTTTTAATTGCCGGGTTGAACTGTTCTCCCAACTCGCCCAGAGAAAATTCAGGGTTCACTTCTCTCATTTCCCCGATTTCCCGAAGAGGATACGGCAATTTTTTCCATAATCCTGCAGATTTTATCAATTTTATGGCATGGACCTGACGGCCCGATGCCATTGCCTGTTTTTCAAGATTCGCCGATTCCGAGTTCACCAAACGGTTGACATGCCCGCGGGTCTCTTTAACCGCCCTTTCTTCTTCAAACTTCAGCATGGCGTTGAATGCGCCTATTTGTGTGAGGAACGAGGATATGTCTTCCCCCTTTTTCATATAAACGAGGTAATGGCTCCTCCGCCCGGAGACTCTGGATTTAAGCTCTAAAGATTCGAGAACCTCCGCAAGGCGGGTACCGGGGTCTTCATCTTTGAATGTAAATTCCAGGTGATAGCCCCCTTTTCCCGTGGAAATGGAGCCGGAAGCAAGATATAACCCTCTTAAAAAGCTCCTTTTACAACAGTTCCTTGAAATCAGCCCGCCTGTCCACTTACAGTTTTCCAGGATGCCGGAGGATAAAAGTTTTTTCAATTCGCCTTCAGGCTCGAATTCCATCATTACCACCTGGTGGCGGACAAGCCTTTTTTCATCGGAAACAGCCCATTTTACCGCGGTAACTCCCAATCTCCTGATGAGCTTTAATATGAGCCGGGCCTCGGGAAGGCTCCCGGCTTTAATATGTATCGGGCCGGGCCCGGATTTTTCCAGCCTGCAGGAAATCATCGCCCATAACTGGGTGCCGGCACAGCAGTCCCTTTCAGGGCTGAGCCTGTATAATTCCTGCTTGACCTGTCTTCCGAAACTCATTCTTCGTCCTCGAAAAGATCCGCCGTCCCGTCCCCGTTACCGTTCCCATTCTCCTTGCCTGCTTCGAAAAGATCAAGGTTTGTAGTCATCGGGGTCAGCTCGGTAACTTCGTCTCCTTCTTCGAGGTTTACAAGCTTTACGCCGCTGGTTATGCGTCCCATCTTGCTTATCTCGTTGACCAGGAGCCTTATGATGTAGCCTTCGCGGGTTGACAGCATTATCTCGTCGTTTTTAGTCGCTACTTTTCCGCCTATCAGTCTGCCGACCTTGGACGAGACTCTCATGATTTTCACGCCCATACAACCACGGTTGTAAATTTTCAGGTCGGCCAGGGGAGTTCTTTTTCCGAAACCTTTATCGGTTGCGACAAGCAGTTCATCTCCCCAGATGACCCCGGCCAGGGATACCACCATGTCGCCTTTGCGGAGCCTGATGCCGCGGACGCCCCTTGCCGAGCGTCCCATGGGCCTTACCTGTTCTTCTTTAAAGCGGAGAGCCTGACCGAGCTTCGTTATAATAATCAGTTCTTCGTCTCCCGCAGTGGGCCTTACATCGACCAGGTCGTCGTCCGGTCCGAGGTTCAGCGCGTATATCCCGCTCTTGCGTATGTTGCTGAAGGCGGGAAGCTCGGTTTTCTTGACATACCCTTTTTTGGTTATCATGAAAAGGTATTTGCCTTCGGCGAACTGGTTGACGGGGATCATCTCGGTTATTTTTTCTCCCTTGTCAAGCGGTATGAGGTTGACTATCGCCGTGCCCCTTGCGTTTCTTCCCGCCTGGGGTATTTCGTATGCTTTCAGGCGGTAAACCTTGGCCCTGTTCGTAAAGAACAGCAGGAAATGGTGGGTGCTGGTATTGATGACCCTGGTTATGTAATCTTCCTCTTTGAGGGAAGACCCCATTACGCCTCTTCCGCCCCTGTGCTGGCTGCGGTAGGTGCTTGAAACAAGACGTTTGACGTAACCCGCATGTGAAAGCGTTATTACCACTTCCTGCTTCGGTATAAGGTCTTCCATTTCGAATTTATCAACTTCCGACGGGATGATCACCGTCCTGCGCTCGTCGGCGAACTTCTTCCTGATCTCTTTCAATTCGGTTTTTATAACGTGGTCTATCCTTCTTTTGCTGGAAAGGATCTCTTCTAGGGCCGCGATGGTTTTTATCAGTTCCCTGAATTCGTCTTCGAGCGCTTCTAGTTCCAGCGCCGTGAGCCTGGCGAGCCGCATATCGAGAATCGCCTTCGCCTGGATCTCGGTGAATTTGAATTCTCTCATCAGGCCGTCTTTTGCTTCTTCCGGGTTTTTGCTGGCACGAATAAGCGCGATGACTTCGTCCAGGACATCGACGGCTTTTATCAGCCCTTCGACTATGTGATGTCTTTTTCTGGCTTCTTCCAGCTCGAACTCGGTTCTTCTGGTAACTATCACCCGCCTGTGGTTCAGGTAATGCTCAAGGCATTCCTTGAGGTTGAGCATCCTGGGCACGCCCTCGACCAGAGCAAGCAGGATAACGCCGAACGAAGTCTGGAGGTAAGTATGCTTGAACAACTGGTTCAGGGTAATGTTCGGGTTGACGTTGTGCCCGAGTTCTATGACTATCCTCATGCCGTGGCGGTCGGACTCGTCCCGGAGGTCGGTAACGCCGGTAATTATTTTTTCGCGGACCTTCAACGCGATATCTTCCAGGAGACGGGATTTGTTGACCTGGTAGGGGATGGCGTTTACTATGATCCTGTGCCTGCTCCCCTTGAAAGGCTGGATCTCGGTCTTTGCCCGCATGATGACGCTCCCGCGCCCTGTGGTATAAGCCTGTTTTGCGCCTTCAAGGCCCAGGATGAGCGCGCCTGTCGGAAAATCGGGGGCAGGGACGATATTTATAAGCTCCTCAAGGGAGCAGCCCGGCTCGTTTATTAAAAGTTCCAGCGCATCTATAACCTCGCCCAGGTTGTGCGGGGGTATGTTCGTCGCCATGCCTACCGCTATGCCGCCCGACCCGTTCACAAGCAGGTTGGGCATGCCCGAAGGAAGGACTACAGGTTCGTTGTGGTTGCTGTCAAAGTTGGGCCTGAAGTCAACCGTGTCTTTTTCGAGGTCTTTTAATATCGTCATGGCTATCTTTGACAGCCTGGCTTCGGTGTATCTGTAAGCGGCTGCTGGGTCGCCGTCCACGGAGCCGAAGTTGCCGTGACCGTCAACCAGGGGATAACGCATGTTGAAATCCTGGGCCATCCTTACAAGGGCGTCATATATGGCCTGGTCGCCGTGAGGGTGATATTTGCCTATGACGTCGCCGACGATGGTCGCCGATTTCTTGTGAGGCTTGTCGGGCGTCATGCCCATGTTCGACATCGAAAAAAGGATACGCCGCTGGACGGGCTTCAGGCCATCCCTGACATCGGGCAGAGCGCGCGCCATGATTACGCTCATTGCATAATCGATGTAGCTCTCTTTCATTTCGTCTTCAATAGGTACAGGAACCATTCTATCAACTGGAGCCATTTTTGATAATCCTTTCCTTGCTTAACTATATATCCAGATTCTTGACTTCTTTAGCATATTTCTGTATGAACTCGCGGCGGGGCTCTACTTTTTCGCCCATCAGGGTGGTAAAAGTATCCTCGGCCTGGACGGCGTCTTCCATTGTTACCTGTTTCATTATCCGGCTTTCGGGATTCATGGTGGTTTCCCATAACTGCTCGGGATCCATTTCGCCGAGACCTTTATATCTCTGGAGGGTGATGCCGTTGGATCCCCCTACTTCTTTTAACAGCGCATCCCGTTCTGCATCGCTGTAAGCGTAGAAGAGTTTTTTGCCTTTTTTGATCCTGTAAAGGGGAGGCTGTGCTATGAATATGTGGCCTTCCTCGATGAGGTCTCTGAAATGATGGAAAAAGAAAGTGAGCAGGAGTGTCCTGATGTGGGAGCCGTCCACGTCGGCATCGGTCATGATTATGATCTTGTGGTAACGCAGCTTGCTTATGTCGAAATCGTTATCGCCGATCCCTGTCCCGAGAGCGGTTATAAGGGATCGTATCTCTTCGTTCTTGAGGACCTTGTCGAGCCTTGCCTTTTCTACGTTTATGATCTTGCCCCGCAGGGGGAGTATCGCCTGGGAGTGCCTGTCCCTTCCCTGCTTGGCGGAGCCTCCTGCGGAATCTCCCTCTACGATATATAATTCGGATTTTTTGGGGTCCTTTTCGGAACAGTCGGCAAGCTTTCCGGGGAGGCTGTCCGATTCCAGCGCGCCTTTGCGCCGCACGGTTTCGCGGGCTTTCCTGGCCGCCTGCCTTGCTTTCAGGGCCATCGAAGCCTTCTGGAATACGGCCTTTGCTTCCGCCGGGTTCTCTTCCAGGAAAGCGCTTAGATTCATATCCGTTATGCTTTCGACGAAAGAGCGCATTTCAAGGTTGCCGAGTTTTGTTTTGGTCTGCCCCTCGAACTGGGGGTCGGGCAGCTTTACGCTCAGAACGGCCGTCAGCCCTTCGCGCACGTCTTCTCCCGAAAGGTTTTCCTCGCTTTCTTTGAGAAGGCCGTATTTCCGCGCGTAGTTATTCAGGCTCCGGGTAAGGGCGGTCTTGAATCCCGTGAGGTGCATGCCGCCTTCAACCGTATCTATATTGTTCGCAAAGGAAAATATGTTTTCCTTATAACCGGAGTTATACTGGAGCGCCGCCTCGATAAAGAGGTCGCCTTCTTCCTTTGAAAAATAAATTGCCTTCGGATGAATGACGTCTTTATTGGCATTCAAAGCATTGACGAATTCGATGATGCCGCCGTCATACTTGAAAACCTGCCTTTTGCCGGAACGCTCGTCCAGGAGATCTATAGACAGGCCCGGGTTCAGGAAAGCAAGCTCCCGCAGACGCTTGCTCAGGTAATCGAAGCTGAATTCAGTCCCTTCTTTGAATATCTCCGGATCGGGCCAGAAAACGACCCTGGTGCCGGTCCCTTCGACTTCGCCTATACAGGCCAGCGGTTTGACAGGCTTGCCGTACTCGAATTCCTGGAAATATTTTTCGCCGCCCCGCTTAACCTCCACCTGGAGCCTTGTCGAGAGCGCGTTCACCACCGAGACGCCCACGCCGTGGAGACCACCGGACTGCCTGTAGGCTTTCATGTTGAACTTGCCGCCTGCATGAAGCGTCGTCATGACCACTTCCACCGCGGGCTTGCCGGTCCCGGGTATTACATCTACAGGGATGCCTCTCCCGTTATCCTCGATCTCCGCACTGTTGTCTTTTTTCAACTCGACCTTTATCCGGTCGCATGCCCCGACCAGGACTTCGTCGATGCAGTTGTCAACCACTTCGAAAACCAGGTGATGAAGCCCTCTCGCGGAGGTCGTGCCGATGTACATTGCGGGCCTTTTGCGTACTGCGTCCAGCCCTTCCAGCACCTGGATGTCTTCGGCTTCGTACTCCATGACCTGGCCGTTTTTCTTGTTGTTCTTGATGTTGTTGTTGATTGTTTCGGCCATGATATATCCCTCGTTCAATATTAAAATCGAATTACCGTTTACATTGTCGAACCCGTATCGGTGTTCAGTTTTATACGGGTACGGTGTTTTCGGAGAATATCTTCATCGCTGCTTCTCCGACTTTATCCATCAGCTCCCTTGAACCTGCTTCTATATAGATGCGGACGAGCGGCTCGGTGCCGGAAGCCCTGAATAACATCCAGCTCCCGTCATCCAATTCCCACTTGACGCCGTCTATTTCATTAACGTTGACTATCTTCTTCCCCAGGACATCGGAAGGAGCCGATTCCTTCAGGTATTTGAAAAGATGCAGTTTCATCTCATCATCGCAATGAAGGTCGATCCTCTTCGAATGAGCATCACCGAAGCGCTCCCCTATATCCCGCCAGATTTCGGAAAGAGGCCTGCCGTAATAAGCGCGGACTTCGGCGGCCAGGGATATCGCTAAGATGCCGTCCTTTTCGGGCAGGTGCCCTTTGATGCTCATGCCGCCGCTTTCTTCGCCCCCCATAATACAACCGTGGTCCAGCATGTTATTGCCAATATACTTGAAACCCACGGGGGTTTCAATCACCGGAAGACCGTATTTTTTTGCTATCCTGTCGATCAGATGGGTCGTCGCTATAGTCCTCGTTACCGGGCCTTTCATGCCGCGGTTTTCGATGAGATGGAGGAGCGCCATCGGAAGGAACATGTTGGGGGAGAGGTACTCGCCCAAATCGTCGATTATGCCGAAGCGGTCTGCGTCGCCGTCATTTGCAAGACCCATGTCGGCGCCCTGTTTGACGCGCGCTATCAGTTCGACAAGCTCCCGCTCCACCGGCTCCGGCATGCCTTCTCCGAACAATAAGTCCCTGTTCATGTGGAGCGAATTAAAGTTCGTATATTCGCCCAGCAATACCGGGGCGTACCTGCGGCCCGTGGCATACATGGGATCATACCAGACATCAAGCTGTGCGGAACTTATCTTTTCGAAGTCGATGATCTTTTTTAAATGCTCAAGATATGGGGACGCGAAGCAGCTTTTCTTGATCAGCCCCCTGCTTTCGGCTTCTTCCATCGATAAAGCTTCTATCTCTTTGCCGGTAAACTTCCCGACCAGCTCCTCGATTTTTTTTGTTACTTCAGGTGTTGCAGGCGCGGCGTTGTCCGGGATGAACTTGATCCCGTTATAATAATAAGGGTTGTGGCTCGCGGTGAACATGATGCCGCCCGCGGCGTTGAGATGCCTGATGGTGAATGCTGTAACCGGCGTGGGGACATCCTCGGCGCTCAGGTATGATTTGATGCCGCTGAATGCCAGTATCCGGGCCGACCATTCTGCGAACCGGTCGGAAAAAAACCTGGTGTCGTAGCCTATCACTATCCCCCTGTCGCTCAGGCCTGTGCTTTTGACATATTCAGCTATAGCCCGTACTACCACCTTGACATTCGGCAGTACGAAATCTTCACACATTACGGCTCTCCAGCCGTCCGTCCCGAACTTGATTTTACACATTTTAACCTCCGGGAAGACAAAAAAATAAACGCGGGATCTTTAGCCCTGTCATACCCATTTTCGCAGGCTTAAAAATACCTCCGCAAGTAGCTTTAAACCTCGTGTATATTATTATATGTAGGTTGTCAAATTCCCTTTATTTTTTAGAGTTTTTTTCAGGTTTTGTCAAGGCTTTCCGGTAGATATCCAGCGTCTTTTCACCCATAGACTGCCTTGAATAAGACCGGGCTGCTTTCAGTCCTTCTTCGGACATTCTCTTAAGCCTGTCCGGGTCATGAAGAAGACCGAAAGTTATCCTTCCGAAATCCTCCGGGCCTCCTTCAACAAGTATGCCGCATCCTCTGCCGGATAAAAGCTCGTTCTGGGCCTCGGCATCGACTGCGATAACCGGCGTCCCGCATGCCAGGGACTCCACGAGGACCACCCCCTGTGTCTCCGTATGCGATGAGAAAACCAGCAGGTCGGAAGCGGCATAATACGGCCCTATCTTTTCCCTGGGGACATACCCCTGGAATATTACCGCATCCTTTATGCCAAGCTCTTTTACCCTGTTTTCAAGATCATGGCGGACCGGCCCGTCGCCCACTATCAAAAGGCGGACGCCTGAATCCCTCTTATAAAGATCGCCCATCATAGAAATGAGGTAATCCAGGTTTTTCTCCTTGCCCAGCCTGCCCGCGTATATCAGGAGGTATTCCCCTTTTTCACCGAGCGCGGACTTGCGGATTTTCTCACCCCCAAAAGGGCTGAAAAGCTCCAGGTCGATGCCCCCCGGTATAACCTCAACCGGCGTGGTGATCCCGATTTTTTCAAGCCTCTTCTTCGCCTCCCGGCCCGGCGCTATTATGTATTTGGAGCGATCCGCAAACAAGTGATAGAGCCAATACGCCACTTTCCTGGCGATGCCGGGCGGCAGGATAGGGAAATAATGGAGGTAGTCTTCCCAGAATGTATGGTGGGTGAATATCGCAGGTATTCCCAGTTTCGCCGATTTATAAAGGCCCATCCAGCCTACGTTGAACGGTGTATGTATATGAATTACATCCAGGTTCAGCGTGTCAACGGCTTTCAGGATTTTCAGGGGGAAGGGGGATGTGAACCTGTGTTCGGGCTGGAAAATGAACGGGACGGATGAAAACCTGTAAACTCGCTCTTCCTCGGCATAGCCGGGGGCCTTCGGGACGAAAAGGAAGACTTCGTGACCCATGCCCTCGAGAGTTTTCTTCAACTCTTTAACTTCGGTCGTTACGCCGTTTATTATTGGTTCGTAGCAATCTACGAACATCCCTATCCGCATTCATTCCTCCGGTGAGCTAAGTTGCTGGATTAAGTTCATCACGAACCCCCGCCTGTCCTGTTCAAGAGGGGAAATTTTTTTAAATGCGGGGTTCTGAGTCGGAGATACAACAGTGCTGCTTAATAATGCAGGACTCGGGTGTTTCCACCAGAATATTATTTCGGGGAACGAAACTATATGAGAAAAATTATCCCGGAGAAGTGAAATATTAAATGGTAATAGTTCTCGTCGCATTATTTTATTCATTAGGGATTATTTTTCTTATTGTTGGTGGTCTGGCTTTTCTAGCTTTAGGAGCAAATATTCTTGTTTCTATCTTATTAGTGAGAATGTATAAGAGGACTGTTGCGAGAGATCTGCCGATGCCTCATTATATGATAGGCCTAGCTTTGGGGGTGGCATTTACAATACTGGGGGTTTTAGCTGCTATCGTATTCAATTTTTTTGGATATGTTTTATTTCGGCCACATGACACATTTAATATCGGGAATTGAATTTTGTCAGTAAATAATTCAGAAGGGAAGAGGTTTCATACACAAATAACCTTAGTGCCTGATTTTTGAACAACAGGGATAACAATTCAGCAATAGAATTTATAAGGCGGGGGTGAGAATTCAGCATAAAGGCAGGAGACCGAATTCAAAAATCATGTTCTGGGGTCGGGGTATGCACTGAGCGTTTCATAAGGAGGTATTGGTCATGAATAAATTTCTAAGGAACTGCCTGTTTTTCTTTTTTCTGATTCAATTACTGGTTGCTTCAACAGGTTTTTGCAGTACTTCCTCCGAGAAGCTATCTGATAATATTAAAGTGCTAGAAGTCTATCAATTGACACACCTTGAGGAGAAAAACGAAAGTGTAATTGGAGATCTTGTCTGGCACCCCAACGGTCGCGAAATCACTTTCTCATATACACCTGAATATGGCAGTGGTTCTGATAGGAGCGGGTTTCTATCTATTTATCATGTTGATCTTAAAGGGAGTTGTAACGAGATTCTTCCTGGTTTTTATGCAGGAGATGGAGGATCTTATTATGAGTCGCCCTTGTATGGCGGAGGTTTATCTTGGTCTCCTGATGGCAAATGGCTTTGTGCTCAGGGATGGTTTAAGAGAGAAGGTTTGCCTCAGCATGGAGAAACCCCTTCTGTATATTTAATAAATTATGATAGCAAAAAATATAGAAATGTTTTCGATAAGAAACCAAGTTCTTCCCCTGTTTGGTCAAACGATGGTAAGCGGCTTGTTTTTATTTATGATGATAAAGGCCTCTTCATTAGAGTAATAAATTTACACAATGAACAGGACGAGGTGATAAAGCTTAAAGAAGAAGGAAAAATATTTAGTTCAGGAGTGTCTGGCTGGTCATCCAATGGAAAGGGAGTATATTATTATGTTGAGAGATTGATAAATCTAGAAAGTCCCGAAGAATATAAGAAAGATTTAATGGCTTGGCCCCCAAATTTTTCGAAACAAATAGAAACTCATTTCATTGAATTAAAATATATTGAATTAAAATCTCTAACTTCTCATTTCATTGCAAGGTTTCCACAAAGTTATGTGTCTTCATCTATTTCTCCAAGTGGAGATGGTTTTCTTTTTGCCTCATATAGCCTTTATTTAATTACTAAAAACGGAAAAGTTAAAAGATTGCAATTTTTGTCTGATGCACCTATTTCAGCGAGTTGGTCGCCGCGAGGCAAATATATAGCTTTTGATATTAAGAAAGACTTAGAACAACATAGTATTCGTGGTCGTTCATTAAAAGACCTGTTGTTAAAGCGTTGGATTTTTATCGTATCTTCAAATCCCTCATCAGCATATCCTCGCAATTTATATCAAGAAGAGCCATTTAGAGGAGAACTTGTTACAAAAGATTTTACTGAAATTCTCAATTATGGCGAAAAGCCCAAGTGGTCTCCTGACGGGAGAAGGATAGCATTTATTCGTGACGGTCAGATATGGATCGCCGAAGTTGAGATAAAATAAGGGAGATCGGCGAAGTCTTGAATCTTTCAGTTTGGGATTCCCGGCTTCCTAAGATTTCCAATGACAACCTATTCCAAAACAATTTCTTCTTTCTCTTCGATTATTACCTCGATACACAATTTTTTGTCTTTTGCATATGCGTTTAGACCTCAGATCTTTGCGTTTAGACCTCAGAGCTTGATATTTGAAATTGGGGATGATAATTTTTAAATGCGGGGATGAGTGAATATTTTTTCGCATGGGATTCCCGGCTCTCTCTGCCGCTTTAAAAACGTTGGGAGAAACAGGGGAATTCTAAAGGCTCATCACGAATTCAGATACAACCACAACCAAAAAGAGAAAGCAGACTTTCTTGGAATACACTATTCGACTGTGAGTGTTGTTCTAAAGAAAGGGGTATTAGAGGAAGGGAGGGAGCCAAATTCAAAAATCAAGATCTGAGGTGTAGGGTGGAGGTGTAGGGTGAGGTGTAGGGTATGAAAAATTGAAAGAATCATTTTCGGACAGCCTGTCAAGATCTGAGGTCTTAGATGTAAGTAGGGAGCTTTTATAAAAGGAGCGGAGTATAATTTAACTATAAACTATATAAAAGTAATGAAGCAAATAAAAAACAAGGAGCAATCACAATGGAGTATACTAAAAGCCAAAAGTACAACACCCCCGAATTACTGGCTAAAATCATGGGGCCTAACCCTTTCAAATTACAGGAAGAAATGCTGCTAAATCATAAAATTCCTGCTGGAAGTTTTGTCTGTGACCTCGGGAGTGGACAAGGACTTACAAGCGTTATGCTCGTAAAAGATTATGGTTTCACCGTTTATGCCGCCGATTTGTGGAGTGACCCGCAGGAGAACCGCAAATTCTTTGATGAAATGGGACTAACCCATGAGCAAATCATACCTGTAAAAACAGATGCCGATACCCTGCCGTTTGAGAAAGAGATTTTTGACGCAATTGTCAGTACCGATTCCTACAATTTTTGGGGACGCGACCCAGAATACTTGGACACAAAGCTGTTACCTTTCGTCAAAAGCGGCGGTTATCTTTACATCTGTGTTCCCGGTATGAAAAAGGATTGCCATGATAATCTTCCGAAAGAACTGCTCCTTTCATGGACACCGGAGCAGCTTGCCTATCTTCGTGACATCACCTATTGGACGGAAATATTGAATAGTAGTCGGGATGCCGAGGTCATTTCCATTTACGAGATGAAGGGAAATAATGACGAGCTTTGGGCAGATTGGCTCAGGCAAGAAAATGAAGTTGCGGTCAATGACCGTAAGACGATAGAGGCTGGCGGCGGGAAATATCTGAACTTTATCGCTTTCGTCTTGCGAAAAAAATAATTGAACTGGATGCTACTGTCTATGCAAAAAGGTTAATAAAGAAGTGAAAAGAACCTAACAAATAGCTTCTACCTCAAAAGGCCGCCAGACAACGGAAATACCTTTAGACCTCATACCTTTAGACCTCAGATCTTACCTTTAGACCTCAGATCTTGATTTTTGAATTTGATTATAAAAACACAGATGAGAATCACCGCGTCCTCTACGGGAATCCTCTGCGAACTCTGCGATTAAACCAATAACTGAACAGGCGGCAACTCGACATCCCCCGCGCCCCCTTCAACAAAGGGGGAATTTCGGTACCCCAGTTCGTTAAGGCTGAAGTTCGCATTCTTGCACTGGATACCCGCCTTCGCGGGGATGACGGTGTTTGCTTTTCAGTATGGGAATTCGATTTGCTAATATGCAGGGTTGAGACTGAAGTTCAGAGGCGATCAATCTTCCATGAACAGTTTTTAATTTCGAAGAAAGGAAGTTTGAGGTTTGAATTTGAATTATTAGGGGAAATTCAATATTACGAAATATATTTGAGAAGGTGATTAAATGTCGGAATTGAGACAGAACATGGCCACCAAGGAATGGGTCATAATTGCAAAAGAGAGGGCGAAGCGCCCGGAGGATTTCAAGAGAAAGGATGATAAAGGTAAAGCGGATATAAAAGACAAGCCGTCTTATTCGGCAACATGTCCGTTTTGTATCGGGAACGAGAAACTGACCCTGGAGCCTGTAATCGAAGTAAAAGGAGATGACGGGAAGTGGCTTGTGAAGGTCGTTCCGAATAAATTTTTTGCCCTGAGCCCTGATGGTTCGCTCAAAAGGACCCAGGACGGCGTAATTCGCAGAATGGACGGTGTGGGCTATCATGATGTTATCATCGAGGCGCCCGTTCATAATACAACTACAGCCTTGATGCCCGTTTCCCAGGTTAAGGAAATATTGAAAGTTTACCGGGCCTTTTACCGGATGGTCGAAGATGATCCGAGGGCCGCCCAGGTAATAATCTTCAAAAATCACGGCGAATCCGCAGGGACTTCGCTTGAGCATCCCCATTCCCAGGTCGTGGCGACGCCAATTATCCCCGGCGATATAAGGCACCGTATCGAAGAGGCGATGATATATTTCGACGATACCGGCGAATGTGTTTTCTGCAATATGTTAAACGACGAGTTGCGCTTGAAAGAGCGCGTGGTCATGGAAAGCGAACATTTTGTAGTGATAGTTCCTTATGCGGCAATGGCCCCTTTCCAGATGTGGATACTGCCGAAAGAACACGCCAGCAGCTACTCTCATATTACCGATGAACAGGTAGATGACCTTGCCCCGGTATTGAAAAAGTGTCTTGCAAAGCTTTATTACGGGCTGGGGAATCCCGACTATAATTATGCGATCAGGACTGCGCCGAGGGAGATGGGCAATGTCAGTTATCTCCACTGGTACATTTCAATAATTCCAAGGCTTACAAAGGCTGCCGGGTTTGAGATAGGATCGGGCATGTTCATTAACGTGTCGCTGCCCGAAAATGACACCCGCTTCCTGCGTGAGGTCGATGTCGAAGGCTTGATTTAGCCGGGGAGATTCATGTGGGTGGAAAACTGAAGATCCACAGGTACATTATAACGGGTCTGCTCCTGCTTTTGTGTATCGGGCTGGATTTTTATTTCAGGTTCGTGCTGAACATACAGATCGTTTATACCCACCTTTTTTATATACCGATAGTCCTGGCGGCTATATGGTGGGGCTTGAAAGGCGGTCTTGGCGCGAGCCTTTTGCTTTCAATTTTTTATATGGCTTTAAATATCCCGGGTTTTGATTTGGCGGTTTTATCCAGGGCCGTAATATTTATCGTCGTGGGCATCATTGTAGGCGCATTGAGGGACAGGTACAGGGGCGCAGAAGTTGCCATGGAAGAAAGCGAGGAAAGATACCGGAGGTTCTTTATCACATCGACCGACTGCGCCTATATCACAGACAAGGAAGGCCATATTATCGATATTAACGATACCGGGGCCGGGATGTTCGGCTATAAAAACAAAGAGGAGATTCTCAACATTAACGTCTCCGGGCTTTATGCAGATCCCGACGACAGGAAAAAATTTATGAGGGAGATGGATGAAAAAGGCTTCATAAAAAATATGGAAGTCGATTTTAAAAGGAAAGACGGGACGCTTGTCCCCATATTATTGACGTCTGTGGGGATAAAGGACGATAAGGGAGAAATAACCAGGTACCAGGGGACGATGCGGGACATTACCGAGAGGAAGAAATTCATCCAGGCGTTGAAGGACAGCGAAGAGCGTTACCGCCACCTTCTGGATAACATGCCCGATACGGTCATCACGATAGATTTGGAAGGAAATTTTACATTTGTCAGTCCGATGGGGGAAAAGCTGTCGGGATACCCGGTGGAAAAGCTCCTGAAAATGAACATGTTCGATGTAATAGCCCCCGAATACCGCTCCATGGTAAGGGAGAAGCTGGATCAGAGGGTGAAAGAGGGCATGAATATCCCGCCTTACGAGGCTGAAATTATCGACAGCAGGGGGGAGAAGGTCTGGGTCCAGATCTTAACGACTCCGATTCGAGATCCCGGCGGGAGCCTTGTAGGGGTACAGGCTATCGCCCGCAATATCAGCGATCTGAAGAATATGGAGAAGCAGTTCATCCAGTCTCAGAAGATGGAAGCTGTCGGCAACCTGGCAGGCGGCCTTGCCCATGACTTTAACAATATATTATCCGCAATCCTGCTGAATATTCACCGGGTGAAAAGAAAACTCGGACAGGACGACCCCGCCGTCCCGATATTGAATACTGTGGAAGACTCCACTCAAAGAGCCGCCGAAATGATTAAACAGCTTCTCCAGTTCGCAAGGCCCAAAAAATTCGAAGAAAAGGCCATATCTTTGAACGTCATGGTTGAGGAGTCTTTACGGCTTATACGCGCGGCCATACCATCTACGATAGAGCTTGAAACAAGGCTTGCCGAAAAGCCCTGCCTTATAAAGGGCGACCCGTCCGCTATAACGCAGATCGTAACAAACCTGAGCGTGAATGCCAGGGATGCCATGCCGGACGGCGGGAAGCTGACGTTTGAAACAACGCTCGTTTCCCTGGACGATTCTTATTGCAGGACGCATTTCGATGCTAAACCCGGGAATTACTGCCTTCTTAAAGTATCCGATACGGGGGTCGGCATCCCGCCTGAAAACCTGGAAAGAATTTTCGAGCCCTTCTTTACTACAAAGGAAACAGGCACAGGCACCGGCCTCGGTCTCCCGATGGTATATAGCGTAACGAAACACATGGGCGGCTGGGTTGAAGTATCAAGCCGGGTGGGGAACGGCACGGAATTTAAAATTTACCTGCCCGAATCACGGGAATAACCGGTGACAGCCGGTTGAGGATAGGCAGTCCTGTTAAATTTTTTTAATTTTAAAATTTCATACTTTATCCCGATATAAAACATGATGTCTTTCTGGTATAATATTATAGTTATTTGACATGGTGAGGTCGAGGTTATAGCCGGGTATATTGAAAGAGACTGCTATTCGTCGTGCGGAGGTCCGAATATGAAGGACGAGAAGATGACTAAGAAACAGCTCGTTGAAGAGCTGGCCGGGCTTCGCAAACGCGTGGAGAAATTGAAAGATTTCGAAGCGCAACTGACAAAGGCCGACGAAGAATTAAAAAGATTCAAAGAGCAAATCAGGATTATATTTGAGCGTGCCCCCGATGCGCTTGTTTTGATTGACCGTGAAGGAAATATGATAGATAGAAACGCGGCGGCGGAAAAGCTCAGCGGCTATAAGAGGGAAGATGTTATCGGGGAAAATATTCTGGAATTGGGAGTAATTGATCTCGCCGAAGCGCCCGTGATCCGGGAAATGTTAAAAAGAAATTTTGAGGGCAAATCCGCCGGCCCGGAAGAATTTGTCATTAAAAGAAAAGACGGTTCTAATGTTACTCTGGAAGCAAAATCTTTCCCTGTAAATCTCGGCGGCAGAGATCTGGCGCTATGCATCCTGCATGATATGGGCGAGAAAAAGCAGGACGAAAAACGTCTTTTGAGGCTGAATCATGCATTTTTAAACCTGGGGCCTGATTTTGACGCAAATATACAACTGCTTACCGTAACATGCGGGGAGCTTCTCGGGGCTACCTGCGCTTTATATAACAGGTTTGAAGACGGCATGCTCTATTCCGCCGGAAGGTGGGAGACCCCCGGCGATTATAATCCATGGGATAAGCCCAACGGCCATATCTGCTACGACGTGATAAAGAGAGGCCCCGATGCAGGCATATACATGGTCAAAAACCTCCAGGATACTCGCTATATGGAAACAGATCCCAACGTTTCCCGTTATGGCCTGAAAACATACCTGGGCCATCCTGTTAAATGTTGTGAGACCGCCATAGGCTCGCTCTGCGTGGTTTTCAATAAAGATGTCGAGTTGAACGAAAACGATTTTTTGATTATCGAAATTATTGCCGCCGCAATCGGGATAGAAGAAGACAGGAAACATGCCGCAATAACTCTTGGAGAAAGCGAGGCACGTTATCGCCTGCTGGCGGAAAACGCCACCGATACCATCTGGACCACGGATCTCGATTTCAACTTCACTTATACGAGCCCCGCTATCGAGCGCCTCAGGGGATATACTTCCGACGAATTGAAATCTTCGAGAATTGAAGAAATCATGACCCCGGAATCCTTCGAAATCTGCAAAAAGGCGTTACTGGAAGAAATCGAGCACGTAAGAACTTCTCCCGAAGATTCAAGCACTACCAGGACTCTTGAAATTCAGTTATATAAGAAGGACGGGTCGAAAATCTGGGCTGAAGTTACCGCAAAATTATTGCGCGACGGGGAAGGCCGCCCGGCGGGGATTGTCGGCGTAACTCGCGATATTTCGAAAAGGAAGAAGATCCAGGAAGAGCTTGAAAAAAGCGAGGAGAAATACCGGCTTCTTATAGAAAACGTGGATCATCTAGTGGTAAAGGTGGATACCGAAGGCAGGTTCCTTTTTGTAAGCCCGTCATATTGTACTACGTTCGGAAAAACGGAGGAAGAGCTTCTGGGGAAAAGTTTCATGCCTCTTGTCCATGAGGACGACCGCGAGGAAACCGCCGAAGCCATGGAAAAACTTTTAGAGCCGCCCCACAGGTGTTACATCGAGCAGAGGGCGATGACGATAGACGGCTGGCGCTGGTTTGCATGGACCGATACGGCGATACTCGATGAGAAAGGTGACGTAACTTCAATTATCGGGGTGGGCAAGGACGTTACCGAGCGCAAGGCGGCGGAAGAGGCCCTCCGCGAAAGCGAGGAGAGGTTCCGCAACCTTATGGAATATATCCCGGGTGTCAGCATTCGAGCTTATAAAACGGACGGGACGGTAGTTTATTGGAATAAGGCAAGCGAGATCCTTTACGGGTATAAAGCCCATGAGGCCGTCGGCAAAAATCTCAGGGATTTGATCCTCCCGGAAGATATGACGCCCCAGTTCGAAAGGATGCTCAAAAAGGGCTCCAGGGTAACAAAGTCAGGAGAATTTTTTCCGCCGCAGGAGGTAGCGTTCCGTCATAAAAACGGCTCAGCCGTCCCGGTATATACGATTCGCACGGCCGTTTATATCAAGGGAAAAGATCCTTTGCTGTTCTGTATAGATGTAGATCTTTCCGAAAGAAAAAGGGCCGAGGAAGCTCTCAGGAAAAGGGCCGGTGTCGAAGCAATGCTGGCGGAGATAGCCGCGGATATTATAGTTTGTAGCGATCCGGACGGCGTCATCAATGAAGTGCTGTCAAAAATGGGATATAACATGGAAGTTGATCGCGCTTACCTGTTTATGTTCAGAGACGGTAAGAAGTTTATGGACAATACTCACGAATGGGTGCTTCCGGGGGTCAGGAGCCATAAGGCGGATCTTCAAAACCTGCCTTCGGAAAGATTCCCCTGGTGGATGGAAAAACTGGAAAGCGGCGAGAATATAGTCATTACCGATCTTTTGAAAATGCCCTGTGAGGCAATAGGCGAAAAAGAGATCCCCGGCGCTCAGGATGTACAGTCGGTATTGATAGTCCCGCTTTATATATCCGGCCGGCTGGCAGGTTTCATCGGGTTCGACGACGTCCGAAAGCCCAGGAAATGGCAGGAAGAAGATGTAAGGGCGCTGAGGGTAGCCGCCGATATCCTGGGCGCGGCATTCACAGCGCACAAATTCGAAAAGCATGCATGAGTCTTAATCGTGCCGCGTGCATAATATGCGGCAGGGGAAAAAGCGACTTGTAAAAGCGTTTCGGGGCGTCTCATATTTTAATTCTTTAATCATCGGGATTGAATTTTTTTACCCGGCCTTATCTTTCCTCTTTGCCCGTTTCCCCGATCTTCCTCCGGCACGCTTTATGTGTTAAAATTTATGAAGTAATATTAAGAATGGAGGCGGGGATCCAGATGAATAAGAAAGCTGTGAATCTTAAAAGGCTCCTGATATACGGCGCTTGTGCCGTGGTTATAGTAATAATCGCGCTGATGTTCCTCAAGGCAAAACCCGTGGAGCAGGCAGCGGTTACCGGTTCCCTTGTTTACACTTCGGGCAAGCCCGAGATAAAGCTGGGCATTCTGGGATGGTCGCCGCTGGAAAAGGGTCATGAGATAAATCTGCCCGGCGCGGTCAGGACAGACGAATCGCCCATTACAATCATAAAGTTAAGCGATGATGTGGTATTAAGGCTCGGCTCCGGCACCGAGGTAAGGATTGAAGCCGCCGGCGCTTCTATAGGCGATCTCCCTTCCGTTTCGCTTGTCAAAGGACGTTTATGGATCGACAAGCCGGAGAAAAAGCTGCTTACCGTCGATGTCCCTGAAGGCAGCATATTTATGTTCGGCTCCCAGGCCGAGTTTATCGCCACAGGCAGTGGATCTCTCGTTTATAATTACCGGGGGAAGGCTGCGCTTAAATCCGGGGACAACACCGAACGTCTTCCCATTTCCGACAATATGATAGCAGTCGTGCAGAAGGGGCAGAAACCCGCCCTTGCGGGCAATTTCAGCAGTGATGATCTCGATATATGGAGGGCATGGAACCTGAATTTAAATTCTCTCGATGTCGATAACATTTCTCCCGGTCAGGCCGCCGATATCAATTCCTCCATCGGCAGGCGGGACGAAGACTACCTGGCAAAATACGGCGGTTATAAGATCCCTGATAAAAGTTCGGGAGGAGAGAAAATTTCGGACATCGGGGCGCTGGATGTGCCGGAGATGAGCCAGCCTGCCGGTACCGCGGCCGATAACAAAGACAATAAAAATAATGAAGGCCAGGCGGAAGCCGAAGCGGCGAAAGATCATTTTAAAGGCCTGCCTCCGCAGGTTTCTTTCCGTGAAACCGTGCGCCGCGGGAATATCCCCACAGGGAGGCCGGTAAATCAATACCGTCAGCCCGATAATATTCAGCAGCAGCCCACTCCTCCGGGGCAGTCGTCTCCTCCTTCGAAAAAATCCGAGGAAGAAGAAAAATTATACACATACAACATGCCGTCCAGTCTCAGCGATTCGGGGCTTGATGAGCTTCCTGACAATACCCCGGTCCCCTGGGCGCGGGGAGGCGTTGACGTTGTCGATTCGGAGCGGGAGGCGGAGGAAGCCTTTGATCTTGTCAGGGATAACCTGAGAGAATATTTCAATATGAAATTGAACTACCCGTACAGGTTTACTTTTGTTCCCAAAAACGACACATCGATATTGAAAGGTTCCATGTACAAGGGCAGCGATGAAGATTTCGACGAGAGTTCGATTCAGGTCGCCGGTTATGATTTTGACAAGAAGACCAAGCAGCATGTTTTTTACCTGCTGGAAGGCCTGGAGAAGCACGAATCTCACGTGTGGCTGGCCCAGTTGATAGCGACCGCCTGGATGGAGGAATATGTTCCGAAGAAAATCAAGACCAGTTTAACAGAGGCCTTTATAAACTGGGTGGCTTTCAAGTTGTCTTATAAAATGAAGGAATACTACAACGCGCGCTCGACCCTGGACGGGCAGTATTACGTGGAAATAGAGAAGATGCGCAACCTTGAAGCCGAGCACGGCGAGCGTGGTGTATTCGACGAGATCACCGGCAAGACGAGCTATTTGAAGAACCAGCAATAATAGGTGTTTGTGTTGTAGGTTGAGTGGAGCCTATTGTTGAGGGAGGAGCGAAAGCCCGCAATTGCCCGCTGTAGCTTGACAGGAAAGAACGCTCAGGTACAATGATACATACGGCGGCAGTTACCAGGGCCGGCTGTAGCTTGACAGGAAAGAACGCTCAGGTACAATAACTTCGAAATCTTGTTCTGTGATATATGGCTGTAGCTTGACAGGAAAGAACGCTCAGGTACAATTTTCATCGTTTGCGGCCGAATCGGTGATACGCTGTAGCTTGACAGGAAAGAACGCTCAGGTACAATCACGTGCTGAATCAGAGTGATCTAACTGGAGCTGTAGCTTGACAGGAAAGAACGCTCAGGTACAATACACTTCGATTATTACGTGCGTGAGATCCTGCTGTAGCTTGACAGGAAAGAACGCTCAGGTACAATAACAAAAGCATGGACGCAGCAGAAAAAGCAGCTGTAGCTTGACAGGAAAGAACGCTCAGGTACAATTGGGCAGTCGGTAACAAAGCCGTTGTACCAGCTGTAGCTTGACAGGAAAGAACGCTCAGGTACAATGAGAAATCCTGGGACACCCGGCGAGTCGCTGCTGTAGCTTGACAGGAAAGAACGCTCAGGTACAATAGGAGAAAATTCGGGATCTCGATATCCGGAGCTGTAGCTTGACAGGAAAGAACGCTCAGGTACAATTGGGCAGTCGGTAACAAAGCCGTTGTACCAGCTGTAGCTTGACAGGAAAGAACGCTCAGGTACAATAAGGAGCTTGGCGTTGAGTAACATCAATCCGCTGTAGCTTGACAGGAAAGAACGCTCAGGTACAATTTAGTGAGCGCACAGTTATACGAAACTGCAGCTGTAGCTTGACAGGAAAGAACGCTCAGGTACAATTATGTTTTACCTGAACCCGGCGCTCCTTGTAGCTGTAGCTTGACAGGAAAGAACGCTCAGGTACAATTAAATACTTTGAATATATTTCGGATATGTAGCTGTAGCTTGACAGGAAAGAACGCTCAGGTACAATCTCCTCAACGTGGAAGCCGAGGAATCAACCGCTGTAGCTTGACAGGAAAGAACGCTCAGGTACAATGAGTACACTTCTTTCCCTTCCAATAAAGCTGCTGTAGCTTGACAGGAAAGAACGCTCAGGTACAATAATAACAGTAAAGGATAACTGATTAAAGAGGCTGTAGCTTGACAGGAAAGAACGCTCAGGTACAATCATTAAGCCGGAAGATATTCTGCTTGTCCGGCTGTAGCTTGACAGGAAAGAACGCTCAGGTACAATGATGGGAGAAAGCGTCAATGTTTAAACAGGGCTGTAGCTTGACAGGAAAGAACGCTCAGGTACAATAATTATAATGAAAGAGAGGTAACAAAAACAGCTGTAGCTTGACAGGAAAGAACGCTCAGGTACAATCAGGAGGGTTATAGTTCGATGTAGGAAACCGCTGTAGCTTGACAGGAAAGAACGCTCAGGTACAATTGATACCATCAGGTAATCAACTACAAATCCGCTGTAGCTTGACAGGAAAGAACGCTCAGGTACAATCCGGTATTCAAGATCCCTTCTTCCTGCTCAGCTGTAGCTTGACAGGAAAGAACGCTCAGGTACAATTACCTTCTGCATATGCCGCTTCGAGAAACCGCTGTAGCTTGACAGGAAAGAACGCTCAGGTACAATACCGGTATTCAAGATCCCTTCTTCCTGCTCAGCTGTAGCTTGACAGGAAAGAACGCTCAGGTACAATATTGCTATCTTCACACATACTATCAACAACGCTGTAGCTTGACAGGAAAGAACGCTCAGGTACAATATACCCCCCTGAAAATCCTTATTTTCAGGGGGGTATATGAGTTTTTCCGATTAAAAAAACGTCATCTGCTGTGGAGGATTTTCGGGTTTCGACCTGGTTTTTCCCTGGAACACCTCCATCTTCCCGAACTGCCTGTCCGTGATCGATATCAGCCGTACCTGTCCTTTTGAAGGCATTATGGCTCTTATTTTGTTCCTCTGGGCGTCGCTTGATTCTTCGCTCCCGTAATACCTTGCGTAAATGGAAAACTGGAGCATCGAGAACCCATGGGAAACCAGGGCTTTCCTGAAATTGCTGTACCTTTTCCTGTCAGCCTTGGTATCTGTTGGAAGATCAAACATTACGAAAAGCCACATTCCCCTGTACTCCGAAATATTTCTCCGCCTGTTTCCCAATTCAAAGCTCCGGGAATAATAATTTTTTCCCCAGTCCTGAAAATATAAAAACAAGAGAGAGAGCCGTCCTGTTAGCGATATCGAAAAGGGATCTTTCTTCCCCGTCCAGAGTGAAACGCCGCGTCAAAGGGGAGATTATAGCCGCCTTGGATTCCTTATCGAGCGGCTTGAGGGGGTCGTTATCCGCTACCCATTTCACAACGGCTTCGTCAACAAGAGGCCTGAAAGGTTCCATGAGATCGTCGGCAAGGCAGAAGGGGTCGTACCTGTTATGGTGGTGAATTCCCAGGGAAGGATGGAGACCAGCGGCGGTTACGGCCCTTCCAATTATCGCCCTGAGAACGGCATAACCGTAATTAAGGTGCCTGTTCTGATCTTCCCCGTTCCTGTTACGCCTGAAAGATGGGTCGCAAAATAATGCGGGCCAGTACCGCCGGGAAGCCTGGCCTTCTATATTTGTCGTGTCTCCCGATTTGATCCGGGATACGAGCATGGAAAGTCCCCTGTCGTCTCCATGTAATTTATCCAGGAGCTTCGCCTGTGCTCTGACTTTCGCCCGTACCACCTGACTCCAGCATTGTTTTTTGAGGGGGAGAGAGGCCGAAGCCTGGATTCCGAACCTTTCCGTTTGTGCGTAATTGCCAGACAGGGGGAGGATCATTCCCGAAGGCATGTGCTTTTCATTACAGACGATAAATATTCCGCCTGCTTCGGCAAGCCTGGAAAGGACGTGATGTGTGAGATAAACCCTGGGGTGTGAAACGATAAGCGCCGCTACCTCATCGAAGGGGTATGTCTTTTTTTTGCCGTCCTCTTTCTCGATGACGAGAAGGTTATTGCTTGCCTTCAGCCCGACAGCCTCTTCGGATATGTCGATGATATAATCAGTCATTGGCCCACCTGATTTCACCTATTGGTGATACAGTTACCTTTTTTATTTCCGCTTTGCGCAATATATCCGGTGTTATAGTAAGACCTGGACGATAGAAATTTTTTGGTCGTGCGTCATTGTGCGGAATAAAAGTAATTTGAATTATGCCCTTATTATTTAGAGAGAGTTTCTGAACAGCAAATAATTGAATTTGCCCATCCTGATCTTTCATCAAGACACTTTCCCCTATTGCAAGTGAAAAGAGGAAGTGATTTCCTTTGCCAAGAACCCGTTTGATTACAGGTTTTTTAGATCTCAGGCGATTAAAAGCCTCGATAGTGCTCACCATTTTTCCATCCCATTTTACGTTTCCATTTTTATCCGTGTATTCGAAAATTTCCACATGGTGGTTGCTCCCTGTAAGGACGTTCCGCCTGTTCATCCCTTTCCCTATTTCCAGTGTAGTTACAGGCTTGCGTATTCTTGCCGAATGAATCGGGATCTTCCGCCCGTCCTTCGATTCCAGGAAGGGATGGCTTTCAGGCAGGGAAAAGGCTTTTGCAGGATCGCTTTCGCCGAGTTCTTTCATTTTTTCGATAACCTTCGCCTTCACGACTTCATCCACGATGTTTTCGATTTCGTTTTTGGTGAGCTTGGCCAGGAGTACTCTGATATGGCGGTAATCCCTCCCGTCTTTGCTCTTGTGGGGCTTGCTGTAAAAAGAGTCTTTGTGAAGGGAGCCCCTTGCTCTCCTGCTCACTCTCCTTGAGACGCTGATGTTTTCAATTGAATTTTTGAGATCATCATGGAATTCGGGCCAGGGAGTTTCCATTCTTCCAAGCAGTCTCCGCCTGTGCTGGGGAGCAAGTTCCGCCGCGTCGCTCAGCAGTTTAACGGTGTCCGGCCCGATGAGGGCAACGGCAACCGCATCGACGGCATGATGGCGGTGGTCGTCCCTTGTTTTTGTTCCGCCGTCCCCCAGGATGGAATTCATATCCCACACATTTCGCACGTAAGCCGTTACACCGCCCGAAGAAACCTGAACCCTCCGCTTCCCCTTCTCGTCGATAACTCCACCGTACAACATCCCCAGGTATTTTGCGGCAAGCCTGGATGCGTACCGGGTGTCGTTAAGCTGGCGGGATGAGAAGTCATCGAGGCTTTCAAGGTTCTGGAGGCTGAAGCGTTCCAGTTTGACCCATGCCATATCGCCTTTAAAGTTTTTGACCCGCCCGATGATCTCTTCCCACCTGTCCGTATTGCCGTATGCTTCGAAGGGAGTTTTGTTCCGCTTGACGTTCCTGTTCTCTTCATGGTAGCAGAGGGTTTTATTGACGAACGAATCGTCAAGGCACCGCTTGAACGGGATTATGTGCTCGATGTCGTACTGGGGATTATCTCCTACCAGAGCGGTGATAGGAATATTTTCCCTGCCGGTATAAGGGCATTGCCAGTTACACTCCTCGGCAAGCATAATTTTAAGAATATCGTCCCTGGAGGGTTTTTCAATGCCCGTCTCTTCAAGAATTTTTTGTGCGGCTTTCTCTCGCTCTTTTTCATTCCGGCGGTTCTTTTTCCATGTATTTTCCCTTTGATCTTTACTTTTCTTGAGGTCTCGTCCAAGCTCGACCCTTATGAGATCAGGCTTTCCATATTCCCTGATTATGGAGTTGACAATTTTTCGGATTTCGGTAAGAGAGCGGTGAACGACGGGGTTTCTCAATTCCTGGAGGGATTCGTCAACGGAAGGGAGATAATCGAAAACTTCGGTTTTGCCGTGATCCGGATAAAGCTCTTTAATTGCCGTGGCATAGTATATGCCTTTTTCAAGATAAGGGAGTATTTTGGAAAGAGCCTTTCGAGAAAGGCTACAGTAGCCGTCTTCAAGGCGGATGTGGGCAAATTCTTTTGCCTTATCAGAACTGAGTTCCCATGTTTTTTCTCCTCTTTTTATAAGAGTCTCTTCTTTCTGGATGCTTCTCAGGTCTTCTACTATCTGATCCTGTTCCTCCGGGCTGAAATTCCCCCATTTGTCCCCGAAGATTTTTTTGAGTTTCGCGGCTGTCCTGTTGCCGGCCATCTTCTTTTCCCCGCCACGCTCCAGGTTGAAAGTATGCCCCTTTGGCAGTTGCAGTGTTTGCCTTAGTTTTGCAAAAGACATATCACCATTTGATTCTAAAGCGTCTGCGATCACCTGTCTTTGTTCCGGGGTTAATCCTATTTCGAAGCCTTCAGGTGTTGATATTGTAAGGTTGTTCAACGTTTGGAGACATCTGAAACGCTGGTATAAAAGCAGGGCTATGGGCGCACGCCTTTTTTCCTCCTCAAATTCACAGAAGCCGATCTTGTCCTTCTGGGATTTCAGAGGACGCTGATAAAATATTGCATTATGAATTTTCTTTTTCAGTTCATCTGTTAATATATCGGGATAAAATTGTTTTTGGGCAGACCAGATTATTTCGAATTCCTGTTCGTACATTTTTCTTGATGTATAGCGCTGTCTTATGCGGTTTTCCTCGGGGTCGAGTTTTGAAAAGTATTCTCCAAGTGTCCTGGAGCCTGTTTCTTCCATTTTTTTCTGGAGTTCTGAAATGCCGGTTTTTACTTTCCCCTCTTCTTTTTCGTCAAGGGGAGCTTTCCGGTTGCTTAGGAATCCCCGCCTCTGACAGATGTGATATAAAGCCCGTCCGATTTCGTAAGGATCAAGTTTTTCATCGAGGGCGCGTTTTCTAAGGATATAGGGAAGCAGGTGATACAGGACTCTTTTCGGCTTTTCCGGGGTGGAAAATTTTTCTATATTTTCGTCGATTAGTTCTTTATCAAGATCGAGAAAGAATTGATGGCGCTCTTCGTTCGATTTAATCTCTTGTTCGGGCAGCAGGCCGGATTGTTGTGAAATTTTCAGCAGTTTATTCAATCTTCTTGCGAGCCTGTCGAGCCGCTTCCTCGTTTGACGGGCGTCCCTGCGGTTTTTGTTCCGCGACGTCTCCTTGCCTGATTCCAAGCTTCCTTCGGCTCCCATGTCGAACACACGGACGCCTGTTTTGATTAATTCTTGAGGTTTTCCGGCTTCGGATTTTATGAGTGCCCATCCCAGGGAATTAGATCCTGCATCAAGACCAAGAATATAGTGTTTCGCTTTTAAATTACTCATGAAGCTCCCCCCTTGACAGAGTAAATGTAATTTAATAGACTGGTCTTAGTAAATACTGTACCTGAGCGGCAATTGTTCTGTCAAGTTATAGTAAGGACTTTTGTTCCGCAGGTTGCGCTCTACGGAGCGGCCGGACGCCTCACAACGGGGCGTCTAATTTTTTGCCTGAAACCAAATTTGAACCTGATAAGTTACTGCCCTAAAAAACCTTACTCGCCCGTTGGTTTGCTTTTCCAGATATCGCCTGCGGGGATATTGAATTTGAAGTTGCTTCCTTTGCCCGGCGTGCTCGTTACCTTTACCTGGCCGCCGTGTGCCTCTACGAGCTGTTTTACGATGGCAAGTCCCAGGCCGCTTCCCTTCGCCTCGCCCGGCTCGTTCTTGCCCCTGTAAAACCTGTCGAATATGTGCCTTATCCTGCCTGCGGGGATCCCGACACCGTAATCTATCACGCTCACGACGAGGTCCTGCTCCCGGCCTTTCTGGACCTTGACTTTTATTTTGCCGCTTTTATCCGAATACTTGATGGCGTTGTGGACGAGGTTGGTTATCACCTGCTGTAGCCTGTCCTGGTCGGCCATGACCTTCGGCAGCCTTGCGGGCGCTTCGACGATAAAATCGATGTTTTTTTCCTGCGCAAGCGGATACAACACCGCCAGGGAATCCTTAACGAGGCGGCTCAGATTTACAGGAGAGAACTTGAGGTTGACCTGCCGGGCTTCGATGAGGGAGAGGTCGAGGAGGTCGTTGATAAGCGCCTCGAGGCGGGTGGCTTCCTGGCTGATGATTGTAAGCCAGCGAGAGGAAAGCTCCCTGTCTTCTAATGCGCCTTCGAGCATGGTCTCGGCGTATCCCTTGATGCAGGTGAGCGGGGTTCGCAGTTCGTGAGATATGTTGGAGACGAACTTCACCATGACTTCTTCGAGCTGGCTCCTGAAGGCGGCTTCCTTCTGGGCTTCGTAAACGAGGCGCTCGACATCCATGTACGGGTCGCGCGCGATGAGAGAATACCCGGCGTGGAACTCGATTTTTTCCTGGATGCCGAGCTTGGGGGCTTCTTCCTGGATTATGTTCATAAGCTTTTGCAGTATGCGGAACGATATCAGTTTCAGGTCGTAAGTTTCGAACCCCGGCTTCTGGCGGGGAGGCGAAAAAAGAAATACGACAAAGTAATCCGCCCCGTAGGAACTGACCGCCACGAGATCTTCTTCCCTGTAAAGCTTGCCTCTCTGCTCGCCCAGTGTGCGCCCGATGACTCCAAGGAGGATGTTGCAGGCTTCCCTGCCGTAATTTTTTTCCAGCGACTGGAAACGCACTACATCGAAATAAAGGAAGCCGACCTGTTTCTTTTTTTCAAGCCGTTCCTTGACCCGCGGGAGGACTGTGGTTATGAGCGGGAGGTTTGTTAAAGAGTCATATATTACTTCAGGCATATTTTTTTACGAGGCGGCAAACGGGATGGTGAAAATAAATGCGGACCCTTTGCCTTCCTCGCTTTCCACCGTTATTTCCCCGCCGTGAGCCTCCACTATCTGCTTTACTATAGCAAGTCCCAGGCCGGTTCCCCCCAGGGAAGCGCCGGGGCTGTCCTGTATCCTGTAGAATCTTTCGAAGATCTTTGCTTTTTCTTTTTCCGGGATGCCGATGCCCGAATCCTTGATTTTTATCCTTGCGGATTTTCCGGCATGCTCGGCCTTTAATTCTATTTTGCCTTCATTCTTGATCCCCGTGAACTTGATAGCGTTATCGAGGAGGTTGACTATGACCTGCATTATGCGGTCTTCATCGGCATTTATCCTGGGAAAATCTTCGGGCACATCGACGGACAGCTTGATGTTCCTTTGATCGGCGAGTTTTTTGAACAGGTTCCGGGCGTTGTTCAGGATCGCCGAAGCATCGAGAGGAGAAAGCTGGAGCCTTGATCCCTGGCCTGGGAATGAAGAGATCTGGAGCAGGTCGATTATGAGGCGGGCCATCCTGTTGGTTTCCTCGTTGATGACACTGAGGAATTTGCGGCTTATCTCGGGGTCCTGGTATGAACCTTCAAGCAGTGTTTCCACGAAACCCTTGATGGAAGTGAGGGGAGCTTTCAACTCGTGGCTCACGGTGGCCACGAACTGGTTGACGGCTTTTTCGATCCGGTAAACTTCGGACATATCGCGCATGATGCAGACGGCGCCGGGGTTTTTCTCATCGGCTTCGGCGATGTATGATTGTACGAGGCATACCCGGTCTTTTGAAAAAGTTATAATCTCTTCGTGGTGAGTCCCTTTTTGATCGCGGACAAGCTGGTTTAATGTTTTTATAAGATCGGGCGAGGGGAGGACGTTCCAGTATTTTTTCCCCTTGATTTCTTCCGGGTCCAGCCGGAGCATCTCGGATGCGCTCCGGTTTATCAGGGTTATCCTGCCCGTATGGGAAACGCCCAGTATCCCGTCTGCGAGATGCTCGAGGGCGGCCAGAGATAAGCTGGATCTGGGTCTGGACATCTATTCCTTCTCCTCGTGCTGGAACTTGTAGCCTATGCCGTGGACGGTTTTTAAATAACAGGGAGAAGCGGCGTCAACCTCGATCTTCTGGCGGAGCCTTCTCATGTGGACATCCACGGTGCGGGTATCGCCCAGGTAATCGTATCCCCATAACTGCTCGAGGAGGAAATCTCTTGTAAAGACCTTGCCGGGGTTGGTGGCAAGCAGCCTGAGCAGATCGAACTCCTTCGGCTTGAGGTCCACTTCTTCGCCGCCTTTCCTGACCTCGTGCTTTATGAGGTTTATCGTCAGGTCGTCGAAGCTGACTTCGTCTTTTTCCTCCCCCCTGGAGCTTGTGCGCCTGAGAACGGCTTTGACCCTTGCGACCAGTTCCCTCGGCGAAAAAGGCTTGGTAACGTAATCGTCGGCGCCCATTTCAAGGCCGAGGATCTTATCTATTTCCTCCCCCTTGGCGGTGGCCATGATTATAGGGGTCCTGGTTTCTTTCCGGAGGATGCGGCATACGTCCATGCCGCTCTGTCCCGGCAGCATTATGTCCAGGATGATGAGGTCGGGCGATTCCTGACGGGTAAGGTTCACCGCCTCGAAACCGTCATAGGCGCATATTACGTCATAACCTTCCTTGTTTAAGTTGTATTTGACCAACTCGACAATGTTTTTTTCATCATCGACAACCAAGATTTTTTCCTTGGCCACGTTTATTCACCTCTTATTGCGATGAGTGCCGCCATGCGGCCCGTAACCCTGTCGTCCCGCCGGTATGAGAAAAAAAGGTCGCCCCTGCATGAAGTGCATAGATCCGATACCCGGAGGTTCTCCGGCCTGACCCCTGTTTCAATCAAGCACCGGCGGCATATTCCGGGAAGGTCGATATACCATTTATTATCCATTTTCCTCATCAAATCCTGCATTTCGGGGAAGGCTTCCTTGAACAATTCGTACTGGGGCTCATGGACGTAAAAACAGCAGGAGTGAATGCCCGGCCCGATGCCGACTAAAAGGTCTTCGGGCCTTGAGCCGAAATGTTTCCGCATTGCCTGTGTGCCTTCGGCCTGGATGTTCCGTATTATGCCGCGCCAGCCACCGTGCATCAGCCCTATCGCGCGCTTTACGGGATCGGCATAATATATAGGCAGGCAGTCGGCATAAGTTATGCATAGAGGCACGCCGGGCATATCGGTTACCAGGCCGTCGGCCACCATGCCGCCGACTTTATCAACCGGGACACCGCCTGACCCCCCGATTTTTATGATCTCTTTCCCGTGTTCCAGGTTTATAAGCTCGTCAGGGAATACTCCCAGGGCATTGCGGATCCTGTTCCTGTTTTCCATGAAATTTTCATAAGTATCGCCTTCGACCCAGCCGGTGTTCAGAGTATCGAACGGATGGGAGCTTACCCCGCCGTGACGTGCGGTGAAAGCATGAATGATCCAATTTTCATTTTTAATATGAGGGAACTCAAGGTAAGTTATCCCATTTTTTTCATTAAGTATCATCGGTTCATTCATTGATCTTCTTAAAAACCTTTTCCAGGATGCTTCGCGGGGTATTGCTTTCCAGATGCTCCCAGGGAAGCATATCTTTACTTTCGATTAAACTTCCCGTATAAAATTCCTGCCTTATGCCGGAGTTTCTGAAAGCGGCCGTATAGGATTTTATGCCTCCGGCGATCTCTTCCAGCACCCTGCCCATCCTCCGGTCTCCTTTTGCAAGCGCCGCCTGGTTATGCGCCTGGCGCGCGCTCTCGCCGGAAATATCAGCCCCGCCCACCGCTTCTATGCCCGACTTCATCCCGGCAAGCCTGTCTCTCAATATGTTTTCGGGGCATACCGGGAAGAACAGCATCGGCGTTCCGGCCTTTGGCACGAAGCCGCTGACGGTAACATGAAGCCCGGAGCCGGAGCCTGCTTTTTTCTCCTGGAGCAGGCGGATTTTTTTAACGAGACCGATTGCGGCGCCGATATCCGCATCGGTTTCGCCGGGAAGCCCCGCCATGAAATATAATCTCAGGTTCTTTACACCGTGCGAAAGGGCGGTATCGACAGCATTGAACAGGTCTTCGTCGGTCATGTTTTTGCCGATTTTCGCCCGGAGATTTTCGCTCCCGGCTTCCGGTGCGAGGGTCAGCGTGTTGTCTCCCGATATTTTAAGCAACTCCGCCATATTTTTATTTATGCTTTCGGCCCGAAACGATGAAAACGAGATCCTGGCATCCTGTTTGCTCAGATATTCCGTCAGTTTTTCCAGGCCGGGATATGCTCCCAGGTCTCCTGCTATAAGCCCCAGGCGGCGTGTATGTTTCAATGCGCTTTCCAGAGTTTCCCTGATTTTTTCAAATGGGAAACTCCTATACGGCCAGTAGTCCCATCCCAGCACGCAGAAGCGGCACGCATTGGGACAGCCCCTGCTTACCTCGGTTAAAAAGCAGTTGCTGAACTCTGTCCGCGAAGCAAGGATCGCCGACGAGGCGGGGGTTTCGCCTGTATATGGAGGGCTGTGTTTTACGACGGCGGGAAGATCGCTGTCCGGCCGTATATTTATAAGGCGTTCCTCGCCGTCATATTCCGGGTGGTAAAAGGCAGGCACATAGACGCCGGGGAGGTTTGCAAGGTTTTTCAGGACGCCGTATTTTTCGCCGGACGAATCCTTTATTGCTTCTATAAGGCCGGGCAGTGTATTCTCGGCTTCGCCCAGCAGGAAGAGATCGATAAAATCGGCAAGAGGCTCCGGGTTCAGAAATGTTATCGCGCCTCCGCCGATGACAAGGGGGAAGAGGCTTTCCCTGTCGGCGGAGCGGTACGGCAGGCCGCATAGCTTCAATATTTTGAGGACGTTGGGCATATCGTGCTCGTATGAGATCGAAAACGCTATGATATGGCAGTCGGCCACCCTTTTCCCCGTCTCGACGGTTTCCAGCATCCCGGCCATGCTCAAAGGAGAATCCAGAAAAGCCCGCTCACAACTGACCCCCGGCATCCTGTTGAGTATCGAATAAACCGCATGGAAACCAAGGCTGGACATCCCTGCCCTGTATGTGTTGGGATAAACCAGAGCGACGCGGATATCGCCGCCGGACGGTCTTTCTATGAGGAATTTTTCTTTGTCAGCCAGAAGGCTTTGTTGGAGTTGAGTTCTCGATTTGCTTTTCTTTTTTTTCATTTGTTAATCTCATTATTCATGAGGAGAAAAATATAATCTCCTCGCTTTTGTTATTACCTCTATTGGATGGGGGAAATCCGGGGAGTCAAAGACGGCAAGGGGCGAGGTAACTTCACTCGAAGAGTTGTATTTGCCGGTTCCCAGCTTATGGTTACAGCATGATAAAAAAACCTGCAAATGGTAAGCAGTGAAAAATTTCATAGAAAATCACCTTCTGCTAATTGCTCACTCTCATTTGGCATCTGCTTCCGGTCTTCAGAACCTTTCTGATAAACCCTCTTTCTGCCTCCATTGTGGAGGCTCACAGTTACTTCCCCAGTACTCGGTTATCCGATGAATCAAATTGTTTTGAAATTCAAAAAAAGAAATTGTATAAAAACTGGTTGTCTTATCATCAGCTTCAACTTTTACAACCGATATAACGATATTATCCTTCGAGAATATCTTATCCGGAAAGATTCTCCATCTGCCGGGGTACTTTTTGTTTACAAGAATAAATTTATCCCTTCCTTTAAATATCTCCCTGGTATTCGGCCATAATACAATAACATCAGTATCCATAAAGCTTCCGGCTTCATCAAAATTTCCTTCATCGAATAACCGCCAGAAAGTTTCTATAATTTCTTCATGTGAATTCATTATTTGCTCTTTTTTGATTTCAAAGATTCCAGGAAGTCGTCGGTAGTTCTCAATTTGCCTGCCCTGTATGCCTCGAAGCCTTCCTTTATCTGGGACTGGAGCCCGGGATCTTCCTGTTCCGCCCTGGTTTCCAGGTAGTCCTCGAATTCATCTATATCCATAAGACCGGCGACCGGTATGCCGTCTTTTTCCAGGATAAAGTACTGCTTGTCCATGTGAGTCCTGCGTATAACTTCGCCCAGATTGATTCTTGCCCTGGTCAGGGGAAGGCACGGTTATTTTCTTCGGCTTTGCCATCTTGATCATGCTCCTTGATTAAGATTGATTAACCTTAATGTCATTGTAGCATTTATGGGGAAGGAGTCAACGATGCTCTGAAAATTGCCGTTGCTGGAATTTGAGATTCCAAAGTAACGCTATGCCCCCCAAAGTGTATTAGCAATAACTATTTCCTCGATAATATTTTATTTTGTACAGTTTGGATATTTTACAAGGCGAACTTTATATGGTACGCTAATAGTAATAAAAAAACTAAATACAGAAGGGATATGAAAATGGTAGGAAAAGACGAATTTTTTATAAATTATAAAGAAGCCTTGGTGGAACATGGAGTAGAAAGCGTCAATCTCTTTTCTCCAAGAGGGCAATTGGAGCAAGAAATGAAGTCATGCGTTGCGTTCTTAAGATTATTGGGTGTCCAATTTTCTATTGATGAAATTAAAGAAGGTGATGAGCCGCCAGATTTATGCTTTCGATCCGCAAATTTTGAGATCACTGAATTTCTTGGAGGGAGAAAAAGAAATAAGGAAATTAAGGATGACCTTCAGCTATGGAAGGATGCTGATTCATGGAATGATATCAAGAAACCATCTACTAGATTCGCCCCAGTATCATTGAATCAAGTTGTGCAATTAATAACTAAAGAACTTAAGAAAAAAACAGAAAAATATTGTTGTATTAATGACCGAAAAAATCTTGATATTATTGTATATATGAACCCTCATAACAATTATCTTGATATGGATTCAAAGCCCCTTGCAGATCTATCTGAATTGAAAGGGCAAAACTGGAGGTCTGTTTCATTTCTTATGGTTCCTTATTCAATGGTTATTTATGCGGAAACATCTGCACCGGATTTCCTTCGTGAATTTGAAGGACAAATAAGGTCAGAATATGATAGAAAGAAGGACCCTTACTTCATGGAGCTTTTTCAAACCCGATAATATTATTAGATTTTCGGAAATTCAGGGATGAGTTTCTTCTTTCATCAACTATTGGAATCAGATTCACCGAATGGTATTATTCATGGTCCCCACCTATAGCAAAACAACTTGAAAGACACCCTATATTTTGTTTCATTATAAAATATTTCTTTATCAAGCCATTCGCATTATTATATCATGTATTTTATTTTCTATACTCCTCAATTCATCCCCCGAAATTTTCTTATCTCTCATCTTTCAAAAGGCCACGGCGGCAGGTTACGGCGAAGCGGCTTGTCCTCTCTGAGCCCCAGCGCATAATCCGCCTGGATTATCGTATGGATTTCCCTTGCCCCTTCGTATATCTGTGCGGCTTTACAATTGCGGAAATGCCTTTCCACCGGGTATTCGTCGGAGAATCCGTAAGCCCCGTGTATCTGTACCGCATTGCTTGCGGATTTTTCCGCCGCCTCGCAGGCAAACCTCTTGGCGATTGAAGTTTCCAGGGTGCAGCGGAGTCCCTCGTTTTTCATCCAGCCGGCTTTCAGGTAAAGGAGCCGGGTTATCTCATAGCTTTCCACCATGCCCGCGATCATCTGTTTTACAAGTTGATGGCGGCCTGTGGGGACTTTGAAGGTGTGCCTTTCTTTTGCGTACTTGACGCTTGAGTCCAGGCATGCCCGTATCAATCCGGCGGAGCCTGCCGCCACGGTGTATCTGCCCTGATCAATCCCGAACATGGCGATCTTAAATCCTTCGCCTTCGTTTCCGACAAGGCGGTCTGCAGGGATTTTTACATCGTCCATGCTTACCCACCCGGTGTTACCGGCCCTTACGCCGAGTTTTCCATGTATGGAGCCGGTGGAAATGCCGGGGTCGCATCTTTCCAGCAGAAACGCCGACATGCCGCTGTGATCCCGGGCCTTTTTCTTTTCAAGATCCGTCCACGCAAATACAATGAAGTAATCGGCTACATCGGCAAGCGAGATCCACATTTTCTGGCCGTTGAGGATGTAGTGGCCGCCTTCCCGGCGGGCGTGTGATTGGATCCCGACAACATCGCTCCCGGCGTCCGGCTCGGTAAGGCCGAAACAGCCGATCTTTTCTCCCGCCGCGCATTTCGGGAGATAACTGTTTTTAAGCTCGTCGGTGCCCCATGAAAGGAGCGGCAAACAGAATAAAGCTATGTGGACGGAAAGGATCTCCCTGTACGCGGTATCGGTGTATTCGAGTTCTTCGGAGGCAAGGCCCAGGCTGATGTAATCGAGACCTCCGCCGTTGTATTTTTCGGGCAGGCAATGTCCCAGGATGCCCAGCTCTCCCATTCGGGCCAGGATTTTTTTATCGAAGCGGCAGTTCCGGTCGGCTTCGGATATGCCGGGGTCAAGGTCGCGCGATGCGAACCCCCTTATCCATTCCTGGAATTCTTTATGGTCCGCCGACAGAGAAAAATCCATAAAATTCCTCCGTGCTTGTTGTAGCCGTTTGTTTTCCCTGCGGAACAAATTTAAATATTCCGGGGAGTTAATCTGTATGAGGGTTTTAATTAATCAACATTATAACATCATGGATGCCTCATCGCCAGTTCTTAAGCCGACAATTTACCGGGGAAAATGCCGCCCCGTGAAAAACGGCATCAGGCGGTCAGCAGGGCACCCGGTGTATAGGGCTGGCTTTTGGATATCTCACTTGTCCAGCCCTGCGCCTGATGATATCACTTTTATAAATGGCTGTTTTACTTCTCCTTCGCTTTGGCAAAATTCAAGAGCCATTCGATTTCTTTCGAGGAGCCGTCAAAATCCTGCTTTATCAGCATGGCATTTAACTTCTGCATGTGTTCATGCGAGATTTTTAAATCATGTTCTGAAAAATTATACATTGTATTCGGGTAAACTACCCATCTGAAGGTATCCAGCACCATGCCGAAGAGAGTTGAGCTGTAAAAATTGGATTTTCCGAAAGAATCGGTTTTCTCCTGTTTGCTCGAGACCACGTATCTCTTAACAATCCTCTCGTTTACCTGTTTCAAAGTTTTGATTGCATTGTCCTTTTCGCCGAACCGGTAATATATGCGAGACAGGATAATTCCGGCGGTAATCCCCTCCCATGAATACGGTGCCAGCGCTATTGACTTTTTAAAATCCTCCATAGCTTTTTTATTTTGAAAGGTTGCATTGTAGGCTTCGCCTCTCAGGTAATAGAAATGAGCCGCTTCGCCGGAATCTATAAAATCAATATCTTTAAATTTGCTTTCTACAATTTTCAACTCTTTCAAAGCCGGATCATGTTGGCCATTCCCGCCGAGGGTTATTACTATGAATATGCGGACTTCTATTGAGAGCTTATCTTCACTCCCCTTGAAGGGCATCAGGGCTTTCTTCAATACCTTTACCGCCTCCTTGTATTTGCCGGGCCGCATTTGATATTCCTGTCCGATCAGGTAATAAAGATACCTTGAATCTGCCGTCAGCGGGAGCCTGTCCAGTTCCTTTTCCGCTTCGATAAGCAGGTCTGCCCCCGGTGCGTCCTCTTTATCGTAATTGAACTTCCCCTCACCGAATTTTTTCTTAATCCGCTCATTCTGTGATTTTGCTATGGTACCGTTAACTTTCGCCTCATCGGCTGAATAGATAATCTTCGGAGAGGCCATGTTCTGATTAAACCCCAGCTTTTTAATTTTTGATTCTCTATAAGCCAGGTATCCGAAGATAAAAACTATCAATAATGAAACCAATATGATCAATATGATAAAGTATAAAATTCCGGGAACCCGGAAACAAGATTTTCGTTTCCCTTCGATCCCGCTGTTACCGGCTTTTTCGCCCCCGGGTAACGGTTTGGAATCCTTCCTGTCATTAAGGTACTCCGCCTGCCGGGAACCGGGTATTTGATCTTCCATCGTTCTTACCTCATTCATTAAATTATAGCACTTACTGAAGAATAGTATAATACATGACAAACTGCAGAATCATTCAGAGGAGGTCAGGGGTTCTTGTTTCAAGGTCATTGTAGGGCGCGGTTTTCGCGCCCGCCCAATTTCTTTTACAGGGATTTTGTTTATCCGGGATCGTGAGCTTCAGCCTCAAACCTGCAAGTAGCCGGAACGAAATCTCCCTTTGTTAAGGAGGTTTGGGGGATGTCGCGCAAGTAAAATTTTCGCATTGAATTGCACAAATCTGAATAGAGAGCAAAAAACCGGATCGGCGTAAATAAAGGCAGCGCTGAGGGAAGGACACACCGGCCCCCAACTAAATCACTCCCATGTGAATATGAAATCTGCAGGCGATTTCTTATCTTCACTAACCATGTAATATGAAGGGAACCTTCCCCCATCTATCTCGTAAACCGGGTAAGTAGATTTTTTGAGCGCCGCGCCTTCGGGCAGTTGGACCGATAGAATGAGTTTTTTAAACATTGGATCTTTCGAATGGGCCGACAGCAAAACATAACTGCCCATCTTCCCTTTCAAATCCTGCTCGTATTCGACAAGCAGCAGGCTCCTATTCCCGGCCGGCATCGTCAGGGGAAACAGCACATATGTATCGCCCCAACCGTAAATTACTTCCCTCCCTTTTTTATATCCGGGGAAATACCATATATGGACGCCGCGCACATTGCCCATCCCTTCGATGCAGGGAAAACCATATTCGAAAACATCGTAATCATCTTTATCCGCCGGGTTGTACAGAACATACTCTGCATTGACCAGCATTTTCGAACCCCGGATCTTGATGTCAACTTTCTCTGATACCATGTGATACAGGTTTTTATTATAGTTCCGCCCACAACCCGGTGTTATAGCCAGCGCCAGTAATACAACAAACGCGGCAAAAATTCCACGCGGCAAAAAGTATTTACGGGAGGCCTTCATATACTTATTTTACAACAATACGCCCCATACTGAAAGAACCGCAAATTCGGTTGTCTTCACCGTCTCCAGTCCCGAATTCGGGGGTCAGGGCTTGAATCTTGTACCTTGAATATACTTTTATCTTATAAATATCCGGGTTTCCGGTAAGCTCAAGATTCAAGACCTTACCCCCTCAAGGCTCCTTTGAACTTTTCATACAACCTCAGTGGAAATAATTTTCGTCCATTCTTCTAGTCTCCAGCCTCTAGTCTCCAGTTTCTAGTTTCTAGCTTGCAGGCATAGGAGGCGGTGATATTGAATATGATCTCATGTAAATCAGCCTGGAGGAACGAATGTCGAAACATCCCCTGGTAGTTATAGCGGGCGGCGGCCCTGCGGGGGTCGGCGCGGCGATAGGCGCAAGCGGCCCCGGCAACGATGTCCTGCTTATAGAGCAGTCCGGCTTTTTCGGGGGCATGGGGACGGCCGGGCTCGTCCAGCCCTGGATGGCGTATAAGACCGGCGGCAAAACTATAACCGGCGGCTTATTTGGAAAAATAGTAGAGCGGCTGAAGCTCCGTGGAGCCTTCAAAGACGGCGGGCATCTCGGCATGACCCATCACTGCTTCGATCCCGAGATCTTAAAGATCATTCTCCAGGAAATGCTGATCGAATCCGATGTGGATTTTCTTTTGCATACCTCCATAACGGGCGTAGATATCGAAGACGGCAATATCACCGGGGTCCATACATGGAACAAGTCGGGAGCGGGCACAATAAAAGGCGTCATCTTCATCGACGCGACGGGAGACGCCGACCTTTCATATTTTTCCGGCGTCCCGTGCGAAAAAGGGAGGCCGCAAGACGGCAAAATGCAGCCCGCGTCACTACACTTCCGCGTCGGGGGAGTTGACGAATCGCGGATGCCTGAAAGAGAAGAGATGACGCGCCTTTACCTCAAGGCAAAAGGCGAGGGCAGGGTTTCATGCCCCAGGGAAAACCTCCTGTGGTTCGATACACCGAGGAAGGGCGAGATCCATTTCAATACGACACGCGTGATCAATGTTGACGGCACGTCCGGCATAGACCTGACAAGGGCTGAGATAGAATCCCGCAGGCAGATGGAAGAGTTGACAGGCTTTCTGAAAAGCGATGTCCCGGGATTTGAAAACTGTTACCTCGACGTGTCCGGCTCGACCGTCGGCATAAGGGAAACTCGCAGGATAAAAGGGGAGTACCAGCTTACGGCCGACGATATACGGTCAGGGAAAAAATTTCCCGACGCCGTCGCACTGGGATGCTACGGGATAGATATCCACCTGCCCGACGGCAAAGGCACCCGCCAGGAGCATCTGAAAGAAGGCGAATATTACTCCATCCCTTACCGCGCCCTCCTGCCCTCGGGGATAAACAATCTTCTTGTGTGCGGCCGTTGTATTTCATCGACTCACGAGGCCAACGCGGCGATCAGGATCCAGCCCACTTGCTACGCGCTGGGTGAAGCGGCGGGGACGGCGGCAAGGCTTTGTATCGAAAAAAATCAGAGGCCGAAAAACCTGGACGCCGAATTGCTGCGGCAGGAACTGAAGAAGAACGGTAGTATCGTCGATTAAACCGGGCGCGCTTTTTTAATAAATAATTATATTTTACACCGTTTGAAATCCGGGCAGGTTCTCTGTCTCATCGAAAGCCGATCTCGCATGTAAAACAAGATCCATCCTTGCCTTGATCTTCAGCTTCCGCCTGATATTTGAAATATGGACTTTGACGGTGTTTTCGCTGATATAGAGTTTTTCGGCTATATGGCCGTTTTTCTCTCCCATCCCTATAAGCCGCATTATCTCCTTCTCCCTGGAGGTGAGTGACATTATTTTTTTGATAACCAGGGGGTCGGTAATAAACCGGGCCTGCCGATCATTTTTTTTAACCTTTATCTTATTTGCTTCTTTGAAAATGGCATTCGAGTTCCTTTTCAGTTCATTGGTAATGCAAGGATCTATATAAGATTCGCCCGATAAAATCGCGCGTATGGCTTCCAACACCCTCATTATCCCGGATGTCTTGGTTACGTAGCCTGAAGCCCCGGCTTCAATGGCGCGAACCATTTTTTCATGATCGGTAAGTACCGTCAGCACCAGCACCTTGGTATCGGGCAGCCTTTCTTTCAAAAGGCGGGTACAGGTGATGCCGTCAAGCTCCGGAAGCATAATATCCATCAATACAAGATCAGGCCTGGTTTCATTCAATGATTCCAAAAAATCTTTACCGTTATTGAATTTGCCGATAAGCTCCACATTATCAACATCGTCAAGCAAAGACGCCAGGAGTTCCTGCAGAAGGACATGGTCCTCCACCATAGCTACTTTCATCATCATGCCCCCTTTCATGTTCCGAATCCCCAAAAGCTTACTGTTAAATTACACTAACATCCCCGCAAGTAGTAATTACTTACTAATATTATACCCTTTTTTAGGAATAATAAACTAGGAAAATAGATTTTTTATATAGTTATAATCCCTGAAAATTACTAAGCTTTTTCCTTAATACTGCTAAGGTTTTTCCTTAGTCTGGAATTTGTTGATACGACTAATATTTTCAACCCTGCTTTTTTTTGCTTCAATCAGCCGGGAAATAAAAAAATCTTAAAAATTACCGGGCAAACAGGCGGATTTAACGAAATTATCCCGAAGGAACTCGGCTCATAAAAGAGAATAGCTTCTCAATCACTGCAGGGGGTATTGAAAATGACACACACACAGACGCCTTTCCCGATCATCCGCAAAAGAGACGGGAGGCTTACAAAATTCGACCGGAATAAAATCAGCGAAGCGATTTTCAAGGCTTTCACCGCCACCGGCAAAGTCGATAAAGCACTGGCGGAAGAGCTTGCTGACGGGGTTGTCGAAGAGTTGAAAGAAGGGCTCCGCGGTACGGTGCCTATGGTGGAAGAGATCCAGGACGTCGTTGAAAAGATCCTGATAAAAAGAGGCTATGCCGAGACAGCCAAGGCGTACATCCTTTACCGGGCCATGCGCAACGACATCAGGGAAGGCAAATCGGCATTGATGGACACGGTGGAAGAGATCCTCAGCGAACCGCTTGAGGAAGCCCCTTACAGGCTAAACTCTCCCAGCGCGAAAATGCTGAAGATAGCCTCCGCCGCCAGCCGGAGCTTCTACCTTTCGAGGCTCATCCCCAGCAAGTATTCCGAAGCTCATAAGAACGGGGAGATCCACATCCACGACCTCGATTATTACGGAAAGACCGTCAACACTTTTTATATCCCGCTTCTCCCGCTGTTAAAAGACGGCTTCTTCGCAGGCTACGGCAGGATAAGGCCGCCGAAAAGGATAGCCACCGCTGCGGCCCTTTCTGCAATCATACTCCAGAGCTGCCAGAACGATATGTTCGGAGGGCAGACATTCCCTTCGTTCGACCGCGACCTGGCCGAATTCGCATCACAGCATTTCGACGATGACGAAGAAACTACTTTCCAGGCCATGGAGGGCCTGGTGTACAACCTGAATTCGCTTTACTCCCGCGTGGGAGCCCAGGTTCCGCTTTCCTGCATCAATGTCGGGACCGACACCTCATCGTGGGGCAGGAGGATAACCAGGGCAATCCTGCGGGCTATTCACCGGGGGCTTGGCAGCGGTGAAACTCCCCTCTTCCCACAAATAATTTTCAAAGTTAAAAAAGGCATAAACCTTTCGCCCACCGATCCCAATTACGATCTTTTCCAGTATGCGGTTGAAGTGGCATGCAGGCGGATGAACCCCACGTTCAGCTTCCTGGATGCTCCTGAAAATATCACCCTCCCCGAGGAAGTATCTTACTCGGCATGCGGCGGCCGCATCGGCAAAAACCACTGCGGAGACACGCACACCGCCGGGCGTGGCAGCCTGGGAACAGTAACCGTCAATCTCCCCAGGATAGCTCTCCGCATAGGACACAATAGATCCGATTTCCTGCTCGACTCGTTTTATGCCGAGCTTGAAAGATCGCTCCACCTCGCCGAAGAAGTCCTCCTCCACCGCTTCGAAGTAGTTTCCCACCTGAAGGTCAGGGAACTGCCTTTCATAATAGGGCAGGGGCTTTACCAGGGATCGAAAGATCTCGGCCCGGACGACGATATCGGCCCTGCGATAATGAACGGCACCCTGGGCATAGGTTTCTACGGCCTTGCCGAAGCCCTGGTAATACTTACCGGCGCAAGTCATGCAGCTTCCGAAGCATCACAAAAACGGGGCAAAGAAATCGTGAAATTCATGCGCGACAGGATAGACGAATTTTCCAAAAAGCATGATCTTAATTTCGTCCTCCTCACCCCCGCGGGAGAAAACCTCCCCGGCAGGTTCGCAAGGCTCGACTTCAAAATTTTCGGAGACGTCATCGGCGTCAACGATAAAGGTTACTACACCAACGGCTTCTGCGTGCCCGCCGATACTGCAATATCGGCCGCGGAAAAAATTAAGATCGAAGCTCCTTACCACGAATACACCGGCGGCGGCCATCACACGTTTATAGAACTCGGCGAAATGCCCGACGACATCAAAGCGGTCCAACGTTGTATTTGCGATATGGCGGAATCCGGCATCGGCTACGGAGGGATAAGCTTCAAGCTGGATGAGTGTGTCGTTTGCGGCTCGACGAAGATTGAAAATGACGCCTGTAAGGAATGTGGATCGGAGGAGATCCGGGGGATCCGCCGTGTGAGCACATTCCTGACTCCTGTCCAGTATCTGGGCGAGATCCAGAAAAAGATTTTGGACGAGAGGGCGGAGAATAAGATCTGATCTTGATTTTTTAGGCATCCTGGAACTTTTGAATCCGATCCGGAGAGTGTGGGCTTCAGCCCCAAACCTGCACGACAGCAAAATTCCCCCGGTAGGCAGCAGAAATTCCCCCTTAAAAAAAGGGGGAAATAAAGGGGGTTGTCGCGCAAGTGGGCCGATACAACAGAAACCTCAAACTCCTGGCCAGGGAATTAAGAAAGAACAGCACTCTCTCTGAAGTATTGCTATGGAACCGGCTCAAGGGCCGCCGGATGAGGGGATACCAGTTCTCAAGGCAGAGGCCCATCGACAATTATATCGTCGATTTTTATTGTAGCAAGTTGAAGCTTGCAATAGAGATTGACGGCATCACACATGATTACAAGTTGGAAAAAGACGCGGAAAGACAGATGGTGCTTGAATCTTTCGGCGTGAATTTTCTCCGCTTTCAGGACAGGGACATAAAGCAGAACATGGAAGGAGTTCTTATCGCTATTGAAAATTGGATCGATGAAAGTGAAGCTTGTGCAGACTCGACAACCCCCGAACCCCCTTGACGAAGGGGGAATTTGTTCCGGTATTTCGGTTCGTTACGGCTAAAGTTCAAGGGGGACTTTGTTTTGCTAATATGCAGATTTGAGTCTGAAGCTCACATTACTGGACTGGATACATCTGGCAATATAATCCATCGGACAATAGGTTCAAACAAAAAAGCGGGAGCTTGTGCCCCCGCTTCATGCCACATTTGACGCCTTGTTTAACGCTTTTTATTTACATAATGTGCGGGTTGTTTTTTAACTTTTCCACCATGAAATCCATGCGTACCTGTCGTTCGCCGAGCGTTTCGCCGCAGTTGACATAATCGGTCACTCTGAAAATCTGGGCCGGGGTCAGTTTCCTGTTGTTTTTGTAAAGCCTTTCCAGGCCGTTCAGCTTCAGTTCAACGCCCTCCAGTGAATTGCTCTCGTTAACGAACCTGCCGATTGCATACAGCGATCTTCCGTCCAGTTGCTTGTTCAGCGAGAGGAGATGCTTCATGCTTTCCAGCTTCATTTCGCGCCCCTCAATCGAATTGCTTCCGTTGACGATATATGCGATGCCTTCAACCTGAACCGATGAAAGCTTCGGGTTGATTTTCAGATAATCGACCAGGTAATCGAGCTTGATTGCCCTGCCTTCCAATGAGTTGCTTTCATTTACCATGTCCGCCATACTGTCGATGACTTCGGGCTTGAGATGCGGGTTGATTTTCAGCATCCTGTCGATGGCGGCCTGTTTCAATTCGACCCCTGCCGCGGAGTTGCTTTCGTTGACGAACCTGGAGATGGATTCCATCTGCCTGTCGGACATTCTGGGAGCAATGTCCTGTGCGAAATTCTGCTTCATCTCGGCGAGGGCTTTTGCCTCTTTCTTGCTTGTAATATAATCGTATATCATCCTGCCGCCGAACGCCGCGCCGTAAATGCCCAGCGCAACAGGAGCGGCCACCAGGCCCGAAGCAGCGGCAAGCGCCACGCCGCCTATCCCCATGTCGAGGATCCCTTTGACGACTTTCTTGTTGTCGGAATAACCGATGCCCTCGGTCAACTCGATTGCCCCGATGCCTATGCCGATACCGGCGATGTTGGCGGCGACCCTGGGACCGATAATCTTGCCGAGCCATTTGACGGCGCCCGTCCCGCTTGCTATCACCGCGCCCTGGGCTGCGTCGGAAGCCGCGGGGATGATCACCCCCGGTTTGAAATGCTTTTTGAAAATCTCGCGGAGGCTCTTCTTCTCATCCTTCGAGCTTATCTCCACCCTGTCTTTAGGTGCGGCTTCGCTCTTCTGCTCGGCTTTCTTCTCCGTCTTCGACGGCTCGATAGAACTCAGCCCCACCTCCGGCGTGGGATAAATCGTGCTGTGGATAAGCCCCTTCAAAGGATTCATTACAACGCCCCCCTCATTAAAAATAAAACAAACCCGTACCGTAATCCCGGTTCGAAAACAATTATATCATAACCCCGGCTTCAAATAACATTGTTTTTGTTACAAAATTGTAAACTAATTAACAACCGGATCATTGCCGGATATTGTTGTTATCCGGCACGCCAATCTCCGCTTCGGGACTCATGAGCCGTCTTAGAAAAAAATATATATCCTCAATTCGTTGGGGATTTGTGATTGTAAATGAAGGAACCTCCTGAAAAAAGTATAATATATACTCGGAGTATTGATTGTAACAAGAAGGGGGACAATGACATGGAGAAAAAATTCAGAGTATTTTTCTTCCTGGGGGCACTGGTTGTATTTTTATTCCAGGCATACCCGTGCCATGCAGACCGTCAGATAGACGGGTTCAGCGCTGCGAAATGGGGGATGACGCAGGACGCTGTCAAACAGGCACTGTCGGATTCCGGGATTGCCGTTGTTAAGAGCGGCCAGACAAAAGCCGGAGATTTATACCTGGTGACGAAAGAAACCCTGTATAATACCCCTATAGGCGTCGGTTATTATTTTGACAGCAGCAGCAAGGAAGTATTTTTGATCCGTATCGTGGTTATTCCCGATGGTGGTCCTACGGCGGCAAACAGGGATCTTCTGGCGGAACAGCAAATGATGGAAAATTTCACCGATGCCGCTCAACAGGCTATTACGGGCGATCACGGTATCCCGGTCAGCCAGTCGTCGGATGAACTACAACAGTTGTCCTCGCTGAACTGCCAGGTTTTAAGTTCCAGTGTATGGACAAGGGATTGGGAGCCTGCATCAGGCGCGATAAACTTGACCAGCAATAAACTCTCCAATACTATTTACGGGAATATTGTAACCGTGCCCGAGCTCCGGTACATAAGCCCGGGGAGATATTATCCCAATGATGACCTGGTGGAAAACTACAGCCTCAGCATGGAAGTGAACAAGCTGATCTCACAGGCGCCCCCGGCGCCCTCTACACCGGCATCGCAAGATGCTTATAACAATTATATGAAATCTGTAGATGGTCAAATCCAGCAGCAAAATGATATAGATGCGGATAAACAGAAGATGGATAATAAAGTAGATGCTGCGGAAGATTTCATCGACAGGTACGGATATACGGATTATTATTCCCCGTATTATTATCCGAACTACCCGTATTACGGCCCCAGCAATACTCTGCCGGTCGTTGCGCCTCTTAAGCCTGTTAAAGTGAACAGTCCCAAGCGTTAAGATATCGAAACGCGTTGTCATGCAAGGGATCTGTACGGCCTGTTAATGTGAATAATATTCATCAATTCAACCGGCCTTATGAGCAGGCCTGTCGGTTGTATTTCTTGCCGTGAGCGCCTGCCTGCCGATTTTCAGGGGAGATTTTTAGCAGGGTTGAGTTTTTTTAGCAGGAAATATTCTTTTTGTATATAAATAGAGTATGAAAGTATTCGGGGGAGAATTCCGAGGGAGTATGAAATGGAAAAGGCCAGGACCAAAAAAGAACTGATCAAAGCTCTCTCTGCAATGGGGGTCCGGCTTTCTGAACTGGAGGAATTGGAAGCAGGGTGGAAGCAGACGGAGCAGGCCGTTCAGGATGCCCGCGAATACGCCGACAGCATCGTTGAGACGGTGAGGAAGCCCCTTGTGATCCTTGGCGCCGACTTTCGGGTGATATCGGCCAACCGCTCATTCTACCAGGCTTTTAAAGTCTCCCAGGAGGAAACAGAGAACCGTTTCATCTACGACCTGGGCAACCGGCAGTGGGACATCCCCGAGCTGCGTGAACTTCTGGAAGAGATCCTGTCCGAGAATATAACATTCGAGGATTTCGAGGTTGAGCACGACTTCGAGACCATCGGGCGGCGGGTGATGATGCTGAACGCCCGGCGGATTTACATGAAGACAAGCAATACCATGATGATCCTCCTGGCTATCGAGGACACAACCGAGCAGAAACAGGCGGAAGAGGAACTTCGGAAATACCAGGAAAAAATGGAAGACCTGGTCAAAGAACGCACCCTTGACCTTGACAAACGGCTCAAGGAATTGGGATGTCTTTACGAGATCTCCAGGATTGCTGGGGAGCCCGGTTCACTGGAAAAGATTATTCAGAGAGTCGTCGATTTAATTCCTTCTTCCTGGCAGTATCCGGAAATCGCCTGCGCGCGGGTTTTTCTGGAAGACAGAGAATTCAGCACAGAGAACTTCAGAGAAACCGAGTGGAAGCTGGCCAGCGATATTTTTTTGCATGGCAATCGGATCGGCGCTATGGAAGTCTTTTACCTGGAAGAAAGGCCGGAAAGTGATAAAGGGCCGTTCTTGAGCGGGGAGAGAAGCCTTCTCGACTTCATCGCGGAGCGATTGGGGATAATCATCGAGCAGAAGCAGGCGGAGGAACAAATCAAGGCATCTATCCGGGAAAAAGAGGTACTTCTTAAAGAGGTACACCACCGGGTGAGAAATAATTTACAGATTATTTCCAGCTTCCTCAACCTTCAATCCCGGCATATCAAGGATGACACAGTAATTGAATTATTCAGAGACTGCCAGAACAGGATCAGGTCAATGGCATTAATTCACGAATCGTTGTACCAGTCCAGGGACCTCGCATCAATTGATTTCGGCGAATATATCAGAAATTTGACAAATAATTTATGCCGGTCATTCGGGGCCGATCCCGGGAAAATACTGCTCGATATAAAAGTGAAAGACATCAATATGGGCGTCGATACTGCAATTCCATGCGGGCTGATTGTCAACGAACTTGTTTCCAATGCGATGGAATATGCCTTCCCGGAAAATAGAAGAGGCACTATTGAAATCAGTCTTAAAAATGATAACGGCAAGTTTGTTTTTATTGTCAGAGACGACGGGGTAGGTATCCCGGAAGGTATAGACATTGAAGAAACTGAGACACTGGGATTACAACTGGTATTTGCTTTAGTCGAACAACTGGATGGGAATATTGAATTTAACCGGCAAAGCGGGACGGAATTCAAGATTGAGTTTAAAGAATTGAGATATAAAAACAGGGAGATATAACAGGGGGATATAACAAGGGGGCTATAAAATGATAGAAACAGAATCTAAAGCCAGTGTCCTGGTAGTTGAAGATGAAAACATAATCGCCAAAGACATCGTAAATACCCTGAGGTCCCTGGGGTATGTCGTTGCCGGTTTAACCGACAGCGGCGAGGAAGCCATCAAGAAAACGGAAGAAACCCGTCCGGACCTGGTGATGATGGATATCGTGCTGAAAGGGAAGATGGACGGTATTGAGGCCGCCGATTATATTAAAACCCGTTTTCGTATCCCGGTTATATTTCTTACTGCTTACGATGACGAAACTACAATACGGCGGGCAAAGGTAACCGCGCCGTTCGGGTATATATTAAAACCTTTTCTGGGAAGCGAATTGTTTTCCGGCATCGAGATAACCCTTTACAGGCACCGGCTGGAAGAGGAGACGAGAAAGAGCGAGGAAAAATTCAGATATATTTTCAACACGTTTCCAATAGGAATTGAAATTTATGATACAAAAGGTCAATTACTGGAAGCAAACCGGGCCTGTTTGGAAATATTCGGCATTAAAGATATCTCCGGATTGATGGGCTTTAATCTTTTTAAAGATCCCAATTTGCCTGGTTTTGTCAGGGAAAAACTTGCCGGGGGGGAATCAGTCAGATATGAAGTGCATTTCGACCTTAATAAGGTCAAAAAGTCGAAGCTCTGTGAAACAAGTAAATCGGGGATTATCTATCTTGAGATACTCATAACTCCTATGTCTTCCGATATAACAGGGGACATGTTTAATTACCTTGTCCAGGTTATCGATATCACCGATAGAAAATTGGCCGAAGAAGAATTGAAAGAGTCCCGGAACCAGATGCGGAAACTTTCTATCCACCGTGAAAAGGAGAGGGAAGAAGAATTGAAAAAGTCCCGGGACCAGATTCGGAAACTTTCTAACAACCATGAAAAGGAGAGAGAAGAAGAATTAAAAAAATCCCAGGACAAAATGCGGGACCTTTCTATCCGCCATGAAAAGGAGAGGGAAGAAGAAAGAATCGATATCGCCCGCGGGATCCACGATGAATTGGGACAACTCCTGACGGCATTAAAAATGGATTTAACCTGGCTCGGCAAAAAATTGTCCCCGGAGCAAAAATCCCTGCTTGAAAAAATAAAATCGATGACAAAGCTCGTGGATACCTCCATCCACGCAGTACACCAGATTTCAACGAAATTGAGATCAGGTATCCTGGATGATCTCGGGCTTTGTTCAGTTATGGAATGGCAAATAGGGGAATTTCAGAAGTATTCCAGGATCGAATGTGAAGTTGTTTTTGAGCCCGAAGAAATTACCGTCGATCAGGAACTTTCCGCGATACTTTTCCGTACGTTACAGGAGGCGCTTACCAATGTAGCCCGTCATTCCGGCGCCACTAAGGTTAAGGTAGGTCTGAAAGAAAAAACGGGAGAGATCGAACTGGAAGTTAAAGATAACGGGAAAGGAATTACATGGGAGCAGGTTATTGATCCTGAATCGCTCGGGCTGTTGGGGATCAGGGAGCGAGTCGGCCGCCGGGGAGGCGTGCTGAACATCGACGGGGATGCCAACAGGGGGACGACTTTGTCGGTAAATATACCGCTTCATTGTGAGGACGAGAGATAATGACAAAAATCTTAATAGCTGATGATCATCCGGTCATACGCCAGGGCCTGAAGCAGATCCTGGCGGAGACATCCGATATAGTGGTATCCGGCGAGGCATCCAGCGGCCCGGAAGCCCTTAAAAAAGTAGAAAATGAAAATTTCGATGTAGTTTTGCTTGATTTATCGATGCCGGAAATCAGCGGACTGGATATTCTCAAGCAGATAAAAGCCGAAAAACCACACCTCCCCGTTCTGATTTTGACCATCCATCCGGAAGAACAGTATGCGATCAGGGCGCTGAAGGCGGGCGCTTCCGGCTATGTAGAGAAAAAAACCGCCCCTGATGAACTGGTAAAGGCTATCCGGAAAGTATACCGGGGCGGGAAATACGTCAGTTCCGCCCTTGCGGAAAAATTGGCTTTTCATATTGTTGACGGCTCAGAAAAGGCTCTTCACCTGGCGCTCTCTGACAGGGAATTTCAGGTATTACGCATGATCGCAACCGGGAAAACCGTAAAAGAAATTTCCGAAGAACTGTTCCTCAGCGTGAAAACTATCAGCACATATCGTTCCAGAATCCTCAATAAGATGAAAATGAAGAGCAATGCGGATATTATCCGCTACGCGATAGAAATGGACATTGTTTGACCCCGCCGGATTAATCGGCGCCACTGGGGCCTATCACACCGATCATACCGCCCGGCGGAAGCATAAAACCTTTTGTCCTGGCAACTAAAAAAACTCCTTTTTTACTTCAAAACAAACAAAAATTCTTTGACAGAAGCCTCTCCGGGATGTTAATATTTTTGATGTGAAGATCAAAATTTCTATCGCCTTACCTATCACCGAATAGAGGGACCGGCTATTGCCGCGGAGGAAGATTATGCACTTATTTGAGAACGTTATTTGCTTTCCCAAGAGCGCCGCTTTGCTGATATTGCTTGTGATCACCGTGCTTCTGGGCGGCTGCGGTCATTCGCAAGGAAGCCGGCATACGTGGGCTCCGAGCCTGATCTTTTCAACTTATCTTGGAGGATCGAGGGCCTATGGGCCCGGCGTCATCGCCCTTACCTTCGCCCAGAACACCGCTGCCGACGCCGGTGGGAACACATATGTAACAGGCGCCACCCAGGTCTATGATCTTCCCGTACTGAACGCCTGGCAGCCGGGGCCCTATCCCGACAGCACCAGGTCGGCATTCGTTGCGAAGTATGACCCCGTCGGCAGATTGCTATGGTGTACCTACCTGGGCGGCAACGGGCAAAACATCGGTGTGGGGATTGCCGCCATGCCGGACGGCGGAGTCGCCGTCGCCGGCCTTACGATCTCGGATTCTTCGGGCCCCTTTCCTACAATGAACGCCTACCAGGCAAATAATAACGGTCTGTCGGATTACTTCGTTACGGTATTTGATGAGGACGGCAATATGCGATACTCGACATACCTGGGTGGGAGCGATGTTGAGGGAGAGCTGGGATATTGCTTTGCCGATGACAGCAATAACGGCAACAATATTTCTGTTGACGCCCAGGGACTGGTGTATTTCACTGGATTGACCAATTCCGGCGGCGGCGCAGGAGCCATCAAATTCCCCATAACGGATAATGCCGTCCAGCCGGAAATCGGAGGCTTAACGGATGCCTTCCTTTGTATCATCGACCCTGACCAGAGAGGTGAATCCTCCCTGATTTACTCAAGTTTCTTCGGGGGCGATAAAGAAGAAAAAGGGCACGCCATCAAGGTGAGCGCCGACGGCACTCACATCACAATGGTTGGTTATACTAAATCCTCAAACTTCCCCGCCACACCCAACGCTTACCGGGATCACGCCTCGCCGCCCGGTTACACCAGCAACGGTTTTGTAGCGCAGTTCACATCGAGCCTGCCCGGTGATCCATCCTCACAATATACCAACCGTTACGCCACATATCTTGGCGCGGACTCAAGCGAAGCCAGGGATGACACATACGCCGTAGCGCTTGGGCCGGATGGACTCATCGAAGTTACAGGCCGTACGGAATCGGCGGATTTTCCAATGGTCCCGCCGTCCATACCCACAATATACAACAGCGCCACATATCTCAAGCCCAATGTATCCGGGGATGAGCCTTACCTGGTGAAAATTGATCCTTCCCTGGAGCGCGAGGCATCGCTCGTATATTCAACCTTCCTGGGAGGCGGGTCGCCCGATGGAAACGTGCCTCCCAATGTAGGCGGGGGAGCCTTTTGTACCGGTATAGCTGTCGATTCTAAAGGCATGGCTTATGTCGGCGGTGAGACCTCTTCCCTGGGTGTTGAATACACGGCTTCCGGCGAGCCTGTTGAGGCTCCATCCCTGTTTCCGTTCACTGTGGATGCATTATTCCCGGCTCTCCAGGGAAGTTATGACGCCATACTTATGCAAATCGACACGGGCGGCGCCACGTTAGACTACTCCACCTTCCTCGGCGGGAAGGAAAATGACCGTACTTACGGGCTTGACGTTGATCCTGCCGGCAACATAATCATGTCGGGGCTCACCTTCTCTTCCGATTTCCCGCTGAAGAATCCGGCCCAGACCTGGCCTGGCAACACAGGCAATCAGAACGCCTTTATAACAAAAATCGGAAGGTGAATTCACTTCACCCCGGGTACGGAGGATGTATTCTAGAGGTAGGAGACCATTAAAAACTGAGGGGTTAAGATTCCATCTTTTCCCCTTCTCTTTTTTTAAGCCTTTTGCCGGTTTATCGATTAACCGGATTTAAACCATGACCCGGCCCTGAATCAATATATGGTAATTCAGTCCTGATGGTAATTTCACCATCAGGGAAAGCGATTTAACCCCTTTTGAACCAGAATTTGCTATAGGACAAACACCTACAACTTTTGAAGTCGGGAACTTTTTGAAGGACAAACACCTACAGCAACATGACTAAAAAGCATACGGCAAGACGACTATAAATCATACGGCAAATTGAGATTTCCTCTGATAGTTTTCAGCCGGGCCGGATGGTAAATTATATAAAGTAGATAAGACGACAACCGGATGGGAAGACAAAACCGGCAATCATAGTGGAACTCAAGGGACGGGAATCAATCGGCGGCAATTGGTTGCCATGCTGGGGAACATGAAAACAGATCATTTTGAGAGGCGAGAAAAAGATATGAAAACTGCTCTTATAATATCTGAAGAAATTAAAAATTCGCAGGGAGAGTCCCTGGAGAAGATGCGGGATTTTTTAGACAGCCTGTTTCTTTCCTACGAGGTCAGGGTGAAGACTGTAGGGGATCTGATGATGAGAACCTTTACAATATTACAAGATTTTCATCTCCGGCAGGAGGAAAACATCGCCAGGCTGCAGGCCTCCCTGGCAAAACAAGTCAATTTGCGGAAAAAAGACTTTGACTCGATAATGAGCGAAATCATCGATTTCAGAAGAAAAAGAGAAGAAGTAGTCGAGACTTCCATTGTTGCCTATATAAGAGAAGAGGGGGAGATGATCGACAGTCTCAAAAAGAAAATCTCAAGGGGCATGAACCTGCGGGAGTTTAAAGATTTAAAAGAAGAAATCAACTCCCGTCAGAAAGAAAGGGAGAACGGGGTTGTCAAAGTCCTCCGGGATTTTCAAAGAGAAGAAGAAGAGTTGAATTTTGCTTTAGACCGGCTTTTAAATAAAAAGGAATTGAAAATTAAAGATTTCAAAGTCACTGTTAAACTGTTGGAGCTACAGAATTCAGAGAGAAATATGTATATAAAAGAAGTCTTTGTCGATGCCCTGGAATACATAAGAGAAAGAACAAACCAGGACTGGAACGGGTTAAAACTAACGCTGGAATAAGAGAATGGGGGTAACGCTCCCCTGATAAAAAGCGGAATCTTAAAGAAAGGAGGACGAAAAAATGGCAGTGGAAAAAACAATGGCGTCTTCGAGCCTGGTAGAGGTAATAGACAGGATCCTGGACAAGGGAATCGTCATTGATGCATGGGCTCGCATATCTCTTGTCGGAATCGAATTACTGGCTATCGAGGCAAGAGTAGTTGTAGCTTCAGTTGACACTTATCTTAAGTATGCTGAAGCTATCGGCCTGACTGCATCAGCAGCCGAAGCTACCGCCTAAGGAGTGGTAATGGGGACATCCTTAGGGGTTAAAGGCGCATTGCCCCTTTAAGATAAATGTCTCTTGAGCATGTTCCCTGGTTACCATTCCTTCAAAAAAAGAAAAGGAGGAAAGAAAATGAGCATGTCGGACAATATCAAGAGTGTTGTTAAAGAAATCAAGCAGAAAAGAGAAGAGAGACAGGAAGCTCTGGAGGAGCTGAAGGGAACCAGAAAATCACTCGGCAAAACCGAAGATGAAAGGCAAAAGGAGTTCCAGGCTTTTGATAAGGATCTCAAAAAGGAGATCCGGGGATCGAAGAAAGCAACCCATAAATTCCTTGATAAAACCGAAGGGGAAAGGCAGAAGGATTTCCAGGCTTTTGATAAGGACCTCAAAGAGGAGATCCATGAGTCGAAGAAAGCAACCCATAAATTCCTTGATGATACCGAAGGGGAAAGGCAGAAAGATTTTCAGACTTTTGATAAGGATCTCAAAGAGGAGATTCGTGACGAGAAGAAAGCAACCCGGAAATTCCTTAATGATACCGAAGATGAAAGGCAGAAGGATTTCCAGACTTTTGATAAGGATCTCAAAGAGGAGATTCGTGACGAGAAGAAAGCAACCCGGAAATTCCTTAATGATACCGAAGATGAAAGGCAGAAGGATTTCCAGGCTTTTGATAAGGACCTCAAAAAGGAGGTTCGTGACGAGAAAAAAGAAACTGCCAAGGTGCTGAAAGAATTCCGGGATGACCAAAAAAAAGCCAAGGCAGCGTGGGCAAAAGTAGTACAACGAATTGAGAAAAAGCTCAAGCTGAAGCCATCCGAGGAAGAAAAGCCTGTACCGGAGAAAGTGAAACAGTCTCCCCCCAGGACGGAAAAGCCTGCATCGGCGGAAACGAAACAATCCCCCCCTGAAAATGGGAAATCCAAACTGGAAAAAGATCTCGAAAACATCCTGAAAAAAGCTAAGAATGGAATGTCTTTACAGGATATAGGGGGCGCTCTTGGGGTTCATTATGTAACTTTAGGGGGGACTATTAAAAGCCTGAAGGACCAGGGAAAGATAAGAAAAGAAGACTCTATGTATTTCCTGGTCAAGTGAGGCTCAAGAAGAGATAACCTCTGTCCCTGTTATTTAGGAACCGGCAAAAGCATGGTAAGCGGCCTGCCGTGTCTGGAATATAAAGAGTAAAAAGTTCTGGCATGGGTGTCAGTATTCCTTAATTACGAGAAGGAGTGATTTTTTAATGAAGCTTGATGCATTGGATTTACCGGTTTTAGAGCCGCGTCCCATGCCTGGTTTTGTGGAGACACCACAAATAAAGCAACTTATCAAAAGGTCTTTAATTTACATTGAAGCGGGGTTTCCGGTCCACTTCAGGGGCGGCGCGGGAACCGGCAAGACTACTTTAGCTCTCCATATAGCAAATCTTGTGGGTCGCCCGGTAGTCTTAATTCATGGGGATGAGGATTTTTCCAGTTCCGACCTTGTCGGGGCGTCGGAAGGATACAGAAAGAAGAAAGTCGTTGACAGGTTTATTTCCAGCGTTTTAAAAGTAGAAGAAGATGTAGTAAAAAAGTGGGTTGATTCTCGTTTGACAATTGCATGTGAATATGGATTTACCCTGATTTACGATGAATTCACCCGTTCAAGACCCGAGGCGAATAATGTTCTGCTTTCCGTATTGCAGGAGAAGCTGCTGGGTTTTTCCAAGGGGCAAAAGGATAACAGCCCCTATCTTAAAATCCACCCTGACTTTACCGCCATCTTCACCAGCAACCCGGAAGAATATGCCGGCGTTCATAAGGTTCAAGATGCTCTAAGGGATAGGATGATTACCCTGGACCTGGATAACTTCGATAAGGAAACTGAAATCGCCATAACCCAGGCCAAGTCCGACCTGGCACGGGAAGATGCGGTAAAAATCGTAAATATGGTAAGAGCGTTGAGAGAAAAAGGTCTTTATGAATCTTCTCCCAGCGTCAGAGTCTGCATAATGATTGCCAAATCCCTGAAAGTAAACGGAGGGATCGACTACCGGAATAAATTCTCCAGGGACATTGTTACTGAGATCTTATGCTCTCAGACCAGCAGAACAGGCGATATGAAAAATAAAAACCAGTTAAGGACGGCTGTAAAGGAGTTGGTCAGAATACACTTTAATGGTAAAGGAGAAAATTGATGAAAAAGTATAAAAAACTTCCCGGTATGCGAAATATAAAAAGAGTTAGTGCCATTTCTACAAGTAAAAATGGAAACTCGGCTTACATCGAGCTTTTCATGCTGGGAGAGCGGCGAAATTTTCTCCTGAACGAGAGAAAAAACATGAAGCAAAGAGATTGGGAAATAGAAAAAGAGTTGTCAGAGTTGGACAAACAGATGAATGTCCTGGAAGAAAAGGTAAAAAGATTGGAAGCATATTCGGAAGGAAAAATGTCTGAGAAAGAACAGAAAAAAATGGAAAAATTTGTCCTGGAATATTAAGAAAGGGGATTGACGGAAATGGCCAGGGAAACAAAGGCGAAGTTCGATATCGATGCGGGCGGAATTTTCAAAGGGATTGGCGGTGTCCTGGGTATTCTCTCCGATATGATGGAAAAGGGAGAAGAAAAGTACAGCGAAACAGGCGAACTAAAGATCCCCGGGCTGTCCGAAGATGCCAGGGGCGTCTATGGTTTTTCAATAAAGATGGGCCTTGGCGGAAAACCTACTGTGGAACGGTTTGGGAATATAAAAGAAACCGAAAAAGGGATAGCGGTTGAAGAGGTAAGGGAGCCTCTGACCGATATAATTGTCGAGGAAGAACGAATTCTGGTAGTGGCGGAACTTCCCGGCATAGAGCAAGAAAAGATCAAAATTGATGTAGAAGGCGACATATTAAAACTCGAGGCGGAAAATGCCGGTAAAAGATATGCAAAAGAGATCCTTCTTCCGTCGGCTGTAGAAAAAACCCCGGCAAAAACCTCTTATAAGAACGGGATCCTGGAAATAATCTTTTCAAAGAAGCAAAGTTAATAATGAAAGAGGCAAAATCAAATATGAAAGAGCAGGCAGGCATCTTAACTTTAAAGGTTTCTGAAGCGCTTCCCAGGGATGTGGGAAGGGGATTTGCCCGTCTGGATCCCTGTGATATGGAGAAGGTCGATGCTGAAGTAGGAAATATTGTCGAGATTTCGGGAAAGAGGAAAACTTATGCCAGGCTAATGCCGACTCATATGGAGGACCGGGGAAAGGGGCTCATCAAAATAGACGGCATCACCAGGGAAAACGCCCAGGTAAGCATGGATGAAAAAGTAGAGATTTCAAAAGCCGATTCCAGGGCGGCAAGCCAGGTAATACTGGCTCCTTTAACCTCTGCGGCGGCTTTCAAAGAAAGTGATACGAAGTACATAGGGAAATTAATAGAAGGCTTAACTTTAGTTTCCGGGGACCGGGTACGAATCGCCTTATTCGGCAGCGGCTTCAGGGATTTTTCCGTAGTTGAAACCCATCCCAAGGATGTGGTGCTCATCCATTCCAATACCAAGATCACGATAAAATCGGACAAGCTCCCTGCGGGCAAAGGGGTCAAATTTTCTTATGAAGACATCGGGGGACTCGGCAAAGAGATCCAGCGGATCCGGGAGATGATAGAACTTCCCCTGAAATACCCGGAGGTATTTGAAAGGCTTGGAATAGATGCGCCCAAGGGGGTATTGCTTCACGGCCCTCCGGGATGCGGCAAAACCTTGATTGCCAGGGTGGTAGCCAATGAAACCGATGCTCACTTTGTCCATTTAAGCGGCCCCGAGATAATGCACAAATTTTATGGCGAAAGCGAAGCCAACCTGCGAAAAGTATTTGAAGAAGCCCAGGCCAATGCTCCCAGCATTATTTTCATGGATGAAATCGATGCCATAGCCCCCAAAAGAGAAGAATTGGGAGGCGAAAAACAGGTGGAGAGAAGGGTGGTAGCCCAGCTTTTAGCCCTGATGGACGGTTTACAGGAGCGGGGCCATGTGATAATTATCGGCGCCACCAATATCCCCCAGGTTTTAGACCCCGCCTTGCGGCGGCCCGGAAGATTCGACCGGGAAATTGAAATAAGCGTCCCGGATAAAAATGGGAGAATGGAGATTCTCCAGATTCACACCAGGGGGATGCCGCTCTCGGAAGATGTGAACCTGGAAAAATTGGCGGAGATGACTCACGGGTATGTGGGGGCCGATCTGGAGGCGCTCTGCAGGGAAGCGGCCATGAGCGCTTTGAGGGAATTGCTGCCTAAAATAGATTTTGAAGCCAACTACATCCCTTATGAGCTGCTTTTAGAATTACAGGTCGGAATGAATAACTTTCTGAAAGCCTTTGCTGAGGTAGAACCCTCGGCTTTGAGAGAATTTTTCACGGAAGTTCCCGATGTTACATGGGAAGATATAGGCGGCCTGGAGGAAGTTAAAAAACTCTTAACGGAAACTATCGATTGGCCGATGAATCATCCCGAAATATTCGAATGCGCAAAAACCAGGCCACCGAAAGGAATAATCCTTTACGGCAAGCCCGGGACAGGAAAGACCCTCCTGGCTAAAGCGGCAGCCAGGGAGAGCGGGGTAAATTTTATCGCGATCAAAGGCCCGGCTTTAATTTCCAAGTACATGGGAGAATCGGAGAGAGCGGTAAGGGAAATATTTAAAAAAGCCAGGCAAGCCTCCCCATGTATCCTGTTTTTTGATGAAATAGACAGCATCACCCCTACAAGGGGCGGCTGGGAAACTTCCGGCCATACCACGGAAAGAGTGATAAGCCAGTTTTTATCCGAGATGGACGGTATAGAAGATCTGAAAGGCGTGGTTGTTTTAGGGGCGACAAACAGGATAGATATAATTGATTCCGCCCTGTTAAGAGCAGGCAGGTTCGAGCATTTAATCGAGCTGCCCTCCCCGGATAAGGGGGCAAGATATGAGATATTTAAAGTGCACACCAGGGGGAAGCCTCTGGCGGACGATGTGGTTCTCGAAAAATTAGCCTCTCAGACCGAGGGGGTAGTCGGCGCCGATATCGAGTCGATTTGCAGGAAAGCGGCTCTGGCCGCAATCAGAGAATTCCTGGAGAAAAAAGAAACCGATCTTTCTCAGTTAAAAATTTCACTCAAGCATTTCAAAGAGGTGATGAAATGAAATATTTTTACGGGATAGTACAACCGGGAGATTTCAGCCGTCCTTTTTTGAAAATCAGGGACAACGAGATAGAAGTTTTCCGCTATAAAGATATTGCAGCCCTCATAGGTTCCCCTCTTTTCGATTCTCTCCGGGACATCTCCCGGGAAGAATTGATTTATCAGCTTGCCGAACACCAGGTTGTCGTCGAAGGGGCATTAAGTGTTTTCCCCGGCCTTATCCCTGTCAAGTTCGGAACCATAGTTTCAAAGATGGAGATCATGGAGGTACTGGAAAAAAACCTTAATAAATTCCATGAAATCTTCGAAAAGATAAAAGGGAGGGTCGAATGGGACCTGGTGGCCGTCTGGAACGATCTGAGTTCGGTATTGAGCGGGATCAGCGAAAGTTCCCGGACAATAAAAAATTATAAGGAAGAAATAGCCTCCAACCCTTATGAGGAGACCTTTGTTGACCGGGTGGAAATCGGGAAGATGATAAAAGACGCCCTGGATAAAAAAAATGAAGACCTTGCCGGGGAGTTCCTGGAGAAGGCAAAAGACCTGGTGGAAGATCACCGTTTTAACCCTCTTATGGATGACAGCATGATCGTAAATGTCGCTCTTTTAATAAAAAAAGAAAATGAAGAAGAACTGGAAGAACGGTTAAGGGACCTGGACGAAAAATATGAAGGCACGATAACTTTCCGCCTTGTAGGGCCGCTTCCTCCTTATAGTTTTTATACCGTCAAGATCAAGGAAAAAGAGGAAGTTGAAAAAGCAAAAGAGGCGCTGGGCTTACAAGAAGCGAGCCTTTCCAATCTGAAAAGCGTTTACCGGGAAAAAGCCAGGGAACTGCATCCTGATCATTCCCTGGAATCACAGGAAAAGTTTGAAGAATTAACCAAATCTTATCGTTTTCTTCTGGATTATCTGAAGGATCCGATCCATCTGGAGGGGCTGGAATGAGCAAAGAAGGAAGATACATATACTGTCTTATCAATGATCCGGAAAAGGCTTCCTTTAAAACCAGGGGGATGTGTAAAGAGGCTGTTTCCGTCATTAATTACAAAGATTTAGGGCTTGTATTCAGCCCCTCCGATATTGTCGAATATGATATTTCCCGGGAAAACCTCATGGCTCATCAGATGGTGATGGAAGAAGCAATGGAAAATCATATTGTTCTTCCGGTCAGGTTCGGGACTATCGGAGAGAGAGATGAAGATGAGATTATAGAAAAGATTTTAGAAGACCGTTATGAGGAATTTCAAAAATTGCTGGAAAAAATGTCCGGCAAGATGGAACTCGGTCTTAAAGCCCTCTGGAAAGACATCAAACAAATATATGAAGAGATTGTCGAAACATGCCCGGATATCAAAAAATTAAAAACCGTAATTGAGAAGAAGCCCCCGGAAAAAACCCGGAACCTGAGGATGGCGATAGGGGAAATGGTAAAGTCAGCCCTGGAGGACAAAAAAGAAGCGGAAAAAGAGAGAATTCTGACCGGGTTAGAAAAACTTTCTTTTGATTTCAATGATAATTCTGTTTCTTCCGACAGGATGATCTTGAACACGGCTTTCCTTGTAGAAAAGGATAAAGAAAAAGAATTCTCCCGGGAAATCGAGAGACTGGCGGCTCAGTATGAAGGCCGGGTAAGCTTTAAATATGTGGGACCTGTTCCCCCCTGTAATTTTATAGAAATAACCATAACATGGTGAGGGAGGTGAAAAAATGAGTCTTATATTGGACGATATACTTTTAGCGCCGGGAAACCTGGTAGTCTGGATCGGAGAAAAAGTTAAAGAAGCGGCGGAAGCTGAGTTGTACGATGAATCAAAACTTAAAAAAGAACTTTATGAGCTGCAGGCCGAACTGGAAATGGATGAAATGACGGAAGAAGATTACCTGAAAGAGGAAAAGGAGATAATGGAAAGGCTGAATTACATAAGAAAAATGAAAGAGGGGGCGGCATAAGAAATGAATATGAATATGAATATTTCTGAGGTTGGCAAGGAAGCCGCGGAAGAACTGGCCAAGTTAACCGGGCTTGACCCATCTACACTTGTGAGCATTTCTAAAAAAGATGAAAATGAGTGGAAGGTAGTGGTGGAAATGGTCGAGCGGCATGGTATTCCTGACAGTTCAGACATTTTAGGAATTTATGAAATATTGACGGACAATGAGGGGAAGCTCCTTTCCTTCTGCAGAAGCGGAATGAGAAGACGAATGGACATGGTAGGCGGAGAAGACGAATAAAAAGCCAGCGGCATGTTTCATAAATTGTTATGAAACATATTCGGATTTTCCGGCATTTCAAGAAATTTGTCCCCGAATTCGATTCATGTAGCCAATCATATATATGAGACACTCTGCTGAATAAATAACTGAAAGGATGTGATAAAATGCCGCCGGGAGAAAACGGGAAAACCGCCAGAACCCTTGCGGATATTATTGACAGGATACTGGATAAAGGGGTTGTGATTAACGCTGATATCTCTGTTTCGATAGTCGGGGTTGAGATCCTGGGCATTAAGTTAAAGGCTACTATAGCCTCCCTTGAGACTGCGGCAAGATACGGACTTCTTTTTCCCAGCGGAATAAATATGGAAACCCCGGGGTGGAAAGACTTGAGATTGAAAGAAACCTGTCCGGAATGCGGAAAAGAAACTCCAAAGGAAGATCTTTTAGCCTCCGGGTGTCCCTGGTGCGGCTGGCTGCCGGCAAAGTTGAAAGCAATAGCCGTATAAAATCTGTAGTTTGTTGTTAGGGGGTATAAAGATGAGCCTGGTGAGAATTTTTTCCAAACTGGATAAGGACGGAAAAATATTAATCCCGGGACATGCGAGAAGAAGTCTGGGTCTGAAAGAAGGACAAATGGTGGAGATAAAAATTGCAGGTACTGAAAAGAGTCCGTTTCTGACCATCAACAAAAGAAAATCAGCCGGGGAAGCAGTAGGGGTCGATAATTATCTCTCAGATGAAGAGGATTAAAGGGGATTATTATTAATATGAGCCGCTTTCGGATAAGGCTGAAACAAATTCGGGAGGTGTAGTTATGGAAACAAAAGAGCCCGGCATTACTGAAAAATCTTTAAAGGAATTGGGAAAGATTTTTCCGGGACTTGATTCTTTAGTAAATATTGCCAAATCTTCTCCTGCTTTCAGGGAAAGATTGAAAGAAAAAGATGAGGAAATCGAAAAAAGATTACGGGGAGAAACACAAACAGAGTTTAAAAGGAAAAAAGAATCCCGGAATCAGCCCGCCAGGGAACCCCAGGTCGATATTTTTGACGAAGGAGATTATCTCCGCATAATTGTAGAGTTGCCGGGGGTTGAGGAGAAGGACGTAGTATTACAACCGGGGGAAAATTCGCTTCAGATCTCGGCCGGTAAATTTTCTCATGAAATTCCTCTTCCTTTCCACATCGAACAAAACCCGGAGTATTCTTACCGGAACGGGATCCTGGTGATCAAGGTTGTAAAGTAAGAAAATGGCGATAAATATAGATGAAAACAACTTAAAACAAGGACTTTTGGGGCTGGCCGTCGCCCTGGTTGAGATTATCAAGGATGCTTTACAGACCCAAGCCTTAAAACGAATGGAAAGCGGAGATTTGACCGATGAGGAAGTGGAAAGACTGGGGGAGGCTTTAATGGATCTGGAGCGGGCCATTGAACAGATAATGGAAGAACATGGAATAGCCGGTGCTGTCCGGTCGGTCAGGGGCGGCCTGGACGATATAGTCGATGATGTAATAAACAAAATGATTAACCCCGAAAAATGGCAGGAAGTTTCAATTAATTAGAAATACGGGGGAAAGAGGAAATGAAGGGGCTATACCTTTATTGTATCGGGAGTAACCCGGAGAAATTTTTCCCCGGCGAAGTCGGAATAGGAGGGAAAGAAGTCTTGGGTTTCCCCTATAGAGATTTGCAGGTTGTTTTTCAGATTCTTCCCTTAGATGAATATGACCTTGAAAACCCGGATTTATTAGCCGAATGGGTTCAGACTTATGATAAAGTAGTAAGTCTTTCATGGGAAAGACTGGGTGCGGTCATACCTGTTAAATTCGGCACTGTGATTAAAGATAGCAATGGGAAATCCGCCAGGGAGAATTTGCTTACCCTGCTTGAGGGAGAATATGAAAGATTTCAACAACAACTGCTTCATATCCGGGAAAAAGCTGAATACGGGGTTCAGATTTTCTGGGACAAAAATGAAATCTCGGAGAAAATCTGCCGGGAAAACGAAGAAATAAGAAAGTTAAAGAAAGATGTAGAAACAAAATCCAAGGGCATGGCTTTTATGCTGGGTAAGAAATTGGATAATGAATTGAAGAAAGAAATGGACAGAACCGCCGAAAAATTTTATAAAGAAATTTATGAAAAAATCCAAACCGCCGCGGATGAGATAAAAGTCGAAAAATTAAAGGAAACCGACGGAAAAGAAATGCTGATAAACTTATCCTGCCTGGTCGATAAAAGCAAAGTCGAAGAGATGGAAAAGGTGCTGGAGGTTATTGAAAATCAATGGAATTTTGAGGTCCGCCTTGTCGGACCCTTCCCTCCCTATAGTTTTGTATAAAAAAATGAAACGGGGGCCGGATGAACAGAGAGACTAAAACTACACTGACGGACTTGCTGGACAGGATACTGGATAAAGGGATAGTTGTCCAGGCGGATTTAGTTATTTGCGTCTCTGACATTCCGTTGATCGGGATAAATTTAAGGGCGGTAATAGCAGGCATGGCTTTTATGCTGGGTA
>JAMCWD010000071.1 GCA_023475345.1 Chloroflexota bacterium | reverse complement strand
CGTGGAGTTGTCCCCGTATAACGCCGATTACCATGAGAATCTTGGCATGGCATATTATTCCAGGAACGATCTGGAAGGCGCGATAAACGAGATGCGCAAAGCTGCCACGCTGGACGGCAGGAACTCTGAATACCAGAAAAACCTGGGGTTGATGTTCGAGCAGTCCGGCCATCTTGACCAGTCCGTTAAAGCATATAAAAGGGCTCTGGAGACAAACCCGCGCGACGGAGTTGCGCACGCGCTTCTGGGCAGGATATATTTTCACCAGAACCTGTACAACATGGCGGTGCTTGAATTTCAGAAAGCTCTTGAGGTCGGCGGGGATGAGGCGGCAACATATATTCTGCTTGCCAGGTCATTGTCTGCGATGGGAAGGGTGCCCGATGCGGTCCTTGCATACAAGAAAGCTATCGCGCTCCAGTCAAGCGTCTCGCGGGGTTACGGCAGCAATGTAATGGCAGGAGCTTTTTCAGAACTGGGCGGCCTCGAGCTTGAATCGGGCGATATGGCGGCGGCGAAAGAATATCTTCATGCGGCAGAAAATATCACCCCTGACGATACGCGTGTCCTCCACGGTCTGGGCCTGGCGTACATGGCGGAGGACAATACCCGGAAAGCGCTTGATTATTTCACGAAGGCGCTGGTGCGCGAACCTCAGAACGACATGATTTTTGCAGATCTTGCACGGCTGTACGAGATGAGAAAAGCCCTCCCTCTTGCCATCCAGTCGGCAAGGAAAGCGCTTGAGCTGGCTTCCCAGAAGCCTGAGCATATAGCGCTTCTGGCGCATCTCCTCGTAAAGGACAATAATTTCGAGGAAGCCCAGGTACTTTTAAGGAACGCAGTCGGCAAGTTCCCGTACCATGCGCATTATTTCCTCTGGCTTGAGGGAAACATTTATGCCGATGAGAAAAACTGGCAGGACGCCGCCGCTTCTTATGCCGACGCCGTAAAGGAAGCTCCCGAGAATTGGGGATACCGGAGGGATTATGCATTGATGCTGGAGCACCTGAAACAAAAACAGGAAGCCGCTTACCAGTATAAAACGGCGCTTAAATACGCCCCGCCGGAAGAAGAAGAGAAGCTCAAGGCGGCTTTGAAACGGGTCGGCAAGTAATTCGTTGTAAGCGGCTCTGTCTATGCCGACCGGCATGAATTCAGACGTAGTGTAAAACTTTAATCTTAGATTTCCACCAGGCCTTCATGGAATGCGAATATTACAAGCTGGACCCTGTCTGAAAATTTTAATTTTCTCAAAAGATTGCTTACATGGGTCTTGACGGTGTGTTCGCTTATGAATAACTGGTTCGCTATTTCCTGGTTGCTCATGCCCTTTGCTATGAGGCCGAGGATCTCCTGTTCTCTTTCCGTAAGCTGGCTGAGGAGCTTCTCGTTTTTCTGGGTTTTTGCCTGAGGTTCTTCTTTCAGGCGGAGGAACTCGCGGATAAGCTTGCTCGTGCTTATCGCATCGAGCATCGATTCGCCGTTGTATATGGTCCGGACGGCTTCGATTACTTTTTCAAGTGGGCTTTCCTTGGTCAGAAAACCACTTGCTCCCTTTTCGAGAGCGTTGAAGATGTAGTCTTCGTCAACATAGGCGGTGAGCAGTATGACCTTGATGGAAGGGTACCGCGACTTGATTAATTCGGTAACCTTGATGCCGTCAAGGTCGGGCATCTTTACATCAACCAGGCAGATGTCCGGCTTGAGTTCCTTCACGGTCTCCAGCGTTTCGGTACCGTTTTTCGTTTCGGCAACAACTTTGATATCCGATTCCAGGTTCAATATGCCCACGAGCATCTCCCTGAAAAGCCTCGAATCATCGGCTACTAAAACAGTGATCGGTTTATCGCTCAAACTAACCTCCGAGATTGATTAATGTTGATTTAAAGCGGGGGCGCAGGATCGCGCAGCGGTGAAAACATTTCCCAGGAACATCCCTTCCCCCTGATAATCTGTTTCCACTTATCTTTGAATTTTCCTTCCCGGAAATTATCACCGGGTTTTTTTTCGATTCAAATCGGATAATAATTTCGGGCTGGGCGAAAAAATTATTACGTTTCTCGGCGGTATCGTTATAGGCTTTCCTGTTTTGGGATGTCTTGCGGCTTTTGCGGGACGCTTCCTAACATCGAATTTTCCGAAGCCGGTATAATTAAATTTATTGTTTTCTTTCAGGGACTCGGTTATCGCCGAGAAGATCTCTTCGATGGCCGACATGGACTGTACTCTGGACAGGCCGCAATTTTTCGCAAGGCGATTTATCAAAGCTTCTTTTGTCATACATATCCCCTCAACCGGTTGATGCCGTTTTCATTCTAGCCGCCCGGTACAACTCCTCCCGGCAGGATTTTAGATTATGTATTTGAATAAGCTATAATACTATAATAATCGTATGCCGAATTCGAGTTCGAAGGAGCAGAGATATATGGATAAGAAGAGAGTTATAATCATGGGTGCGGCTGGAAGAGATTTCCATAACTTTAATGTTTATTATAGAAACAACCCGGCCTATGAAGTGCGGGCGTTTACCGCGACTCAGATCCCTGACATTCATGACAGGAGATACCCGCCCGTGTTGTCGGGCCCGGATTATCCCGGGGGGATACCCATATACCTGGAAGAGAAACTTACGGAGTTGATAAAGAAGGAAAAGATTGACGAGGTGGTTTTCTCGTACAGCGATGTCAGCCACGAGTATGTAATGCATAAGGCGTCGGAAGTACTTGCGGCAGGTGCGGATTTCAGGCTGCTCGGCTATAACAATACCGCCATCAAGGCCAATGTGCCGGTGATCTCGGTATGCGCCGTAAGGACTGGCGTCGGCAAAAGCCAGACGACGAGGAGGATTTCAGAGATCCTTGCGAATGCGGGGCTTCGTCCGGTTGCCGTCAGACACCCGATGCCCTACGGAGATCTTTCAAAGCAGGTCTGCCAGAGGTTCGCTTCCACCGACGATCTCGTCAGGTATAATTGCACCATTGAGGAAGTGGAGGAATATTTTCCCCATATCGAGCGGGGTAACGTCGTTTACGCCGGGGTCGATTACGAAGCCATCCTCAAGGAAGCGGAGAAAGAAGCCGACGTGATAATATGGGACGGGGGGAATAACGACCTTCCTTTTTACCGTTCCGACTTTCATATAGTCCTTGTAGATCCGCTCCGTCCCGGCCATGAGATATGCTATCACCCGGGGGAGGCCAATTTGAGAATGGCCGATTGTGTCATTATCAATAAAATCGATTCCGCAACTCCAGATAACATAGAAATCGTGAAGGGAAACGTCAGGGCATGTAATCCCGGCGCCGTGGTTATAGAGGCGGCGTCCCCGATCACCGTTTCCGACCCGGGACTGATAAGCGGGAAGAGAGTGCTCGCGGTGGAGGACGGCCCCACTCTCACTCACGGCGGGATGCCTTACGGCGCAGGAGTCATTGCAAGCAAGAACTGGGGTGCGAAGGAAATAATAGATCCCCGGCCTTACGCCGTCGGCTCGCTGAGGGAAGTTTATAAAAAGTTCAAGCACCTCGGGCCCCTGCTCCCGGCGATGGGCTACTCGGACAGGCAGGTCGCCGAGTTGAAAGAAACCATTGACAGTGTCCCGTGCGATGTCGTCGTCATCGGCACGCCCATTGATTTGAGGAAGCTTATAAATTTCGACAGGCCCGCAGTCCGCGTGGGATACGAGCTGGAGGAAAGGACACATCCCAACCTGGAAGACTGCCTGGTCCGGGTATTAAAAGAGAAAACAGCACGGCATGCCGATACGACGTCTAACTAAAATAGCAATACTCGGTGCTCTGGGCGCTCTTCTAATGTTCATTCAGATCCCGTATCCTTTCGCGCCCTTTTTGAAATACGACCCGGGAGAAGTGCCGGTAATTCTCGCAGCTTTTGCCATGGGGCCCGTACCCGCTCTCCTGGTGCTGTTTATCAAGAATATTATCCACCTGGTTTTCAAATTTAATCCGGGGACGATGATAGGCGTTATCATGAATTTTTTTGCCGGCGGCGCTTTTGCCGTCACGGCAGGCCTGGTTTACATGACGTGGAGGACGTTCAGGGGCGCTCTCATTGGGCTTATCCTTGGAGTAGCGGTCATGACGCTGGTGATGATCCCGATGTTTTTAGCCGGTTATCCGTTATTTCAGAAATTGATGATGCCGGAAGTCCCCCTGCCGGATTCCAGGACTTTGACAATGATGGCGGTAGGCGCGGGAGTCCCTTTCAACCTGATTAAAGGGTCACTTAATTCTTTCCTGGTCCTGCTGATTTATAAAAGGATTTCCATGTTTTTGAAAAGCTGAAAAAATTTTTTTCAAAATATCTTGACCTGGAAGCGTCAGACAGGTAAAATAGTGCTTGATATTTTTTTTGGACACCCAACTTTTGCCGGGGTGATAACCCGGTAGAAAATCGGGAAAAAATCGGAGGTGGAAACTCCACGAAAACCTGCAAAGGGGGTGGCATTAAATGGAAACTTTCGGACGTCATGTAATAGCGGAACTGTCCGGATGCAACCCTGGGACCATTAGGGACATCAAATTGGTCGAAAAATATCTGGAATCAGCCGTGAGGGAGGCCGGTGCGACAATAGTAAGTACCGCCTTCCATCATTTTTCTCCGGAGGGTATAAGCGGTGTGATAGTCCTTGCGGAATCACATCTTGCGGTTCATACCTGGCCCGAGCACGGCTATGTAGCAATGGACATCTATACCTGCGGAAAAAACGCGGATCCCTGGGCGGCCTGTAGATACCTTGTCGAGAAATTCGAGGCCAAGGATTATTACGCCACCCATATGCAGAGAGGCATAAGCCAGGATTCGGGCATCTATGCTCATGCGAAAAGAGATTATCCCGTTGAAACCGGGAGTGAAGTTCTTGTCGCCTGAGCCGCCTGGAACAAACTGGTACAAAATCGAAGACGACCCTGGACTGCAAATCTTTTCCACAATAAAGGAAAGGGTTTATTCGGGTCGTACCGCCTTCCAGAAAGTGGAAATCGTTGACAGCGATTTGTTTGGAAGGATTCTTTTTCTTGATGAAGATATCCAGTCTTCCGAAAAAGACGAGTTCATATATCATGAAACCCTCGTTCACCCTGGATTGATTTTGTCCCCGTCCCCTGAAAAAGTGCTGATAATAGGGGGAGGGGAGGGAGCCACATTAAGAGAGGTTCTCAGAGACCCGGGCGTAAAAGAAGCCGTCATGGTGGATATTGACGGCGAGCTTGTGGAGCTTTGTAAAAAAATGCTCCCACAATGGAGCCGGGGCGCATTCGATGACCCGAGAGCCCGGTTGTTTTATACCGATGCCTTCAAATGGATAAAAGATTCCGATGAGAAATTTGACGTTATAATCAGCGATCTTACCGATCCCGACAGCGATTCTCCCAGCGGCGCGCTTTTTAACGATGATTTTATCAGGATGCTGAAAGATGCTCTCACGCCTGACGGCGTGCTTGTTCTTCAGGCTTCCGCTCCTTCTTTTAAGGCAAGGTTTCATGATAATAATATAAGGAATATCAGGAAAGTATTTAAAAATATTTTTATCGGGTTCATATATATACCGTCGTTCCTGTACGACTGGAGCTTTATATTTGCGTGCAAAAACGAAAGCAAGGAACTCCCCGGCAAAGACGAAGTGGACAGGATGCTTGAGCGGCGTGGGATCAAGGGTCTTCGCCTGTATGACGGGGAAACTCATCAGAGGATGTTCTCGCTTCCGAAATATTACAGGGAACGGGTAAAGGACATCTAAAGGCCCGGATTGATTTTTCTGAAACGATAATTCCCGGAAGTTTGCTTTCATAGCCGTCTGAAAAGTCCCGGCAAAAATCCGTGCAAATGGAAATTAACCGTTTTTTTTAATATTTTTTTTGATAATTGAAGGGGACTATGATATTAGGATATAATAAAATACTGAGGCGGAAAACATTGAAGGAAACGGAGGATGAATGACCCTTTCGAATCCCCTGATATATAATGTGAATCTCAAGGACATCGTGGATATCGTTCTTGTTGCGATTTTGTTGTATTATTTCTTTTTGCTTATCCGCGGAACGCGCGCCGTCCAGATCATAATAGGGGTCGGAGTATTATTGATATTATGGGCTTTGAGCTACGCGCTCAAGCTTGAGACTTTATACTGGATTTTCCATTACCTGTTTATCGGTGTAGTCGTCGCCCTGCCTATTGTTTTTCAGCCCGAGCTTCGCCGCGCCCTGGGCCACCTGGGACGCAGGGCCATGATGGGCGGCGGCATGGTCAGGTTCGATGAAAAAACGTTTACCAAGGTAACGGACGAATTGATATGGACCGTTAAAATGCTCTCGCAGACGCGCACGGGCGCCATTATCGTTCTGGAAAGGGATGTGGGACTTCAGGAATACATGGAGAAAGGGACTCCCATACATGCCGACGTATCATCGAAACTTTTGCTGTCTATCTTCATGCCTTCTACGCCCCTTCATGACGGCGCGGCGATAATAAGAGGAGACCAGGTGGCGGCGGCCGGGGTTTACCTGCCGCTGTCGGATGAGCCGCTTTCAAAGTATAAGGGGCTTGGCACAAGGCACCGCGCGGCAATAGGACTTTCGGAGCAATCCGATGCCGTGGTAATAATCGTTTCTGAAGAGACCGGCATAGTGTCGGTGGCATTCGAAGGGAAATTATATACCAACCTGGGCGAGGACGAATTGAAAGAAAAAATCCAGAAATATTTTTATACGAGAACCAACGAGGATATTGCCGCTATGATACGGATTCCGCACATTAATACATGGGGAGGGAGAAAGAAAAATGGGCAATCGCCTGAAGAATAATCTCTCTCTCAAGCTGCTCGCATTGTTTCTGGCCCTTGCATTGTGGGGCTATGTCAGATATACCCAGACTTCCTGGGCTCACCAGATTAATTCACAGGAGATTGTACAGGTACCTCTTTCTGTTGAAAATGTCGGGCAGGATCTCGTCGTACTCGAGGTTCCGAAGGTCGTCAGCCTCAATGTCAGGGGGCGTCCCGAAGTGCTTGACAAGATAAAAGCCGAGGATTTCGCAGCTTACCTGGATTTGAGAGGCAAAGGCGAAGGCCCGTACAACCTCAGTGCGGAAGTGAAAGTTCCCAAGGATGTAAAGCTGGAAGAAGTTCCCAAGGTACAGGTATTGCTGGATGTTGTACGGAGCAAGGAATTTGATATCAAGGTAAGGACGATCAACAGCCTGCCGGACGGGAAGATGCTTGCCGGATTGGATGTCAAGCCTAAAGCTGTAACGGTTACGGGGCCGAAATCTTATATGGACGAAATCAAATCCGTCGAAGTGACCGCCAACCTTTCCAACGCCGAATATACCATGATAACGAAATCGCTTGCCGTTCCTTTGAATAAAGAAAGCCTTCCCATTGAAAAACTGATCTGCTCACCGAAATTCATAACAGTTGAAGTAAAAGTACTGACACAGAGCGTTGCCCTGACATTGCCGGTGAAGCCTGTAATTACCGGTGAGCCCCCGGCAGGGTATGAAGTAAAGGAAGTTATTGTGTATCCAACAGTGGTTACAATGACATTCAAGACGAAGCCTGATAATAATTATGAATTCGTCGATACCAAGGCTATCGATATAAGCGGAAAGAGATCGACTTTCAGCATGGATACCGGGCTGATTCTTCCGCCGGGAGGAACAGTCCTTGAAAACAAGACAGTGCTTGTTAAAGTTGTTCTCAAGAAGATAAAGAAATAAGGTCTCACCGCCTTGCGGAGGTATTAAATAGATGTCGCGTTTATTCGGCACGGACGGAGTTCGAGGAGTCGCCAACAGGGATCTCACATGCGAGCTTGCATTGAAAATCGGCAGGGGCTACGGTCTTTACCTGAGAGAAAATTACAGGCGGCCGAAAATCGTGGTCGGGAAAGATCCCCGCATTTCTTCAGGGATGCTGGAAGCCGCATTAACTGCTGGCCTCTGCTCGGCGGGCGCCGATGCATGGCTTGCAGGAATAGTCCCCACCCCGGCGGTCCCTTATCTTGTCCGTTACCTTTCGGCAAACGGCGGGGTGATGATCTCGGCCTCGCACAACCCTATCGAGGATAACGGCATCAAGCTTTTTTCAAGCGAGGGCTTCAAGCTCCCCGACGAAGTGGAAGATCATATCGAGGCTTTGAGCAGCAAGGATGCACAACTTCCCGCCGGAAAGGATGTCGGAATTATCACCGACATAATAAACGCCGAAGAGTTGTTTATAAATCACATCATAAAGGAAGCGGGCGAAGAGCTTTCGGGATTGAGAATAGGCTTGGATTGCGCCAACGGGGCCGCTTATTCCGTGGCGTCCGAGATTTTCAAAAGGCTCGGCGCGGAAGTGTATGTTTTGAACGCCGAATGCGACGGTCATAATATAAATGTTAAATGCGGCTCAACGAATGTAGGGCAGCTCAAGGATATGATACGAGTTAAAAAACTCGACCTGGGGCTTGCTTTTGACGGGGACGCCGACAGGTGCCTTGCGCTCGATGAAGACGGCGATCTTATCGACGGGGACGAATTGATGGCCCTTTTTGCGCGCGACCATCTGGACAGGGGGATTTTGAAAGGCGATGCGGTTATCACCACCGTGATGAGCAATATGGGGCTTGAGCTTGCCCTTAAAGAGATGGGGCTTTCCATGACCAGGACGAAAGTCGGTGACAGGTACGTCCTGGAGGAGATGATGAGGTCGGAATGTTACCTGGGCGGGGAACAGTCTGGACATATTATCTGCCTTAATTATTCTACGACGGGTGACGGGTGCCTCACGGGCGTCCTGCTTTCCGGCATCCTGAAGAGGAGCGGCAAACCCATGAGCGGGGTAAGGCACCTCTTTACAAGGATGCCCCAGATCCTCGTCAACCTGAAAACGGAGAGAAAGAAAGATTACGATAAATATCCGGAGATAGTCGATTCCATTAAGGAAATTGAAAAGAAGCTGCATGGTAAAGGCCGTGTGCTTATACGCCCGTCGGGAACCGAGCCTCTCCTCAGGATCATGATCGAAGGCGAAGATAAGGAAGAGATAGAAAGAATGGCATACGGGCTGAGAGACCTTATGGAAAGGCATCTCGGAGGCAGCCTTGCCTCCTGCTAGGGAACGCCCTCTCCTGATGCTTATCGACGGACATGCCCTTGCTTACAGGGCTTATTACGCATTGCCGCCACTTCACACTTCGAGAAACGAGCCTGTCAACGCGGTGTACGGCTTCATCAACATGCTCCAGAAAGTTATCGGCGCGGAAAAGCCGGACTATGTCGGCTCGTCGTTCGATCTCGGCGAAGCCACCCACCGCATCGAAGAATATTCCGAATACAAGGGCACCCGGGAGGAAAGCCCCGAAGATTTCCGATCTCAGATGAGCATGATCCTCGAGTTGATGGAGGCTCTCGAGATACCGGTATTCCACAGGGAAGGCTACGAGGCTGATGATTGTATTGCCACGGTGGCAAAAAAAGCAGAGGCCCATGGCATGGATGTCCTCATAGTAACAGGGGACCTGGATCTCCTCCAGCTTGTCGATGAGCATATAACCGTCCTCACGCCGAAGAAAGGCATAAGCAGCATAGTCCGCTACAATACCGAAGCCGTTATCGAAAGGTTCGGCATAGGGCCGGAGCTTCTTGTTGACATGAAGTCTATGTCGGGCGATTCGTCCGACAACATACCCGGTGTACCGGGCATCGGCGTCAAGACTGCGGCCATGCTCATCCGGGAACACGGTGACCTGGAGGGCATATTTGAAAACATGGAAAAGCTCCGTCCCAATTTTAGGGACAAGATCTCGGCGAATAAAGAAGATGTGATCCGCTATAAAAAGCTGCTCACTCTCCACAAAGACCTCCCGATAGAATTCAACCCGGGGGAGCTTGAATTCCACGGCCTGGATACAACGGAAGCCGAAGAGCTTTACCGCCGCCTGGAATTTCGCTCCCTGAAGAAAGAACCTGTTGTATCTGCAGGAAGTGTTGTTAATAAAGAACCTGTTGTTAATAAAGCGGCAGGCACGGAGCGGTATGTAACCGTTGCCGATGATAAATCCCTGAACGATTTTATAGAGAAAGCCGGAAAGGCCCCGGGATCGGCCTATTATATCTCCGAGCGGGGCATGGGCATATTTCTCGAGGGGGAAGGCGGCTTTTATTTTCCCGGTGGGAAATACATGGCAGGTGAGGACACGCTGCCTCTCAGCGATCCTTCGGATACCATCAGGCTGAAGAAAGCCCTTGCGGCATTGATGGAATGCCCTGCAACGGCGGGATACCGGATCAAGGAAGACCTTTTTTATTTCGGTGATATACCGGGCGATAAGGAAGAGCGTTTTTTCGATGTGAAGCTTGCCGGTTATCTTCTCGACCCGGAGGGGAGCCTCCGTCTGGCGGACCTGTTTCTTAAATATCTTCCTGCCGAGCATGCGTGGGAGCCGGTTGAAGACGGCGATAAGGATAAAGTCGCATCATCTCTTGTTTCGGCGGCCGGGATGATGCTTGCGCTGAAAAAAGAGACGGAGAAAAGGCTCAGAGAAACAGATATGTATGAGCTTTTCAGTGATATTGAAATGCCCCTTGTTTTCGTCCTGAACAGGATGGAGCGGGAGGGCGTAAGGATTGACGAGGGATATCTTGCAGGGCTGTCCGGCAGGATGGACAAAGATATAAAAAAAATCGAAGCGGAAATTTACGGGCTTGCAGGCCATGAATTCAACATCGGTTCCCCCCGCCAGGTGGGCACGGTGCTTTTTGAGGAGATGGGTCTCCCCGTACAGGGAAAAACAAGCAAGACGGGTGCCGCATCTACGGACGCAATGGCGCTTATGCAGGTCCGGGACAAGCATCCCATAGTGGAGAAGATCTTAAATTACAGGGAGCTGACCAAGCTCAAATCGACTTATGTAGATGCGCTGCCGAAAGTTATATCTAAGCTTGACGGGCGTCTCCATTCATCCTTCAACCAGATGGGCACCGCGACGGGGAGGCTTTCAAGCTCCGAGCCAAACCTCCAGAATATCCCCGCCCGCGGGGAGTGGGGCAAATTGATAAGACGGGCGTTCATTGCCGAAAAAGGCTCGGTCATTGTCGGCGCGGATTATTCCCAGATCGAGCTGAGGGTGCTGGCTCACATGAGCAAAGACCCCACCCTGGTGGAGGCTTTTAAAGACAGGGAAGATATCCACAGGACTACTGCGGCAAGCGTTTTCGGGGTGCCGCGCGATGAAGTTACTCCTGATATGCGCAGGAAAGCAAAGGAGATAAATTTCGGGATTATATACGGGATGAGAGCCCACGGGCTGGCGCAGAGACTCAATATTTCGAGGGAAGAAGCAAGGGAGCATGTTGACAGGTACCTGGACAGGTTCGCAAGCGTTAAGAATTTTATAAATGAAATATTCGAAGAGGCCAGGGAAAAAGGCTACGTGGAAACCCTCCTCAGGCGGAGGAGGTACCTCCCCGGGATAAACAGCAAAAATTTTCACGTGAGATCGGCTACGGAGCGCGTTGCCATAAACGCACCCATCCAGGGGACATCGGCCGATATAATCAAGCTGGCAATGGTTAAAGTTGACAGGGAAATAGCGGAAAAATTCCCTGATAAAAAAGACCGTCCCAGGCTGATACTTTCAATCCATGACGAACTTCTGTTTGAGGCAAAGAAGGAATTTGTACCACAGCTTGTTGAAGTTGTCAGGGAAGTAATGGAGGGCGCTTTCCCGCTCGATGTCCCGCTGGTGGTGGACATCAACGCGGGTGAGAACTGGGCCGGGATAAAGAACTGACCGGCCCGCTATTATCGCGACTCCCGAAAACTGGGAGTCCTATCATTATCTAGAGGAGGAACAGGAACATGGACGAGAACCAGATTACCGCAAATCTTGAGGAGGCTGCTTCGGGCACCGTCGCCACGGAAATAGCAGGCGGCGAAGAAAAGGGCGAAACTATCTCCGGGGCCGAAGCTCCGGCTGCCTTGGAAACGGCGGCCGTCGAAGAAAAAATGACGGAGGACGACCTGGACAACACTGTCCGCAGGATCAAAACGGGAGACCGCATTACCGGCAGGGTGATCAGGGTCGATAAGGAAGGGGTAATGGTGGACATCGGCTACAAGTCCGAAGGCGTCATTCCTGCAGAGGAATTGTCCCATCTCAGGTTTGAGCACCCTCA
>JAMCWD010000042.1 GCA_023475345.1 Chloroflexota bacterium | reverse complement strand
AGTTAAGGAATGAGGATCTCTTTTCCGAAAGCCTCTATTTCCTTGTTGAAGCTCTGCAGCTTATTGAGATTGATTACGGAATGGGCGTGCTGGTCATCTTTCTGAATAATTTCTTTCGCGACTTTTTCGGCTGAATTCAGAGCTTCAGGATTTTTATTTCCCCATTCCTTAACGTCTGACAGGTATGACCTGGAATATGTAAACCCTTCGGAGGCGATTAAATAATCGGCCGTATCTTTGAACTGGCTTGCGATATCGGCTTCCGCCATGGTACACGAACTGAATTGTATTATGTCGAATTTTTTGCCGGTCTCCTTCATCGCATTGTTTAACTTCGGAACGAGAGGGCGGAACTGGGACGAGTGGCCGTCAAACGCGATCATGTAATGCTGGGCCGGGTATTTCTTCATAGCGGCTTTCAGGAAATCTTCAAAATTCGCGTCTTTGCCGCTCAGCGCTTTTTCCTCCGTTTTTCCCGATGCATTCCAGGAATAATTTTTTTCCACACTTCCCGCATCGGAGATTTCGGCGGACACTACTCTGACATTTTCTTTTGTTCCCGGCATCGAAAGGCCGTCATACAACTCCTGCCCCAGGCCGGACTCTACAATAGTGAATTTAAGGATCGTCCACTTGCCCTTTTTTTCAACTGCAGGCTTCGGCATAAGCCCGGCAGGCTCGGTTTTGACGCCGTGCGAAAATGTATCTTTGATCTGTGAGCCTTTGACGGGCTTCCCGGGTTCCTGTTTCGACAGGCCGTCAGGGCGCACTGTGCCGGTAATTTTGTTTCCGCTTATTTTATCCATAATAACTATCCTCCCGCATATCTTATCCCATGTTAATTTTAATGTTGATGTAACCCGTTGTAAATGCGGAATATGTTAAGAAATTGTGAACTTTTTCCTGTAACAAGGTGAGGTTGTCATACCTGTGCCCTTCGTCATACCTGCGCAGGCAGGTATCCAGTTCAGTAATGCGAGCTTCAGCCTCAAACCTGCATATTAGCAAAACGAATTTTCTCTTGAACTTTAGCCGTAACGAGCTGGCATACCGAAACAAATCCCCCTTAAAATAAAGGGGGCGCGGGGGTTGTCGCGTAAGGAAAAACTCCCGGCATGAACAACACTGGGCAGGCTTGTGTAAATTGTTAGAAGGCCCAATGAATTGGGCCCGATCCAGAGCGATGACGAAGAGAATTCTGGAACTGCGGAATTCATTCCGCTTCGCAGACCTGATGAATTGCATAGATCCGCATGGGGTAAATAAAAAAAACAGATCAGAAACATTTATTAAAAGGAATTATTATTTTGACGGTAAAAACGCTCTTCTACTTCTTAATTAGGAGAGCGATGTCATGAAAGAAAAAAAAACACTATATGAAATTACAAGTGAAGATGTGATGATGGTTTCTGAGGATATAGACATTCCGGTATCATTCAAAGATATGAGTTTTATAGAAGACAAAATAGGTGATTTTCTTGGTGACCAATGGCGCGATGCTATTGAATATGCTTTGACAGAACTGGAAGAGAAGAGAAAAACAAAAGTATATTAGGACACAGCAAATGAACTATCTCCTGACAATTCCTAAAGCCTGCTCTATATCAATATAACTTCTCTTTTTATCAAGTAATTCTTTCACTAGTGTCACATCGATAAATCGCATCTGATTTTCAACTTCGTGGAATGTTCCTGATAGCAATTCTTGGTATCTGCTCTTTTCTTTCATACTTGCAACAAGAAAAATGTGGCTGTTCCATAGGTCGTAAGCATGTTTTAATTTAGCCATAGCATGATAAATGTCTCCCCCAATTTGTACTTCAAACACAAAGGTGGGTACTGAACGCTCAACCCTTCGCCAGACAACATCAAGTCTTGTGCTTTCTAGGGGATATTCTTCCTCGGCAATGTATCCCTGAATGCGGCCGATCTCGGTTAGGAAAGCTTTTACATCATCATGGTTTGGTATTGCAGCATCTGAAGCGCCAATGAGTTCTGCTGCAGGAGGTATTGATTCAACTTCTTGTATAGATTTCAGTCCCAGAGCAGTTCTTGCTATATTTACTTCTTCGATAGGATAACATTGAAACACCATTCTGCTTATCATCTGCAAATCATTTGAGGTGTATTTGCGGGACCTCCATAAACTCGGAGGAAGACAGTACTCGATATCAAATTCAAAACGGAGCGGCCAGATCACTTCATTTTTCTTTATCTCATCAGGCCAGAGCGGATTCGTTTGCTTGAATTTCGATGCTATGTTTCCAAAACCAACTATACCGCTTGCAGGCTTAGATACATAGAACAGTAACCCGTCTCCAATACGTATCATGTTCCATAAGGCTCTGAGTTCTCGAAAGTCTTTTAACCCCCAGATATTATTATTGTCAAAGGCCACTTTCCAATTTTTTTCGGTTCCAATCATAAGCCAAAATTGTTTCATTCTAATTCTCCCTGAAAAAAACTATAAATTATTTATAGGCTGTTTCCCTAATCTTCGTACCTGTGATCAACCGATTGGAAGAGGGCGTATTCGTTGAGGAACTTCAGATCGATCTTGCCGCACGGGCCGTTTCTCTGCTTGGCTATAAGCAGTTCGGTAAGCGGTATCTCTCCTTCTTCCGCCGCCCTTTCATACATCTCGGGCCTGTAGATGAAAAGCACGAGATCTGCTTCCTGCTCGATGGCGCCTGACTCGCGGAGATCCGAAAGCTGGGGCCTTTTGTCTGTCCGCTTTTCCACTTCGCGCGAAAGCTGTGAGATAGCAATCACCGGGATGGTCAGCTCTTTTGCAAGCGCCTTTATCTGGCGGCTTATTTCGGATATCTCCTGGTTCCTGCTCTCAGTCCTGGTCGTGCCCCGGATCAGTTGTAAATAATCTACGATGACCATCGAAAGGCCGAACTTGCTCTTGAGACGCCTTGCCTTGCTCCGTATTTCGAGCACGGTCATGGAGCCGGAATCGTCAACGTAAAACGGTATATCTGCAAGGGCATTCATGGCGCGGGTTATTTTGGGCCAGTCGCTGTCGGCAAGGTGGCCTGTCCTGGCCTTCATCGCGTTCACCCTTGCCTCGCTGCAGAGGAGCCTTTCCCCGATCTCTTCCTTTGACATTTCCATACTGAAAAGCGCCACAGGCTCTCTTTCATCCACCGCGACATTACGGGCGATATTGAGCGCCAGCGAAGTCTTGCCCACGCCGGGACGGGCGGCAAGCACTATCATGTTGGATCGCTGGAACCCCGCCGTAAGCTTATCGAGGTCGGGGTAGCCGGTGGGGATCCCCGTAACATGGGCTTTCCTGTTATATAAATCTTCTATCCTGTCGAAAGTGCTTGTAAGGATGGGCTTGATGGCGACAAAGTCCTGGCGCTCCCTCCGCTGGGAGATGTTGTACACGAGGCTTTCGGACTTGTCCAGGAGATCGGTAACATCTTCGCTTTCCCGGAAGCCCATTGACTGGATGCCCACCCCGGCATGGATCAATTTCCTCAGTGTAGCTTTGTCACGGACGATATTGGAGTAATACTCCACGTTGCCGACAGCGGGGACCATGTCCATCAGGTTCTGGAGATATTCGAGTCCGCCCGCCTCTTCAAGCTTTCCCCTCCGCCGCAGTTCGTTCGAAAGGGTTATGAGATCAATCCCTTCCCCTTTCTCGTACAACGTAAGCAATGCGCTGTAGATGTCCTGGTGAGCCACACGATAAAAATCTTCGGAGTCGGGGAGTATCTCGGTAACGAGATGAGTGGATTCGCGATCTATAAGGCATGCGCCCAGAATGCTCATTTCGGCCTCGATATTCTGGGGCGGCAGTTTTTCAATTGAGACGATATTCTGACTCAGCATTTTCCCTCATAAGTGCGCCGTTGTGAAAGAGCAGGAGGCGCGGCTTTCCCCCCCGAACTGTTTTCAGACCCCGACCAGGTGGACTGGCGGCCCGGCTGTTTGTCGTGTTAAACGAAGTTATCCCTTTAAATATTACTCTTCCGTAGAAGTAATTTCAACATTGACGAAGCCGTCTATGCCGGAAGCGTATTTTACGGGAACCTGGTAAACTCCGATATGTTTTATCGGATCTTTCTGGGAAACCCACTGGCGGTCAAAATCGATGCCTGTTTTCTTTTTGACCGCCTGTGCGATATCTTTCGAAGAAACCGATCCGAAAAGCCGTCCGCCTTCTCCGGTCTTGGCCTTAATCCTGACAGTTTTAAGCATCAGGTCGTCCCGTACCCTTTTCAGGAAATCGAGGCGGCTTTCCTTTTTCTGAAGTTCGGCCTGTTTTTTGTGCCCCAGGTCGCGGATCTTGCCGTTGGTGGCTTCCTGGGCGAGGCCTTTAGGGAAAAGAAAATTACGGGCATATCCGTCCGAAACATTGACCAGCTCACCTTTTCTGCCAAGCTTTTTTACATCTTCGGTAAGGATTACCTGCACTGTATTTCCCTCCCCCTGTTATATTTTTGAAGAATATTACAGTGTATAGGGCAGAAAGGCGATGGTACGTGCGCGTTTTATTGCGTTGGTGATGCGCCTCTGGTGTCTGGCGCAGTTGCCGGAAATCCTGCGGGGCTTTATTTTTCCCCGTTCCGAGATATAATCTCTCAGTGTATCGATATTCTTATAATCTATTTCCAGCTCTTTGTTCGCGCAAAAACGACATACCTTACGCCTTGGCCTTCTGAAACGGAAACTTTTTTCCTTGGCCATCTATATTTCACCTCACTATTATGCTTTATGGTTAGAAAGGAAGGTCGTCGCTTACTATGCTGTCCATATCGCCTTCGAGAGACGATTCGGCGTAAGTATTGACCTCCTGTGGAGCCTGCGGCCCGCCGCCGCCTCCTGCGCCTTTATCCAGCATCTGCATCTCGTTGGCCACCACTTCGCACGCTGTCCGGCTGGTGCCGTCCTGCGCTTCGTACTTGCGGATCTGGAGACGGCCTTCGATAGCGACCAGCTTCCCCTTGGTCAGGTACTGGGCGCAGATCTCAGCAAGCCTCTGCCATGCAACGATGTTTACGAAATCGACTTCGCGCTCGGTGCCCTTCCCGCTGAACCTGCGGTCCACCGCGATGGCGAAATTGGTAACCTGCTTGCCGCTGGGAGTTGACCTCAACTCCGGCTCCCTGACTACCCGGCCGATTAAAATTACCTTGTTCATACTGGGCATCGTTAGATTACCTCCCCGGTTATTAGTCGTACCGGACGACGATCCCGCGGATGATGTTGTCTGCAATACGGAACTGGCGTCCGATTTCCTTTGCGCTGTCGGGGGTGGAATGGAATCTCATGGTTATGTAAAATCCCTCTTCTTTACCGTTTATCTCAAAGGCCATCCTGCGAAGGCCCCATTCTTTGATATTATCCACCTGACCCCCGGTATCGCTGACAAGCTTGGAATACTTCTCGACGATCTCCGGAACTGCTTCTTCGTTCACGGAGGAGTCAATAATATACGTGGTTTCATAATCCCGCATCTTTTCACCTCCTTTCTCCTGTAATTCAGTCCTGACCTATTCTAACCTTTACTTCCGATTCCTTTTTTGAACCGGGAAAAAAAATTATTCTTCTCCCTCTTCATCTTCGTAAAAAAGCTCGTAATCGCCTATTATCACGCGGTCGCCTTCACGGATGCCTTCTTCTTTCAGCTTTTTCTCTATACCCATCCTGCCGATCTGCTGCTGCATCAGCATAACCGCTTCTTCGAGGCTTTTGTCGGTCATGGCGACAAGCCTCTCGATATCTTTACCCCTGACCCTGAAGGCGTCTCCTTCTTTTTTAATCCTGAAACCGCCGCTTTCTTTTACCTTCACCGGGGGAGTAACAGCTTCTTTTACAGGGATTTTTTCCAGCAATTTGAAGATTTCTTTTCCTGCCTTCTCAACCCCTTTGCCTGTAAGGCACGAGACAGGGTAGATCTTAACCTTTTTCTTCTTCAACTCTTTTTCAAGAAGACTGAATTTATCTTCAGTTCCCGGCAGGTCGATCTTGTTCCCGATGACAATATGCGGCCTTCCGGCAAGCTCCGGGTTGTAATTTTCAAGCTCGCTCAATAAGGCGTTGTATTGATACGCGGGGTCGTCTTCGGAAACGGCGCTCAGGTCGATAACGAACACCAGCAGGCGTGTCCTTTCGATATGCCGGAGGAATTTATCGCCGAGGCCGATGCCCATGTGAGCGCCTTCGATGATGCCCGGAATGTCCGCTACCACCATTCTTTTGAAGTTTTCAAGGTCAGCCACACCGAGGTTCGGGGTCAGTGTAGTAAAGGGATAATCGGCAACTTTCGGCCTTGCACCCGAGATCCTTGCCAGGAGGCTTGATTTGCCTGCGTTCGGAAACCCGATAAGGCCGACCTCCGCGATCATTTTCAATTCCAGGGAGATCCAGCCTGAATGTCCTTTTTCGCCGAGCTGGCGTATCCGGGGAGCCTGTCTCCTTGATGTGGCGTAAGATGCGTTGCCCCTCCCGCCGGAACCACCCTTTGCGACCAGGAGCGTGTCCCCGTGTGATATTAAGTCACCCAGGAATTCTCCCGATTCTTTTTCATAAACCATTGTGCCGCAAGGCACGTCGAGATAAATATCTTCGCCGTTTTTTCCGGTTTTCGAAGCGCCCTTGCCGTGAGTTCCGCGTTCCGCCCAGTAATGGCTTTTTTGAGTGAGATTGACAAATGAAAACAGGCCCTCGTCGGCCCGCAGGTAAACCGAGCCGCCATGACCCCCGTCTCCTCCGTCGGGGCCGCCCCGGGGCATGAACTTTTCACGGCGGAAACTGACACAACCGTCGCCGCCGCGTCCGCCTTCTACATAGATGTTTATCTCGTCTTTGAAATTGCCTTCCATTAATCACACAAAAAATCGCCCCGTCCGAATGGCGGGACGATTTATACCGGAATTATTTTGAATCCTTGCTATATTACTTCGACCACGTTGCCGCGGAACTGGACGGTTCCGGGCTTGAGAGCAAACAGAGTATGATCCCTGCCGATGCCGACATTGCGGCCTGGATGGAACTTTGTCCCTCTCTGGCGGATAAGAATGTTACCGGAGACGACTTCCTGCCCGCCGAACAATTTCACGCCGAGCCTTTTGCCACAACTGTCGCGGCCGTTCCGGGACGAGCCGACGCCTTTCTTATGCGCAAAAATCTGTAAATCGAAATACCACATGATTTCCCTCCATTTTCGGAATCCTGCGTATTATATCATAAGGCAATTTTCAATGCAAGGGCAAAGCAGAATTTGATGCGGCAAAAAAATAAATGTGAAGCAGGCTATAAAATTGTCCTGAAATTTAAGGCGGAACTCCTGAAGGAAAACAACGGTTTTATCAGCTTATCAATCATCCGGAAAAAGTCAGCGCCGCCCGATAAAATATTGGTTTTAATCCGGATCATTCTTCCCATGGCAAGAATTTGACGACCATCAGGGAAAAATCATCATGAAGGGTGCTCCTGGTGAATTTTTTAACATCGTTATATACCCTGTTAGCTAAACTAGCAGCATTATTGTCGGAATTTTCCAGTATCACGCCGGCAAGGCGTTCACCTCCGTATATTTCGCCGCCGGGAGACCTGGCTTCCGTTATCCCGTCGGTGTACAGGACCATAAAATCTCCGGGATAAATATTTCTTGCTTTTTGTTTGTACAGGATTCTCTCGAAAACTCCCAGCAGGACTCCTTCGGATTTCAGATAGTATATCTTTTTTCTTTTCCTGGAATAATAGATGGGAGGCTCATGTCCGGCGGACGCATAGGACATTTTCCCCCGCTTGAGGTCCAGGAAACCGTAGAAAAGGCTTATGAATTTTTCGCTTTCCGCTTCTTCGGAAATGAGGAGATTCATTCTTGAAAGCAGGTCCGCAGGCTGGAGGTTGGAGCGGGCAAGGGCGCGGAGGATATATTTCGCCCTCAAAGCGTAAGTTGCCGCGTCGGGGCCTTTGCCGGCCACGTCGGCGATTGTAATTGCAACACAACCGGGATCAAGCCCGATAAGATCGTAATAATCGCCTGAAAGCTGGAGAGACGGGATATAAAAGTGGCTGATATCCATTCCCGGCGCTCCCAGGCCGCTGCCGGGAGTCAAGATATCCCTCAGCATGGTCCCGATTTTCTCCTGCTCGCTATAAAGGTTGGCTTTTTCTATGGCCATCGCGGCCTGCTGCCCTATTGTCTGGAGCAGCTTGATATCCGAATCCGGCAAAAACCTTTTGTCATGAAAATATATGTTCAATTTACCCAGGGGCTTATCGCGGGATATCATAGGGATCGAGATATATGTTTGAATTCCCTCCGACCTCAAAAGTTCGGGAAATTCGCTCCCCGGCCCGTTGTCAAGCAAATGAACGGGACGGCCGGTGCGCAGTGGGCGAAAGAGCAGTTCCTGATTCGCATGCTTAACATTATCATCGTAATTTTTTGAAAGACCCAGGTTAATCGCAACGTTCAGCGAAATGCCGTTTTCGTCCAGGAGCTTGATTACGCAGGCGTCGGAGTTCATTACTTTACGGACATTCTGAGCGATCTGGGTGAGCACCGTCTCCAACTGGAGGCTGGAATTTACCGCTTTGCCGACTTCGAAAAGGGTCGCAAGCTCATGAACCTTGCTTTTCATCACCCCGTAAACCCGTGCGTTCTGTATCGCCAAGGCCGCCTGACCGGCGAAACTGCGGAGCGTCTGTATGTTTTCAGGGGCGAATTTTCTTCTTTCCGGATAAAAGCAGTGGAGCACTCCCTCCACCTTTCTCTTTGCTATGAGGGGCACCATGAAAACTCCGCCTGCATTTATTTTTCCCAGCATTTCTTCCAGCTTCTCGCCCGAAGCCGGGTCTCCCAGGCTGATGGAAAGCGCCCGTTTCCTCCTTGCGACCATGCGGGAAAGCACGTCGAGAACATCGTTATCCAGCTTTTCCTTCGATACATTCTCAGATGCGGCAAGGCGGAAACTCTTGCGCGTTTCGTCCCAATCGGAAACCGCCGTTACGGCTTCCCTCATTATCAGCCTGGATTTTTCAGCAATATTCTTGAAAATTCTGGGAAGGCTCAGAGTGCCGCCTAATGTAAGCGACATGGAATACAGGGTCGATAACCTTGTTTGCTCGTCATTTATCTGCTGGTATTCTCTCGCCCTCATTATGCTGCTTGTAATCTGGTCTCCCAGGGCAGATGCCATTGCCACCTGGACATCGGTAAAGTTATGCGTGGCGCTTTTTTCATCCAGAAAAATTATTCCGAAGACCTTATTTTTCCAGATCATAGGTATCAAAAGACAACTGCTCGTAGGCAGGAGGTTGAAAAGCTCCTCAAAGGAAGGGCTTTCCGGCGGGATCCCGGAAAACACAAGCGGCCTCCCGTGTAAAAGGTCTTCCCATAATGAAGGAGCTATCCCTTTCAGCGGGAGCCTCAGGTAACTGAAAAATTCGCGCTGCTCATGCGAAAGGCCGATGCCGGCGGTTGCCCGCATATTCCTTTTTTTCTCGTCAACGAACAGGATGATACAGCGATCGACTTCCGCCACTGCCGTCAGGCTTTTAAGGCTCTGATCCAGGATGTCCTTTACATTATTGCTCTGTGCGATATCCATCGCGGCTTTCCACAGGGTCCACGATTCTTCGGCGCGGGTTTTCTCTTTTTCAAGGATGTTAGCGTTCCGGATCGCTGCGGCGGCAAGTTGTGCGAACGCCATAATCAGTGACATGTTCGGTTTGTCCACAGGCAAATTGCGATATCCGTAGAGGTTTATTACGCCGACAAGATCGTTTTCAATTCCCAGCGGTATGCCCAGGTAACGCAAAGTCCCCTCCCTGGAAGACCGCTTGTCGAAGATTAAATCGTCGTACAACCGGTCTCTTACAGGGAAAGCCGGATGATCAAAAGTATTTTGCCAGCCTACAAGGCTTTCCCGCATTCTCAGCACGGGAGAATGAGGAGTGCTGAAAGAAAAACCGAGCTCCACCCTGGTTTCAAGTCTCCTGTCATGGAGCAGCGAAACCGACACCGCATCCATGCCGCTTAAGTTGAGACATGCTTCTGCGATACGGACAAGCAGTTCGTCGATCTTTTCAGGGATCGAAAATGCCTTTCCGACTTCCATCGTATGGAACTCCATCTGGCGGGAGACCTGCGAGGCTTCCAGTTGTTTTGCAATGAATTCCCGAAAGAGCAGAGAACCCGATATGAGGTGTGAGATGTGAGTTGCAAGAACCTTGATTTGATGCTTTTTTAAAGGTATATCTTCGAACTTCTTTCTGGAAGAAAGCAGCATCACGGCGTTTTCTTTTCCCGGGATGAAAATCGGCACTATCAAAGTGCTTTTAACCCGTTCCTTTTTAACCCAGTCCTGCGGGAAACGCTCGTCATTGATGCAGTCTTCCGCTACAACGGGGAGATCTTTCTCCAGGAATCTCTGTGAAGTGAGCAGGGGGTAATCGTCTCTTCGAAAATCGGGAAGAAGTATTGTAACCAGGTCCACTTCGCATATCCTGGGCAGGACATGCTCCAATTCGTCCACTACTTCCGAAAGCGGACGGTAAGGCTTTATGGAAATTACCGGCTCCAATAATACGGGCGTGATTATCGGTTGGTCCGCAGTCGTATAATCGATAAGCTTTTTTATATGATTCATCAGGTTCCGGAAAAGAGCTGGGGTGAGAACGGGAACCTGACTGATCTCTTCTTTTTTTTCCGGGAGGGGTATGTTTTTAACATTTTCTCCCGGGGGGCTGTCCATGGTGTATCCGCCTACAATAACGCCTTGAGAAGCGCCGTTGCCGCGAAGGGGCATCATGCCTACTCTCAGGCGGTACGGGCAGAGGCGGATTACGGATTTCCCGTTTTTATCGGCTTTTTGTAAAAGGGATTTCCCGAAATTAATACAACGGGGGTTTGTGTTGTCAACGAGTCCGCAATCGCATAATGAACAGTTATTTTGAATTGTTTCGGCGGGTATGAACTTGAAATTGAACCCCGGCAGCTGACCCAGGAGTGACATCAGGTCCCTTCGAGCAGGATTTGTCACTGCTAAAATTTACCCCATTTCACAGCATGATTCTAAATTATATCGTTGATTGCCCCTAAAAAATATTTTATTTAACGAGGATTTATTAATTGGAAAATCCCTTGTATTTTACTAAAATTTTTATAAAACTCGAATTGGGTATCTCAATAAATTTCAATTTTTATCAAATCCTCCGGAGGCTTCACCATTTAAATTTTACCACCCGTACAACTCACTGTCAACGAAGATTTCAATTTGTAGAAAATTACCGCAGCGGTGATGAAAACCGGTTGCATTTTTTATGTTGACAATGGAAATGCCAGAGAATATAATGTTGTAGCGTAACGGGGATGTAGCTCAGCGGGAGAGCGCCTGGATCGCACCCAGGAGGCCAGGGGTTCAAATCCCCTCATCTCCACCATAAAATCAAGGAGGCGAAAGCCTCCTTTTTGTTTGCTGCTTATATTTGCCGCCGGGCCTGGTTTTACCGGGGAGGCGGCAGAAAACTGTGCAGATAGAGACTGGAGACTTGAAATCAGAGACTGGACGGGCGGGGGAAACCCCGCCCCTACGCCTGGGTTTTACTTTTCAGACAATCTGGAAAGCGGGAATCCATACGTAATACTACAACGCGTCATACCCGCGAAGGCGGGTATCCAGTGCAATAAGTGTGAGCATCGTATTATTCTTGAGAAAGAGACTGTCCGGCAGAAGAAGAAAAGAGCAAAATGCCGTTTTAAAATCCTTTGACCCGGACAGGGGTGTTTTTACTGATATCAGTTCCATCACCTAATTAATTGCCCAAAGCCATTATCTCCCCATGCCCATACAGTCCCGTCTGACTTTAATGCGAGGCTGTGATTCCCACCCCCGGCAATTGCGATAATGTCTGTTAAGTTTGATACCTGAATTGGTATATTTTTATTAGTAGTGGTTCCATCGCCCAATTGGCCATTGTAATTATATCCCCAGGCCCAGACAGTGCCATCGGCTTTAAGTGCAAGACTGTGCAGATCTCCCTCTGCAATTGCGATAACATCTGTCAAATAACCGATGCCGTCCAGGCCTTTAACCTGGATGGGGGTATTTTTATCAACATCTGTTCCATCGCCCAATTGTCCCGTTTCATTACAACCCCATGCCCAGACAGTGCCATCGGCTTTAAGTGCAAGACTGTGCAGATCTCCCTCTGCAATTGCGATAATATCTGTCAAATAACCAATGCCATCCGGGCCTTTAACCTGGATGGGGGTATTTTTGTTAACATCTGTTCCGTCGCCTAATTTTCCATAATCATTACTTCCCCAGATCCATAGAGTCCCGTCAGACTTAAGTGCAAGACTGTGATCTCCCCCAGCGGCAATTGAGATAACACCGGTTAAGTTAGAAACCTGGACGGGCGTGTTTTTATCATTATTATTTTTATAATCTCCTCCTGTTCCATCGCCCAATTGGCCATGTTCATTCCATCCCCATGCCCAGACAGTCCCGTCGGATTTGAGGGCAAGGCTGTGATGCCATCCCCCGACAATGGCGATAACGCCGGTTAAGTTTAAGACCTGGACAGGGGTATTTTTGTCAGTATAAGTTCCGTCTCCCAATTCTCCATCGCGATTATCTCCCCACGCCCAGACAGTGCCGTCGGATTTAAGAACAAGGCTGTGATTCCAACCCATGGCAATTGCTATAACACCAGTTAAGCTTGTGTATCCTCTTGTTCCATCGTCCAATTGCCCAAATTCATTCATTCCCCAGACCCAGACAGTCCCGTCGGACTTGAGGGCAAGGCCGTGATACCCTCCACAGGCAATATCTATAACGCCGGTTAAGCTCAAAATCTGGACAGGTGTATTCTTAATTCCAGAAGTTTCGAAGCCCAATTGCCCGTATTCATCACTTCCCCATGCCCATACAGTTCCATCGGATTTCAGAGCAAGTCTGTGCCAATTTCCCCCGGCGATTTTTATCACTTTAGCCCCGGCATCTGGAGTTGAGGCGGTATCTTCCGTTACCGTCTTTCCATCGGAGCTAAAGCCCATCAAAGGAATAAACATGAATAATACAAAAACAATCAGAAAAATTGAGACCAGCTTAATAAATCTCTTTGCCATGCCATTCCCCCATATAGAAAATTGCTCAACATGAATTTATTCGGGATGGAATAAAGTCCTTCTTTAAAATAAATTCTCCGGCCAATTAGATCTCTCCAGGAAGGGAATTAATTGGAGTTCTTGCCCCGGATCTGTATTATTTATTATGAGAACTTGTGCCAGATCGACATCCCCCGAACACCCGGTACAACCCGGTAACATAGTTTACAAAACTGTCCGATACATCGTTTACACATTTGCTTTGACCCCTTCAGGTTCCTTCCACAGCAGCCTGATTATTTCATCCTCCACCTTCCTCGGCAGCCTCTTGTATTTTTTACCGTCTATCACCACCAGCGGCTTATCGCCATAATATGCCGCCAGCCGTTCCGGAGCTATTTCCGTTATTCCC
>JAMCWD010000047.1 GCA_023475345.1 Chloroflexota bacterium | reverse complement strand
TTGTTGGTTTTTCCAGCAAAATCCCAACAAGTATTTTCGAGCCACCGACTCGTTACGAATCAAGTCCTCATAAGCTTCGATCTCCATGACACCACCTTATCATGGGATCAAATTCTAGGCAATTACCTTCTTTTAATATCCGGCAGGCAAGCTGTACCTTATTTGGTTGAAGCCATGCGAAGCAAAGACGAAAAGGACAGGGACAGTGCAAACGATATCCTTTGCTGCGTAGAAATTGACAAACAGAACCTGGCTCGGTTGTTAGAAATCTTAAAAGATCCCGACCCGGATGTGCGCGCGGATGTTGCAGAGTTAATATCCGAACATTGTGGTTGTTTTTATTGTCCCCTTAAGGGTGAAACCGTTTTCACTTCTTTAATGGAGGCTTTGAGAGACCCCGATAGCCGGGTTCGCATGAGGGCCACCGATGGGCTAGGACACTTCAAAGATAAAAGAGCAGTGGATGCGCTGATTGTGGCTTTAAAAGATAATGATGAATTTGTCAGGGGGAGTGCCGCATCAGCCCTGGGATATATAAAAGATCAAAAAGCAGTACAACCGCTTATTGAAGCTTTGAAAGATCCCGATAAAGATGTAAGAGAACATGCTATTGAATCTCTTGGCTATATAGGCGGGACTGAAGCCGTCAACGCTCTTCTGGAGTTTGTCAAAGTAGAAAGAGATGAACCGCTCCATGAAGATGCTGTTAGATCGCTGATTCAATCATCAGATAAGCAGACAGCAGGTCTCATTCTCAAAGAATTGATAAGCTTTCAGGTGCCTGACGACCTGGTGTCTTTATTAAATGATATGCCATATTTAAGATGTGACAATAATATAGGGGAGCTTATTATCCCTCTTTTGAAAAATGAAAACTATGAAGTTCGACAGGCGGCCGCTCGTGCGTTAGGACAGCTTAAAGTGGAAAAGGCGGTGCCGGATCTTATAAAGGCAACGGGCGACAAAAAATTTGAAATGAGTATAGAGGCCGTGCGGGCGCTTGGAAATATCGGAGACAGGAGAGCATTCCCCGTATTGATGAATATCCTGAGAGGAAATAAAGGTGAGTTGAAATACTATGCGATATCCGCGCTGGGTGGCATAAGGGATACAAGGGCTATTCCAGTTTTACTGGATATAATGAAAAAGGATGATGCCAACAGAACATGTGCCGCATGCGCGTTCAGCAATATCTGGGATAAAAGAGCTGTAGCTCCTATTGAAGAAGTCCTCAGGAAAATTGATCGCAGGAATAGGATGGGGGTTGCTAGTGTTTGCCTGGCGCTTGCCAGATCTGGAGATGAAAAGACTGCGGAAAGGGCGATGAAAACTTATTTTTATGCCTTTACATACAGCGGATACTGCCTTATTCACGGTTCGGAAGAATGGGCAAAGAGTTGTGCGTCATGTGCTCCTGCGGTCGTTTCGGCTCTTTCCTCCAATGACCGCATGGTAAGAAACGTGGTCCTGCAAACCCTGCTCAAGATGGACAGGCCCGCCATACCGGCTCTCATTTCAGGGCTTAAGAGCGATTCGCTGGGCGTGAGGTTGGGCGCTGCAAGAACGCTGGTGTTACTGACACAGTATGATTATGAAGGTGAACCTTTAAGCTTCACCGAGTCTGAGAATTATCCGAAAAAAATTGAAGGCACTCCAATCCCAGCGTTGATGGAAGCCTTAAAGGACGGTGACTGGCGGATTCGAAAAGGAGCCGCACAGGTTCTCGGGGATATCGGCGATGTCAGGGCGTATAAACCTCTTGAAAAGCTGCTGACGGACAGGAACAGGAAAGTCCGTTGTGAGGCAAAACTGGCTATAAGAAAGATCTACCATCCCCAACTTAGAAGAGAATATAAAATTCCTCCGATACCGATGTATCTTTCTCAGTCACTGCCGATTTACTACGATTATTTCCGTAAACCGTAAATTCATTGTCTGAAAAATGGACACAACTTGGACGCCAGGCAAAAATTGTGCTTAATTTCCACCTGGCATTTTAGTCTGAGCGCACTCCTGCCGTCATAGAAAATTCAGGCGGATGTGCGTTCGCTTAAATTTGAGACATCTATATTTTTTCACGCCAGTTTTAAGGTTCTTCGGGACGCCTGTTCGGGCGTCATTATTTTTTCTTTTCGCTTTTCTGGACAAACTTCTGGTTGGGGATGTCCATTATCAGCTTGGTTCCGGGCGGGACGGAATGGGTCAGCCACACGTTGCCGCCGATGACCGAGCCTTTCCCTATAACCGTTTCGCCGCCCAGGATTGTAGCGTTTGCATAAATGACGACGTCGTCTTCAATCGTCGGGTGGCGCTTGGTCCCGCGGACGAGCCTTCCCCTCTCGTCTCTCGGCATGCTGAGCGCGCCCAGCGTTACTCCCTGGTAAATCTTCACGCGGTCGCCTATAACCGTGGTTTCGCCGATAACGACCCCGGTTGCATGATCTATGAAGAAGCTTTTTCCGATTGTCGCTCCCGGGTGAATATCGACGCCTGTCGCCGAGTGTGCGAATTCGGTAAGCATCCGGGGCAGAATGGGGACTCCCAGGAGAAGAAGCTCGTGGGCCACGCGGAAAATGGAGATGGCGCGAAGGCCGGGATAGCAGAAGATTATCTCCTCGGGGCTTGTAGAGGCTGGGTCGCCTTCATAGTGGGCCTTGACGTCTTCACCCAGCATCAGCCGGAGACCCGGGATCTTTTTCATGAATTCCAGCGCCTTCAATTTACCCCCGTGCTCACAGTCACAGCATTTTTCAATCGGGTTCGAGCACTCGTGGAGGAGGCACTTGGTTATCTGTGACGACAGGACGCGGAAGAGTTTGCTGACCTGGTTGCCGATGTAGAATTCAAGGTTGCTGTCGTCTATTTCCTGTTCGCCGTAATAGCCGGGATACAACAGCGTTTCGACAAGCTCCACTATTTCATTGAGGGCTTCCTGTGAGGGTATTTTTGAAAAGCCGACATGGTCGGGCGAATCTTCTTTCCCGATGGTCTTTAGAATTTCTTTCGTAATGCCGGGAAGCCGGTTCCTGGCTTCTTCCATGCCGGGCTGGTCGAGGGCGCAATGCTCCCCGCATATTTTTATTTTTTCTACAGCGTGCATGATTATCACCTTCCTGTAATGAGTAATGAATATTATACATTAATCGGGGCGTATATGGAAGGCGACAGTCCTCATGATGCCGGAGAGAGGAGAACCGGGTTTCTTGCAGAAAAGTTAGACCCGGCTTTATGTGAGGTGTTTAATAATGAGTAAAATTACCGCCGTTGTACTTGCGGCAGGCATGGGCACAAGGATGAAATCGGAGATGCCCAAGGTGCTCCATACCATCCTTGGAAAGCCGATGTTGTATTATGTGATCAGGGCGATAAAAGGCGCGGGGATTGAGAAGATTCTTGTCGTGGCGGGGCATAAGCACGAGCTTGTGGAAGCCGCGGTGAGGGAGGACGGTGTCGAATTTATAATCCAGGAACCTCAGCTCGGCACGGGGCATGCGCTCCAGGCTGCGTTCCCGGGGATTGAAGCAGATGCGGATTATGTCATGGTAACATGCGGGGACATGCCTCTCATAACTTCCGAGACGCTGAAATCGCTGATACCGACAGGCTCCGAAAAGGCCCAGGTAAGCATTTTATACGGGAAGCCCGAAAAGCCGGGAGATATGGGCAGGATCTTATTTTCAGAGAGAGATTGTATCCAGAAGATCGTAGAAGTCGCTGACGGCGGCCCGGAGATAAGGAAGGTATGCGAAGTAAACCTGGGGGCTTATTGCTTCGAATTCGATTTTTTGAAAAAATATCTCCCCAGACTTAAGCCTAGCAGGGTAAAGGGAGAATTTTATCTTACGGATCTAATAGGGCTTGCATCGGAAGACCGGCTCGGCATAAGGGGAATTTACTGCGAAGATCCGGACGAGGCGATGGGGATAAACGACCGGATAGAATTGTCGCGGGCGGGCGACAGAGTAAGGAAGCAGGCGCTTGATAAGCTGATGTTTTCCGGTGTTACGATAGTTGATCCCGTATCGACTTTTATCCATCCCGATTCGACGGTAGGGCAGGATACCGTTATCCACCCGTTTACGATAATTGAAAGCGGCTGCCATGTAGGCAAACGCTGCAGTATCGGGCCTTTCTGCAGGATAAGCGGTTCCAGGATCGGAAGCAATACATGCATTACGAATTCTGTTATACTGTCGTCGGAAGTGGGCTCCGATTCCAACATCGGGCCGTTTGCATACCTGCGCCCCGGCACGAAAACCGCAGACAATGTCAAGATCGGCGATTTCGTCGAGATAAAAAATTCGTTCATAGATACGGGCGCAAAAGTCCCTCACCTGAGCTATGTAGGGGACTCTCATATCGGCAAGAAAGTCAATATCGGCGCGGGTACTATTACCTGCAATTTCGATGGTAAGGAAAAGCATAAGACTACGATAGAAGACGATGCATATATCGGGGCCAATACCAACCTTGTAGCGCCGGTAACGGTGGGCAAAGGCGCCAAGACCGGGGCAGGGGCGGTGATAACGAAGGATGTGCCGCCCGGAAGCCTTGCGGTGGGTGTGCCGGCAAAAATCAAAAAAGAAAATATCAGGGCAGGAGAGGTTTAACAAGAAGCTATATGGATCGCAGGTTTAAAATTTCAGTTGATGTATTCAGGATCCCGCACAGGCGCTGCAGGATATTCCAGGAGCAGATTTCGGATTTCTACCAGGACGGCCGTCCCAGGTTCCAGTGGGAAGTTATACGCCAGAACTGGATGCTGTCCAGGAACAATACAATCCTTGAGATTTGTGGTGACTGCAGGCTCAACCTCACCGAGACCGTCGAGGGGTGTTCAACTACGATAGATTACCTGGATTCCTACCTTGCGGCAGTGGCGGTGGCGCGTCCCGATTCGATACTGCTTTCATTGCTCCAGAATAATGTCTATGAATACGACGCCCTGGAAGTATTTGTGAAAGAACTTAAGTCCGTTACGGATGATCTTGAAAATATAACATGGTACGGCGCACAGCTTTTTGCTTTCGCCCTGCCTGTTCCCGACGAGAACGGAAAGCCGCTTATTTATCCGTGGGACGGGGACCCGCACGGGTATTATTTTTTTTCAAACGCCGCCTATTCTACAGGGGTGAGCACGGAGGGCATCCTGCTCAGGGAATTGAGAGGCGGGCAGCCTTCTGTTTTCACAAGTCTTTTAAGGCACGGCCCCCAGATCCTGGGGATGGACCGGCAGGGCAGCATGCACAACCTGGTTCCCGATGGAGGGATCATGCCTGCATGGGAATCTCCATCGCATGAGATTTCAGAATTAAGGCATGTCAAAATGTCCGCGCTTGAAATATTCAGACATATACACGAAACGCTGATTCTTTTTGCCGGTACGGCCTCGAAGGAACAAACGGCGTTTATGGTCGAAGAGGTTTACTGATCCAGGAAAGTTCCCATCGTGCTGGAAAGGCTGATGGAAGTAACCAGTTTTTTCAGGCGGCTGCTTAAGTCTTTGAAACCTTGCTTTTCTGCAAGTTCCTGAGCGTATTTTAATGTTTTCAGGGCTTTATTGAGTCTGTCGGTTTTCTGGTATAAGATGCCCAGGTGTGCATGCGGGACAGGGGCTTCGGGCATCAGTTTGACGGCTTTCTCGGCAAGCTGAATTGCTTCGTCGAATTCGTTTTTCTCTTCGAGCGCCAGGGAGAGGTTCAGGGCGGCCTCGGCATAAGATTCGTCGAGGTTCAGCGCCTGGCGCCAGAGAGTGGCGGCTCTGTCTTTCTTGCCCCTGGCGGCAAGGATCACGCCGAAATTATTCAAGATGACCGGATCTTCTTTGTTGACGTTGTAGCAGCGACTGAACAGGGATTCGGATTCATCCCAGTTTCCCGAATAGGCAAGCGCAAGCGCCAGGTTTGCCATGGAGAAAATGTCATGAGAAGATACCTTTACGGCTTTTTCAAAGTAGTGTTTCGCCGCATCAACCCTGCCGCCCGCAAGGCAGATCATGCCCATGTAGTTCAGGGCGATTAAATTTTCCGGGTCGGATTCCAGGGCATATTCAATATATTTCTCGGCCGTTTTTAAGTCGCCCGAGCGGTAATGGAGCATGGCAAGGTTTTTGAGGATACAGACACGGTTCGGGTGCTTATCGATAATGGATTCAAGGACATTCTTCGCCCCTTCTATATCATTGACGGTCGCAAGGTACAGCCCCAGTGCAAGCTTCAAACCCGGGTTGTCAGGTTCCCGGGCAAGCCCGGCTTCGATATGTTTCCTGGCGAGGTTGAGCTTCCCCAGTTCCATAAGGGCAAACCCCAGGATCTTGCGGGCCTCGATAAAATCGGATTTCTCCGTAACAATATCCTGGAGGACTTCCACCGCCTCTTCCAGTTTCCCTATATGGAAGCAGGCATGTCCCAGAGAAAGGATAGTATTTTTGTCGGCGGGCCTTAAAGATAAAATCCTTTTTGCGACATCATACAACTTTTCCCATTCGATCCTGCCTTCATATATATCCCGGAGGATGACGAGCGCCGCCAGGTGTTCAGGCTCGATCTGAATAACCCGGAGCAGGTGCTGTTCGGATTCTGCAGGACGTCCCTGTTTCCAGCGTATCCTGCCGAGCTGGAACCGGGCATGGACTTCCACCTGCGGCAGCAGCAGGAGTTTTTTAAGTTCCTGGGCCGCCGCCTCAAAGTTATCGTAGCGTTCATAAAGGGTTGCAAGGTGGAGCCGGGCGATATAGTTTTCGGGGTCCGATTCAAGCACCTCGTTAAATTCAGCCTGGGCTTCCTTCCATCTTGTCCGCCTCATGAGCAGCAGCGCCAGGTTAAGCCTCATCTTGTGGTCTCCGCCGGACAGTCTAACGGCTTCCCGGTAATGCATGGTGGCTTCCGTCAATTTCCCCCTGGAGGCATATAACATGCCGAGATTATAGTGGAGCTGCATTGAATCGGGGATATCGCGGGCTATTTTACGGAGGCGGCGGATGGCTTCGAGAGTCTTTCCCTGCCGGGCAAGGGACATGGCGACGCCGATATGCGCATCGACATTAAACGGGTCTTTGCGCAGGGTCTCTTCAAGTTCTTCCCGTTCCGATACAGGGTCTCCACGCGAGATGTGAAAGAGGTGGAGAAGGTACCTGGCCTTGTCTTGCTGGGGCGATAATTCCATTGCCAGCCGCCATTGGCGGGCCGCATTCTCCATGTCGCCGCCGGAGGCGTATGCAACGCCGAGCTCGGTATGAAGATCCGGATCGTCAGGATGTTGTTTAATTCTCTTTTCGAACTGCCTGATAAGATCCGACCTGTCCCGTTTCTTTATTGACGCCGTTTCTTTCTTTTCGACAGGTTTTTTTGTTTTGACAACGCGGACTGATTTGCTGCGAGATCCGGAAGTCTCTTTTTTCCCGGCTTTTTCAGGCGTCGTAGCTTTCTTCTTTTCGGATGCGGCTTTTTTTTCGGCGGGAATATTCTCAGCAGGTTTGGATCTTTTAACTGTTTTCTTACCGCTTCTCATCAATAAAAATATTCTTCCATGCAATTAAGATTCCTTTATTCAAGCAGGTTTTATATTTGGTTTTTTTTAAATTCCTGGTATTTAGTATCCGGCATCAGATCTGTCCGAATATATGGCTTGTCATTACTGCCCGGTAAAAATATTGTTCGAGCCTCTCGAGAACCACCTGAATTTCTTCATGCGTTCACTGCGTTAGCCCGGTAAAAGAATAATTGTCAGTGAACCGGGCAAGGCCGGTTGTAATTATAATGTTATAAATTGGCACGAAACGAGCGGGAAATTTCGATCAAAAAGGGAATAATAAGATTGAAGGAGGGAACATGCCTTCGATTTTAATTTTGGGAGCGGGCCCGACGGGGCTTTCCGCAGCAGATAAGTTAAGGTCGCTCGGCTTCGAGGATTTTCTGATCCTGGAGCGCGAGAAGCACCCGGGCGGGCTGTGCGCCAGCTATAAAACGCCCGCCGGGTTCACTTACGACTTCGGCGGACATGTCCTGTTTTCCATCGATAATTTCTTCGAGAACTGGCTTGATGACGTGCTGGACGGGGATGTCATCCCTCATTTCAGGAACGCCAATATTTACATGAAAAATATTTTTATACCTTACCCGTTCCAGAACAATATACATTGCCTCCCGGTCGATGACGCTTACGATTGTATTGCCGGCGCCATCGACGCCCGGCTTGCCTCACAAAAAAACAGCACGCCTCCGCATAATTTCAAGGAATGGCTGCTCCGTAATTTCGGCGAAGGCATCTGCAGGCATTTCATGATCCCGTACAACGAAAAGGTATGGGCTACGCCGCTTGATCTCATGGGATATTCGTGGATCGCGGAAAGGGTCAGCATGGTTGACCCCAAACTGCTTATAAAGAATATGTTGTATTCGAAGCGGGATTCCTCATGGGGACCTAATTCCCGTTTCGTTTTCTCTCGCATCGGGGGGACAGGGCAGATATTCGTCAACCTTGCAAAGCGGGCAGGCGAGGACAAAATAAAATATAACGAGGAAGTAACCGAAATAGATGTAGCGAACAAAAAAGTCAAATGCAGAAGCGGGAGAGAAGAAAGCTACGAATATCTCATAACGACTATACCGCTTGACAGGCTTATCTCGATAATGCGCCCTTTGCCGCAGGGCTGGGAGGATTTTCCGTCAAAATTCCTGCACAACAGGGTAACCTGTTTCGGGCTGGGGATTAAGGGCGATTGCCCTTCGGACAAGCACTGGACTTATTTTTCCGAGCCGAATTTCCCCACATACCGCGTTACATACCTTTCCAACTACAGCCTCTTCATGGCTCCCAACCTGCATCACTTCTGCCTTTTATGCGAAGTGGCCCATTCCGATTTGATGCCTTTTGCGGACGGCGACATGAAAGAAGAAGTGATCAAAGGCGTCGTTAAGGCAGGGTTCCTGGGGCCGTATTCTCGAGGCGACATCGTCGAGGTATGGGAACGGACGGAAGAATACGCTTACCCGGTGCCGTTCCTGAGGCGCGACGAGATCCTCGATGAGGTCATCCCGTCTCTTGAAGAGATGGGGATCTTTTCAAGGGGAAGGTTCGGCCTCTGGAAATACGAAATCGGCAATACCGATCACAGCGTCATACAGGGCATCGAAACCGCGTCATTAATACATTCGAAGATTGCCGGGAGATAATGGATGAAGTTTATCAAATCATATTTTGCAATGTTTGCCTGGATTTGCCTGTGGATATTTTCAACGGTTTTCGTATCGCTTGTTTTTCTTAAAAACCTGATCTGGAAAAAGGAGTCTTCCCGTTGAGCGATTTGTTCGAAAAAGAAAAAGAGGTCATGTTCAATTTCATAGAGCGCAACCTGGCCCGCTCGCCGAAAGATATGGACGAGGGCATAGGCACGGTCTATGAGCGGAAGATGATCGACGAGTACATGGGGTCTTTGATCGACCGTTTCGGGATCAGTAACCTGCTGGAATCGCCCGCCGACGGCGTTACCGGATATCTCGGCATAAACTCTCTTGAAATAGGGAGGCGTGGGGTGCCGGTAACTCTTGCCAACCCTTCCCAGGCCATGCTCGATGCGGCAAAGGAAGCATGGGTCAAAAAAGGCCTCGACGACATGGTGACGATTGCCAGGGGAGAAGTTGACGCGCTCCCTTTTGAAGATAACTCTTTCGACGTGGTCTGGAATTTCTGCATGTTCGAAAGGTTTACGGACCCGACCATCATGACGAACGAGATGAAGAGGGTCAGCAGGCGGTTCGTTCTTTTCCTGACCCAGAATTCTCTCAATGTGGGCACTTACCAGCATTACCTTTATCACAGGTGCATGAAACAGGAATGGGACCACGGCAGGATGGAGCTGATGCGCCTCGGGCCTATCCGGAAGGCCATGAAAGACTGCGGCCTGGCCGTTGTCGAAGAAGGGGCGCTGGATACACCGCCCTGGATGGACACGTGGGACATGCCGCTACGTGGAGAGATGAAGGGCCTGCTTTCCATGTTCGGCAAGAAGTGGGATTGGAAAAGCCAGGAAAAGCACGAGACCGAAAAGCCTGCTTCGGAATCCGGCGTGGTCGATAAGCTTATATGGGTTGAAAAAAATCTGCCCCGCTGGTTTAATTTATTCCAGACACATCACCTTTATGTCCTGGGGGAGAAAAAAGCCGTCAGATGAGCACCGCCCACATCCTTAAAATGAAAAACCCTTCCGCGCTTCACGGGCACTTGATTTCCATCATGCCCGCAATTGAGGGAAGGGATGTTTTGATAAAGCCCAACCTCGTAGTTCCTGCAGATCCCAAGACGGGGATAGTAACCGATCCCGAAATGGTGAAAGCCGTGATACGGGCTGCAAGGGAAAAAGGTGCGGGGAAAATTGTTGTCGGAGAATCGCCAGGCATTAATGTAAATTTCGACGAGGCTATAACCGAGTCCGGCCTCAAGAAGGCGATGAAAGAAGAAAACGTCGAGATAGTAAACCTGCGCGACGCCGGTATGCGGGAAGTCGATTGGGAGTTCGGAAAAATAAGGCTTCCGGTAATTGCTTTCAACTCGTATTACATAAACATGACCCGCATGAAAACACACATGAATACCACTGTTACGCTGGGACTCAAGAACCAGAAAGGCCTTTTGACCGATGCCGACAAACGCAGGTTTCATGCGGAGTGGGGGCTTCAGTCCCCCATTGCACAACTTGCGCTTCTGATAAAGCCCGACCTCACCATTATTGACGGGATAATTGCAATCGAAGGCGACGGCCCTCTTTATTCCGGCATGCCTTTCGAATTCGGCATCGTGGTTGTCAGCGATGACGTCCTTGCCGCAGATGTTACGGCGGCACGGGCGATGGGTTTCGATCCTGAAAAGATAACGCACATCAGGATAGCAAAAGATCTGGGGATAGGGGATTTCGATCCTGAAATAAAGGGCGAGCAATTATCGAGCGTCCGGCGGGAATTCATACCCGCCGACGAAGAAAAGAAAAAAATATTCAAGCTGATCAACTGGCGGAATTATCATGCCTGCAGCATGTGCGGAGAATCGCTCGGCATGACAATACACGTAATGATGAAAAAACCCTGGCTTTTATTGAGGTACGGGCCGAAACTCGCTTACAGGGTCCTTGTATCAGGCATAAATTTTATTTCCGGGAGACACGCCAATGTCCCCGAATGCTCCGGCAAAGTTGTCTGCCTGGGCCGTTGTACCCGCGATATCGCCGACGAATACGAGCTGGAATGGGTTCCCGGGTGTCCTCCTGCCCCGGAGGAGATTCTCAAGCACTTATGATTAGCAGGATAAAACGATGAAGAAGTTCGCCAGGCTCGCCATATCGATATTAATCGGCGCCGCTTTGCTTATTTTATGGCTGAGGCTGGTTGACTTCCAGGACATGGTCTCGTACTTCAAGCAGATCCGGCCCTGGTGGATAGTCCTTGCGATGTTTTTATACATATTGTCTTTTTTCATAAGGAGCCTCAGGTGGCGGCTGTTTCTGGCGCCGGTTGCCAGGCTGCCTGTAGGCAAAGTGTTCGCCGTATTCATGTGCGGGACGCTGATTAATTACCTTGTCCCCATAAGGGCGGGGGAGCTTGCCAAAAGCCTCATACTGAAAAAGCTCGACGGCCTCCCTACATCGAGGACATTGCCGGGCGTTTTTCTGGATAAGATCTGTGACATGATCCCTGTCTTGCTCCTCCTCATTTTGCTTCCCCTCATGGCCTTTCATCTGCCTGACCGTGTTATGTGGATAATATTCGGCGTCCTGGCCGTGTTTATAGCTTTCCTTATATTGCTGGTCGGGGCGGCGCTGAAAAAAAAGCTGGCTGCGAATTTATTGAAGAGGTTTTTCAACTGGCTCCCGGAAAGCATCCGCGGCAGTGTCCACCGGTTCCTGGATCTTTTTATCGAGGGATTTTCAGAGCCGGGACGGTACGGAAAATTTCTGCCTGCCGTCCTGCTTTTAACTATCGCCGCGGTGCTATGCGACGCATCTTACCTTATGACCATGTTCGCCGGGTTCGGGGCTCACCCGCCGTTTATCCTCGTCCTTTTCGGCTACACTCTGATAAATTTATCGTACATCCTCCCGACTCCGCCCGCGCAGATAGGCAGCAATGAAGTTCTATGGGTCATCATCTTCACCGGCGCTTTCGGCATGAACGTCAACCTTGTCTCGGCGGTCGAAAGCTTCGCGCATGTCCTGACCGCCGCCCTCCTTATAGGGGCCGGCGCCGTAAGCTCTGCGGTGATAGGGATGAAGCTGGCAAATACTTTCAAACTTGAAAAAGACAACGCCGGAAATAATACATAATTAGTGTCAAATTCTCCATAAGCTTTAGCCCAACGAACCGGAATACCGAAACAAGTCCGCCTTGTATTACGGAGACACTAAACCACGTCATACCTGCGCAGGAGGCTGTCTAAAAAGTTAAATTCAGGGGTAGGGGCGAGGTTTTCTCGCCCGCAAAGGTGTACGCAAGCACAGTTTTTACATCACAAGACCCACCCCTTAATCTCCTCCCAAGAGGGGAATGAAATTTCGGAGAGACTTTTTAGACAACCTCGCAGGCAGGTATCCAGTGCAGCAATGCCAGCTTCAGCTTCAAACTTGAATATCGGCAACACGAATTCCCCCTTGTTAAGGCCCGCGACGAGCTCGGCCGAGTCGGGGTTCGGGGGTTGTCGCGTCAGCACTGTCTTCATTATTCATCGATCCGGTTTTTATTTGCTCTTTTTTCGAAACTGTATAATTCACCGGGTATGAGAAGCGGAATAAATTCCGCAGTTCCAGTGTCCTCGTCCTTGCTCTGGATCGGGCGCGATTCATCGCGCCTTATTACAGGCTGAAGTTTGCCGATCCGGTTTTCTTCTTCGCTCTTGATTCGAATCTGTGCAATATAATACGAAGTTTCACTTACGCGACAACCCCCTTTACTTCCCCCTTTTTTTAAGGGGGATTTCGTTTTGCCCGTTGTCGAGATTGAAGAATAGCTTCGGGAGAGAGGTGAAATGACCAAAGCCGCCTGATAATATTTTGCCTGGGGAGAGGTTTTTGACCACCTCTTTATTTGATAATTACCTGCTCAGTTCAAAACCACCAAGGAAAGTCAACTGTTGGTATTTTTAAAGAATTGTCAGCTTCTAATTTCATAGCAAACTTACTCACAACTAATTTTATATCCATATTAGGTTCATTAATTATACGTAATTGTCCAGTTTTTTTATCATATTTGATAGTATTAAAACTGTACCTTTCAATTTTTTCAGGATCGTCAATTTCCATCGATTCGACATAATAAACATACAAAACAGCTTTTTTTAACTTTTCATTGTTATAATCCCATGCATTAAATTTTAGGTAATTACCCAACATTTGATCCAAAATTACAGATCATTTTGGCCATCAGGTGAAAGATATCCTCTTCCCGGTGATTATACCTAAATTCCAACTCCTTCAGATATAGAGGAAACTTCTCCCTGGAAACTCCATGATGCTTTATCAGGCGCTC
>JAMCWD010000053.1 GCA_023475345.1 Chloroflexota bacterium | reverse complement strand
CAATACCTTATAGCCGGTAAAAATAATAAATAAATAGCCTGATAATATTAATGCCCGGCGGGGATTTCCCCGCCTTTTCTTTTTTTGCTCGAATTTTTTGTTATAATATTATGGAGGATACCACATGTAACCGGCGAAAGTTTAAGGTCATTATTACGGCTACGGAGCCGTATTATCATGGGAGGCGAAATTATATCATGAAAAGGACAAAGCTTTTACCGCTGATTTTAACCCTGCTGTTCATAGCCGGATTAATATCAACCGCCGCCGTTATTGCTTCGGAAATGAAAGCGGCGAATCTTTACCCGGCGCTGGATGTACAACAATCTGTTTCAGCCGGAATTAAAAAAGAAAAGAGCGAAAAAGATAAAGCCGTGGAGATCAAACTCTACGAGCCTTTATTGAAAGGGGAAAAGAAGCTCGAATATATTCCCGATCAAAGGCTCCTTGACGTTATTTACGCCATACTCAAGTCTCGTTTCGTCAGCGAAATCGATGACAATAAATACTACGGCGCGATGAAGACCGAGGTGAAAAAGCTGCTGAAGCAGGCGGGCGTTGATCCGGGCAAGTTGAACTTGATGCCTGCGGATGAGAGTTTCCCTGCCCGCGCAGTAATCGTTTACGGGAAAGCCGTACCGGAAGATCTTATCTACTATGCCTGCATCCAGGCCATACCCGATGGACTGGGAGATGAGCATACCAGGCTCATGGAGCCCAGCGAATACCTTGCGCTTCGGGAACTGCTCGATGTCAAGGGGTTCGGCGGCGTGGGCATGTCTATCGACCTTACCAAGGAAGAAAAGCAATTGTTCGCTGTCGAGGTATTCGAGGGCACGCCTGCTGAAAAGGCCGGGGTCAAAAACGGCGACTGGATCATGGCGATAGACGGCAAAAGCACTAAGGGCATTACCGTAAGAGGAGCGCAGGATGTAATCCGTGGCAAGCCGGGAACCAAGGTTACTCTGACCATCAAGCGGGAAGGAGAAAAAAATCTCCTCACGCTTACGCCCATAAGGGATCACGTGGTAATACACGCGATTAAGCCCCCCGAGATCCTTAATAACGATATCGGTTATATTAAAATGAGGTTCTTCTCAAACGATACCGCCGGGGAATTGAAAGACGCGATTAAGGAGTTAAGGAGCAAGGGCGCAAAAGCGTTAATCCTCGACGTCCGCAATAACGGGGGCGGTTACCTGAATACCGCGGTCGATGTTTCGAGCCTGTTTTTGCCCGACAACGCCAGCGTGGTCAAGATAAGGGACCGTAACGGCGATGCAAGCGAATACAGCTCCAATGGCAAAGGAGCATTCGACCTCCCGATGGTTCTTTTAATAAACAGGTATTCGGCATCCGCATCGGAGATTCTGGCCGGGTGTCTCAAGGATAATAAAATCGCCATCCTCATAGGGGAGAAGACATACGGGAAAGGCTCCGTTCAGACGATTATGGAGATGGACGGCCCAGTCCTCAAGGTAACCATCCAGAAGTTCTATACCCCGAACGACAACGTAATAGATAAAGTGGGGGTAAGTCCCGATATCAAGATAGATCTTACGCCGGACAAGGTTTCCAAACCGGACGACGCGCAGATCAAAAAGGCTATCGAGGTTCTTGAGCAAAAGCTGACCACTAACTGATTCCTCTTCATAAATATAATGCCGGTTCCGTTGTACGGGCTCAGGATACCCATAACTTAAGTTTGGGAACGGCCGGGGCTTTTGAATTTTGAAACGACCGATTTGAAATGACCGAGAAGAAATATCACGTAATCACATACGGCTGCCAGATGAACGAGTTCGATACCGAGGTGTATTCGAAATTTCTCGAAGAGATGGGATATGCCGAGACGAAAAGTCCCGAAGATGCCGATATCCTTGTTTTCAATACATGCGCGGTGAGGGAAAACGCCGACAAGAGGCTTTACGGCAGGCTCGGCCAGGCGGTCGGATGGAAGAGGAACAGGCCCGACATGGTTATAGCCGTATGCGGCTGTGTAGCCCGGAAGGACGGGCAGTCCATGGCCGACCGTTTTTCACATATCGACCTTGTCTCAGGACCCGGCGACATCGCTTCTTTTAAGGATAACATCATCGAGATCCTTGAAGGCAAAACTCCTGTAGTTTCAGTATCCAGCACGGGCGACGAGCTTGACCTCTCCGCGTCAAGGAAAAGCAGCGTCAGCGCATGGGTGCCGGTGAGCGCGGGCTGTGATCTCAAGTGTGCTTATTGTATTGTCCCGTATGTCCGCGGGGATCTCAGGAGCAGACAGCCTGAAAATATCCTTAAGGAAGTGAGGGAGCTTGTTGACGGCGGCTTTAAGGAAATCATCCTGCTGGGACAGAATGTAAACCGCTACGGCCTGGATCTCAAGCCGAGAGTTAAATTTTCCGAATTGATCCGCGAGATCGGAGGCATCGATAAGGATTTCAGGCTCAGGTTCGTGTCCCCTTACCCGAAGGGCTTTACTAAAGAGTTGATAGCAGCCATGACGGAAGTGCCGCAGGTCTGCGAGCATATCCACCTGCCGCTCCAGGCGGGTGATGACAACGTTTTGAAGAGGATGCGCCGGGGATATACCGGCGAAGAATTTGTAAAGCTGGTCGCCGACCTTAGGGCGGCGATCCCGGGACTGTCGATAACTACAGATATAATCGTGGGATTTCCCGGCGAAACAGGAGAACAGTTCGAAAATACCATGAAGCTGGTTGAAGAGGCAATGTTCGATAACGCCTTCATGTTTGCATATTCCGCAAGGGCCGGCACCGAAGCTGCAAAGATGGAAGACCAGGTCCCGCATGAAGAGATTATGCAGCGCCTTTACAGGCTCATCGAGGTACAGAATTCGATAATGTTTGATAAGAACAGTGCCTTCCTGGGAAAAACAGTCGAGGTGCTGGTCGAAGGGCCGAGCAAAAAAGACCCTTCCCGTATGACCGGCAGGACTCGCGATAACCGCGTGGTCGTCCTGGAAGGTGAGACGTTCAAGCCCGGAGAAGTTGTATTTGTGAAAATCGATAAAACTTTTCTCTGGGGTTTGAAGGGAAGTCGTCCGGGTGGCTGACAGCGGAATAAACGGTAAAAATTCAATGTGGCTGGTCCGTATCGCAGACCTTATCGGAGAAGCAAAGGACCTGGAAACTTTTCGTATTCGTATTTCGAAAGAAATGCCGGTCATTGCCGGGTGCCGCAGGGCGGAGCTTGTATTATGGGACGGCGATTTTAAGAATTGCGCCGCCGGTAAAAATACCGCCTGCCCGCTTGCCCGCCGCAAATCCGAATTCTTTATTAATTGTACCCGGCCAAAACCGCTGAAAGACGGCGGAAGGATATGCCTGAAGATCTCCGGGAATAAAAAGGTTTATGGCGTGCTGCTCACCGAATGGGACGAAGGTTCCGATTTTATAGATAATAACCCGGTACAGGGGCTTCTTGCATCTCTCGTAGGTACCGGGCTTCAGAGACTTTACTCACTTGAGGAATACCGCCGCAAGATACAGGAAGTTACTTCGCTTTACGGGGTTCTGTCTTACGAATTTGCAGCCGCGCTTACAACATCGTCTGACCTGGAAAATGTTCTCGACCAGACGATAGAGGCCGTCGGCACATTCCTGGATGCGGAGCAGGTTTCCATTATGCTGCTGGACGGGAAGAGAAAGGAACTCCTTCTCAGGAGCCAGTGGAGCAGGGACAGGGAGAAATTCGCTTTGCCCAGGCTCAGGCTTGGCGAGGGGATAGCGGGCTGGGCCGCAAAGCACGGCAAGCCGCGCATGATGAAAGGAAAAGACGACCCGCTTTATGTTCCGACGCTCCCCGGCCTGAAAGAGATGAAATCGCTCCTTGCTGTGCCCATGAAAGTCCAGGGGCGCATCATCGGGGTTATCAATGTCGGGAGCATTCACAGGGAAAGAGAATTTACCGCCGAGGAAACAAGGACTCTCGAGCTTATCGCAAGCCGGGCCGCCCTCGCGCTGGAAAACGCCGACCTCCTGGAAAAGACACAGGATGACGCAAGAGAACAAAAACGCCTTAACAGGCAGCTTCTCAGGAAAACTTCCCAGCTCGAAGAGCAGGCTGAAATACAAAAACTGCTCAACAGTAAATTGAAAGACAACAACCGCGTCAGGCAGCTTCTTCTCGAATTCAGCCAGAAGGTTTCCATGCCCGTGCTTTCGTTCGGGAAAAGGCTGGAGATGATCCCTGAAACGGCCTCGAAAATTTTCAATCTGGAAATTGCCGGGGTGTTTAAAGCTCCGGTTGACGGCGATATAGAGCTTATGTATGTGAAAGGCGCGGGCAGATCGAAAACCCGGTCATGGATTTCTCCGTTCCTTGCTGATCTTGCATCAAGGGCCGGGAAGCACGGCGAGACGGTCCAGGCTGGGGGCAGCGCTCTTGCCGAAGCATCTTCCCGGAAGCTGAAGAATTTGCTCGTCTCCCCTCTCCTGCCGGAAAAATCGTTATACCTTTTCATGGGCGGCAGCAAGACGGTGTGGGACGCGGCCGGTCACCGTCTCCTCGGCATCTTCCTCGGCAATTCCGCACTCAGCCTGGAAAACGCCCTGGCGCTCGAGAGAGAAAAACTGGAACGGCACAAGGTCGCATCCATAGTCGAGGGACTCGGCGAAGGAGTTATTGTCGTTGACAGGGACCGCAGCGTCGTCATGATCAACCCGGCGGGAGAAAAAATCACCGGGTGGGCTTCCGCAGACGCCGTCGGAAAATTCTGCGGCGAGCTTTTCATGGGAAGCGACCCCAACGGCGCGGATCGTTGTATCAGCAGGTGTCCCCTTTTGTCTTTGCTTAAATTCCCCGGGGCGAAAAGAAAAGAAATATCTGCGGAAGGCCGGATCCGCAGCCGGAACGGGGACGAAGTCCTTGTATCTTCGATACACGCGCCTTTGATAGCCGACGGGGTGATGCAGGGAGGGGTCATAGTATTCCGCGATATTACCGAGGAGCGTAAAATCCAGCAGGAAAAACTCGATTTCCTGGCCGGCATATCGCATGATATCAGGAACCCGTTTGCCAGCATAAAAGGTTATGCCATGGCCCTTTTACGCTACAGGCACAAGCTGTCCGAAGAAGAGCAGGACGAAGCCCTTAGAATAATAAATTCCGAGATCGACCGCCTGAACAGGATGCTGGATAACCTTATCGAACTGTCTAAAATGGAAGCTGAAAGCATCAGCTTGAGAATCGAAGATGTGGAGCTTGCTCCCCTCGTCAGGAGAGTCTTCAACCTTTACCGGGTAAGCGCTTCGAAACATACCTTCAGCTACGAAGAGGACGGCGATATCTTTATCCATGCCGACCCGATATTGTTCTACCGGGTCATGAACAACCTGGTCAGCAACGCCGTCAAGTATTCGCCCGAAGGGGGCGAGGTCTTCGTCGGCGCAAAGCCTTACGGAAAAATGATCAGAATACGGGTTGACGATGAAGGCCCGGGGATCCCGGCGGACGAGACTGTAAAAGTATTCGAGCGGTATAAAAGGGGCGAAGACGAAAAGGTCAAGCAGGTATCCGGGAAAGGACTCGGCCTTTATATCACAAAAATGCTCCTCCAAAAGATGAAAGGGAGCATCGTTGTAGAAAACCTGAAGTCCGGGGGTGCTCGGTTCACGGTAACAGTGCCCGGAATAATTAAGCATACACCGAAAGGAGACGGTTGATGAAAATTCGCACGGGGGTGTTCATACTTTTATTGTTTATCTTATGCGCCTTAAATACAACCTCCCCTCTTTTCGGCGCCGCTTTAGATATTGACCAATACAACCATACCGAAGAGCAGCTCGGGATCCTGGTAATTACCGGGAATAATATCGCCTCTATCGACGAGCTTAAGGAGCGACCCCGCAGGGTTAAGATTGCGGTATTGCAGGTTCCTGAAAAAAAACTGAACGCCGATTCTGAAAAAGTCATACTTGATTTTATAAAAGACGGCGGGACAGTCTGGTTTTACGATTCCAGGCTCGCGCATATTTTCGGGCTGGAGAATGCGCCTCTCAAGGGGGAAGACCTCAGGTACAAGCCCCAGAAAGGGACTTATGGCGACGAATCTAAGTCCCGCGGCGCCGCCACATACTTACAATCATACGGGACGAGCCCGATATTAAAAGGCGTGAACCTGGTGCTGGCGTTTTTGCTGGAAGTAGGGAAAGACAGGTTCAGCGCAATAAAGGTTACCGATGACGTTACACCTCTTTTGATCGCCAATGACCCGAAAATAGCCTCCGCCGCCGAAAAAAATATAGGCGAAGGGAAGGTTATCCTGAAGCCCCTGATATGGCTCGAAGCGGTTGACGGGAAGCGCTTCCAGACGAACCTCCTGGAATATTCGGCTGGATACCCGGTGCCCGATATAAAAAACATTGTATCCGCCGATAAGAAAGCCGAGCTGCCCTCCAAGCCCGACGAAGTTGACAGGGTTGTTCTGAATAACGGGAATTATTACGACGGCAAACTTGAAAATGACAGCTTCAGGCTTGAAACCATGAACGGCTCGGCAAAATTATCGCCTGACGATTTAAGCGAAATAAGGATCAAATCTTTCATGAACATGGACGAGGTCGTTACTAAAAACAATAAGACACAGCGCGGCATGGTTTCATGGGGGGACGAGCTCCGCTTAAAAGCCGGCAACGGCAAAAAGATGACATTCAGCAAGATGGAAATTTCAAAGATTTTTTTTCGCAAATAAACCCGGATGCGAAGAGTCGGCAGTTGAAATATAAAAAACAACCCTGATCCGGGCAAAGAATTTTTCGGGTTATAGTCGAGAAATGAAGGAGGATAAATAAGAGATGGATTCATTGACTCCTCGCCGCATAGTTGAGGAACTTGATAAATACATAATAGGCCAGGAAGACGCCAAAAAGGCCGTCGCAGTGGCTCTCAGAAACCGCTACAGGAGGAGCCTCCTGCCGGAGAAGCTCCGTGACGAAGTCATCCCGAAGAATATCCTGATGATAGGGCCGACAGGCGTGGGCAAGACGGAAATCGCCCGGAGGCTTGCACGCCTTGTTGACGCCCCGTTCATCAAGGTCGAAGCTACGAAATACACCGAGGTCGGATATGTCGGTCGGGATGTCGAATCGATGGTGCGGGACCTTACGGAGATTTCCATCCGTATAGTCAGGAACGAATGGTTTGAGAAAGTCGAGAAACCGGCCGTGGAGCATGCGGTGGAAAGGCTGCTGGATATGATATATCCGAAGCCCAGGTCCGCCCAGCCCGCCTCGCCTTTAAACATGCTTTTCGGACAGCAGCATGAGCCTGCCCCGCCGCCTCCGCCCGAAAGCCCTGAAATCCTGCAGCAGCGGGACGAGTTGAAGGAAAGGCTCCTTAAAGGCGATGTTGACGACAGGATCGTCGAAGTGGAAGTTACCGAAAGCGCCCCGTCGGTCTTCGAAGTTTTCTCAGGCACCGGGATGGAAGAGATGGGCATCCAGTTCCAGGACATGGTTTCAGGCATGATGCCGAGGAAAACAAAAAAAAGAAAAGTAAGGCTCGATGAGGCCCTCCGGATCCTGACACATGAGGAAGCCGATAAGCTCATGGACCAGGAGGAAGTCAAGCGGGAAGCCGTAACGCGGGCAGAGCAGCACGGCATAATTTTCGTGGATGAAATGGATAAGATAGCAGGCAGGGAGAGAAGCGCCCACGGCCCGGACGTTTCGCGCGAGGGAGTCCAGAGAGATATCCTGCCTATAGTCGAAGGCAGTACGGTGATGACCAAGTACGGCCCGGTCAAAACCGACCACATGCTTTTTATCGGGGCAGGGGCGTTCCATTCCAGCAAGCCGTCGGATCTCATCCCCGAGCTTCAGGGACGCTTCCCTATAAGGGTGGAGCTTTCAAGCCTCACCAAGGACGACTTCGTCCGCATACTGCAGGAGCCTGAAAACGCCCTCATCAAGCAGTACAGGGCGCTCATGGAAACAGAGGGAGTCGGGATTGAATTCAATGAAGAAGGCGTGGAGGAGATAGCCCGCCTCGCCCAGCTTGTCAACGACCAGACTGAAAACATAGGCGCACGCCGCCTCCATACGATAATGGAACGGGTACTCGAAGAACTGTCTTTCACTGCGCCGGAAATCAAGGGGCAGAATATCGTGCTGGATAAAAACTATATCCAGAGCCGCCTGGTGGAAATAGTCAAGGACGAAGATTTATCGAGGTTTATATTGTAGGCAAGAGATTACCAATAAGGGGAATTGTGCCTGCTCGATATCCCCCCGTTACGGCTGTTATACGAAACAAAGCGGTGAAGCGACATCCCCGGCCCTGCGGGCCACCCCCTTCATAAAGGGGGAATTGTTTTGGTATCGTCTGTGTTTGAGGCTGAAGTTCAAGAGGGATTTTGTTTTACTGTCATGCGGGTTTGGGGCTGAAGCTTACGATTCTGCACCGCAATATAAAAGAGAAAACTGACACGGCGTCATATCCGAATAGAATTAGGAAAACAAACAAATCGTCATTCCCGCGAAAGCGGGAATCCAGTGCAGGGAGTATGAACTTCAGGCTGAAGCTCACGACCTGCGATAAATCAAATGCGACAGGGAGCGAAAAGTCATTTTTTATCGGACAATATTGATCGGCATCTCATCTTTTCTCTTTACAGGCATGGTACAAATCTCTGCCCAGGAAAATCATAAAGATTAATGATAGAAGGATGGGGAGATCCCACCAGATCAATTTGCTTACGGCATCCCGTTCTGCGGCCCTGGTATAAAATTGGCTTTTTATAATGGCGGGGTAATTGCATTTAATCAATATCTCTTCAGGGTTCCCCCCATTTTTAACGGCGGATTCAAACACCTTGTCTATATATCCGGGAGGCGCACCGGTGAATTCGTAAGAGGTGAAAATCGGCGCATTTTTATATAACGTGCCAGTAAAAAGCTCTGAATTATACTCCAGCAGAAACTTATTGGATTTATCGAAATATTTGTATTTGAAATTTTTGAATTCTTTTCCAGGCGTTATGGAAGAAGGAAACTTTCCGATTAAATATGGCGCTTTTATTTTATCGCGTATTTTATCGAGCAGCTTAATAGTCTCGGGGTTTAAGGTAATGAAAACATCCGGCTCAGGCACCTTGATGTTCGGCCTGAGCCATATCATTACAGATGCGAGGATCATCCATGCCGCCAGCAGGAACAGGAATTTCTTGTTCCTGCGAGTTTTGTAAAAGGCAAGGCAGACGGCAAGCAATAAAGGCGCGGCGAAAATAAAAAAGTACAAAAAGATGTTATTAAGAACGATCCATATCCCGATATACACTGCGGGTTTAAAATGGGATCTTATGGCATCTTCTTTATCGCTTAAACTCCCTTTAGTCGAGCTATATGCAGGCAGATTCGGGGCAAGCCCGACTTCATCATGATTTCTGCCGGCACAAAAAACAGTGTAGGCATCGGGCCTGATGGAAGCTATATATCCGTAATTCATTCGATCAGAAATGGGACACTGGGGAAGGTATGGGTATGTAAAATAACCGGGAACAATCTTGTCCAGCGATACAGGATATCGGCCGATGTTGTCAGTCGAATACATCTCAAGCGCCGTGCCTGTGTTCCTGAGATTAGCTGAGCAGGCGGTAAGTGGGCCTGGATTACTACAGCGCATCGTTGAGACTCGAAAAACAAATATCATTGCCAGTACGGCGATTAGCGCTAAAATTACCTGCCACCATTTATAATCAAGCTTTTCTTCGGTGAAATAATATCTAGCAATGGCATTTAAAAGCCAGAAAACCGAGGCAATTCCCACCAGCATAATTAATACAAATAAAATCAATGAAATAATACCCCACATTTTAATCTTACCTCACACCAATATTATTCCCCGATTGATGCATAACAAGACACTGCTCGATAATTTTTTTCATGCCAGTGAGGCTGTCGATTTATCCGTTTTATCGTCCTTTTTAAAGATCCGTACAATTCATCGGGTATGAGCAGCGGAATAAATTCCGCAGTTCCTGTTTTCTCGTTGACGCATCGAGGCGCTGATCCGATCCGTCATTCCCCTTCCAGTATATAACCGCACGGGGGCCGGTTATCCGGCAAAAGGATTTTTCCTTATGTTTGAAGAAAACACAACACGGTTAACAAACTGTTCGTTCCGGAGGCGTCTATGAATAATGCCCGTGTTCTTGTCTGCGATGACGAGCCTCATATAGTATCGCTGATAATGGGATGGCTTGAAACCGAGGAGTGGGAAGGCATACCATGCTATTCCGGGGAAGAAGCGCTCCGGGAAGCCGTCGATCATCAGCCGGATCTTATAATTGTCGATATAATGATGCCCCAGATGAGCGGCTACGAGGTCTGCAGGCTGCTTAAAAAAGATCCCCGTACAACGGATATACCGGTGGTTTTTCTCTCTGTCCGCTCCGATGTTTCGGATATAGTCGAAGGCATGGACCTGGGAGCAAGCGATTACCTGACAAAGCCTTTCCGCCCCCAGGAACTTCTTTCCCGCGCACGGGCCGCCATGCGCGACAACTCCAGGCTCCGGGCAGAACAAAAAAATCATAAACTGAAAAATACCATCCTCGAGACTATCCCTCATGCCGTGCTGGCTCTTGACGACATGGGCAAGATTATATATTTCAACAAGGCCGCACAGAAGCTCTCCGGCAGGACCTCCGCTGAAATACTGGGCAAGACGCCTTCCGAAATAGTTACTTTCAGAAACCTCGCGCCCGATGAATCTGGAGGAAGCAAGGGAGATCTCGGAACCCGGAAAATAATAAATATCGAAGGCAAGGAAGTTGAAGTTAATTACTCCGCTTTCCCGATCAAACTGCCGGATAAAAGATCCGGTTTCGTCATTACGTTGTAGTCACGACTATAAAATTTCGTTGTAATATCAAATTTCGAATGCTGAAAACAAAAATAAATTTCATATATCAGAACAGGTACAAAAGCCAATTCTGAAAAAAGACGAGCATCATCCAAACGGTATCAAGGCAATATCTAAGCAGTATTCATACAGTATCTGATTCCCCCTTTGTTAAGGCCCGCGACGAGCTCAGCCGAGTCGGGGTTCGGGGGTTGTCAAGCAGACACTTTTTTCATATTCGCCGATCCGATTTTCCTTTGTCTCTCTGTTGTACCGGATTGTTTTTCAGATTTCGGTATCCGAGTGTACGCGAGGGGTCTTGCTGGTCTTACAATCCCTGACGACCATTACCCGGCACGGCGCTTCTCTTAAAATATAAGTTACGGTCGAGCCGAAGAAGATATCACCGAAGCGGTGCCTTGTGCTCATGCCGACAATAATCAAGTCAACGTCCAGGTCTGCGGCTTCATCGAGCAGGCCGCTCCCTGCGCTTCTTGCCTGGACGAAATTGGTAACGGCTTCAACACTGGCCTCGTCGGCCATCGTCATCCCTTCCTCCAGGATCTTATCCCCTTTTTCAATCTCCTCGGAAATTTCCGCATCGAGCGGGAGCGCACGCGGGACTTCGAAAGCATACACTATATATAATTTCGCCCTGTCCAGTTTTGCAAGCTTTATCCCGGTCTCAAGCGCAAGCCTGGAAACAGGCGCGTCGTTAATTGCAATCATATATATCTTCTGGCGTTCTTTTGGCATTTCATACCCCTTTCAGGACGACAAAAAATCCAGCACAATTTTAGCATGAATAGCCGCCCCGTAATAGAGACAATTTTCATCAAGATTGAAAAACGGGCTGTGAAGCGGCCCGGTACAACCGGCCTCTTCGTTTCTTGTGCCCAGCCTTATCATGGTTGAGGGAGCATACTTTGCAAAATACGAAAAATCTTCAGCCGCCATTTTCGGCCTGAGCGTCCTGAGCACGGCATCCCTGCCGAGCAAATTCTCAAGCGATATCATAACCGTCTCTGTAAACGCGGGATCGTTGACAGTTACAGGATAACCTTCAAAGAAGACGACTTCCGCCCCTGCGCCCCAGGTGGCGCATAATTCCTCCGTCAGCGTTTTTATTCTTTTAATGACATGTTCCCGCAGGTCTTCGTCCAGTGTCCTCAGCGTCCCGTCCATGACCACCCTGCTTGCTATCACATTCCTTCTCTCTCCGCCTGTAATTTTTCCTATCGTGATGACAACGGGCTTTACGGGGTCGCTTTCCCTAGAGGCTATGGATTGGAGCAGCAGGATGAGGTGTGCGGACAGGGTTATGAGGTCAACGGTTTCATGCGGGGCGGAGGCATGGCCTCCCGGTCCGGTCAGCGTTATAGTAAAGGAATCGTCCGCCGCCAGTATGGGACCTGTCCCGACGGATACCCTGCCGCAATCGATATCCTGGAAAACGTGGATTGCGAATACCGCATCAGGCTTAGGGTTTTCCATTACACCGTCTTTGATCATGGCGACGGCTCCGCCGGGGTGGGTTTCTTCCGACGGCTGGAAAATGAATTTGACGGATCCTCCGAATTTGTCCTTGTGCATTGAAAGGATCCTTGCTGCGCCCAGCAGCATGGCGGTATGAGCGTCATGGCCGCATGCGTGCATGACTCCCGGAATTTTCGAAGCATAAGGGAGGCCGGTTTGTTCAGAGATGCTCAGCGCGTCCATGTCGGCCCGCAGGGCAATACAACGGCCCCCGGCCTTTCCGGCAAGCAGTCCGACTACCCCGTACCCGCCGACGTTTTCCCTGTATTCTATGCCGAGCTCTTTTAATTTTTCGGCGACCAGCGCCGCAGTATTTTTCTCCTGGCCGCTCAACTCCGGGGCTTCATGGATCTTTCTCCGGATATCTTTTACCCAGTCATGTATGTCATGCGCTTGTTTTAAAATTTCCGAACCGGGCATCAATTGCTCCCTTTCTTGCCTTCGTAATAGCCGGCTTTCTGGATAAAATTCTTAAACAACGGAAAGAAAACAGGATAATTTCTATACAACAGTTCGGGATGAAACTGGACAAGTATAACGAATAATTTTTCAGGAGCTTCCAGCCCTTCCGTTACCTCGTCTTTCGACCATGCGGACTTTAAGAGACCAGGCGCCACCTTCCTCACCGCCTGGTGATGAGTTGAATTCACGTCGATGCTGTGCCCGAACAGCCTGGAAAGCATTGACCCCGGCCTTGTAAATATTTCGTGGACAGGCTCATGCCTGCGTTTTTTTTGCTGGTGGTAGATCAGTCCCGGGAGGTCGGAAAGTTCGCTGGCGAGGTCCTGATAGACATCCCCTCCGAGTGCTATATTGACCACCTGTATCCCCCGGCAGATACCGAGGATCGGCATATTTTTTTCCCATGCCCACCTGGCAAGCTCAATCTCCATAACATCCAGTTCTTTATCGACAGCCCCCAGGTTTTCGTGGGGCGGCTCGTTGAAAAAAGAAGGGTCAACGTCGTCCCCGCCTATAAACAGGAGGCCGCTTACTTTTCTCCTGGCATCTTCCATTTCTTTTTTATCAATGGAAGGATGAAAAATAAAAGTATCTCCCCCTGCATCTTTTATAGCTTCCTTATATGCTTCTATTTTAGGGGGGTTGCCTTCTACGGGCTTTAAAGATCCCTCTCCGCTTGTGATCCCTATCAGCGGCATGTTTTTTTACCTCCGAATAGTTCAGCCCCTTTAAGGGGGCTGAACGGCTATGATTATTGCTTCGAATTATTCAACAGGCGCAGGGTTGAAGGCTTCGACTATCTCCACCGATTTTACGAAACAGTAAAAATTCCTGCGGGCTTCTATATCTTTATTATCCTTGAAAAATGTATAATCCGGCGCCCTTCCGGTTAACACCACGATCTCATCGTCGTTATAATTGGTTACCTTGGGCTCGGCCGATATGAGCCTGTCGAGAGTGTCCATCTGCATCAACTTACCTACCATATAAATAAAGCAATGGAGCCTCCTGGGGTCATCGAGAATTTTCTGCTTGTTTTTCAACCCCATCCACCTGTCATAAGTCCCGCGCTCCATGCTTGCCTTTACAAACTCCGTAACGGCCGCCTCGTCCTGCAGGTTCGGATACCTGCTGCCCAGCGGGCTGACTCCTGCTTTTTCATCTTCTTCCATCCAATCGGTATAAAAGCGTTCCCAACTGTTGATCTCGGAATCCAGCTTCGATGCATACGAATCCATAAGAATATAAATAGCCCTTCCCAGCATTTCGCCGGTCAGGTCGTTCAGGATTGCCTCCAGCGCCTGCTGGTTGTTATATTCCCACCATTTATCGTCGCCCTGGAACATGAGGTTGCCTATGCGGTCGCGTGTTCCGTCAACCGCCATAAAGGGCTGAAGGACTGCAGGAAAGTACGGGTATTTCAGACGCCTGGAAATGCCGATCTCGGACGTAAGCTTTCCCTGGAAACGCGCTCCCTGGAAAAGCACGAAGCATATAAATCTTTCGCCGATGGGCCTCGTATAAACGTAAAGCAGGTAATTCGGCGATGTGAACTGCTGGAAAAGTTGGTAATCCTTCATGTTTTTGCGTACCGCCTTTTCCAGGGCCGAGCCGAACCTTATAGGGGTCCGGGTTCCCAATCCAAGGCCTACCGCCGGGGCGCCTACACGTTTCCTGGAATATGTTTCCTTTGCCATCTCTTCACCCTCCTACAGTATTATTTGCGGGAACCGGTACAGCCCCGTTTCTTCACCTAGTTCTTCAAAAGCCGCCGGGATGCGTTTTGCCACGTCGCCTGCTATTATGCCCTGCTTCCCTATCTCGTCGGCGGCAATATCGCCGGCAAGCCCGTGGAGGAAAACTCCGCAAATCGCAGCCGGCTCAGTTTCAAGTCCCTGGGCCACCAGAGCCCCGATACAACCGGTCAGAACGTCTCCCATCCCGGCGCTTGCCATCCCGGGATTTCCGGTCGGGTTTAAAAATACTTCGCCGTCAACAGTTGCCACCAGGGAGTGTGCCCCTTTCAAGACCACCGTGGCGTTGTATTTTTCAGCCAGCTTCAAAGCCGCATCCTTCAGGTCTTTTTTGACTTCATCAATTGTTATACCCAGAAGGTGTGCCGCTTCGCCCAGGTGGGGGGTAATTATTAACGGCGCCTTCTTAGCCTTTTTCCCTTTCAGGTGGAACAGGCCGTCGGCGTCTATAACCAGGGGTCTGTCAACGGTCTTCAGGAGACCCTGAAGGAATTTTCCAACCGCTTCATCCCTGCCCACACCGGGACCGAAAACTACAGCATCAACTTTCTCCAGCAGGCCCGATATTTCCTCCAGCGCCGGAGGTGCAAGTTGTGAGTTTTCGGCTTTTTTCAGGGGGACGGTTACCACCTCGGTTACCATCTGTTCCAGGATGGGGTTGAGATCTCCGGGCACTGCAAGGTAAACCAGGCCTGCGCCGGCTCTCAAAGCGCTGAGGGATGACAGCGCCGCCGCCCCGGTATATCCGGGGGAGCCTGCAAGGATAAGCAGCTTGCCGCATTCTCCCTTGTGGGCATCCGGCGAACGGTAAGGCAGAAGCGCCAGTATCGAATCGGCATCGAGAAGATAAAAAGAATTTTCGACCCTGTCGAAAAACTTCACCGGGATCCCGATTTCGGCGATGTGGATCTGCCCGGCGTTGGCCGCGCCAGGATAAAGCAGAAGCCCGGCTTTCAGGCCGCCCATAGTTACGGTGTGGTCGGCCATTACCGCGGTCCCGAGGATCTTACCCCTGTCGGAATCTATGCCTGATGGCAGATCGACCGCTATAGTTACATGAGAGAAGAAATTTACAGTCTCGATAATTTTTGCATAAAAACCCTTTACAGGCTTGGCGAGTCCCGTTCCGAAGATTGCATCTATCGTTACCGGGTTGTTCAGTAATGACTCGGTAAGGATCTCAATGTCGTCATCGGTACTGAGAAGGCTCATATCGCCGCCCATCTCGATGAACAATTTCATCATTACGGCCGCATCGCCTTTGACCTTTGAAGGGTCGCCTATAAAGAAAAGCCTGACCGGGAAACCTAAATTCATCAACAGCCTGCCGACAACAAAGCCGTCCCCGCCGTTGCTGCCGGGCCCGCAAATGATGGTGGCGCCTTCCAGGGCCAGGTCGGAATATTGATCCATTAAAAACCGGTAAACCGCCCTGCCCGCATTTTCCATCAATACAACGCCCGGAAGCCCCAGTTCCTCGATGGTCAGGCGGTCTAACTCCCTCATTTCACCGGCGGTTAAAATATCCATCATTGAAATTATCCCCTTTCGGAACCCTGTTTCTTCAAAGCCACTACCACTGCGGCGGCGGTACCCTTTGTATGGCTAATACTCAGACTGATATCGACGGCCCCGATTTTTTCAGCTCTGGTTTTCGCCTTATCATGCAGGATCAATACGGGCGGAGACCCGGGCCGGGAATCGACTTCGGCGTCCTGCCAGCCGAACCCCCCGCCGAGAGCTTTATAAAGAGCTTCCTTGGCGGCAAACCTTGCAGCAAGGCGGATCATGCGGGCCGGACCTCCCCCGCAGTAATCCAGCTCTCCTGGCGTGAAAATCCTCTTTTCGAAAGTCTCGCCCCAGCGCAGCGCAGCCGATTCGATCCTTTCAACTTCGATTATATCAAAGCCGATACTCAGGTTCATGCTTGAATTTTCGCTAAATTCTAACGCTTTCCTCCCCTGTTATTTTCCGGGATCGGTTACCTCCCTGTAAAAAAAAGAACCCCATTCAGGAGTTCTTTTTCGTATTCGTTGTAGTTACAATTAACGCTTGGTCCACTGGAACCCTTTGCGGGCTCTTTTCCTGCCGTATTTCTTGCGTTCCTTCATCCTGGGATCGCGTGAAAGGCATCCTGCTTTTTTCAAAATGGCCCTGAGAGAATCGTCATATTCCAGAAGCGCCCTGGCGATGCCATGCCTGATTGCGCCTGCCTGGCCGGAAGTCCCGCCGCCGTGAGCCCTTACCATAATATCGAATTTACCCACCGTTTCGGTCAGGACGAGGGGTTCTTTTACGGTGTTTCCCCAGGCGGTGCGGCCCAGGAAATATTCTTCAACAGGGAATTTATTAACAATGAATTTCCCGGTCCCGGGGGCAAGATAAACGCGGGCGATTGCGGTCTTCCGCCTGCCTGTCCCCTGAAAATATTTTTTCGGACCGGTTTTTGCTTTGGTTACCATAATTTTACTCCTTTGAGCGTATCGTTAAATCTCGAGTTTTTTGGGTCCCTGCGCCTCGTGGGGATGATCGGATGTGGTATAAACCTTCAGCTTCCTCATCCTGCGGTCACGCAGCTTGTTGTTGGGGAGCATCCCGCGCACGGCATGCTCTATTATCCGCTCGGGAAACTTCTCTTTTACTTTCTCCGCGTTGCGACTGCTGATGCCGCCTGGATACCCTGAGTGATGGTAATATTGCTTATCGCTCCACTTAGCGCCTGTAAGCACTACCTTGTCGGCGTTGGTAACAATTACAAAATCGCCAACATCGATATGGGGCACGAATGTAGGCTTGTGCTTGCCCATCAGTATCTCGGCAATCCTGGTGGCCAGCCGACCCAGGACTTTACCTTCGGCATCGACCACGTGCCATTCTCTTTTAATTTCCCCGGCCTTGGGGCTGTAAGTATTCACCGTAATTCCTCCTGCCTGTAAATAACTTCACCAATTTTAATAAATTAAAGGGAAACTGTCAAGGCAAAATCTAAGTTCTGTCCGTAATATTGTCTTGTGATGAGAAAAAATTGTTAAAATGAGCTCCTCTCCCGGCGACGGTTTGTGATAAACCCCGGGGCAAATAAACCCGAACAAACTGTTTTAACAACTAAATGAAATACAAGAGGGGTTAGCACTTTAACTGACGAATAAAGTAATGAAAATAAAATAATCAGGTTGCTGACACAGGACTCCGTTCGGAGGCTTGACCAAATATCAGCGTCTAAGGTATCATGTTATTTCAGAACATGAACTCGATAAAATCTCATAGAGAGTTGCTTGGATAATGAGTAATCGCGGAAACCGAATCTTCATCACAATTGTTATATTTATTATTTTTTCCTGCCTGCTCGCAGGAGCCGTATTTTCCGAAGATTATTCAGTTTATATCAATAAGGTGAAATATGACGGCATAATTCTAATGAGGTCCGAAAATATCTACCTTGAAACTGAAGCCATTCGGAAAATTTTTCCCGGCATGTCGTTTATCTACGACAAACAATACAAGCTTATTGCGACGGAAGGGATAATAATAGAATCGACCGTAACCCAGAAATACGGCGATAAAGAAATGTTTTTTATCCCGGCAAAAAACTGGACGCAAGAACTTGGCGGAAAATACAAGCTTAACGAAAGGAAAAAAATTGTCGAGATTACTCTTTCCCATTATACGGCGATAATTCCCGAATCAAAACCTGCTGCGGCTGCCGAGGCTAAGCCGGTTGCCGAAACTCCCAGGCCCGCTGAAGTCAGGCCCGTTACCGAAACCAAGCCTGCTGCCGAACCCAAAGTTGAACCTGTAAAAGAAAAACCTGCAGAAAAGCCTGTCGTTAAGCCTGTAGTCAAGCAGCCTGTTGCTCCTCCGGTTGAACCGGAACTCAAGCCGGTTATTGAAACTCCCAGACCCGCTGAAGTCAAGCCGGTTGCCGAAGTCAAACCTGTTGTTGAACCCAAAGTTGAACCTGTAAAAGAAACGCCTGCAGAAAAACCCGTCGTTAAGCCTGTAGTCAAGCAGCCTTTTGCTCCTCCGGTTGAACCGGAACTCAAGCCGGTTATTGAAACTCCCAGGCCCGCTGAAGCCAGGCCGATTGCCGAAACCAAGCCTGCTGCCGAACCCAAAGTTGAACCTGTAAAAGAAAAACCTGCAGAAAAGCCTGTCGTTAAGCCTGTAGTCAAGCAGCCTGTTGCTCCTCCGGTTGAACCGGAACTCAAGCCGGTTATTGAAACTCCCAGACCCGCTGAAGTCAAGCCGGTTGCCGAAGTCAAACCTGTTGTTGAACCCAAAGTTGAACCTGTAAAAGAAACGCCTGCAGAAAAACCCGTCGTTAAGCCTGTAGTCAAGCAGCCTGCCGCGCCTCCGGTTGAACCGAAACCTGAGCCTGTTATAAAAAAATCAGAAACTGCTCCTCCGGTTCCAAAGCCTGTGCCCGTTAATGAAATACCGGCGCCGAAACCTGTCCCCGTCGAGACAAAGACCCCGCCCCGGCCCGAACCCATGTCTCCAACTGTTATTAAAAAAGAAACGGAACCCGCGGTTAAGTCTGAACAAACCCTGATTCAAAAATCAAAAGAAATTAAAAAAGAGCCTGCGCCGGAAGTTGTACCAAAAAAAGAAGAACAGAAAACCAGTCAGGAGCAGAACATTGCTTTCCGGTCTGTCGTTGTTGTAGAAACCCCTGCCAGGACAACTCTTCCTGTTATCAAAAAAGAATTTAAGCCCGAACCCGAAACGGCTGCCGGCAAGCCGGTTGAACAGGCTCCGAAACCCGCTGCTGTCGAAATAAAGCCGAAACCGCCGGCGGCAAAGCCAGTCGAAAATAAACCGGAACCGATGCCTGAAATTACAAAAACTGCTCCGCCTCCGGCTGAAAAACCGGTTAAGACTTCGGTAACAAAGAGTGAATCGATTGAAAAGCTCGAGACTGTAAAGCCTGCCGAAAAGCCTGTCGTTAAGCCTCCTGCTACGCCTGAACCGAAGCCTGCTCCAGAAATTTCCAGACCTGTGGAAAAGCCGAAACCCGTTGTTGTTACTGAAACCAAAGCTACTGCTGAACCTAAAGCTGAAGCCTCTAAAATAAAGGCCGCCGAAAAGCCCATCGTTAAGCCTCCCGTTGTGCCTGAACCGAAGCCTGCTCCAGAAATTTCCAGACCTGTGGAAAAGCCGAAACCTGTCGTAGTTACTGAAACCAAAGCTACTGCCGAACCTAAAGCTGAAGCCGCTAAAATAAAGCCTGCCGAGGAGTCCGTCGTTAAGCCTCCTGTTACACCCGAACCGAAGCCTGTCGGGAAAGAAGAAAATAAGAAGGAAGCACAAAAGCCTCCTGTTATTTCATCACCTGCCCCCGTTCCTGCGCCCGTTGTATCACCTTCCCCGGCCCCACCGACCATTGCTTCTCCTGCTCCGCAGGTAGTTGCCGTAACTGCGCCATCTCCCGTTGTAAGCACGCCAAAAATAATCTCAGAGAACACGAGTTCAATAAAAAAAGCCGGGCCTGAACCTATAAAACCTACAACTCCGGCGCCTCTTGAAAAGACGGCTCCCCCCGAACCGGCGGGAGGTCCGCTGACGCTTCAAATGGGAGCTTATTCAGTCAAGGAAAATGCGTACGACCTCGCCGACGAGCTTATATCAAAGGGCTATTCCGTCCGCCTGGTGCCTTCCATAGCAGGTGACAAAACCATTTATAAGATACAGGTAGGCACTTTTTCAGACCGGGCTTCGGCCGATGAACAGGCGGCGAAATTGAAAAATCAAGGCTACAAGCCGATCCCTGTCCCAAAGGAAGATATAAAGCCTTTGCCGGTGCCGAAAAAGAGCGGGGCCTCTTCGGAACAGTCTTTGAAAAAATCGAAGCCCATCCCTGTTACCGTTCCTGCTTCGGAAATAATTGTCAGAAAAAATACAACGGGCACGGAACCAAAAATTTCAGAAGTTCCCGTGCAAGAAAATAAAGTTTCCAAAAAAGTCGAAACGAAGCAGAAACCTGCGGCCGAATATACGAAACCTGTCCCCGTAACTGCGCCCGATATGAGTGTTATTGTCAGGAAACCGGAACCTGCCGCAGAAATAAAGCCTGCACCTGTTACCAACAATAAAACTCAAGGAAGCAAAATCGGGCCCGAACAGGTCAAGCAGAAAGCAACCGCGCCTATCGAAGATTTAAAACAACCGAATGAAGCCGAACCCGCCGCCGAGCCGGTAATAGAAAAACCCAAAATACAACAGCCCGTTCCACAAAAAGAGATGGAGCCCCTGCCCGAGCCTTCGCGCACAGATAATGCCGCCGTGGTGGTGCCGCCGGTTCAGGAACCTCCTGCGCCTCCCGAACCCACAATTTCAAAAACCGAAACAAAAACCACAGCCGACAAAACCTCTCCAGGGCCGGATATTAAATACATCCCCAGGAATACCGACATAGCATCAGTTGCGTCCGCAGAACCACCGGTACAACATCAACCTCGATCGGCGCCTGAAAAACATGAAACCGCGAAAGATTCAAGCGATAAATCCAAATATATCCCCAAGCCGTCAGGTATAGCTTCTGCAACGGCCGAAAGCGGCGAAAGTGTTCAGGTCAAGCAAGAGAAAAAAGAAAAGAGCAAGAAGCCTGAAACTGAAGCAGGTTCGGAACCCGGCAAATATATTCCTACATCTCAGGGAAGCCTTGCCAGCGTCACGCCGGAAACGCCCGAACAGATCAACAAAAGGGAATCAGCCACAGAGCGCTCCGATAAATATGAAGAGCAAAAAAAATCGCATGTTCCGAAATCACCGGCTGAGGGACTGGCAAGCGCGTCGCCTGACAATAAAACCGTGAATACCGAGATGGAATTCAAAAAGCTGGAAAAGCAGCCTATAGGCAAAATAGAAGAGCCAATGCCCGAATTCAACCCGACCCCTTCTTATAAGCAGTCCAAGGCCCGCATCACATATACGCCTTTAAATGGCCCAGGGCTGTTCAAGCCCGAGGATTCAAAAATGGCCATAGCTTCACCCGGGGAAAATAATGAATTCAACCAATACAGGGACAGGGCACAGGAAGGCCTGGTGAGCAATGACCCGAAACTCCTCGATATCGGCACGCGCATAATAGACGACTTGAATAACCTCGGTATAAAATTCGGCGGGCTTCCTATGGCATTGCATAATTTCTCGGAAGTCGAAGAAAAATACAACCGTCAGGACTTATACAGAGGCTATAAAATCGTTTATAATGACGATGGCCGGATAATCGGTTTCCATATTTTTGTAGCGGATGAAAATAACAGGGGCAAACAGGCTTACGACATGACCCTGTCAATGGCAAACCTCTGGTATAACATATACGTGGAGCCCCCTTACGAATTTTACAGGCAGGAAGCTTTTGCAGAGTGGGTATCCTCCCATGTGCTCAACAGCCTGGGGTTCGGGAAGGAAGCAAAACAGATACCTAACATGCTTAAAGCCCAGAAAACCGACGAGGCCCTTGAGATCCTGCGCGAGATGAGAGAAATGGAAAGTATAGAAGCGCGTCTCGGCAGCGACATGGTTATCCAGTATGTTAAAGGGCAGTTCCGCAAGAAATAATTTTCAAAGCGGTCCCTGCCCGAATTTTCATAATATCCCGAATTGCTCCTGTGCCGTCGAAGATTAATTGCGATAACGGAGTGAGTCCTGAAACGCTGCATTGCCGCCGCCGGGGAGCCAGACCTCGAATCCATTGAGGCGGTTAATAAAATTTAAGCGATTTATCGGCGTTTCAGGCAGGAAAAAGTACTATAGCCGGAGAATGGAAGCATTAATATATCGAGAGGAGAATGATTTTATGAGAAAGTCATTGTTCATAATTCTTGCAGTTGGGATTATTGTTGCCGGCATCTGCGGTATTGTCTATGCTGCAGATACCATCAATTATCAAATTACGCCGACTACGACCCTGTTGTGGGATATGCGCATGGTAACTCACTTCCCCGATGTGGCTTATGTCCATGTCGATCCCGGGGTTGAGAAATTCGGCATCCAGGTGGAAACCGATGCGCCCGGACCAATCTGCCTGGAGGTAACAGCCCCCAACAACGAGGTCATCTATAACCTTTATGACACCAGCCCGGCTCCGCACGACCTCGGTCAGGCTTTCTGTGCAAAGAAACATGGTACCGGCACATACAAGATCAGGGTGTTCCAGGCCCATACCGCACCCCTCACTTACACGCTGATACTGACAGGTCCCGAAGGCCGTCTTACCTCGCCCTGTTGCGGTAATTAACCCGGCGATCCTTTAATATTTAAAATGGGAGGCTCAAACCTCCCATTTTTTTATTTGTTTTAAATCCTTATAATTTGCCAGCCTTCAGGAAAGTAGGCAGCCGTCACTCCCCTACGAAAAAAATCCCTCCGCCGGACTACAACATTCACTTGAACCTGCATGCCCGTATGGATTAAAATTAAGACAATCATGAGCAAGCTTATTATTCCGGGTTCACCTTTTAAGCTGCACGCGCCGTTCCCGCCTGCAGGCGACCAGCCCGTCGCGGCCGAGCTTTTAATAGAAAGCATTAAAAGCGGGAACCGTCACCAGACGATGCTCGGCGTTACGGGCTCCGGCAAAACATACACCATGGCGATGATCATCGCTGCCCTGGGCCGCCCGGCCCTGGTGCTTTCGCACAACAAGACTCTTGCGGCCCAGCTTACAAGCGAGTTCAGGGAATTCTTCCCGGAAAACGCCGTCGAATATTTCGTCAGCTATTACGACTATTACCAGCCCGAAGCGTACATCCCGCAGAGCGACACGTACATCGAAAAGGACTCGTCCATAAACGACGAGATCGACCGCCTCCGCCACTCGGCAACGCAGGCTGTCCTCGAGAGAAGAGACACCCTGGTCGTGGCAAGCATCTCGTGCATTTACGGGCTAGGCTCACCGGAGGAATACAGGAAAACCATCCTTGTTTTCAGGAAAGGGGAACACATGCCCCGCGAAAAGATCCTCGACCGCCTTGTCGAGATGCGCTTCGAAAGGACAAGAGCAATACTTTCCCGGGGGCAGTTCCGCCTGATGGGAGATAACCTGGAGATTTATCCGGCTGACGAGGAAAAGATCGTCAGGGTCAGCTTTTTCGACGAAGTTGTGGAAAAGATCCAGGTGCTGGATGCCGTTACGGGAAAAGTCATCCAGGCGCCCGACCGTTACGTGATATACCCGGCGGTACACTTCGTAACTTCATGGGACACGCTTGACCGGGCCTGTAAGGATATAGAAGCCGAGCTTGAAGACAGGCTTAAATTTTTCAGGTGCAAAGACAAGCTCGTCGAGGCCCAGAGGCTGGAGCAGAAGACAAGATATGACCTGGAGCTTTTGCGTGAAATCGACTACGTGAACGGGATAGAGAACTATTCCCGCCATCTTGCAGGACGCCCGAAAGGCTCCCCTCCCTCGACTCTGATAGATTATTTCCCTGACGATTTCCTTGTGTTCATCGACGAATCTCACGTAACCATCCCCCAGCTTCACGGGATGCGCGCCGGAGACAGGTCCCGCAAGAAGAACCTCATCGATTACGGCTTCCGCCTCCCGTCGGCTTTTGACAACCGCCCGCTGTCGTTCGACGAATTCATGGAAAGAGCGGGACAGATTGTTTATGTTTCCGCAACGCCCGGCCCGTACGAGCTTGAGCAATCTTCGGTGGTAGCGGAGCAGATTATCAGGCCCACGGGCCTTATCGATCCCGAAATCATAATAAGGCCGGTAAAAGGCCAGGTTGATGACCTTGTCGGGGAGATCAAAAAACGAGCCGAAAAACATGAGCGGGTCCTTGTAACCACGCTGACCAAGAAGATGGCCGAAGACGTTGCCGAATATCTTGCCGAGATGGGGATAAAGGTGAGGTACCTCCATTCGGAAATAGACACGCTTGACCGTATCGAAATCCTCCGGGGGCTGCGGTTGGGCGAGTTCGACTGCCTTGTCGGTATAAACCTCCTCAGGGAAGGGCTTGATTTACCGGAGGTCTCTCTCGTCGGCATCCTGGACGCCGACCAGGAAGGCTTCCTCCGCTCCGAGACGTCCCTCATCCAGACGATGGGGAGAGCCGCAAGGAACATAAGCGGCACGGTCATCCTTTACGCCGACAACATCACCGGCTCCATAAAACAGGCGGTGGACGAAACCCTGCGAAGAAGAAAAATTCAAATCGAATATAACCAAAAACACGGGATCACCCCGGAGAGCATCCGAAAGTCGGTAAGAGACATCTTAGAAGGCATAAGGATGAAAACCAGAACGGAGGTAACCCGTGTAAAAGATAAGCAGGACCTGGAGATAACCACCATCTACAAGCTCATGAAAGATTTTGAAAAGGCCATGAAGGATTCGGCCAAAAACCTTGAATTCGAAAAAGCAGCCGCCTTGAGGGACGAAATGTTCGGCCTGAAGAAAGAGTTATACCGGCGGAGGGAGGAGACTCCACTTCTATACGAAATCGAGATGGAAGATATGAAAGTCCCGAAAAAGAAAAAAGGGAGGGAAAAAACTAGAAACTAGAAACTGGAGACTGGCCCACTGTCATCCCCGCCTCGTATCGGAGTACGGGGTAAACTCCGGCGGAGAACCAGCGCAGAGATGCTAGCTTCAGCCTCAAGCCTGCGCGGTTCTAAAACAAATTCCCCTCCTGTGGAGGGGTGGCCGAAGGCCGGGGTGGGTCAACTGGAGACTGGAAACCCGAAAGCAACTTTATGGTTTGAAGAAGGAAAAGCATTGAATTATCGCAAAATATCAACCTTTGTGGACTACTCTGTGGATACTGTGGATAACCTGGGTAAAAACCTGTTTAAAAGTCTGAAAAACACTGTAAAATCAATACAAAATCGGAGATACAACGGATGGAAGAATACATAGTCATAAAAGGAGCCAGGGAGCACAACCTCAAAGATATTAACCTGACCCTCCCCCGGAACAAGCTCATAGTAATTACCGGGCTTTCAGGCTCCGGCAAATCTTCGCTTGCATTCGATACACTATACGCCGAAGGCAGGAGGCGCTACGTTGAATCGCTCTCCGCTTACGCCCGGCAGTTCCTGGGCGAGATCCAGAAGCCCGATGTTGACGATATAACCGGCCTGTCGCCCGCCATATCGATAGACCAGAAAGGGCCGTCGCACAACCCGCGCTCGACGGTCGGCACGATGACAGAGATCCACGATTACCTCCGCCTCCTTTACGCCAGGATAGGGCATCCCCACTGCCCGAAATGCGCCAAGCCCATCGAGCCTCAAACTATTCAGCAGATGGCTGACCAGGTGATGCAGATGCCCGAAGGCGCAAAGCTCATGATCATGGCTCCCCTGATCCAGGGCAGGAAAGGCGAGCACAGGCTCATGCTCGACGAGATGCGCCAGAAAGGCTTTACGAAAGCAAGAGTTGACGGCATCCTTTACGAGCTTGAAGAGGAGATCCCCCTTAAGAAAAATTTCAAGCACGATATAGATCTCATAGTTGACAGGCTCATGCTGAAGCCGGGATCAGGAAAACGGGTTTTCGAAGCACTGGAAAGCGCGTTGACCCTTTCGGGAGGCATGGCGCGGGTATCGGACGCCGGAAACGGTAAGGAATATTTATTTTCACAGCAGTTTTCATGCCCGGACTGCGGGATCTCCATCCAGGAGATTTCCCCGAGGCTATTTTCTTTCAACAGCCCTTACGGCGCGTGCCCGGAATGTTCGGGCATCGGGAGGAAGCTGGAAGTATCACCGGAAAGGGTCATCCCCAACCCTAATCTTTCGCTGGAGGAAGGAGCGCTCGTGCCCTGGAAAAACGCTTTCAGCGATAACAACAGTTGGTTCTGGGGACAGGCCCAGGCGGCGATGAGGAGCCTGGACATACCTTCCAACGCCCCGTTCAAAACACTGACCGATAAGCAGAAAGACGCCATCCTTTACGGCTACAGGCATTTCGAAGGGGCCATCCCTATACTGGAGCGGAGGTACCTGGAAAGCGATTCGGAGATGGTCCGCTGGTGGATAGAGCGTTACATGTCACAGAGCGAATGCCCCGCCTGCAATGGAGCCAGGATGAAGCCCGAAGCCCTTGCCGTAACCGTCGGCGGAAAAAACATCGCCGAATTTTCCGCCCTGTCGATAAAGGACAGTATCGATTTCATAAAGGGACTCAAGCTTTCGAAAAAAGAAGAGACGATAGCCCGCCATGTATTGAAGGAAGTTACATCAAGGCTGACTTTCATGATGAACGTGGGCCTCGATTACCTGACGCTGGACCGCAATACCAACACCCTTGCAGGAGGAGAAGCCCAGAGGATCCGCCTTGCCACACAGATAGGATCGGGCCTGGTGGGGGTGTTGTACATACTCGACGAGCCGAGCATAGGGCTTCACCAGCGCGATAACCGCCGCCTGCTGGATACTCTCCTGGGAATGAGAAACCTGGGTAATACCGTGATAGTGGTGGAACATGACGAAGAAACTATAAGGTCCGCCGATGTGGTCGTCGATATCGGGCCGGGGGCCGGAAACGAAGGCGGGTACGTCGTGGTGGCCGATACCCCGGAAAAAGTTGTCCGTTTCCCAGGTTCCATGACCGGGAAATACCTGTCGGGAAAAATGTCGGTAGCCGTCCCTCAGAAAAGGAGAAGTGGGAACCGCAGGTTCATAAGGGTCCTCGGCGCATCACACAATAACCTCAAGGAAATCGATGTTTCATTCCCGCTCGGGAAATTTATCTGTGTAACGGGGGTATCCGGTTCGGGCAAATCATCCCTTATAGAGGATGTATTATACCGGGGACTTGCCCGGCATTTCGGCCTTAAAAGAGACCTGCCCGGCAGACATAAGGATATCGAAGGTGCGGACAACCTTAAAGATGTTATAATAATCGACCAGTCCCCCATCGGGAGGACTCCGCGCTCAAACCCCGCCACATATACAGGGGTTTTCACTCCCATCAGGGAGCTGTTTGCAAGCGCGGTCGAATCGCGGAAAAGAGGCTACAAGCCGGGACGTTTCAGTTTCAATGTCAGGGGGGGACGCTGTGACGCATGCGAGGGCGCAGGCATCATTAAAATAGAGATGAACTTCCTGCCGGACTTATACCTGCCGTGCGAGCATTGTAAAGGGAAGAGGTATAACCGGGAAACCCTCTCCGTGCTTTACCGTGGAAAAAACATCAACGATATCCTGGAGATGACCGTAGATGAGGCACACGAATTTTTCCAGCATCATGCCAGGATAAAAAACAAGCTGGGCGTGCTGAAAGATGTAGGTCTGGGCTATATAAAGCTGGGACAGCCTGCAACGACTCTTTCGGGAGGAGAGGCCCAGAGGGTCAAGCTTTCCGAAGAGCTTTCGAAGAAATCGACCGGCGCATCGCTGTATATACTCGACGAACCTACCACCGGCCTCCATTTCCATGATGTGGCAAAGCTGCTTGGAGTGCTCAACCGCCTTGTAGATGCGGGCAACACGGTCATAGTGATCGAGCATAACCTGGATGTCATCAAATCGGCCGACCATGTTATAGACCTCGGCCCGGAGGGAGGAGACCTGGGCGGATTCATTGTCGCAGAAGGGACCCCGGAAGAGATAAGCCGGGAGCCGAAATCATACACCGGCCATTACATGAAAAAAATCCTGAATTCTTCTTCGAAAAAACAGGGCAAAAAGGAGAAGAAAAAATGAAAGACTCCGAAAGACATGATCTCAGCCCCGCCGCAAAAAGCCAGATCATGGAAATCTTTGAAGACGCGCATAAAAAAAGGGTCAAAGAAGATTTCAAAAGGCAGCAGCTTGGAGAAGGCAGGAACTGGCATGTCTTTAAGATAATTTTCAAGATCCTCGCGGTGGTCGTGCTGGTGGCTTTCGTATTGCTGATCCTGCCCGGAAGGCCGGGATTTTACGCAGCGGGGGCATTGCTTTTAATTATCCTTGCGGCGGTCTATCTGCCTCCTTATCTCAAGAAAAAACAGGCCTGGATTCAAAACGATAATGTGGCAAAATGGTCGGACCGCAGGTAAATAAAATTTTAAGGATGTACGGATGAGTGACAGTATAAACAGAAGAGAATTTTTAAAAAGAATAACGTCGATAGGGCTTTCGGCGGCGGTTTTTTCGGGCCTGTCGGTTGAAGAGTTAAGCCGCTTCCTGGGCATAAGCCCGGCGTTTGCCGCCACGTCTTCCGCCGTTTACATGGCAAAAGGCGGGACGATTGAAGAACGCCTGAAAAGAGTGCTGGCCCCGCTCGGCGGCATAAGCCAATTCGTCAAAAAGGGATCCCGAGTCCAACTCAAGCCCAATGCAGGGTGGGCAAGGAGTCCCGAACAGGCGGCAACTACAAACCCCGAACTGGTATATTCGCTGACCAAAGCATGTTACGGCGCAAAGGCTCGCAAGGTCGAAGTATATGAACACCCCTGCGATAATTACATGTTTGCATTTAAAGAAAGCCAGGTACAGGCCGCTGTCGAAAGCGCGGGAGGCCGGATGTATCCGGCTAACGGAAGGAACCTGTACAAAAAAATCGATGTGCCGAAGGGCGTGTCCCTGAAATCCGCCGATGTCTTGAAGCCCGTCCTCGATGCCGACTGCTTTATAAACGTGCCCATCGCCAAGGTTCACGCCGGGGCCAAATTTACTTTCGGGCTTAAGAATAATATGGGCATAATTCTCAACCGGGGCGAATGGCACATGAAAAACCTCCAGCAGTGTATTGCGGATTTTTCATCGAGGGTCAGGCCGTCCCTTACAATCATAGACGCTACCAGGATTTTATTGACCAACGGCCCCAAGGGGCCGGGTGAAGTAAAACAACTGGATACGCTGATAGCAGGGCTTGATCCCGTGGCGTGCGACGCGGTAGTATGCACTTTGTTCGGCGCGTCTCCCGATGATTATCCCTGCCTGCCTATGGCTGCTAAATTAGGCGTGGGCCAATATAACCTTAACAAGATCCGGGTTCACAACGTATGATAATTTTCCAGGAGGCGGAATTAAGTTATAATAAATATCAGCAAGATCAGGAACAGATATAACCTGTTAAGAGTTTTGAAAAATGAGCGATAAAATAGACAGAAGAGAATTTATACGGATGCTCTCCGCCCTGGGTTTATCGGCGGCGGCGTTTTCCGGCCTTACCATAGAAGAGCTGGCCATGTTTTTCGGCGCCGGGCCTGCATTTGCCGGCACGGTTTCCCAGGTTTACATGGCAAAAGGCGGGACGATGGAAGACCGCCTGAAAAGAGTGCTGGCACCCCTGGGGAGCATATCCCGGTTCGTAAAAAAAGGGATATGGGTGGTGTTGAAGCCCAACATAGCATGGGCAAGAAAACCTGAACAGGCCGCCACCACTACACCGGAGTTGATGTATTGCCTTGTGAAGGCATGTTACGGGGCAGGCGCCGGGAAAGTTGACATATACGAACATACGGCGGATCAATATATTTTCGCATTCAGGGAAAGCGGCATCCAGAAAGCCGTGGAAAGCGCCGGGGGGCGCATGAATTCGGGCCACCGAAGCTCGCTCTACAAGAAAATCCCGATACCGAAAGGCAAAGACCTTAAGGAATCACATGTCCTGCGTCCCGTGCTGGAGACCGATTGCTTCATAAACGTACCGACTGCAAAAGTCCATCATGCGGCCGGGCTGACTTTCGGCCTGAAAAATCACATGGGGATAATCAAGGACAGGGGGATGTGGCACAGGAAAGATCTCCAGCAGTGTATCGCCGATTTTTCATCGGCGATAAGACCGGCTTTAACCATAATCGATGCGACCAGGCTGCTGCTGACCAACGGCCCGAAAGGACCCGGCAAAGTAAAAATCATGAATACCCTCATCGCCGGGCTGGACCCTGTCGCATGCGACGCGGTAGCCTGTACGCTTTTCAACACCGCTCCCGAAAAGTATCCATGCCTTCCCAGAGCGGCTGTCCTGGGCGTCGGAGAATATCGTCTTAACAAAATAAGGATCAATCCTGTATGATGCTGATTTTCAGAAGAATAGTCCAGGTAATATTTTTAGCCGCGTTCCTGGCGTTGTTCATTTTCACGACCCTCGGGCCGGGATTCCAGGTGCCGGAAAATTACTTTTTTTATTTCTCCCCTCTCCTCTCCCTTTCGCTTTTGCTTTCCGCACATTACACTACAACGTTGTGGATAATCGCCCCGCTTTCATTGCTTTTGCTTACGCTGATCCTGGGACGATTTTTCTGTGGGTGGATATGTCCCCTGGGATTATGCATAGATATATCCGACAGGATTTTCCGCTTTACAAAAAGGAAAAAAGCCGGGTTCCCTTCACAGGCAAGGTTCTATGTGCTGGGAGGCTTAATAGCCGCCGGGATTATCGGTGTCAACCTTTTCTACCATTTCCAGCCGCTCGTGATATTGTACAGGACGCTTGCTTTCGTATTTTTTCCCCTATTGCAAAGGTTCGTGCCTAACATCGGCGACTTCCCCCTCCATCCCGAAAGCTCTGTAACATATATCGGGACATGGAGTTTCCTCGTGATTTTCCTGGTGATACTGTTCATCAGTTTTTTCGGGCCGCGCTTCTGGTGCAGGAACCTTTGCCCGGAAGGCGCACTGCTGTCACTTCTTTCCCGTTTCAGCCCGCTCCGAAGATTCTCAAAACCCGGATGCTCCGGTTGTGGCGACTGTCGCACGACATGTCCCGGCGGGCGAAATAATTCCGATTGTATTCGTTGTATGCAGTGCCTTGCTGCCTGTAAAGAAAAGAATGCAGGGTTCAGTTTTAAAATTTCGCGCAGGGTTGCCGACCTCGATATAGGGCGAAGGGCGATGCTGCTTTCCGGCCTGGCGGGTGCGGCAATTGCAGTTGGATTTACGCTTGACCCTTTGAAGAAAAAACTTTATCCCCGGCTTATACGTCCGCCTGCTGCGCTGCCTGAAGAAAAATTCGTCAACCAGTGTGTCCGCTGCGGTGAGTGTATGAAAGTCTGCCCGACGGGGGGTCTCCAGCCATGCTTCTGGGAAAGCGGCATCGAAGGGATGTGGACGCCCCGCCTTGTTCCCGTGCTGGGAGAATGCGTCGAAAGTTGTACCATGTGCGGCAATATCTGCCCTACGGGCGCAATTCAAAAAATAAAACCTGAAGACAAAAAATATATGCCTATAGGAACGGCGAGTATAAACAAGAAGGCATGTATAGCATGGGCGGAGAATAAACAGTGTATGGTTTGCCAGGAATTTTGCCCTTATCTTGCGATATGGGCTGTTCCGAGAGGCAAAATCAACGTGCCGGAAGTGAATATAAGAAATTGTGTCGGCTGTGGAATATGCGAGAGGAACTGTCCGGCCGTGCCTGACAGAGCGATAAAGGTATATTCGCCGATAGGGGCCGGATACAGAAAAAGGCTTAGAACAGGAGGTAACTAGATGATCAGATACTTGAAACTCATCCTGGCGCTGGGGATAATTACAGTCATATTAATAACGGGATGCCAGGCAGGAAAGACACGTAGTAATTCCTCCATGAAACGGGTGGTGGCGATTCAAGTAGGCGAAAATACAATCAAGCAGGAATATGAGATAACCTTACCCGACGGTTATAAGCAGGGGATGGATAATCCCGTATTGCTTATCTTTCACGATGACGGGGACAGCGGCGAAAAGGTCATAAAAAAATGGGAGAAACTGGTTGAAGATACGAAATACATCCTTGTATGCCCCACCTTCCCCAGGAATGTACAGAAGGCAAGCCGCCAGGAAAACGAAAGACTTATGAGCATAGTCCAGGATTTACAGGAACGGCATAATATCAATATCAAGAACCTGTACGTAATCGGGTACGGGGAGGGGGCCAGGCTAGGCCAATTATTTTCGATGAACTACCCGGCGCTGGTCAGGGGCGCGTGTGTTCTTTTCGGGGACAGTTATGCCCCGCCCAACCCTCTCGGAAACAAAGTACCCTTCCTCATTGTTACCGGGCCTTCCGTCAACAGCACCCAGGGAGAAGTCCTCGAGAGACGCCTTGCCGAAAACGGCTACCAGGCCCAGATCATAAAGCAAAAGGAAGAGACCGATGCATACTCTCCCAAGGTCGGAAAGCTATGCCTGGAATTTTTTCAGAAGTTCCCCCCGCTCCCCAAGGAAGAAATTAAAGAAATAAATAACCCTTTTACAAAAACGAGTCCCACGGAAATAAAAACAATCGAGAAAGAGACGATCTTAAAGGTGGAGCCGCTCCCGGGCGATGATGAAAATGAGAAAGATAAAAAATCGCCTACAACCAGGGAGAGCACAACCGATAAGACGGCTTGAAAAAATCAAGGAGGGCGAATTTTTTTTCCTCCCTTTGAGAAGGCCGATGCTTCTATAAAGCAGTCAAAAAACAACATCAATTCTAATGAAATTAAGACAAGAAAACTGGAAAGGGCCGGAAACCATGATCCGATATTACAACACGGAAACCCGCGCTAAGGAAGAGCTTGAGCCGATAGAGCCGAAAAAAATCGGCATGTACACCTGCGGGCCGACGGTTTATGATTATGCGCACATAGGGAACCTGCGGGCGTATTGCTTCGAAGATCTCCTGCGGAGGCATCTCAAGTACTGCGGCTATGAAGTTACCCAGGTTATGAACATAACCGATATAGACGATAAGATTATCAGGGCCGCAAATAAAGCCGGGATCCCGATTGACGAGTTCACCGCCCCTTATATAGAGGCTTTCCACCGGGACCTTTCATCGCTCAACATAGAACCCGCCGAATTTTACCCCCGCGCAACAGGGCATATACCTGAGATGGTCGATCTCATCAAACTCATTATTGATGCCGGCGCAGGCTACCGCGGAGATGACGGCAGCATTTATTTTTCAATAGCCGCTTTCCCGAAATACGGGCGGCTCTCTCACATAAAGCTTGAAGGGCAGAAAGCCGGGGCAAGGATCAAGCACGACGAATACGATAAGGAAAGCGTCGCCGACTTCGCTTTATGGAAAGCCTGGGATGAACAGGACGGCGATGTTTACTGGGAGACCGCGCTTGGCAAAGGCCGTCCCGGCTGGCATATTGAATGTTCCGCAATGAGCATGAAATACCTGGGCGAAAGCTTCGACATCCATACAGGCGGAGTGGATAATATATTCCCCCACCATGAAAACGAGATAGCACAGGCCGAGACGGCTACCGGCAGGACGTTCGTCAGGCTATGGATGCATAACGAGCACCTGCTGGTCGATAACCGGAAGATGGCGAAATCCCTCGGCAACTTTTATACTTTGAAAGACCTGCCAAATAAAGGTTTTAGCCCGCTTGCCCTCAGGTATCTGTATATCTCCACGCATTACCGTTCAAAATTGAACTTCACGCTCGAGGCCCTTCAGGCCGCCGATAAAACCATAACGGGCTTATACGATTTTCTTAAACGGCTCGAAGAGGTAAAGGACAACCCCGATATCAGCTATGACCCGGAATTCGACAATATGATCGAAAAAGCAAAACAGGGGTTCCTTTCGGAACTGGACGACGACCTCAATATGTCAGGCGCCCTGGCTTATCTTTTCGACCTTGAAACAGAAACCAATAAGAGGCTTGAAGCCGGGAACCTGAACAGGCGCCATGCGGAAAAAGTACGCGATCTTTTCCTTGACCTGGACAGGATACTGGGGCTGAAGCTGGCGGATGCCCTGAAATCACAGAGCCTTGAAGATGAAATCGAAAAACTGATCGCCGAGCGTGAGCAGGCAAGAAAAAACAAGGACTTCGCGCGGTCCGACGAAATTAGAGACCGGCTCAAAGAAATGGGAATTATACTGGAAGACACCTCCCAGGGGACGAGATGGAAAAAAAGATGAAACCCGGCGCAGGGGACCCGCCCTCACCTGACCGGAGGATCCTTTTCGGCAAACACCCCGTCTGGGAAGCCGTCGAGCATGACCGCCCGCTTGACCGGGTGTACATACAACGGGGTCTTGACCGTACCGAGTACGGCATGAGGCTTTCAAGGCGGCTGGCAAAAGGCGGCGTCCCGCATACCGTCGTGGATAAAGAAGCCCTCGAACGGCTGGCGCCGGGCGCCAACCATCAGGGTGTAGTGGCGCTGGTTGCATTGAAAGAATACCTCGAGCTTGATGAGCTTCTGGATAAAGTAAAAAACGAGCCTCATCCTTTTTTGCTTGTCTTGAATAAAATCCAGGATCCGCACAACCTCGGCTCTCTATTGCGTTCTGCGGACGGCGCAGGAGTACATGGGGTGATTATACCGCGCCATCATGCCTGCGGGCTCACGCCTGCCGCGGTAAAAGTGGCCTCCGGCGCAGCGGAGCATATACCGGTGGCCCGCGTTACGAACATCGGAAACGCACTGGAAAAACTCGGCGAAGAAGGCTACTTCCTCGTAGGGGCGGATGCCGGGGCTGAATTATCATATAACGAGATAGAATACCGTTTCCCGGCGGCCCTTGTTATGGGAGGCGAGGACAAGGGACTTTCTCCCCATATTACGGGCAAGCTTCACAGGGTGGTGAAGATCCCCATGAGCGGGGCCATAACCTCACTGAATGCCGGTGTAGCAGGCGCGGTAATGATGTTCGAAATAAGAAAAAGCCTGACTTCGGGGAAAAACCGGGAACTGAAAAACTAATTTTCCCGGCGGATTTTTCCAGGAACCGTAAACTGCTTTTTTAAAAAAGTTCAATTTTTCTTCAATAACAATAAAAGATGGAGAAGTACCGCAAGGAATTTGAGAGAAACCGCCGAATTAAGATCAGGACTATTTTCATGGAGCAATAAATGAGCGAAGAAGTTCAGAAAAATTCTCCGGAAATCCCGGTTGGCAAGGCCTCTACCGAAAGCGGCGAAAAGCCTTCGGAAGCCCAGTTTCAACCGCCTTCCTCAAGTGAAGAAAAGGCTGCTGATCCTGTTGAGGTTCCCGTTAAAAAAGAAGAAAAGAAAGAAAAATCAAAAGGCGGGAAAGTAAAGCCCGGAAAAAAAGATAAAAAGAAAGATTCAGGAAAAGCGGCATCCGGCGGGGAAAAAGAAGAGGAGAAGTCCAGGCCGGAGAAAAAAGTCAAGCAGCCCGGAGCAGGGTTCATCGGGCTTTTCCGCCAGAAGAATACCCCCGAGCAGGACTGCCTCCATGCTTATGCCGAAGTCCAGATGAAGAGATACAAGCTGGCGGAGAAATTCGCCAGGCGCGCCCTGGACGCTCGTCCGAACTATCCTGAAGCGCTTCGCATGTTAGTTATGGCTTACAGGGGAGAAGGACAACTGGCGGAAACTGAGCTCACCGCGAAAGCCGCGGTAGTCTCGGCGCCCGACAATCCCGACGGGCATTATCTTCTTGGAACGATCCTGGCTGATCTCGGGGAAGCCGAGCAGGCCGGAGAGAACTATAAAAAAGCCATAGAGCTGGATCCCAAAAATGTAGCTTTCAGGCTCGACTTCGCAACTTTCCTTCTCCGCCAGCGTCAATTTAAAAGCGTATTTGAAATGGCCCATTCCGTGCTTGAAAAAGATCCGGCTAATGCAAAAGCCCTTCTGTTGAAAAAGTGTGCGGAAGAAGAAGAGTGGTTCGAAGGAGTCGATGAATCGCTTTACAACCCGCCCATGCCCGCCGATGACAGGGATATAGATATTTTCCTGTGGCTTGGCGATATGTACACCAGAGAAAATTACCTGGATTTCGCCCTGGGCGCTTACCAGAACGCATTAAAGATCGATGTAAACAACATCAAGGCCAAAAGAGGGTTCGCGACGGCCATCAAGTTGAAATACGCATCGTATTACCGGTGGCTCCGCTTCTACAGCAAGATCATTACCACGCCGTTCGTTTCTTTTTCCGTATTGCTAATCCTCATAGTGCTGCTCGCCCTGTCATATTTCGGCACGCTGAATTATACCATCCTCAACGATATAAACCAGACGATACTTGCTGTCGTGTTCTTCTACTTCGTAATCGTACTTTATACCCCGTGGCGCAACTTACAGGGTTGTAATGTCAAGACATTCAACCAATACGTCCAGCAGTTGGGATTGACTCCTACCGGCGAGCCGAAGACCAGAGAAGCCGAGCAGATTACCGCCGACCCCCGCGAGGTATTTATTCTCCAGTTGGAATATAAAAGGAAATTATATTCTTTCTGGAGCCAGTTCTGCGCAATATTTTCCCTGCTTTTAATCGCGTTGTACATCCTGGCGTCAAATTTATTGCCGCTTGTAATCGGCAAGCAGTACCTGCTCGTAGCGCCTCCGCTTAAAGTGATATTGATAGGGCTTTTTGTCGTTTTCATAGTGCTTGCTTTCATATTGTATTGGCAGTCGAGGGGGTATGAATCGGAATGACCCCCGCGGTCCTTACCGGGGACCTGGGCCGCACGTTCACAGCAAAACCTTTCGGGAGCAAGAGCCACAAGCCTGTTACTGTAACTGCGCTGTCCCATGTCAACCTGGAGATCCCTCCCGGAGAATTGTTCGGCCTGTTAGGGCCGAACGGGGCCGGCAAAACCACGCTTATAAGGATCCTTTCCACGCTGCTTCTACCGTCTTACGGAAAAGCGTTCGTCGGGGGATACGACATCGAGACTCATCCCCAGAAGATCCGGTCTCTTATAAACATGGTGAGCGGGGGCGAAACGTCGGGATACGGCATGTTGACGGCCCGCGAATCCTTATGGCTGTTTACCCAGTTTTACGGCATCCCGTACAACGAGGCTTTCAAGCGGATAGATTACCTGCTTAAGGTAGTAGGACTTGAAGACAGGGCAAACGTCAAGCTCCACGACCTGTCAACCGGCATGAGGCAAAAAGTAAACTTCGCCCGCGGCTTTCTGAATAACCCGTCCGTTCTCTTCCTGGACGAGCCTACCCTCGGGCTGGATGTCCATATCGCGCGCGGCGTCAGAACTTTCATCAAGGAATGGATGAAAGAAGAAGAGGGCAGAACGATACTGCTTACGACTCATTACCTGCAGGAAGCTGAACAGCTTTGCGACAGGGTGGCGATAATAAGCGACGGAAAAATAATCGCCTGCGACACACCCGACGGGCTGAAAAAACTGATCCCGGGCCGTATAAGGCTGGAGCTTGTCATCCAGCCTGTAAACGGCAGGACGCCTTCATGGAATGATATAACAGGCCTGAACCTTATCGAGGAAAAAGAAGCAGATAACGAAATCCTGTTCAGATTTTTACTGAACGACGAAGGCATTGTCCATCATATAATGAACCGCCTGGTGAATTCCGAGGCCAGAATACTTTCGCTTAAAAAACACGAGCCGGACCTTGAAGACGTGTTTGTAGCGATCACCGGGAAGAAATTATGCGATGATGAAACGGCTGAGCCGCCGGAGATCCCGGAGCAGTGAGATGATTGAAGGCGAGGGCTTCTGGAAATTCCTGGAGAGGCAGATCCGCGTAATCATCGCGCGAGCTTACGTGCGAGTCGTGGGGATGAACCGCGAGCCTTCATGGATGTTGTTCGACGTGAGCCTCCCCGTCCTCTACCTTGCCGCATACCTCTTTCTTTATAAAAGCATGAATGCGGACGAGACTTTCATGGGATGCCTGGTACTGGGCGGGTCGATGGTCGGGTTCTGGATGAACGTGCTCTGGGGGATGGCAGGCCAGTTTTACTGGGAAAAGGAGATGGGGAACCTCCAGATTTTTTTCCTCTCCCCTATTTCGCGGATGTCCATCCTTATAGGCATGGCGCTCGGCGGGATGTACAGCACCATAATCCGGACGCTGGTTACGTTTTTCCTTGCAAGCTGGCTTTTCCATGTGCCTTTCCATGTAACGAATATATGGACTCTCCTCGCGGTATTTTTTCTGACCCTGACCGCGCTTTACGGCCTCGGGATGATAGGCAGCTCGGTATTCATGCTGTGGGGACGCAAAGGACTTTTTCTCACCGAACTGCTCCACGAGCCTGTGTTCTTCCTTTCAGGTTTTTACTTCCCCGTCCGCATACTGGGATTTGTTGTAGCAGGCATAGCCTCCGTTCTGCCCATAACGCTGGGCCTTGACGGGATGAGACAGGTAATTTACGGTGGCGTCACAAACATAATATTCCTCCCTGTCGGGACGGAGATACTGCTCCTGGGAATCCTGACGGTCTTATACGGTATCGGGGCCTGTTATTTTCTGAACGTCATGGAAAAAAGGGCCAAACAGGACGGAAGGATACTCACGAGATGGCTTTAAAAGAAATCCTCCGCACTTTCAAATCCGCCCTCTGGCTTTCATGGGAAGTAGAAACCAACTGGACGTCTCCCTTCCTGTATTTCCTTTATTCCGTCATACGCCCGTTATTTTCCATGCTGATAGTAATCTTCATCTATAAGGTGCTGGCGTACCGGAATCCCAACGAAGATCTTTTCCAGTTTTTATACGTAGGGAGCGCCCTGGGCCTTTTCATGCTGGGAGGACTCGGCGGGCTTTCGACAATTCTCCAGGACGACCGGGAACATTATGCAACGCTTAAATACGTATATATGGCCCCCATGCCGTTTTTCGTTTACCTGGCGGGCCGGTCGGGGACAAAGGTAATAACTTCGGCGTTTTATATGGCAGTGGCGCTTATAGCAGGCAGGCTGTTTTTAAATATCCCGATTTTACAGGGAGGCAAAGGGATATGCCTGTTCCTGCTTGTATTCGTCCTGGGTCTTTGTATAATTTACGCGGCGGGCTTTTTACTGGTGGGGATCTCCATGCTTACCGCGCTCCATCACTCGTTTTTCATGAGCGAAGCCGTGAACAGCATCCTGTACCTTCTTTGTGGCGTGATATTCCCACTGTCCATGCTGCCCGGCGTACTGAAAAAGTTCGCCCAAATTCTGCCTTTCACTCACTGGCTGGAGCTTGCCAGACGGGCGCTTCTGCCTCCCCTCTCGCTTGACAACGGATTTACGGGCATAAGCACGCCGCTTTTGCTGTTGATTTTCATGACGGGCCTGGCCGTGCTCAGCCTGACTGCATGGGGCACATTTCATTATATCGAAGGACGGGCACGCAGAAAGGGCCTCCTGGATATAACTACGGCCCATTAGCCCGTTGTATTCCGGGAAGGTTTAAAGCAATCATTAAAGAAATATTAAACAGGTGTCAAAGACTTTAAAGAGGTGATATCGATGAAAAAATACATGACCTGGACTCTTTTGATTATCTTTGTTACGACGGCCATGTTCTTTTCGGTTACCCGGAAGGCCTGTGCCCAGCTTGTCCTTGTAAACGAAAAATTCAAGGTCGTCAAGCTGGATATTCCGAAAGGCAGGCTTGAGGTAAGGCAGCTTATAGACGAAAAAAATAAAACCATAACTTATGTGCTCGTTGACGGCAACACGAAATGCTCGGTCGATGGCAGGGCCGCCGACTGGAAAGATATCAAGCCGGGAACTATAATACGCGTAAAGGGCGGCATGCGGCTCGATATGAAGATACAGGCAAAAAAGATATACTGGTAGGAACGGCAAAGGAATTGTCCGGCCGTACCCTGTAAACGGAAAAGCTATGAAGCAAGACATCCATGCATACTGGAAGGGAGATTATCCCGTGAGATTTTATCCGGCTTTAATATTGATGATAGTTTTAATCATATCCGCAGCCGGATGCGGCACGAAAGACGAAGGAACGATTGTTTACGGGAGCACCTGGAGACAGGATAATGTAAACGGTTTCGGCTCAACCAATAATTTACATGCCCCGTCCATGATCATTTTTCAAGAGACTCTGTATGTATCCACGTATAACCCGGCGACAGGCGCAACAATACAAGAAAAAGACGGTACAAACTGGGTCCAGGTAAACATTGACGGTTTCGGCGACAGTAACAATGTTGACATAAGAAGCATGGTCGTACTTAATAACGAGCTATATGCGGCCACTACCAACGGGAACGGGTGCCAGGTATGGAAATGGGATGGGACGAACGCATGGACCCAGGTTACCACGACGGCGGGATTCGAAAGCGCCAATAACAGTTCGGTTAATTGTATGGTGGTATTGAACGGCGCGCTTTTTGCCGGCACTGAAAATACGGGCGGATGCCAGGTATGGAAATATGATGCCGGGGCATGGACAAAAATAAACGTTAACGGCTTCGGCCTGCCGGATAATATTGCAGTGGATTCGATCTCAGCGTACGCCAACACTATTATTGCAGGGGTTAGAAATAAGAACGGCTGCCACATTTACAGAAGCCCCGGAGGAGGAGGCCTCTGGACGGAAATCAGGTCGAACGATTCTTTCGGAAACATAAACAATATCTCCGTTACCGCCATGGGGATCCATAACGCCAACTTATTTTGCGGCCTGGAAAATTCGGTTACCGGCTCACAGGTATGGATGTGGAATACGCTTTCCTGGACACAGATGGATAGCGCCGGGTTCGGGTATTATTCCAACCGCAAAATTTGCTCGATTCAAAGCATCGGCGGAAATTTATATGCCACTACAATGAATACCGTTACCGGGGGGCAGATCTGGAATTATACTCTCAATGGCTGGGTAACTTACGGGCAGAACGGTTTCGGCACTGCGGCCAATTATGCGCTTCATTCCCTGGTAAGCAACGGCGGGGTTTTGACCGCCGGGGTCGATAACGACGGGGGCTGCCGGGTGTATTCATACAGGTAATCGCCGTTAATTTTTATATCATTGCGGGCTGTTAAACGATTTACAGACAGGATAAGGATGCTCCCGGAAAATTACTAAAAAATCATTATAGAAGAGAAAATCGGCTGAGAAGTGTCGGAGACCCGTTTTAGATTTGTTAAAGAATTTTTAACAAATGGCGTGATTTCTCCATTGACAGATATTCAACAGTGAGTTATATTAACAATGCCAATGATTTTAAAATCTTTCTATCGCATTGGAAAATTTTTAAGAAGGGAGGAAAGATATGATTAGGCCTACAGGAATGAACATGCCACATTCTATCTCCACTCCGCTGACATATAAGCCTTCTCCTGAAAACACAGCAAAAGACGCGCCCGGAATGAAGGGGTACCGTCAGAGGATGGACGACGGCAAGTTGAGGAAGAAAAGGGGCGACACCACGCTTTCCAGTATGGAAAGAACTTACGGTGATATTTCAGGCCGCTCCGGTAATACTACCCTCAGGGAACTCCGCCAGGTAACAGGCGAAACGGGCATAAAGAAAATCATAAACAAGCTACGGGTAATGGAACAGGTTCATATACCCGAAAAGTCCGAAGTACAGCCGCCTCCGAAATTCATCACAGAGATAGAATAATCTTCTTCATCCGAATATTTTGATTTGTCCCTTATAAAGAGCGGTGTAAGCCGCTCTTTATTTTTTTCATTATAAATTAAGTCATAAGAAAATCGTCCGGCCTGAATAAATTTCCATTGTTATTACGGAGGTTTTTTAATATTTCCCGGCGAAATTGAATATTATGAAAAACAGGAATAAAAACAATTCGCCTGAAAAATTCGAAGAAACTAAAAAAACGTCGCCCGGATCTGCGGAGGAAATAACATCCGCAGAGGAAGATGTCCGGCTTGCCAGGGATATACTGAAGAAGACTCTGCAGGGAGTCAACGATATATTAAACCGGGCTGAAAATGTCAAAGGCGAGTTGACATCCGCATCAAACAATGCCGGGGAAATACTCTCTGAAATAGAAAAAAGTTTCGACAGGACAAAGGAGCTGGAAAATCAATCGGGCATGAAGCTCCTGAAAATTGAGGAAGATTCCGGTAGAATCAAAGAAGAGCTTGACAGTACCCGCCGGGAAGCGGACGATACTTTAAATAAAGCTAAAGCTACAACAGGTGAACTTGAATCACTCGTTTCAAAATCGAGCGATATGGTTTCGGAAATTGATAAAAGTTATGAAAGGGCCAGGGAGCTTGAAGACAAGGGAACCGCAGATTTAAGAGAGATCGAAGAAAACATAAGCATTACGAAAGAAAACCTGAACAGGGCAAAAGAATCGGTTTCAGGGATCATGGAGAGATCGGGATATGTCAGCGCCGAGCTTGCCGACTTTTACGAAAACGCAAAATCAATGGTCGCAGGGATTGAAAAAACCTTTACAACATCGAAAGACATCGAAGAAACATCTGCTGCAAAATTAAAAGAATTTGCCGAAGAGATTAACCTGACAAAAGAATACCTGGCGGCGGGAAAGCAACGGATAGAAGAGACTCTTGAAGAAGTCGCCGATATTTCAAATAAGATTTCGCAGTATTCCGAAAAGTCGCAGAACCTGGTTTTCGGGATCGAAAAAGCTCTGGAGAAAGCAAAGGAACTGGAAGAAAAGGGGGCCGGAGATTTAACGAAAATCAGGGAAGAGATAAATGCGGCAAATGAAGATTTAAGCAGGGCAAGGCAGAGGACTGATGATCTCATTGCCCGTTCGCACGATGCGTCTGACGAAATGAGTGCATCATCGCAAAGGGTAAGGGAGATAATTTCCGAGATAGAGCAGAGCTTTGCGGAATCGAAGGAAGCCGGGGAAAAATTTGATCATAGGATGGAGCAGTTCAAAGAAGAATTCGAAGCGGCGGACGAAGAGATAAAAGAAACGCTCGGCAGGGCGGAAGGCATGTCAACGCAGCTCGATAATTATTCAAGCCGCGCATCCGACCTTATAGGCAACATCGAAAAAAGCTTTGACAGGACGCTGGAACTTGAAAAAGAAGAAGAGCAGGCAAACGCCAACCTCAAGGAAATAATAGAGGCTTTCCAAAACACCAGAGACGATCTCGAAAAAGCACAGAACGATATTTTCTCGACCCTGTACAAGTCCGAAGTGCTCAATAACAATATCGTCAAGTTGTCCGCCAGTTCCGAAGAGCTTATCTCCGCAATCGAGCAAAGATACGACAGGGCCGGGGAGCTTGAAGAAAAAACACAGAGCCAGATACAACAAATGGAAGAAGAAATCCGGCGGACAAAAGAAGGGCTGGAAAAAGCCCTCGGCGATATCGCGGATACGTCCTCCAGGGCCGGTACGATGACCACGGAGTTGGAAAATTACTCGGCCAAGCTCCCCAATCTCCTGGCCTCAATCGAGCAGAGTTCGAGAAAGGCAAAAGATCTGGGAGAGGTAACCGAAAATGAGATCCTGGAAGCCTCTGACAGAGTGCGTAAATCCTCCGGTGATGCCGAAGCCATGCACGACAGGGTCCGGGACATCCTCGCCGGGGCCGAAAATATATCCGGGGATATGGAAACTCTCAAAAAAAGCTCCGGGGAACTCTTTTCCGGGATTGAAAGCATATTTGCCGGGGTGAAAGAATACGAACGGCAGGCTGAAAGTGATCTGAAAATCGTTAAAGACGATTTCCGCACCATAAGAGAAGATCTCGATAAGGTTTATGAAGAGATCGACACCCTGACAAAAAAGACCGAGGATCGAAAAGAATTCGGGTTCGACCTGCATGAATTGGGCAATGAGTTGTTATCGGCCAGGAATGAGATTCTGGAAATCAAGGAATCACTTGATAACATCAAAGCCGCCACGGAAGAAAAACCCGAGATGGCCGCCGATATCGAGACTCTTAAAAATGAAATCGGAAATTTAAAAGACTCACTGGCAAGCGCCGGGGAAAAAATTGATAATATCGCTTCCCGGACGGAGAATAAACTGGGTTCTTACGTGGACAGCGGGACACTGGAAGAAGAAACAGGCAAATTAAAGAACGAGATTTCAGAAATCTACGACAGGATAAGCGGTATTGTTGAAAAGACCGGTGCCCTGCCTGATACTTTAATAGACCGGGAAACCTTCAATAACGAAATCTCAGAAATTAAAGAAGGCCTTTCAAAGAACAGGGAAGACGTTAGTTTGCTCCTGTCCGAAATCCAAGAAAAAGAAAAAGATTCGTTAAACCGGCTCCAATCGTTTAATGAAGAGGTACTCAATATCCGGAGTGAACTTGCCGGGGCAGTTGAAAAGGCCGGCGCACTGCCTGATACTTTAATAGACCGAGAGACCTTCAATAACGAAATCGCAGGAATCAAAGAAGGTCTTTCAAAGAACCGGGAAGACGTTAATTTAATCCTGACCGAAATCCAAGAAAAGGAAAAAGATTCGTTAAACCGGCTCCAATCGTTTAATGAAGAGGTACTCAATATCCGGAGGGAACTTGCCGGGGCAAAGGATGAGCTTGCAGGTCTGGCTTCAAAGGCGGAAGCCGGAAAAGAGCCTTCTGCGGAACTCCAATCAATCGGGAAAGAGCTTGACGATCTTAAAAAAGAGTTCGCCCGGAACCTCGATATCATAGAAAAAATAACATCAGGCGCCGAAAGCACAGCAAATATCGTTTCGCAGAATTATAAAGAAGAAATCGACAGGCTGCGGGAAGAGTTTAACGCTTTCAGGGAAGACCTGCACAAGCTCGATGTTGTAGCTACGGGAGAGTCCGCCGGGGAAATGCAGAAGTTGGAGCGGGAGATAAGCGAGATCAAAGAAGAACTCGGCAGATTCCGGGAAGAAATAATAAGCCGGGTTTCAGAAAGCCCGAAGCAGGGCGAGGCCCCGGAAGGGCTGGAAGAATTCAAAAAAGAATTCGAGCTTTCAAAGGGAGATTGGGATAAAACCAGGCAGGAAGTTTATGAGAACCTTGAAAAAGCCGACAGGTTTTCCGACGAGATCAGGGCTTATTATGATAATGCCGGCGAATTGATTTTAAAGATCGAAGAAGAATTGAACAGGCTGAAAGAGGAAAAAGAAAAGCAGCCTGTCCCTCCCGATAATACAGCAAGCGAGATTTCTTTAGCCCAGGAAAAAACTCAGGAGATCATCGATGCCGCCAGGGAAAAGATCGAAGACGTCTCGGCCGACCTCGAATCGGCTTCACAGCACGCCAGGAGCCTGCTTGAAGACATTGAAAAGACAGTGAGAAAAACCAGGGACATCGAAGAGGAAGCAAGCTCCCGGCTGAAGGAGATGGAAAAACAGATCAAGGAGGCCGCAAAAGAACTTGCCGCCGCAATTCAAAACGTCCCCGGCGAAGAGAAAGAAAAACCCGGCAAAGGAAAAAAGAAAGAAAAGGCTCCTGCGGAAATCGATGATATAGAAAAAGAGATATGGGGGGTTATCGAAGAAAAATCCCGTCCCGGGATAACGGAAGCCTCTAAAGACGGCGGATCCGTCGAATTAAAAGACCTCGCCATTAAAACAAAGGATTTGCTTTCGGAAGTCGAGCGCAGTTTTTCTTACTTGAGCAATCCTGAAAAAGAAGGCGACCCGAACCTGCCGTCCATCGAAAAACTCGTCAGAGAACTGACGGGAAGCTCTTTCGAAGAAGTTCTAGCCATGCCTCCCAGGGAAAAGGGCCGGGCCGCAGATTACATCTTAATGGCGCTGAAGGACCAGCAGCGCGATGAAAACGAGCGCGTAAACCTTACAATCGCAGCGGGCAAATTGAAAGACGAACAGTCAATCCGCGCGTTGTGCGAGATACTGATAAACGACTTCAGTTGGCGCGTCAGGCAGAAAGCGGCGCTGGCGCTTGCAGAAATCCCTAACAGGATATCGCTTCCGGGGTTCATCTACTCGCTCAGATACAGCGAGAAGGACGACCGGGTAAAATATTCGGAGATAGTGGCGATTGAAAAAATCGTCAGGGCGGAAAGAGCCGGGCTTGACGATTACGGCCCCCTGGTTGAGGCGCTTTTTTCAGCACTGGATAATAGGAGCCTGCCCGTAAAAGAACGGGTCATTAAAATTTTCGAGGAGATAGGCAGACCCGTTATCCCTTACCTTGTCCGCGGCCTTGGCAGCGACGATAAGAACATATCGGACGTGGCCCTTGAAGTTGTTTTAAAGCTGAAAGACCATGCCGTCATCGCTCTCATAGAAACGCTTGACAGCGAAAAAATAGAACTCCAGTTGGCCGCGGCGGCGACTCTCATAGAGATCGGCGGGCCTGCGGCGGAACACCTTACCTACGCGCTGGAACAATCTCTGGAATGGCCCATCCGCCAGTGGTGCGCCAGGATACTCGGCAAAATAGGAGACATTAGAGCCGTTATGCCATTGAAGGCCGCGTTAAACGATGAAAATGACTTTGTCCGCATAGCGGCCCTGGAATCGCTCGACAAGATCAATAAGAAATAAATTAGCCCCTATCCAGGACAAGAACGAATATAATACATGAACTGCGGAATTTATTCCGCTGCTCATGTCTGATAATTTGTGTAGATACCCGGCTCAGAATTAACCGGCAAATACCAGGAAGTTGAAGAAATTCCAGGTGTCTCCTTCGGTCAGTTGGCGCAAATCTCCGCCGTTAACAGCGTCTATGGAAAATATATGGATGCCATCGCCATTTCTTGCGGTTTTCGCAGATGATTTCAAAATATCCCTGAACCCGCCCTTTCCGGCGGCATCGGGATTATTTATGAATGGCGCTGGCATATTCGTAAACAGGAGCCTGCCGCCGTCGGTGGAATAACGCAGGTCTGAAATGTAATCTTCGGACTGGTACAACGTACGAACATCCCTTACCACGGGCGAGCCTCCGGTTACCACTACAATGTCCATTTCCTTTAAAACGAATGCTTCCAGGTCGGAATCGACGGTTACGAAAGCCATCTTCGTCCCGTCCGGTGAAAATGCCGGGAAGATGTTGGTCTGTGTCTCGGTATCAGGCACCAGAAGTTCGGGAGTTCCTCCCCCGTCCCATTGTTGCGTACAGATGCCGTCGTCGTGTTGCCTGATTTCTTCTTTTTTTAAGAAATGCCATAAAGTATAGGCAACCAGTGTTCCGTCATTGCTGATGTTGGGATAAAATGCGCCTGCTCTGCCATCCCCTACTATGAAATGGTTGCCAGTGCCGTCATAATTTATCCCGTAAATTGAAAACATTTCTCTCTCTATATCCAGGATCTGATAAACTATCTTCTCCCCGTTGCCGGATAAATTATTGATGTAGAGATTATTGTCTGACAGAAGTGTATGTACAACGCCGTCGCTTCGATCCATGGTTTTAAGGTCGCTTTCCACCGCTATGGGCCTTCCCTCGGATGCAGGCTCCCCTAAATCGGGCACATCGACAAATGAGAACTTTTCCAGATCATCCGAGTATCCTACTGAAAATTTATTAAATTCGGAAGACGGCAGTAATTGTATGTTGGTGCCGTCGAGGCTCATCAGGTAAATCTCCAGGGATTCCCCGTCCCTGTTCGAAATGAACGCGAAAGCCTCAGGCGATCCAGGCGTTGCATTTATGAAATCCAATACAGGGAGTCCCAGACACGAAGCAGTAAATAACATTACCGCCATAAGCGTGATTATGCTTAATACCCGATTCCTCTTAACCATCATGTTCGCCCCCCTCTTAATAATTATTCGAGTCTCTTATTCCCATGAGCAGGTTTGTGCCGGGACAGGCCGGCAATTAATCTCATTTTGCGCTTATATAGTAAATATCAAAAGCGTCGAAACTTTCTCCTATTGTCAGGTAGTACAGGTTCTCGCCTGTTCCCGAGTCCACCGATCCGATCCTTGGATTGCCAGGTTTCCTGTTATTTTTAATAGTATCCAATATTTTTTTGCCGTTACCTGTTATTTGATCTCCTGATGGCACCATGGAGAATAAAAGCTTGCTTCCGTCCGCAGAATAATGAAGGCCGGAGATGGCATCGTCGGATTGGAAAATAGTTAGAGGCCCACCGGGATTAACAAGATCAATAACACGTATCAAATATGCGTGCAGATCCAGATCCAGGGTAACAAATGCCAGCTTGCTTCCGTCAGGCGAATAAGCCGGTGAATAATTGGCCTGCGTTTCGGCGTCTTCCACCAGTTGGCGCCGGTTGGAACCGTCCCAATCGCTCTCGTAAATGCCGTCGAAATTCTGCCTCGCCTGTTTTCCCTCCGGTTGAACCTGAGACCACAGAGTGTAAGCTGTTTTGCTCCCGTCATTATTTATATTCGGCAAAAGGGAATCGGTATTTGCGTCTCCTGCTATAATATGGTTGTCCGAGCCGTCCGTACCTATTCCCCCTGTATAATTAATACCCTGTTCTCCATCATACAGCATGTACACTACTTTCCTGCCGTCACCCGAAATATTACAGTATCTCATCCCTGCATCATCCAGCAGCACTTCAATGTTTCCCGTATTCAGATCCCCGGTTAAGAGCCTGCCTGAAAACTGTCTTGCCACATCGCCTGCGTCCAACACGTCAACGAATGCGACCAGGCTGTGGCCGCGGTCGGTCGAAACACCGGCCTTAAGAAATTCCGTTGTCGGCAGGTACTGCTGATTGAAACCGTTCAATTCCATCGTAAACAGTTGAAGTGTATCTTCGATGCGGTCCGAAATGAAAACGACTTCGCCCGGCGGCCCCGGGTTATCATTAAAATTCAGCGAGGGAATGCCGAAACACGAGCTACAAAAGATCAGCAGAATAGCCACCGAAAGAAAAAGAGAGAATTTCTTCGTCAGCATTTCTGCTTCCCAACCCTACCGTGCGAATTTAAGAAGTATGTTCGGCCCTTCGTAGCGGATATTCAGGCTGTTGCTGTTGTCGTCTTTTCCATAAAACCACATGCTGCGATAACCCGCATCCAGATTCCAGCCTTCTCCGAACTCCCAGTTCAGACCTAACCGGTAATCGCTATTCGATACGCCGTTACCTTTCTGCGACCAGCCCCCGTAAATTAAATCCCCGACCAGTGACAGCTTGTACGACAGGTCCTGCTTGAAACTTACTCCTATTATTGGCTCAAACAGCGATATGTTCTGCTCCGCAGCCCTTCCCCCGATAT
>JAMCWD010000032.1 GCA_023475345.1 Chloroflexota bacterium | reverse complement strand
ACTACGAACCCTGCAGACCCGCTGGCGGTCGTCCCCGATGTGAAGGAGGGGGTTGAATCGGAAGGTTATGAATTGAGATGGATCCGGAAAGATCCCAGGGGAGTCCAGTACAGGGCCAAGCAGGCGGGCGGCGCGGTGCCTGTGGAAGATTACCCGGAGCATTTTGATCTCAAGCTTCACAAGATACCGAAAAGCAAGATCGAAGAGAGGAACAAAAGAGTCCAGGAAGACGCCGACCTTTTAATGGGGCGGATATTCGAAAGCTATGACGCGCAGCACGAATCGGCGACGGGCAGGAAGCCGAAGATCAATGTTTCGATGCGCCGTGACAGGGAAGCGCGCGCCGCGGACACGGCGTTCCAGAAAGACCGGAGCAAGGGGCGAAAATATTTCGTCATGGGCAAATAAGCAGTTTCGTCAAGTAGATAATACCAGGAATTTAAAGCAAGAAGAGACGGTCATGCCGGCTCTTTTTCATTTGAAAGGAGGAAGATGGGATGTCAACAATAGCCCAGCAGAAAGCCAGGTATGCCGGCAGAATCGGCGGGGGAGCACCTCCGGTAAGACACTTCCCGGTAGAAGCCGGCGCGGATTTCGAAGTCGGAGATTTTGTAAAGCTGCATACGAGCGGAAGCGAGAAACGGATTGTCGCCTGCGTCACGGGGGATTCGGAGACCGCGGGGATGGCGCTGGAGAGCGCGTCCGGCACGGCGGGAACAAAACAGCCCGTACTCCTGGCCGAAGGCGATGTTTTGTTTGAGGTAAACGTAAGCCACGAAACACCGACTTCCGCAGTTACCGGCGAATCTATCGTCGGCGGCAAATACGGCATGGAGGCAAGCTCGCACAAAGTTTATTGCAAGATAGACGATACCACGAATAAATTTTTCCAGGTACACGAGCTTTCGCCGCGGGACGCTCTCGGAGATCAATACGGGAGAGTGCTGGTACGCGTGCTGTCAGATGTTTACCAACTCGGCCCGGGCGAAAAGACCGCATAGCACCGGCAGCGGTGCTGATCAACAATTCACAGAAAAGGAGATGAAAAAATATGCCGATAAGCAGAGCCGAATTCACGGATCTTGTGAACCCTGCCATAAGGGCCATATATTTCCAGAACATGGGCGAGCCTAAGGAGGAATATTCCAGGATCTTTACAGTTGAGAAAAGCAAGAAGAAACAGGAGATAATATCGGAGATAGCGGGTTTTTCGGCAGCGCCGGAAAAAGCCGAAGGGGCAGATATTCTGCTGGATTCGCCGTACCAGGGCTATGACTACACTTTCACGCACGGCACATTCGGGCTGGGGTTCGTAGTAACATTCGAAATGCTCGAAGACGATCAATATAATGTGATAAAGCGGCTTCCCAAGGCGCTTGCAAGGGCCATGCGGGAAACTTACGAAACCGCCGGAGCCAATGTTTTCAACAGGGCGTTTAATGCTAGTTATAATTACGGCGACGGCAAGCCGCTTTGCGCAAGCGATCACCCGCTTGAGGCGGGCGGGACAGGCTCCAATGTTTTATCGACGCCTGCGGACCTTGCGGCGACCAGCCTGAAAGCCGCGCTGATCCAAATGAAGAAGATGAGAGGGAGCCGTGGCGAGTACCTGGGGCTTTCTCCCGACGTATTGCTCATACCTCCGGATCTCGAATTTGACGCATACCAGATTTTGAATTCCACCCAGATTGCCGGTTCTCAGGATAATGACATCAACTCGATCCGCCACCTGTACGACCTGAAGCCGGAAGTCATGACCAGGCTTACGGACAGCGACGCATGGTTCCTCGGCGCGAAGGAAAGAGATCAACTGATATTCTTCTGGAGATACAAGCCTGACCTCAAGGACGACCTCCACCTTTCAAGCCGTGATGTTGAATATAACTCCGTCATGCGTTTCTCGGTGGGATCGGGCGGATGGAGGTTTGTAATCGGAACGCCCGGAGCGGCATAAGAACAAGGCCGGGGAGAAAAGATCGAAACTTAACCTCACCGCCTAACCCTTCAATTTGCAATCAATTTTCAAATTACAGGGCGGATCCTGCCTATCGTTGCTATCGCACCATCAAAGCGGCACTTACATTCGATCCGGGGTCCGCCCTGTAACAACTCATGTTTAAAAGGAGGAATATCTCGTGAGCATGATCGTCGAAAAGCTAGGTTTCCCTATAGGCGTCAGCCTGATATTGCTGGGTATAGTCTGGTGGATGATCAAAAATTTAACATGGGAGCTGGGATCGCTCAGGGATGCAATCGATCAGCTTGAAGGTGGCATAGCATCGCTTCGAGGCCTTATAGCATGCTGGCTGATGCAGAGCGGCTCTGAAATAGACAAGGTCATAACCACCGTCAACGACAGCGCTTCAGCGGCGAAGGGAGAGTCACGAAATGAAAAATGAATTTTTCTTTTCGCTGGAAGTCCTGAGTAAAATCATGAGCCTTATAAAATCCGCAGAACTTGATGAAGACAAACCGGGGAAAGAGAAAAAAGAAAAAGTGCTGGCGTCATACCTGGAATTTTTGTCCGGCTTTCCGGGGAACCGGGTATCGGCCATATTAAGAAACCCGGGTTTTATAGGAAGTCTTATCGATATAATAATCATTCTCATCAAGCTATTAACGGTTGACAGGCCGGGTGAAGGCGACCGCCTGTACCTGGCACTCGGAAAGGAGGACGACAAATGAACTGCCCGAGATGTTCCAGCGGCTCCGGAGAAGGGTTCCTGTGCCTGGAAAAAACGGTAAAAGTAAAGTTCACCGTCATAACCTTCTCCGCGGTCCTCAATATAATATATTGCCCCCGGTGCGGGCTGCTAAAATTCAGCATGGCGGGGCTCCACGCAGAGAGCGTAAATTGAAAAATGGAGAAACTCAGAAGTCCTATCGTGTGGTTCGGGGGTAAAGGGCATTCGGCGGGAAGGCTGATAAAGCTTATTCCGAAACACCTGACATACGTCGAACCGTTCGGGGGAGGCGCTTCATTACTGTTTAAAAAAGAGCCATCGAAAGTCGAGATTTACAACGACCTGGATTCGGGGCTTGTAAATTTTTTCAGGGTGTTGAGGGAGCCTGAACTGTTCGGAAAATTTTACGGCAGAGTAGTCCTTATCCCTTATTCGCGAGAAGAGTTTCAGACATGTAAAGAGACATGGGAGAGCACGGATGACACGGTGGAGCGGGCCATCCGCTGGTTCACCGTCGCCAGGCAAAGTTTCAGCGGTGTATTCGGAAAAGGATGGGGATATTCCAGAAGCTCGACGGCAGGCGGGATGGCCATGAAGTGTAAGGCATGGATCTCAATACTTGAACTTTTGCCGAAGATCCATGAACGCATGATGCGTGTCCAGATTGAAAACAGGGATTTTAGAAAAATCCTGGAGGCGTTTGACGGCGAGAATACAATTTTTTATCTTGACCCGCCGTATCACAAGGAAACTCGAAAAGACGGCCGTTACCGATGCGAGATGAGCATCCATGACCATAAAGAATTGATTAGCCGCCTGCTCTCCATAAAAGGCAAAGCGATGCTTTCCGGCTATAACCACCCGGATTATAAGCCTCTCGAAGATAAGGGCTGGAGAAAAATAGATCACCGTACGACCTGCATGGCGGTCGGAAAAACCCGTTGTAATGGGCTTCTGGGGGAAGGCAGCGTCAAGAAAAAATATTCCCGGACGGAAAGTATCTGGATTAATTACGAACCGCCGGAGGAGGCTATTGAAAAATGAACCTGTCTGAAATAAGAACCAAAATATATACCATGCTTCAGGAATCGGGAAGCAATTCGATTTTTTCAAATACAACCATAGACGATTTTATCAATTCACGGTACTTTCGGATCTGCAGGGCCAGGCCGTGGAATTTTCTCCTGGGAGAAAAAAACATCCCGGTTGTTGTAACGACGGTATCTTCAGAGAGCACAGGAACCACGCTGCATGTGGATTCTGTAAGCGGCATGAGCGCCGGGAGAAAATTAATCGTAACCGACGGGAACAATTTCGAGCAAGTTACAATCTCTGAAATTTCAGGCGAAACGGTAACGCTCGAAGGGACAGGCTTGAGCGGAACCTATAATGAAGGCGACAAGGCCGCTCTCGATAATTATTTCATGCCGCAGGACTGCTGGAAAATAATTTCCGCAAAAGATCCGAGCAGCGGCTCCAGGCCAGGCGTTATAAGCGCCGAACAGGCGGAAGCAAAAGGGATCGGAAGGAACAGTTTAGGAAATATTTCAAAAATAATTACCGGCGGAATCAATACTACGAAAGAGCCATTATCAGGCCTTTACGCGATGGGTGCTGGAAGTGACGGCGAAACAGTCGTGTGCGGATCGCTTTCGGGAAATACCTATGATTATTATGCCGGCTGGATGCTGATGAACACTGAGAGAAACAACAGCACAAGAATCATAAGCTACACGTCATCGAGCAAGACATTAAAGATTGAAAAAAATATATCGACTCAGACGGAAGGCGATTCGTTTTACATAACGCCCCGATTCCAGGAATTTTATTTCGATGCGATCCCTGACCCCGGAACCGTGGTACAACTGGCCTACCGCATGATCCCGGCGGCTCTTAACAATGATGAGGATGTCCCCGTCCTGCCGGAGGCATATCACATATTGCTGGTTTACGGAGTGATGGTAGATTTAAGCGCTGCAGACCGCAACAACATAAGGGCGGGCAATTCGACGACCCTTTTCCACAACCTGGAGAATGAGCTTTTCCTGCAGATGGCCGATGAATACAGCGCCGCATCGGAAGCCGAGATGTTATCGATGGATACGATGCCGGAGCCGCGGGATTAAACTGGGGAAGTAATATTTCAAGCGGATGTGAACGAGATGAAGCAAGATATGCTTTCAGAGCATTTCAGCAGGAACGAACTGGCGTGTAAATGCGGTTGTAACAGGATCGGAGGTTACCCTATAAATTTGAAAAGGCTCCTGTCATGCCTGGAAAGAATGACGGAGTTTGCCGGTACGAAGCCGGTCATAACATCAGCTTACCGCTGCGCCGAGCATAACGCGGAGGTCGGCGGTGTAAAGAATTCTTATCATTGCAGGGACATGGCCGCCGACCTGTATATCCCCGGCATAAATTTAAACCAGATAGCAAGGCTTGCAAGAAAGTCCGGCTTTACAGGGATAGGGAAGTATGTTCAAAAGGGCTTTGTGCATTGTGATATCGGGCCTCCGAGGAGCTGGACCGAATAAAAAAATCAAGGCCGGATGAATTAATGTCATTTATATTCACTTCAATATCGAAAGGAAGATTTTTATGCCCGTAATCAGGCTGGTCGATTTCAAAAAAGGGCTGTATAGCCCGGCCCGGTGCTTATGCGAAGAGAGTGGTTTGTGCAAGCCGGAGGCAGAGGTCATGAAGAATTGTTTTCCACAGCACGACGGCTCTCTTATTCGCAGACCCGGCCTGACAAGTACGGCCAACTTGAAATACGGCACGAACGCATCCGATTGTATAGTTCCAAACCGGGGATTATTCTGGCATAAAGGCGTATTGCGCTGGATAGCAGGCGCTTCCGATGGGAAAGTTTACCAGGTGGAAGAAGGAGCCGATCCCGGCGCAACAGTCAGGCTGATAGGAATCGCCGCCAACAGGCTGACATTCGCATATTCGGGAAATGTTTACGGCACGCAATTACTGGGTGGCGGAGTAAATTTCGCATACATAACCAATACGGGAATTTACGGTTATTTCGGCAACCCGGGGAAAGCAAACTACACTTTTGATCGCGGCATCATGTATTGCCGTACCGGCTACAGCGCAGGAGTCGGCGGAAACAAAGCATTGATTTATGTCGATGTCGAAAACGGCGGATACATTACGGCCGGCGATGCAGCGGTTCCAGTAATTTTTGCCGGAACGATGCCATATAATGATATCCTCCTCATAGTCAAGGAAGACGGAAGAATATACAGGTATTCAGGATACACGGCGTCCGATGCCAGGCTGAAGCCGGTTGCGAAAAATACGGGAGAGCTTATCCCCTATACATTAACGGACTGTTCTCCTTACGGGCTGATGTTTTCAACCGCCAAAAAAGAATATTTAATTTACCGGCTTACCGAGATCCAGGATGAAATAGATTTAATGGATATCACAGAGGAAACATTTGACATACCGTTGATGGAAGATATAGACAACGCCGAAACGCGGGATAACATTTACGATTTCGGGGTGAACGTGGCGACTTCAGGGACGGCTTCAGCATCGACTTATGCAAGCGGACATCCTGCGTCAAATCTGAACGACAACAGTTTAACAACTTACTGGCAGACCGACGACACCGACCGGACAACAGGAATTACTGCGACAGCCTCAAGCGAGGACGGCACGTGCACGGCAAGCAAAGCAATAGACGACAATGAAACCACTCTCTGGAAAACACCGGCTTCCGGTTCTTCGACGGAGGAATGGTGGAGAATCGATTTGGGCGCAGGAAATTCCCAGGCGATAAAACTTATGTATTTCGCCGGTTCGAGCGGTTCAGGCTTCAATTGGACATTACAGGGATCCGATGACGGAACCGATTGGACGGGCTTAACGACCTCGCCAATCGGAGGGACTGTAAACTTATACAGGGTTTCAAATACGAATTCATACAGGTATTACCAACTGGCCGGCAGCACTACCGACCGGGGCGGAGGAGTTTATTACGCCCAGATTCTTGAAATAGCAATGTACTCTTTCGATTATGACGAAGATGTCTGGATTGAAATCGACTTCGGTCCGACGAACACCAAAACTATAAAGAAAATCCAGCTTTATAAAGGCACGCCTGAGATGTTTCCGCTTAACAGCGTATCATTCAAGGCTTCAAACAACGGCTCGGACTGGACTGTCATGACGCCCGACCTGGCACAATCGGAGTTAGAATCGGGATCAAATTATTACTATAATTATTATTTTCACGGCCAGGACAACGCTTACAGATATTACCGCGTCTATTGCAAGAGAAAATTCGGCGTGAACGTATACAGCACTTCGCTATTCGAATTAAAGATGATGGAGATACAGACCCAGACGGAAATTACCACAGGCAAGAAAACCACGTCCGCATATCATCCCGGCAAATCCGAGAGATGGCGCGCATATACAAACCGGGACGGCGATTACAAAATTCATATTTACAACTTCAAGCATAAATGCTGGTGGGAGTTTGAAACCGAATCGTTCGGCGGTTCCTTCGGGGTTAAAAACGATGACCTGTATCTTGCTCTCAAAAGTTATACACCGGAAGGCGGAGAACTCCAGCCGTCGGGCATTTATAAATACGGCGGAGACAATACAGCGGATCCCTATTCGCCGTTTTCAGTCCTGTACCGTACGGGGTGGATAGAGTTACCGGGTTCCGGCAGCCTGGAGATAAACTTGAGGAGGGTATATATCGATGGAAAGGGATGGGATACCTGCAAGGTTTATTATGAAATTGACGGAGCAGACGGAAGCCTGTCATTCGATATCGCCGGGCTGACAAACCCCAGGATATATCCTCCCGGCGGCCTGAGAGCAAAAAGATTGAAAGTTGAAGTTGCAGGCTTCGTAGATACAGGGGATGGCGATAAAGAGATCTTTTTACGGGAAGTCGATCTGGACTTTGAAGAGATAAGAAGCTGAGTACGGTACCTTTCACAGGCATGACAGGGGAAACCCGGAGGCGGATTTGCGGGGATTATCAAATAAAATTTTTCTAAGGAGGCAGGATCATGAATTCCTTTTCTCAGGATTATTTTTCCTATTCATCTTTGCCTAAAGGTAATGAAGGTTCAAAGATGCCGGAATTTGCGGCGCTTCCATCCGGGGGAATTTCCAAACTCAAGAAGGCGCTCAAAATACTTGATGAAGCCCGTGCCAGGGTTCAATCGGGCTCCCCGCTCGAGGAGCGGTGGAAACAACTCTTAAAAGCCGTGCCAGACAATTTAGTAGAAGAAATGATAGAAAGGGAAACGTCTCCGTCATTCAAGTTGTATCCGTCAGGCTCCTTTAACGAACTGTACCAAAAAGAAAAAGAAATAAGGAAAAATTTACTGGGACAATTCAATGACCTGATCCCGTCAAAACTGGAGGGGCTTACATGGCCCGATTTGCTGAAATGGGCAAATGACGCCCTGAAAAAAAGCGAAACGCAGATTAAGAAAATTTCGTAATCCTTCCCGATACAAGCAAAGGAGCTACAAATGGGAAAAAGGCCGGAATGCCCTGTTTGCAGATATTTGAAAAAAATAAAAGCTCCGCCACTTATGACTGTTCATGTAAGAGATGAAAACGGCGACAAAAAGAAGCTGATGATGTGCCGGACATGCCTGGTATTATGGCTCCCCGAAGAAATAACAGCTTCTATGAAAAAAAGGAAAAGAAAGAAGAATTGAGGAGAATAATTTTGGGGCCGAAAGACAAAATGCCGGTCCGGTTAAAACCTCGTAACATGGGATCTGATCTTACTTGTTAATTTTAGAAATTTTTCGCAGGTAAACGCATACCCTGTCAACGGCGGCGGCGATTTTTTCGGCATGCTGCACCGCATCTTTACGTTTCCCCTGATCCAGGGAGTCCATAACGGCCGGAAAGACCTGCGGCTCGAAGGTATTTTTCGGCGCATAAATAAGGTGGCGGAACCACTTTCGTGAAGGAATGCCTTCCTTGTCAAGCAGTGATCTTTCAATGGAAAGAAGCGCTTCGTTTATTATTTTAGCTTTTTCTCTTGCTGCGCCGGGGGGGTTCTGCTTTATTTTCTGTATCGCGGCATGAGCCTCGTTTGCCGCTTCATCCCAACTGTCCGCGGCCTTTTCCATGATTTCGGCAATCTTGCTTTTTTTAGGAAGCAAATCGAGATGCTCCCTGAACGCCCTGGGATAAGCAAGCACATCGTACGGCAGGAGATCGCTCTCCGAAAGATGGAGAGCCATGAGCCCGATGAATTTAACCATAGCCGTATGATAAAGAAAGCCGGGGTCTCCGAATTTCTTGACCCATTCGAAATCGTCATACATGGAATGATAGACACCGTAAGGGCCTGTGAACCCCACATCGATAGACGGGACGCCCATGCGGTTGAAAAACACGGTATAATCGGTTCCTCCCGAAAGCATCAGAAGGGGTTCGTTTCCCGGCAATAATTTACCGGCGTTTTCAGCGTTATCGGGACCGGAGTATTTAAAGAATGACCCCATCCATTTGCCGCCGGGCAGCCTTACTTTGGAAGCCGCAAGTTTAACAAGCCCTGCAAGCAGGGGCGATGTTGCACAGAAAAAGTTATCCCCGCTCACAGCGGCATCGACGTTAAGGCAGGCAAGGCACTCTCTCATCCTTCCGGCCTCTTCCTCCCCCCATGCAGTCGAGCCTGTCAGGGCATATTCTTCGCCGTCCCAGAAACCGAAAATAAGGCTCCGTCTCGGTTTCCAGCCGATCCTGCGGAGGTTGCCGAAAGTATTGGCCAACTCCAGCATGGCCGCAGTCCCTGTCCCGGGATCAACCGCGCCGTATGTCCATGCATCGTGGTGGTTGGAAATAAGAACAAAACGGTGAGGCTCCTCTTCGCCCCTTATAACTCCCAGAATATTGATGAAAGTACGGGTTTTTGTTTCCATCATCACATCGAGTTGTATTACCGAAGGCCCGGGGCCCAGGCTGTAAGGAACTTCCAGGCCGCCTTTCCAATCGTCGGGGATTTTGCCTTTCATGGATTTCATAATAAGCCCGGCGTCGCGCGCAGATATGGGCACCACAGGTATTGTAGGGAATAAATCGACTTTCTCTTCTTCACTATTATTATTAGCATTTCTTCCGGGATCCCCGGCCCTTAAAAAATCATATAACACGCTGCCCCGCTGGATGCAGTCATCGGGAGCCCACGGCCCGTCAGGATAAGTCTTGCCTTTTTGAGAGCCTGAATCGGCCGGGTCCGGATAAAGCAACACAGCCGCCGCATTGCGGTTTTGAGCTTCGAATACCTTGCTGCCCCTGTATCCCTTCCCGTATCTTACGAGGACGATTTTATCCTTAAGGGATATTTTCTTTTTTTCCAGGATCTGAAAATCCTCGGCCCTTCCATAATTTGCGTAAACGACCTTTCCTTCAAGCTCTCCGCTTGCCGAGTAAGCACACCACGGGAGGATATACGGGTTTTCTTCCGGGAAATCTTCGGGCATTTTCCTGTCTTCAATACGTCCCAGTGAAGTTTTTTTCTTGTTAACCACAAGACTTACACTTATAGAAACCGGAAACGAGGCGGTAGCCTGGAACTCATGCCTTGATACCAGGAGACCGGATTTCATCAATTGATCGCTTACATAATTGGCAACAGCTTTTCCCTGAACTGTCCCGGCACAATGGGGGATCGATGTAATTTTTTCAAGATGCTTACGGCAGCGTTCGGGATCAGGAAAATTAAGCAGTTCTTTTTCCAGCGCCCTTAAAAGAGGTTTGCTCTCGTTAAAAAAGCCCCCCGGAACGGTCGAATGGGGCATAATCGTTATTGCAACCACTATTAATCCTCCTCCGAAGCAGGCGCCGGAATTACCCGGAAGATAATTCAACCGGTTTTCGATTAATCGAAATTTATTTTATCTAATATACAACAAGTTTGATTTTAACACAACACGCTTCCTTATTCAATTTACAATTCAATTTTTAAAATTTTTGCGGCAGGTTAATTAATATTGAGTTTCATCGATAGCGAATGATATAATTATAAAATAGTAATATGATTACAGGAGGCGCTAATGAAAGGATTAAAAGTTTTGCTGTTTATCGCCCTGCTGATGGCTGTCGCAGGGCAGGCCGTTATTGCCGCCGATAATCCTGCGTCATCGGCAAGCCTGGGGGAAAACCTCGAGAAGCAGATGTGGGCCGATATAAAAGCTAAAAACTGGCCTGTCGTTGAAAAAAAGATCGCGAAGGGTTTTCAATCAGTCCACGAAGACGGCGCAATCGGGCGCGACGAAGAGATAAAGCTGCTCAAAGGCTTAAATGCAGGCAAGTATAAATTCAGCAAGTTTAAAGTTACACAAAACGGCCCCGTGATTGTAGTTACATATTTTATATCGGTCGAAGAAACCATAGGTGGAAAAAAGCTCTCCACCGCACCGTCTGCAAGACAGAGCGTCTGGCTGAATGCCGGGGACGGATGGCAATGGGTTTCTCACGCCAACCTGAACCCCTTGAAGAAATGATAATTCCCGGCAAGGTTTGATTTAACAGGCTACAACTATTTGTCAACATAAAGTTCGCAGGCAACAGGTTGTACTTTAACTATTATAAGGTACCCGTGCCAGGGATTGACGGAAATCGATTTTTTTTGCATAAACACGAGTAAAATGCTAGAATTTTAAAACAGGGTATATGCAAATTCGGTAGAATTAACTTTCCTGGGCATTAAAGGCAAAATTTACGGGGGACGCTGATAAATATATGAGATTTGCTTTAGTCGTTATAGCCCTTTTAGTACAGGTGATGTTAGCTCATCCTGTTTTTGCCTCCGAAGCCGAGACAAAAGAAACTCCCGGGGAACTCAGCCTGGTTTCGCTTATCGACAGGGCGGTATCCGACAACTCGGAGCTTGTCGTGCTGAAGAAAAACTGGGAAAAAGCAAAATACATAGCCCCACAATTAAAGGAGTTGCCGGATCCTGAATTCGGGCTTGTATATTCACCGGTTCCGAGCTTTGCAAACCCCGAATACGTAGGCCAGGCCACTTATGTTTATAATATCTCCCAGATGATCCCGGGGGGAGGCAAACTGAAACTTATGAGTGAAGTAGCCGGGCACGATGTTCTGATTGAATATGAAAATTACCGGGAAGGAATGCGGGAAGTAATCAGCCAGGTCAAGCTTGCGTATTACCAACTGCTGTTTGTAAACAAGGCCATATCGATACTTGACCGTCACATGGACCTTGTAAGGCAGATGATACGCATAAACCGGATAAACTATACTACGGGGAAAGGGATTCAGCCTGACCTTCTACAGGCCGATGTAGAGCTGTCCCGTCTCAAGAACGAGCGGATAACGCTCGAAGAAAAAACCAGGAGCTTAAAACTATGGCTGAACACGCTGACGAACCAGCCTCCAGAAAATGAAATCGGAGACCCGGCGCCTGATCAAACTCTGCCCGATATCGCATATTCCCGCGACGAGTTGAAAAAGCTGGCTCTTGCCAACAGGCCCTTTATACTTGCAGCCGATCTTTCGATAAAGAAAAGTCAGACGGCTCTCGAACTTGCAAAAGCCAGGGATAACCCGGATTTTTCTTTAATGCTGAGCAATATGTATTTTAACAGAGGTATGATGGATGTGGAAATCGGCGTAACTATGAGCCTCCCTTTCGTATTCCACCAAAAATACGATTATTCAGTAAAAGAAGCCGAATCACAGCTTGAGGCGGCCCGTGCATCGTATGACAGTACGAAAGTAATGACGCTCCAGATGCTCAATGAATCCCTTATACAGGCTGAAGCATCAAAAAGACATGCGGATTTTATACGGGATACCATAATACCACAGTCCCGGACATTGCTTGATTCTGTAATGGCCAATTATAGAACCGGCAAGCTCGACTTCAATACGGTTATCACAAACCAGCAGGCGCTGCTTAATTTCGAACTGGAGGATATAAGTTCCCGGATAGAGCGTGTCCAGGCCCTTGTAAGCGCGGAATACGCAGTCGGCCAGGCGATATTGCCCGAGGAAAAACCTGATGCCGACACAACAATAATTAAAAAATCGGAGGTAAACCATGATGAAAAAAAATGAATTTTCAAAAACTACCGACAAAAAAAGCGGATTTACTCTAAAAATATTTAAAATGGCAATCCTGCTGCTTGTCCTCGGTGTATTTTGCTGTTTAATTTATGGCTGCGCATATAGTCCGACAGAAAAGGCGGTGCCTGAAAATGTACAGGTTTCTCCTTCTCCTGCAATGTCCCAGGCTGCTCCCGAACCGGCTCCCGCCGATTATTATTATACCTGTCCCATGCATCCTCAAATAGTCAAAGATAAGCCCGGTCAGTGCCCGATTTGCGGTATGACCCTGGTCAAGAAAGAAGGAAATCCTCCCGGGACAGCCTCTCCCGGCAAAAACTCCGGTACTGACAACACCGGCGAAGGTATGAAAATGACAGGAGGAGACGAGGCAAGCCCCAATGGAGAAAAATAAATTTTTGAAAATAATCGGCAAGACAGGCGAATATGTACTCAAGCTTCTCAACATCGTAATCGTCTTAATAGTCCTCGGTGTCATCTTTTTCTATGTTTACTCAAGCGGCATGTACAAGGATTACGTCAAAGCCTTTCATGGAAAAAGCGGCGAAGCGGAAAAGGTAATATCGGGGAAGCTTTCCGACATACGGCAGGAAATCGACCATAACCTGTCTTCAATGCGCTCAGGGACGGCAAAAACAGGTGAAACTATTACAGCCCCTTCTCCTGCAGGCAAGGAGGCTTCCGCCGATTATTATTACACCTGCCCAATGCACCCACAAGTAGTGGAAAGCAAGCCAGGCCAATGCCCGATTTGCGGGATGACCCTCGTCAGGAAAAAGCGTTCATCCGCCGCTCCTGCCCCTTCTCTTACTCCGGCGGCTTTGCATAAGACCGGCGAAAAGATGGAAATGAAAATGACCGGCACAGGGGAGTCAATGGGGGGGCTTGTTACCGTCGATCCCCGCATGCGGCAGATCCTCGGCGTAACCACGGGTAAAGTATCGTACAGGGATCTGACCAAGAAAATTATTACCGTGGGTCATGTGGCATACGATGAAAAAAGTGAAAAAGTAATTTCATCATGGATAAGCGGGCGGATAGACCGGCTCTATGTTGATTTCACCGGGATCGTAGTAGGGAAGGGAGAAAAACTTGCCTCCGTTTACAGCCCCGAGCTGGTTTCGACACAGAAAGAGCTTCTGCTGTCCCTGGAATACCTTAACGAATTGAAAAGCTCGAATTCCGATCCCGAAGCAGTCAACAACGCCGCCGAGCTTGTCAAGGCCGCCGAAACAAGGCTTAGATTATGGGGGATTACAGAGGATCAGATCAAGAAAATAGAAAAATCGAAAGAAGTTCTTGAACATCTTTACATAGTATCACCGGCAGCCGGGACAGTGATCGAAAAGAGCGCATTTGAAGGCATGTATGTAACGGAAGGAACAATCCTTTTTAAGATCGCCGACCTGTCAACCGTCTGGATATATGCGGAAATATTCGAGCAGGATATGGAATGGGTAAAGATGGGACAGGATGTAAAATTAAGCACTGTTTCGAACCCCGGCAATTTTTTCTACGGCAGGATCTCATTTATCGAGCCGTATATGAACGACAAGACCAGGACGCTGAAAGTCAGGATAGAAGCACCCAATCCCGGCGGATTTTTTAAACCGGGGATGTATGTGGAAGCGCGCATGGAACATCCCGTCGGCCGGGTGCTTGCAATCCCGGATGTTGGGGTTATACGAACAGGCGAGGAAAATTACGCCGTCCTGGACCTGGGCGACGGGAAAATGATGACTAAAAAGATCATTATCGGCGAACACGTTGACGGCTATTTCAAGGTCCTTTCGGGATTGAAGGAAGGGCAGAAAATCATTACATCGGCAAATTTCCTGATAGATTCGGAATCCAGGATAAAATCATCGATGGAGGGCACAGGAGGAATGGAAGGTATGCCCGGCATGGAGGGAATGCAACATTAATCCCGCGCCGACCGCTTTTTAAGAATAGGTTGTATATTAAATGCTGGCAAAGATTATCGAATATTCGGGGAGGAACAGGTTCCTGATACTTATCCTCACGAGCCTCCTGGCAGGCTGGGGGATCTATGCTTTATATAACACGCCCCTGGATGCCATACCCGACCTTTCCGATTCGCAGGTCATTATTTACAGCGAGTGGGCCGGGCAGAGCCCGAAAGAAATTGAAGACCAGATAACATATCCGCTTACTACTTCCATGCTCAGCGTCCCCAGGGTAAAAAAAGTCCGGGGTTATTCCGATTTCGGCTTCTCCCTTGTTTACGTGATCTTCGAGGATGGGACGGATCTTTACTGGGCAAGGAGCCGGGTACTCGAATATCTCAATTATGTTTCCGGCAGGCTCCCGAAAGACGCTGTTACATCCCTGGGACCTGACGCTACCGGCGTAGGCTGGGTCTTCCAATACACCCTTGAAAGCAAAAACCATAACCTCGGGGAACTGAGAGCCATCCAGGACTGGTATGTCAAATACCAGCTTTCAACAGTTCCCGGAGTCGCCGAAGTGGCCAGCATCGGCGGGTTTGTCATGCAATACCAGATACAGGTGTTCCCCGATAAACTGCTGGCTTATAATATCCCTCTTGAAAAAGTTACAAACGCAGTGATGGACAGCAATGTCCAGTCAGGCGGCCACGTCCTGGAATTGGGCGAAAAAGAATACATGATAAGGGGCCTCGGCTATATTAACAGCCTGGACGACATCAGGAATATCTCCCTTGATGTAGATGAAAAAGGCGTCCCTATAACGGTCGGCGACATCGCCATGGTTACAAGGGGGCCTGATGCCAGGAGAGGTCTGGCGGAAAAAAACGGGGAAGGCGAAGTGGTCGGCGGCATCGTTGTTATGAGGTACGGCGAAAATGCCCTTGCCGTCATCAAGCGCGTCAAGGAAAAGATCAAACAAATTCAGCCCGGCCTTCCCGTAGGAGTTACAATAGTCCCCAATTACGACAGGTCGAAATTGATAGAAAGGGCCATCGCCTTTCTTAATAATAAACTGGTTGAAGAGTGTATCGTCGTTATCCTCGTATGCATATTATTTTTATGGCATTTCCCGTCGTCTCTCATTATCATAATCACCCTGCCTATCGGCATCCTTTTCTCGTTTGTAGTCATGCACAGGATGGGAATAAATGCGAATATCATGTCGCTGGGTGGAATCGCCATAGCGATAGGCGCGATGGTAGATGCGGCCATTGTCATGATCGAGAACGCCCACAAGATGATCGAACACTCAAATGCCAGGGGAGAAAAAGTTGACAGGACGACACTTGTTCTGAACGCTGCAAAGCAGGTCGGCCCCACGCTTTTCTTCGCGCTTATCATAATCGTAGTTTCTTTTTTACCGGTTTTTACACTGCAGGCACAGGAAGGACGGCTTTTCAAGCCCCTCGCATATACCAAAACCTTCGCCATGCTTGGGGCGTCGATTTTATCGATCACCCTCGTGCCCGTCCTGATGACGATCTTTCTGCGCGGCCATATAACGCCCGAACGGAAGAACCCTTTGAACTGGCTCCTCATTACGCTTTACCGGCCGGTAATATGGCTCGTTCTCAGGATGAAAGGCCCGGTAATGGTAATTGCCCTGTTAATTTTGCTCCTTACCATTTTCCCTCTCCAGAAGCTTGGCTCCGAATTCATGCCGCCTCTCAACGAGGGAGACCTCCTTTACATGCCAACCACTTTCCCGGGGATTTCTATCACGGAAGCCAAGAAATTATTACAACAGACCGATAAGGTGATAAAAAAAATACCTGAAGTCGATATAGTATTCGGTAAAGCAGGAAGAGCGGATACCGCTACCGATCCGGCTTCCATGTCCATGCTGGAAACCACCATCGTATTGAAGGATCCGAAAGATTGGGCGCCGGGCCGCACTATTAATGATATCGTCAAAGATCTTGAAAGCAACATGCAGATCCCCGGACTTGCGAATTCTTTTACTATGCCGATAAAGACCCGTATCGATATGCTTTCGACCGGCATTAAAACGCCCGTGGGAATCAAGATATATGGAAATACACTTGAAGACATCCAGAAGCTTGGCTCCGAGCTTGAACGGGTTATTAAAAATGTGCCGCACACGGTCAGTGTTTTTTCCGACCGGACTGAAGGCGGGAACTATATAGATATAGAGATCGACCGAAAGGAAGCCTCCCGTTACGGCCTGAATGTAGGGGATGTCCAGAATATAATCAAAACAGGCATCGGCGGCATGAATATGACATGGACGGTCGAAGGCAGGGAGCGTTTTCCCGTCAGCCTGCGATATGCAAGGGATTACAGGGAGGACTTGGACGAACTTAAAAGGGTCCTGATACCTACACCGAGCGGGCAAAATATACCGATCGGCCAGCTTGCAAGAATAGAGGTTAAAACCGGGCCTTCGATGATAAAAAGCGAAAACGCATTGCTCCAGGGGCTGACCGTGGTATCGATAGATGACGAGATCGATATCGGGACATATGTCAGGAACGCAAAAAAAACAGTAGAAGAAAACGTGATGTTCCCGCCCGGCACTTATATAGAGTGGTCGGGACAGTATGAATATATGGTGAGCGCTAACCAGCGCCTCAGAATAGTTATCCCGGTTGTATTGTTTCTTATATTCATTCTGCTTTATTTTAATTTTAAAAATATGACGGACACTTTGATAGTGATGCTGACTCTCCCGTTTGCAGCGGTGGGCGGGATATGGATGATGTATTTTCTTGACTTTTCGGTTTCAGTCGCAGTGTGGATAGGCTTTATCGCGCTTATGGGTGTTGCGGCGGAAACCGGCGTGGTTATGATTCTGTATCTCGATATTGCCTGGAAGGAGAAACTGCTTGAGACAGGCGGGAAACCTTCCATGCGGGATCTTTATTCAGCCGTCATGCACGGGGCGGTGGAAAGAGTCAGGCCGAAGATGATGACCGTGTCGGTGATAATCGTGGGGCTTCTGCCGTTGATGGTCGGCGAGGGCACAGGCGCGGAGGTCATGAAAAGGATAGCCACGCCGATGGTCGGGGGTATGGTTTCTTCGACCATCCTCACACTGATAGTGATACCGGCTGTTTACGCTTGGGTCAAAGGCTGGGGAATAACCGGGCGCCTCTGGAAAGATATGCTTTTCCATAAACCGGGGCCGGAAACCGAAATCGAACAGGAGCCCGGAGCTTAATTCGGCCGAAAATTTTCAGGATCGGAAGGGGCGAAATCACCGGTTTGCCGAAAATAAAGCGCCTGATAAATCCGAAGATTTACTGCCTGGTATTTGAGCGGTATATAAGATGATTTGTAAATAACCGCCGGTTATTCGATATTTCCACTGTCTGCCGCAGGGAGTTTATCATGTTTATCTGTTTTGTTCTTCAGAAAAGATTTATCCGTTCCGGCATCCCAGACGATCGTATTGCCTGCAGCAGAAGATATTTTATGCAACTTCCACATTTCATAAAGGGCAGGGTTATTTTCAAGCATTCTTGACGAATTTGCCAGGTTCCGCAATGTCGCCTGCTCTCCCCTTGCTCTTTCAAGCGATGCCAGGCTCTCCTTTCTGGCACGGATAACTTCGGAAAATATGTTCTTTAGCTCGCCGGGGAACATTATGTCCTTGATGTCCACGGAATGAACTTTTAATCCGAATTCTTCCGCGGCACCGGAAACAAGGGAGAGCAGTTTTTCCGACAGGCTGTTTCGGCTCTCCAGAAGCTCATCGATGCTCATATTCCCGATTTCCGCGCGGAGAGAAAGCTGAACGGCAAGATAAAGAGATTTAGTAGAATCTTCTACGGTATTTATAAGTTTTAACGGATCGATGGTCTCGAATAATACCACGGTGGTTATTTTTATTCCAACATTATCGGAAGTCAGAAGTTCCTGACCCGGAACAGAAATTATTTTTCTCCTGGCATCGAACAGCATTATTTCGCTTCCCGGCCTGAAAATACGGTTTATCCCGGTTCTAAGATACTTCTTAAACTTGCCGTGCCTGAAAAGAAGCCCTTTCTGGTACTCCTTTACAACCGTTTTATCAATTAAGATTCCATATAATATCCATAGTACGATTAGGATAAGTGCGATAATCCAGATACTTAAGTTCATTTTCCTTCCCCCTTTCGATCCGGTTATAATCCTTGCCGGGGAACCGCAAGAGAGAAGCGGGGGACTTAACCCGCATGGCTGCTCCCGTGCCGCCCGAAGGCAGGCTCCCCGGGTCGGATCTTGTGGGAATTGAACCCACTGGTTTCCAAGAGGCGAGACTCAACACGCAGAACCTGGGAAGAAGATTTCAACCCGGCTGCTTCATTCTCACCGAATTTATTATATCATCCCTCTTCCTCCCCAGTCCAATATGTTTCTGAATTTTGCAGACAGCCTGCCAGAACTTACAAATATATACATCTTAAGATTGATTCCGTCCTGAAGGAAAAGTCCCGGTTAAGGTTGAATTTATCTTTTTATTTTAAAAATAGATATGGGGTGATTGTGATAAATAAAGGAACACGATGTCCCTTTTATTTTATGTCTTTGACGGCCCTGATTGTGGCAATCTGCCTGTCGTTCATAATTTTTTCCGGCTGCAATAATGCCGAGAAAAAAGAAAAAGCAGGCGCTCAGCAGGAGATTACGACCGTAGTAGTTGCGGAGGCGGTTAAGAAAACCGTGCCGATAGTGAGCGAATACGTTGCCACGGTTGACGCCAGCACCGGCGGCGGGACGGTGAATATACAGGCGCGTGTCGAAGCTTTCCTTATGAATCAGTGTTTCAAAGAAGGCGACCCTGTGAAAAAAGGCCAGGTTCTTTTCCTCCTGGACAGCCGGACTTATAAGGCGGCGCTTTTGTCGGCAAAGGCGTCCCTGGATAAGGCCACGTCCGACCTGGCATACGCAAAAGAAAAAGTTTCCATCCTGAGGGCGAAGGCTGACCTGGAATCGTCGAAGGCCGCGCTGGCTTATGCCGCACTTAACGAGAGGCGGCTCAAGCCTCTGGCCCAGGAAAAGGCCGTTCCGCAGCAGGATTACGATAGCGCCGCAACCAACCTGGAGATGGCGAAAGACGACGTGGCCGCCAAGGAAGCGGCATATACCAACTCAGTCCTTACTCAAAAAACATCAGTCGAACAGGCCCAGGCGGCGGTGGAATCCGCAAAAGCCGCCGTCCAGCAGGCAGAAATCAACCTTGGCTATTGTACCGTTACCTCTCCTATAGACGGTATAGCAGGAAAACGCATGGTGACGCCGGGCAACCTGGTCGGGCGGGGAGAGGCAACTCTCCTTACGACGGTTACTTCGCTGGACCCTATACGGGTCATCTTCAACGGGAGCGAAACCGACTATCTCCGCTTGATGGAAGAGTATATAGTTCAGAAAGATAAAAAAGGTCAGAAAAATAGAAAATTAGAATCCCCCAAACTCAAGCTGATCCTGGCTGACGGATCCGTATATCCTTATAAGGGCCGGGTAATCGTTATCCAGCCCTCACTGGACCCGAATACCGGCACTATGATGATAATCGGAGAATTCTCCAACCCTCAACACCTCCTGCGTCCCGGCATGTTCGGACGCATCCAGTTAGTTATAGATCATGATAGAAACGCCACAGTTATCCCGCAGATGGCGGTGAGCATATTACAGAGCGCCAATGTGGCTTATGTAGTCGGAGCGGATAACAAAGTAGCCCTGAGGACACTGACGCTCGGGGACCAGGTGGGCAACATGGTGGTTGTAAAAGAAGGAGTTAAGCCCGGGGATAAAGTCATAGTAGAAGGACAGCTTAAAGTCCGTCCCGGAATGGTGGTAAAGCCCGAATTCCAACCCGCTACGAAAGAACCGGGAGAGAATTAGTGGCCAAATTTTTCATCCACCGTCCCGTTTTAGCAATAGTCATCGCCCTGATCATACTTATCGCAGGGTCGCTCAGTATGGCCGCTCTTCCCATATCTCTTTTCCCCGATATAACGCCTCCCACCATCCAGGTGCAGGCCAACTACCCCGGAGCCGATGCCGAAACCGTCGAGCAATCCATAGCCATCCCGCTGGAAGAACAGATCAACGGGACTGAAAATATGATCTACATGTCGTCCACCAGCACCAGCGACGGCAGGTACAACCTGACATGCACCTTCGCCGTGGGAACCGACCCGGATATGGACAACGTAAACGTAAATAATAATGTCAACAAGGCCATGGCAAAACTCCCTTCCGACGTGGTCGACCAGGGTGTCGTCGTTACCAAGCAGTCGCCCAACATACTCATGGTGGTCAGCGTTTACTCGCCGGACAAAACTTACGACGAGGTGTTCCTTAGCAACTACGCCAGCATCAACTTGGTTGACAGGATATCGAGCACCGAGGGCGTGGGAAACACGATGATAGTCGGGCAGCGCGATTATTCCATGCGCCTCTGGGTCAATCCCAATAAACTTACCCAGCTCGGCCTGACCGCAGGCGACATCGCCAATGTGGTGCAGGAACAGAACATACTGGCCCCGGCGGGCTCCGTTGGGCAGCCCCCGGCAAAGCAGGGCACCGAATTTCAGTATGCCATAAACGCCAAGGGCAGGCTTGATACCTTAAAAGAATTCGGCGACATGATCGTTCGCGCACAGCCTGACGGCTCGTTTTTGCGCATGAAAGACGTAGCAAAGCTCGAACTTGGCGCCCAGACCTACTACAGTTACGGCCGCCTGGACGATGTCCCTGCAACTCTCGTACTTGTTTACCAGCAGCCCGGCGCCAATGCAATCAGTACGGCGGAAAGGCTGAGGAAACTTCTCGAGCAGCTTGGGAAAGACATGCCTCCGGGACTTACGTACGAGGTTACGCTGGATACCACCGATTTCGTCAAGGATTCGATCAAGGAAGTTAAGAATACGCTCATGGACGCCGTCATACTTGTGCTCATGGTGGTGCTTCTCTTCCTGGGCAGCTTCAGGGCGACTCTTATACCCATGCTTGCAGTCCCCGTATCTCTCGTGGGCACTTTTGCAGGATTTGCCGTCTTCGGATTCTCCATCAATACCCTTACTCTCTTCGGTATAGTGCTTGCCGTCGGGATTGTAGTTGACGACGCTATCGTCGTCGTGGAAGCAGTCGAGAGTTACATCGAGAAGGGCTTTTCCCCGACGGAGGCGACGGAAAGGGCAATGGATGATGTATCCGGGCCAGTGGTGGCTATAGCGCTCGTACTTTGCTCGGTTTTTATACCCGTTGCATTCATGGGAGGTATAACAGGCCAGCTTTACCGCCAGTTCGCTTTGACGCTTTCCATCTCCGTGCTCCTTTCAGCCCTGACCGCGCTGACCCTGACACCGGCTCTCTGCAGGTTGATCCTCCGGCGCAGGAAAGAATCGAATAGTATCATAGACCGCTTCTTCGGCGGGTTTAACAATATTTTCGCAAAGGCCACCGCTTCCTACACCAGGACAGTGCGTATGATCCTGCGAAAAAGCTTCATCTTCATTCTCCTTTTGCTTGCTTTCTGGGGCGCAGCCGCCGGTCTTCTCAAGACATTGCCTTCGGGGTTCCTCCCCGACGAAGACCAGGGATACATCTACGCGGCACTTACGCTGCCTGACGGATCTTCCATGCAGCGCACAGAGGAACTGACGGCTAAAACCATTGACTTCGCCAAAAAATTGCCCGGGGTGGAGAGGGTCATGACCCTGGGCGGCCTGAATATACTCAATTCAACTTTCAACTCCAACACGGCAACGCTCATACTGGAACTGAAGCCCTGGGATGAGCGGAAAACACGCGGAACAAGCCTCCGAAGCATTTTAACGCAACTGAAAAACAAAATAAATACATATCCGGAGGCTGTGGGCATAGTAACCATCCCTCCTCCGATCCCGGGGTTGGGTTCAGCCGGGGGCTTTACGTTCGAGCTTCAGGACAAGGGGAACCATACACCTGAAGAGTTGAACGACACCACCGTTAAATTTTTGCAGGAAGCCAGTAAAAGGCCGGAACTGCGCAACCTTTTCACGGGGTTCCGTACCACCGTCCCCCAGATCAACCTGGAAATAGACAGGGACAAGGCCAAGAACATGGGCATCCCCATCAATTCGATCTTTCAAAGCCTCCAGATATACCTCGGCGGCTACCCGGTCAACGATTTCAACCTGTTCGACCGCACTTACAAGGTCATGATCCAGGCAGAAGCGCCTTACCGCCAGGGGCCGGCCAGCATCGGCAATATACATGTACGCTCCAATGCCACGGGCGATATGATCCCGTTAAGCACTATAACCAGCGTAAAAAAAGGGCCTGGGCCGACTCTTATCCAGCGGTACAACTTATTCAGGACGGCGGAGATATCGGGCATGTCGGCTCCGGGATATTCCTCAGGCCAGGCAATAAAAGCCCTGGAAGAAATCGCGGCAAAAGTCTTGCCGCAGGGTTACGGCTATCAATGGAGCGGCACCTCTTACCAGGAACAGCTTGCAGGCAGCGCTCAGAGCCTTATTTTCGTCCTGGCGCTGGTATTCGTGTTTCTGTTTCTGGCGGCGCAGTATGAAAGCTGGGCTATCCCATTCTCCGTATTATTCGGGCTGCCGCTGGGGGTTTTCGGAGCGCTCCTTTTAACTTACCTGTTCAAAAATGACAACAACACTTATACCCAGATCGGTATAATTATGCTCCTGGGACTTGCCGCAAAGAACGCTATCCTCATCGTCCAGTTCGCCAAGGACCGCTATGAAAAGGAAGGCATGTCACTGGTTGACGCCGCCGTGGATGGCGCGAAGGTCCGCCTGCGCCCCATCCTTATGACGTCATTCGCCTTTATCCTGGGGGTTATGCCGCTGGTGATAGCCAGCGGGGCGGGAGCGGCATCCCGCCATGCTCTCGGCACGGCGGTCTTCGGGGGCATGATAGCGGCAACATCGCTGGGCATCTTCTTCATCCCGCTCCTTTATGTCCTGGTCGAGGATTTTGTAAATATATTCAGCAAAAAGAAACCCGCCGATCCCGCGGTTCAGGAAACCGGAAACGAAACAAATGCAAAGGCACAAGATCAAGAAATAACCGATAAACGAAAGGATGTTCAGAATGACTGAGCGGGGACTTTTGAGAGGAAATAAGTCATCTGCTTTCCTGCCGAAAGGTTCGGGATCAAGCTTCGCTTTCTGTCTCCTTATCATCCTTTCCATCCTTTTACCGTTGATAACCTCCTGTAAGAAAACTGAATATAAACGTCCAGATGTTCAGATCCCCCAATCGTATCGCGGCTCGACGGAGGAAGGCATACCGCAGCCCGGGCCTTCGGCATCCGAAATGTCTCTCGGCGACTTTTTCTGGTGGGATGTCCTCCAGGACGACGTCCTGAAGGACATGATACGGACCGCACTGGTACAAAACTATGATGTCCGCCTGGCGGCTGAAAGGATCATCGAGGCACAAGCCCGCATAGGCGTTGCCCGCTCACAACAGTATCCCAACGTCTCCGGAACCGCCAATTACCAGGCAGGGAAGGTTTCCACAGTCGGGACGACCATTGTGCCACCGGGAGTTTCTCCGACGAGTCATTCATACACTGCGGCTATAGGGGCCACATTCGAGCTTGATTTTTGGGGGCGTCTCAGCAGGGCAACGGATGCGGCCAGAGCGGAACTCCTTGCGACGGAAGAAGCGAGAAACACCGTCCTGATGACCCTTGTAAGCGAGGTAGCCACACATTACCTTACCCTGCGGGAACTGGACATGGAGCTTGAGATCTCCAGAAATACGCTGGAATCCAGGAACGAATCCTACCGCCTGGTCAAATCCAGGGAAGAAGGCGGAGTGGGCACCATGCTGGATGTAGATCAGTCCAGGACGCTTGTCCTTTCCGCCCAGTCGGTCATCACCGTAACCGAGCAGAAGATAGCCCAGGAGGAAAATTATCTTAGCTTCCTGCTCGGCAAAAATCCGGAAGACATTCCAAGAGGCAAACCTCTTACGGAGCAGTTGGGGAACATGACCGTCCCGCCCGGACTTCCTTCCTCGCTGATTGAAAGCCGGCCCGATATCCGGCAGGCGGAAATGAAGCTTATCGCCGCCAATGCACAGATCGACGTAGCCCGTGCGGCTTACTTCCCCCAGATCATCCTGACGGGGGCGGGGGGAACGCAGAGCAAGCAGTTTTCGAACCTTTTCACCGGGCCTGCAAACACATGGAGTTTCGTTCCTCAGCTTACAGTGCCCATATTCACTGCGGGAGGCATCCGTTCACAGGTGGAAATTACGAAGTCCCAGCAGCGCCAGCTTGTTATAGATTACCAGCGGACTGTCCAGAACGCTTTTCGCGAAGTGTCCGACGACCTTGTCGGGTATTCGAAGATGAGCCTGTACAGGAAGCAGCAAGAAGAGCTTACCACCACTTCCGCAGACCAGTCCAGGCTCTCCAACCTCCGGTATGTCGGCGGTGTAACCAGCTACCTTGAAGTGCTGGATACCGAGCGGCAGTATTTCGAGGCCGAACTCTCCCTTGCCAGGGCCCAACTCCAGGAACTGTTGTATCTGATCAAACTCTACAAGGCGCTTGGCGGCGGCTGGAAACAGCAATAACCCTTGCAGCTTTATATAACCGGGCCTCCACCGGGATCGGGAATAATCGTCAACACAACAACTGACCTTAAGCCTGCTATTTGAATTTGTCCGGATGTTCGACTACTACGGCGTGTAAAAGGGGGGCATTGGCAAGCGCAACGACGGAGGGAGATTGTACTGACATTGGTGAAGCCGAGGGTGAAGGAATGAGAATATGAGCAATATCCAGGAGGCGGATCATCTTATCTTCCCCGCCTGATGCCAGGATCTTACTGTTCGGGGAGAAAGCCAGGCTTGTTACCCCTCCCTCATGGGCATTGATTATAGCCAGGGGTCTCCAATCGGTGGTGGAGAACAGGTGGACGTCACCGTTGTCGTCACCTGCCGCAGCATAAGCCCCGTCAGGTGAAAATGCCGCAGACGTATAATTTTCCCTGCCTGTGCTGAGTACCTGATTTTCTGTATAGTCTTTCCGTGGAATGTCCTGGGGTTTTTTTATCAGCTCTACATTCAGGTGAAAGAGAGTCCCCCGGCGAACTGCAGTACCTACAAGCAGGGTCTTACCTGATGGAGATATTGCAATACAGGAAGGCTTATTTTCGAAACCGAAGCTCCCGGGAGATTTCCATCCGGAAACCTCGTAAAATTCCAGGGTTGTCGAGGGCATAAGTTGATCTCCCTCTGCTGCCGGGCTGTCATTCATCAGGCCTGCTGTACCGGAAAAGAAAGTCCGGCAGTTACCGCTGAATCCCTGGCATACATGCCCGGTGAAGTCCATATATTTACTTGAGTGAAGGGGGCGGAGGTCCACGGTGGACAGGACTGAAAAGGTGCCTTCTTCACACATAACGGAGCCGGAGGTGATGATGGACCACCCGACAGCGACCATAGCGCCGTCGGGTGAAAAAGCTGCATCATCCCATGGTTGTAATCGTGCGGGATCATAATCAACATCCTTATATGCTCTCAAGCTCACGTGCCGAAGCCGTACGGCGCCGCGCGTCTTCCCATCCTTCGAATTCCAGCGCTTTGCCCATACCTCTTTATCAACGTGAATATCGGACTTAACGTGAGTTATAGCCATAACCTCCCCGCCGGGGATAAAGGAAACACCTGAAACACTGCCCCTTGCAGAGGAATGCCATACCAGGTTCCTTTGGGCAGTATCCCATACTCTTATCACTTCGTCTTTATATGTGAAATTGTCACGCGTATAATCAGATTCATCAATAACATCTTTTGCAGCACTTGCCAGAAACTTCCCGTCAGGTGAGAATGCAAGGCATGTAACCGGGGCATTATGGCCTTTTAATGTAAAAAGGTACTCTTTTGAAATCAGTTTCGGCTTCCATATTTTTTTAGGGGTATTGTCTTCCTTAGGGGTATTATGTGGCACAGGGGTATTATAAGGTTCAGGAGATGAGACTTTTACCGCTGGCCCCGGTTTGAATAAAAGCCAGTATATACCCAGAATCATTAAGAAAATCAAAACAATTATGAGAAACTTTTTTCTGACCATACAATCTCCCTGTTTATAAAATAACGCTTAATACCAAAAACTTAATTTGGATAAAATAGTTGTAAGATCCTGCCGAAAAAGAAAACGCACCCCCTGAGCATGGCTCTGATTTTTCAGGCGGCTGTCTTCCGCAGGGGTGATGATGCCGGTATAATTCATTAATTTTATTAAGAAAGCGCTTCCATTCTTTATTTTTCCCGGCAGGATAGAATCTGCCGGTGTCTAATTCAAGGCGGTATGAAAATCCGGTATATCAAATATCTCTTATATTTTATATATATCCTAAATTTTATAGTTATAGGTTTTATTATTCATTCCGTCATAAAATCCACGCCGGATCTTATCCCTTATTTTTTCCTCGAAGAAGGCCTCTTAGAAAATTTACAACCGCTCTACCTCTTTATCGCATCATTTATATTCCTGTCACTGGCATTTATGGCTTACCGGGCCCGGCGCCCGTGGGGGTTCTACCTGCTATTCGGCATCGTTACCCTGATCCTGGCGTTTGAAGAGAAGAGTTGGGGGCAGGGCGTTTTCTTCCAGGCGGCCCAGGACTCTCTCCCCGGCAAAGGGGACGAGGTGAGCTTCAGGCTTTTCCTTCCCTCGTCATTGAACCTTAAATCGTTTATGATACCTCTATATTTCCTGTGGGGATTTTACCTCCCCATAGCCTGCGCGATCTTCCCGGCCCTGAAAAAATGGGTCTCGAAAGTAAACCTGCCCGTCCCCCCACTTTTCCTCATAACAGGCATGGCTATAGCCTTTTTATTGAAGCTGGAAGTTACAAGCAGCTTTACCGACCTTGTAGCGTTCCCGACTTTTTTCCAGGAGATTTACGATACATATATCTACATGGTGGTTGTTTTATGCTCGGTTGAAGAATTTATATGCTTCAATGCTGAGCTTTCCAGGCGGAAAATCGGTATTCCTCTCCGGCAGTTGTGGCCTGCCCTTATATTTCTTGCGATATTGATAACCGGCTTATGGATGTCACATAAGTGTTTCATGCTGAAGACACCCTGGCCCCCGAAAGAAAATGCTCCCCTGGGACACGTGGAAAGGGAGTTCCTCGTCCTTGAAGGCAATCTGGCCAGGGTGCGCGGCGACAACGCGATTGCATATTCGATGCTTACACGCGCATCACAGGGCGGCTACAGGGATTCGAAGCTGTGGGTGGGCCTGGGTATCGTAAATACAAGGCTGGGCCGCATAAATGACGCTGTAGCCTCTTATAATAACGCCCTTGCCGCAAACCCCGGCGAAGTTGACGCATACATCGGGCTTGCCCGCATTTACTACAACAACGGCGATCTTGAGCGGGCTAAGGAGACGTTAAAAAAGGCCATGTCATACGAGCCTGACAACCAGGAGATACAGACTTTTATGAGACTTCCCGGCATGGGGTCTCCTGTGGGGGCGCCATGAGCCTTGAGCGTGTCATGGTATTTTTTAAAAGGCGCTGGAGAGCGTTAGCTTTATTTTTAGCGGTGCTGGGTCCCGGCATCATCACGTCCATTATGGATAATGACGCCCCCGGCATCACGACTTATTCGGTTTGCGGCGCAAATTACGGCTACAGGATGCTGTGGATTCTGGTGGTTTCCGTTATCCCGCTTATCATCATTCAGGAGATGTGTATCCGGATGGGGATTGTTACGGGGAAAGGCCTGGGAGATCTCATAAGGGAAAAGTACGGTGTCAAAGTTACGTTTTTCGTGCTTCTACCGCTTTTAGTTGCGAACCTGGGAACGACGATGGCCGAGTTCGCAGGCGTGGCCGCATCGTGTCAGATACTGGGGATAAGCAAGTACATAGCGGTGCCGGTAACGGCTTTCCTTGTCTGGTGGCTTGTTCTCAAGGCATCATACAAGCAGGTGGAAAGGGTTTTTTTATTCGGCTGTGTGGTTTATTTTTCATATTTTGCTTCAGTAATTATGGCCAGGCCGGATTGGGGTGAAGTCGGCCGTTCGTTTATCCACCCGTCGTTTGAAATGAATCCCGGCTTTATTGCAATGGCGATAACAGTTATAGGGACGACTATCGCTCCCTGGATGCTTTTTTATATACAGGCCTCCGTGGTGGAAAAAGGTCTCCAGAAGCACGAGCTTACCCTGAGCAGGCTCGATATGATAGTGGGCAGTTTTCTGCTCCTTATATTCGCAGTTTCGGTCATAGTCGCATGCGGCGCGGTCCTTTACCCGAACGGCATCCGCGTGGAGACGGCGAAAGAAGCGGCCATTGCCCTGAGACCTCTTGCCGGAAAGTATGCTTCGCTTCTCTTTGCCCTGGGACTGCTGAATTCGTCGGTATTTGCGGCCAGCATCCTGCCCGTATCGACTTCTTATGTTACCTGCGAAAGCCTCGGTTTTGAAGCGGGCATTGACCAGACCTACAAGGAAGCGCCGGTTTTTTACCTGTTATATGCGATGCTGATTATCCTGGGGAGCGGTCTTGTTTTGATCCCGGGATTAAACCTTATAACCGTCATGCTGGCGTCGCAGACTCTTTGCGGCATATTGCTTCCTTTCATATTGTTTTATATCCTGAAGCTCTGTAATGATAAGCGGCTCATGGGCGAATATACCAACAGCAAAGCGTTCAATATAATTTCATGGATTACCATAGTCATCATTATGGCTCTTACGGCTTACCTGGTGCTGGACGGATTGAGAAGCCTTATTTGAGGGAAAGAGCATCAATATGGCCGCCGTTAGCCGGAGCAATGTAAAAAAATGTAAATTTTTCTGTAAGCAATTAACGGATTGGTGTTATAATATACGGGTATAAACATTGAAACTGAAATTCAAGGAGCCGAGGAAGAAGAATTTTGTTTATGAAGAGATTTATCCTGATTTTAGTAATTCTGCTTTCAATTTTTGTATATGGTTATGGTTGTACTAAACGGATGTCTGAGGTTCCGGTTGAAAGTACGCGTTATGAGAGGCAAATGTCCGAAAACAATAATGAATCCGGTGAAAGCAATACGGTTTCCGGGCATTTATCGAAAAAAACCGTTGTAAAGGATAATACTCCGAAAAAATATAAACAAAAGAAGCCCGATATAAGCTGGCTGTCGGATGTGTATTCGATACCGGACAAAGAATTATACGCAAATATCAAGAAAATTGTCGATTATTATAAGAATGATGAAGATTTTATACAAAAAATAAACGATCCGGAATTATACTTTCAGCCTTTCCAGAGAGCATTGTCATTGTCTAAAGTCCCCCATATAACACAGTTGATCGAAGAGGCGAAACAGGCTTCGGAAAAATCATCATGGGAAGAAGCCCTGGAGCTTCTTCGCCAAGCAAAGAAAGAAACAAAAGATCCTGAACTGGCGGCGGCAATTACTTCTGAAGAGGTGGCGATTTTAAATTCTTTGGGAAGAGGCGCCGAGGCATCCGACGCTTCACTTTCAGTAGGAAGAGCATATAGAAGCGGATATATCATTTTCGGGATGAATTTCATAGAAAATGATAAGTTTCGAAGCGGCCTGGAAGTCCTGGTAACGGTTTTAAGCAACGATAACGCTCAGATGGCAGACCGTCGGGAAGCATGGTTCTTCCTGGGGAGAGGCTGTATTTTTTACGGGGAAACACTCGGTAAATCCAGGTATTTAGATTTTGCCGATGAAATTTTTGATACATTCAATATTGTTACTGACGGCAGGGGCGTTCTGGACAACATACTTAAGGCCGCAGAAACCGACTATAAAACGGGACGCCTGCCGCAGGCCGAACACAATTATTTGAGGGCGCTGGCGGCATCCGAAGGCAAAAACGAGTTTAAAGATAAAATGTTTGAAATTTATAAAGGCCTGGCTATAGTTTATGTACAACAGGAAAAATATGACGTGGCTGAAAAATATCTTTTAAAGGCCGTATCAGTTGATCCCGAAAATTCATGGGCAAGAAATGAACTGGACGAAATAAAGTCTTACAGGAAATAGTTCCCTGCAGGTACTAACGATATTTTCCCCGGACTGCGCCGAGAGTATATATCTTGTTTAATCATTGACAATATCCTGGTTTTCTTTCGGGTAATTCATTCAAGACGAATGCCTGAAAAAGCTGGCTTTCAGGAACAGCAGGGAGACCTATATGGTTGTAGAAGTTTATTATAAAGTTACGCATGGTTCGCAGGTTTTTCTGAATCTACGGAAGGTTCAAGAGTGGATGGGATGATGGAAGTTCATAAATTCAGACTCGGGAGGGGAAGGATCTATCCGCTGTCATTCTCTGATGTAGTTGAAAAAAAGAGAGCGGCCCGTATCCCGCGCCATTAAGCCGGGGGAAGCAGCAGGTGGAATTGAAATCAGGGGAGAGATAATATCAGGTAGATATAAGATCGTAAAGCCATGATTGTATTAATTGCCGGTGGATGGAGATAGAAATGAGCGATAATATCGAGCAGGGGATGATAAGGAATTACCGGATCCTGTCGGTGCTTGGGAAAGGCGGGATGGGCGCGGTATATCTGTGCGAAGATGTAAATTCTCCCGGAAGCCGCTGGGCGGTGAAGGAATTACAGCCTGCCCCCTTCATGGACACCGGGGAGCAGGAAGCATGCCGGATTATGTTTTACCGGGAGGCCGAATTTCTGGAGAAGCTGTCCCATCCCAGCATCCCGAAGTTCAAAGAACATTTTACAGAAGACGGCCGCTCATACCTTGTCATGGAATACATCCAGGGAAAAACACTTGAAGATATTCTTAAAGAGGAAAAGCTCCCAGTATCCGAACCGGAGGCAATAAATCTCGGTCTTGCGTTATGCCATGTTTTGAATTACCTCCATTCACAAAAGCCTCCTGTCCTTTTTCGAGATCTGAAGCCTGCAAATATAATGATGACGCCCGAAGGCAGGCTGATGCTTGTCGATTTCGGGATAGCGCGATGTTTTGTAACCGAGCAGCGGACTGACACATTCAGGATGGGGACGGTTGGTTATGCCTCGCCGGAACAGTATGGGGGAATGGGCGGGACGGATGCCCGCTCGGATATTTATTCGCTGGGCGCATTGCTGCATTATCTGTTGACGGGAAGAAACCCTGAAGAGGAGACACCTTTTTCCTTCCCGCCGGCAAAGAGCCTTAATCCAGGGGTATCCGTGCAGTTAGATGGGATAATTACAGGCTGCCTGGAGGCTGACCGGAACAGACGCTTTACGGCAACCCGTGAAATTGAAATGCGCCTGGAGGCTCTAAGATCGCCGAAAATAGTTAACATGGGCCTTGCGACAAGCAAGACCAGGAGATTGCTAACTCGTCCCATAGTCCCGAAGGAACATTCAACCAGGTATCGGTTTGTGGCGCTGGCCGCCATTTTGCTGGCATTTCTTTTCTTCCAATTCTGGCACAAACCCAGGACAACATCTATACATCAGCCTCCAACCGCGCCTGCATCAGAGCATGCATCTACACATTCGTCAACATCAACGGCAACACAAATAGCACCAACGCCAACGCCAACGCCTTCCGAAACTTCCATCTTCACCGATCCTGATCACGCCGCTGAATTTGTCAAAAAAGGCTATAACCGTAGCAATCCGCCAAGTTACAATTGGATTCGTAATTATTTCAATTTAACCCCGGATAAAGACGGCGTCTGGATAGAATGGAAGAAATACACCGAAGACGGGAAAAAAGTTCTGGATGAACTTCCCCCGGATAAATATGGCGGATATAAAAGCTACATTTTCCCGGTCTGTGATCGAAAGGGAACACTTTATTACGTCGAGGCCAACAGAGGAATATGCCGGTACCGGAATGGTAAAGTAAGTGTACTTCTGCCTCTTGAGAAGGCAGAAGTAGGTCAGGAATTACCTGTACGGGTACAAGCTATGACTTTTGATCCTGAGGATAACCGTTTATGGGTTCTGCGCACGGACGGTATCAGTGTTTATAACAATGAAAGATGGCGTCACTGGCAGATAAATAATGACGGAGTTAAAGCAGTAAGCTCTATCGAACAAACAGGTAAGGTATCTCCTTATTTCATGAGAAGTTCACATGGACCTTACCGGATCCCCATTTTAAAATATGAAGTCCACCCGGATTATATTAGTATTATAGACACATCGAATGAATTTAACCTGCTTCAGGACAGAGAAGGAAGAGTCTGGATCTGGTGTTGTAACAGGGGTTTATGGCAATTTAATAAGAGAGAGATCAGGAAGATCGGATATAAAGACGGTATTCCTATCAATTCCATATATACCGTAGCGGAAGATAAGAATGGCGGCGTCTGGGTCGGAGGGGCTGCTGAGGATTCAGACAGGGGCGGGCTTTTTCGCCTGTATGACGGGAAATGGGAAAGTTTTAACATGTCAGAAATCATACCCGGAGAAGATGTTCTTTGCACGGTGCGCAGGATTCGTTCCGATCCCGGGGGCGGAGTATTTATCTCCACCGAGAAAGGAATTGCGCATTACTATAAAGGCAAGTGGAGAAATGTTGTATTACCGCCGGAACTGGCAAACAGGGAAGATCAAATTAAGGGGGGTAGTGATTCATATCATTATAGATTTGTGCTCTTTAATTTCTGGGTCGGAAATGAAGGGAGGTTATGGTTAAAAACCGCCAGGCGTATAAGGGCCCTTGGTTATGCCTATTCTGACCTGTATTTGTTGGAAAATGGCAAATGGCGTATATGGAAAAATGATATCGCCGATGCCGCCTCCGATAAATCCATGCCTGATAAAAATAAAGAAAAAAAACAATACTTCAGAGCGGTCCAGGTTGTAAAGCCGGGACATGGCAGGCCATATGATACAGTCCCCTTTACACCTGAAGTCAAAGTTGTAGAGGGAACATCTGAAAATCTCCTGATAAAGCCAGTGCTCAGGTATTATCACAATTCGAATTATGTCAGCGATCAAAAGCGGTGGCTTTTTTCCGGGAAACTCCCATGGGATCAATATGATTTATTTAAGCAGCCGGCCGGCACAGAGATCTTGCTCCCATATCCCGTACTGACTGATATACTTATAAAACTTGGATTCTCAGACAACGAACTTAATTCCAACACTTACTGTAGATTATTTATCGCCGGGAAAGACCGTTACCTTCTGGAGTTGAATGCTTACCAAAAAATGTGTGTCGTAGAGTTTGGATGTAAAAATGCCAAGGTCTTTGATGTTTCGGATAAATATACAGGTGGCATGAACTATGAAGCGGTGGTTGACCATGAAGGAAGGCTCTGGCTGAGCCGTGCTTATACTACGCAAGAATCGAAAGCCATACGCTATGGATTCCTCCAGTATGGGAAGGAAGGCTGGCGGGAAATCTATCCATGCTATAAGGGTACCGATGGAGTAAAAAGTGTTTTCGGGACATTAAGTAATATTTTCATAGATAAACAAAACAGGCTGTGGTACAGTAATGAAGGGAAAAAACTCAGTTGTATGGGTTCTGACAGTTTTACCGTATATGAGACTTATGATCCTTTTCATATGGGCATATCAGTAATCGCAGCACAGGGAAATGACAATGCTTACTGGTTGTTATACGGTGCAGGCGGCCTTTTTAAAGGAAATGAAAACAATTCCGGTATTTTGGAGTGGAATAAGGCGGATGATTCTCCATCAATGTTGCGGTTTGAATACGGATATAACGGGGAGCCGCAAATTTATTCATTGCATAATGGCACGGTGATCATTTCGATTCAGAATAACCTGGTACAGTTTAATAAAGGGGGATGGGCTCCATTCGAGTTCCCTAAGAAAATTAAGATTATCCTGGATAAAAGGTTATATGAATGCAGACTTATCAAGGAAGATCCCTACGGCAACCTTTGGATGCAGGTTCTGCTGGCAAAAGATCCCGATGGGAAGGAGCCTTATTATTACGTGGGAGCCGTCATAATACGCACAAAGAACGGCTGGTATTTGTATGGTGGAGGTAAAGAATAAATAATGAGAATTTATTCCGAAGGAGAGCTAATCGAAAACCGTTATGAAGTTGTTTCCATACTTGGGCATGGAGCAACCGGCATCGTTTACCTAGCGCTTGATAAAAAAGATGGGATAAAAAGAGCGATCAAGCATATCTTCCCCTCAGACGGTACGGATAAGAGGGAATTCAAAGACGAAATTTTCAAGCGTGAGGCAAAAGTCCTTTCGGATTTGAAGCATCCTGCAATCCCCGAAATTCACGGTTTTTTCAGCACCCCGGACGGCTGTTACCTGGTTATGGATTTTATCGAAGGGCACAGCCTGAAAGCCGAATTAAAAGAACGGGGAAAGACTTTCAGCAATGAGGAAGTTATCGATATTTCTCTCCAGGTTTGTGATGTTCTTCAATATCTGCATGACAATCCCGGCGGGACATTGCTGTTCAGAGATTTGAAGCCTTCCAATATCATGCTGACCCCAGAAGGCAAGATTTTCCTTATTGATTTTGGAATCGCCAAGAAATTTCTGCCGGAAACGAACGGCTCAACCATCCACCTCGGAACGGTAGGATATGCTCCTCCCGAGCAATATAAAAAAAGCGGGAAAATTTCTCCCGCAAGCGATATTTATTCTCTGGGAGCAACGATGTATCATCTGCTGACAGGTGACGATCCTTCTCTTAAAACTCCTTTTAAGATCCCCTCTCCCAGGATTATAAACAAAAGAGTATCCCGCGGCATGGATTCTGTTGTAAAGAAAGCCCTTTCATACAACCAGGAGGAACGCTTCGGCAGCGCCGGGGAGCTGGGCTTGATCCTCCAAAAACTCAAACATAATCCTTCTCTTACTCTCTCACGGATTTATGAGGAAGAAACCTCTGAAGTCAAACGCAAAGGAATCGGCAGTTTGCTTTTGTTGCTGTTGCTGCTTTTAATCGCAATTATGGCCTGGCGGCTGAATTCACACAGGGAGCAGCCAAAAAAAATCGAGACCGCTGTTGAAATAACAACAAGGAAAGTGCCCGAAGTCGTTTCTCCGAAAAAGGAGAAAACAAAGATTATTAATAAAGGGGCTTATGCAATAATCCCGATGCGGGATAAAAATGTACAAGAAAAAGACGGCGATTTCCGGCCGATATTAACCGGTACCGTTAGAGATTATTATTCCAAGGTGTGGAAAAGTTGTAAAGACTGTCCCGGGGCGTTTACCGAAAAAGGTCCCGATATTCCTCATGTATTTCCCAATGAGAATTTCGGATGGTCGGCATGGCGTGATGGTGGAGCCGAGCCTATTTGCGCTTTTTATCCGCATCAAGGAGTTAAGATTGAGAGTATCATCCATCCCTGGGAACAGTATGACCTGTTCCGGCAAAAACAGGGCATGGAGATATTCCTGCCTTCAACTATTCCCGGGTTGTTACAGGATAAAATGCCGTTGGGAAATTATGCAGGTTCCTGGGCTACATCAAAAGGGATAGTAACAATTCTGGCTTTTCATGGCCCTACCAGGATATTTATTAAAGACAAACAGGATTACTGGCTTACCGATAATTCGTTTCTTTTCGTGTTTGCTCCAGGTAAAGTGAAATATTATGATGGCGTATGGGGCAATGAAAATGGGAACATAGCGGTCGCAGTTGACTTTTCCTGGGATGTTCTTATTGACAAAAAAGGAGAAGCATGGTTGGGACCTGATGAATATATTACTCATACCTTTGGTAATGACCCGATGCGCGAACTGCTTCATATCGGGAGGGATTCAACCGAGGCTATCGGCTTTAGTAATTTCAAGGCGCTGATGCCGGTTAATTTCTTCGTTGATAATGAAGAACGGCTCTGGCTTACCAGGGGCGGCAGGATGCTTTCCTTTATAAAAGACGGTCGTCTCAGCCTCCAGCACCCCGGGGGCGCAAGTGAAAATGTAGTGGCGACTATGTCGGAAGACGGTATTTTCTGGGCCCTGGATGACATGGGGAAACTGTTCAGAGGCAGCCAGAATGAAAACGGTAATGTCGATTGGAAGGAAGAATCTTCAGTCCCGGCAGAACTTGTTTTTCAAGAAGATATTTCTGCATCCCCCGGACATTTATCTGCAACTGCAATGAGGAGTACCTTCAAGAATTTTTCTTATTGTAACAAGGGTGCAATATATTCTGAAATTTTGCCTTTCGAGTTCCAGTCCAAAATCTATGCTGGACCTGACGGCAATGTCTGGGTTTCCCGCCTCGGCAACCTTTATTTATATAGTAACGGTAAGTGGTCAAAGCCTGACTATCCTGAAAAAATCGGGGAGTGGATGAAGGGCAATAGGCTGATTCACGGGATTCAAATTGATGAAAAAGGAAACCTCTGGCTGAGAGTGCTGGCAAAAGAAGATGAGGAAATTCAGGCGGTAATAATCCGGAGCAAGTACGGATGGTATGTACTCATATAGGGAGTGAGACATGAATTCGGAAAATAACGAGCAAATCATCAATGACCGTTACCGGATCCTGTCGGTGCTTGGGAAAGGCGGGATGGGCGCGGTATATCTGTGCGAAGATGTAAATTCTCCCGGAAGCCGCTGGGCGGTGAAGGAACTACAGCCTGCCCCATTCATGGAACCCGGGGAGCAGGAATCCTGCCGGATTATGTTTTACCGGGAGGCCGAATTCCTGGAGAAGCTGTCCCATCCAAGCATACCGAAATTCAAAGAGCATTTTACACAGGACGGCCGCTCTTACCTGGTCATGGAGTACATCCAGGGAAAAACTCTGGAGGAAATTCTTAAAAATGGGCCGCTTCCTTTTTCGGAATCAAGGGTGGTCGAGTTGGGGTTGTCTTTATGCGAGGTTTTAAAATACCTTCATTCCCAAAAACCCCCTGTCCTGTTCCGAGATCTGAAGCCTGCAAATATAATGATGACGCCCGAAGGCAGGCTGATGCTTGTAGATTTCGGGATAGCCCGGTGTTTTATAACAGAGCAGCGGACTGACACATTCAGGATGGGGACTGTGGGATATGCTTCGCCGGAGCAGTATGGCGGCATGGGAGGGACGGATGCCCGCTCGGATATTTATTCGCTTGGCGCATTGCTGCATTACCTGTTGACGGGCAGGAACCCTGAGGTTTCCGCACCATTTTCGTTCCCGCCAGTCAGGAGCCTGAACTCCGCCGTATCGGGCGACATGGCATCGGTCGTTGAAAAATGCCTTGCGAAAGAGAAACCGGAACGTTTCTCATCAATCCGTAATGTTGAATCCGAATTAAAAGATTTAAAATCGCCTGGAACATCGAGTTACAGGCGGACTTTCGGCAAAACGAAAAAGATCCTGACGCGCCCGCTTGTGCCCGTGAAAACTACAACGAAGATGAGGGTTGTTTCCTGGGGCATGATATTCCTGGCGGTAATTGCCGTCTTTTATTTAAAGACGCCTCACGGTCACTATAAAGCATCTTCAAACCGGGTCAGCTATTCGCCTCAAAACCGTATCCCTGCGAATTTTAATCAATATGCGCCCCCGGGCTCATTTCCTGAAAACCCTGCATTACAGTCTCCCGATGGGTCTGTTAAAAAGAAGGTTTCGCCTCCGAAAAAGCTAAGCAGGAAAGAACAGAAAATCGTGGATTTAATAGACAGTCTGGAGGGAGCAAATCCCGAAAAAAAGAATGAAATAATCCGGGAGTTGATAGAAATCGGCAAACCCGCCGTCCCCCACCTTGTAGAGGCGTTGAAAAATAAAAAGTGGATCGACTACAATGCTGTCGGAGAAGCTCTAGCTAGGATCGGGGAGCCGTCAATTATTCCGCTTATCGAGATGCTGAGAGATGAAAAAACTGAAGGGCCGGGCCATGCCGCTTTTGTTTTGAGAAAAATCGGCAGACCTGCAGTTAAGCCGTTGCTTACCTCGTTGAATAACCGGTTGAAAGATCTGGATGAAGACGGCCTTACTCGTGTGGTCGCAGCCTTGAGGATGAATAATTATACTCATAGGGAAGAAAGTGAAGACATCCTGATAGAGGCATTGAACGACAAGAATTGGAAAATCAGGGCTGTCGCGGCATGGGCTCTTGAGTATTCTTATAAAACCGAAATTATAAGCGAACCTCTCATAAATGCTTTGAATGACAGCGTCCCTGAAGTCCGCGCGGCTGCTGCTGCATCCCTTTTTACCAATAATATGAATAAAAGGGAAATGGATGCGCTGATTAAAGCTGCCGGTGACGAAGATCACCGCGTCCGCAGGGAGGCGGTTTCTTCTCTCGGCAATTCAAAAAACAAAAGGGCGGTGCCTTACCTTGTAAAAGCACTGAAGGATACTGATAAAAATGTCAGGGCAGCGGCTGTAGTGGGCCTTAGAACAACGATCGATAAGACGGCGGTGATGCCGCTCGTGGAAGTTTTGAATGGCAAGGATTACGGAGTTATGAGCGATGCTGCGGAGGCACTAGGCAACATTCAGGATGAAAGAGCTATTCCCTACATTATAAAGGGGCTGGCTCATGAAGATAGTGCCCACTCCCTGGATAGTGAAACCAACATGTGGATAGATGTAAAGACTAATGCATTGATTGAAATGGGAGAAAAGGCCGTGCCGTACCTATCGGAAGGATTGAAAGATGAGAACCCGGAGATCAGGAAGAAATGCGCGCTTGCCCTTGTTAAGTTAAAAGATGGAAGGGCCGTATTACCTCTGATCGAAGCCCTGGAAAAAGAAACTGATTCCGAAGCCTCTGTCAATGAGGCGCTGGCGCTGTGCTTTCTGCGCGATGAGAGGGCAATACCCGTCCTGGTAAAAGCCGCAAAAAATATAAAGAATGTCTCGTATGAAGATAAAGAGCTGGCACCCGGGGCCGCGCTCGGCGCCATAGGGAGGCCGTCTTTACCATACCTGAAAGAACTTATGAAGGATGATAATAAAAACACCCGTCAGGCGGCCATTGTAGGGATGGAATTCATATTCAAGCAGCAGATAATCAGTCAAAAAGAATACTTACACTTTCTTGCTTCAGCATTAAAAGATAAAGAAAGTGAAATTCGCTTTAGAACCATACGCATGCTTACCCGACTCGGGGATAAGGAAGCGATCGGATATTTAAAGCCCCTCCTTAAAGATGAACAGGAGTATATCCGTAAACTTACGGCGGATGCTATTAAAGCGCTTGAGGAAGCCGGCGAAGAGGACAAGGAGAATAGGGGCTATGAATAAAGTGATGGCTTTGACATTCATACTTTTGTGAAACGGAGAAAAAAATTATGAATTCATATTCTGAAGGCGATATGATCGCCGGACGCTACAAGATAATAAAAAAACTTGGCTCCGGGGGGACCGGTTGTATTTATCTTGTGAAAGATTCGGAGAAAGGCGAAACCTTTGCATTAAAACATATGCTCCCGCCCGGAACCGAAGAAGACGCGGCAAGGATCGAAAAGGAATTTTTAAAAGAAGCGGATATCCTGAAAAAGCTCGATCATCCCGCGATCCCGGCGATATATGATTATTTCAGCGGGACGGATGGATATTACCTCGTCATGGAATATATAAACGGATCATCCTTGAAGGAAGAACTTACAAAGACAGGCAGGCCATTCCCCGAAGAGAAGGTTATCGATATATCCTTACAGGTGTGCAATGTCCTGGAGTATCTTCACGGGCATGAAGAAGGCACTCTCCTGTTCAGAGATCTGAAGCCTTCAAACATTATGGTGACTCCCGAAGACAAGGTTTATCTGATAGATTTCGGCCTTGTAAAGAAAATACAGCCGGGTGGTTCGCGCTCTACAATCCATCTGGGGACTGTGGGTTATGCCCCGCCGGAGCAATATGAGGATGACGGTGTGCTGGGGCCTCCCTCCGATATTTACTCTCTGGGCGCAACCATGTTTCAGCTTGTAACGGGGGAGGATCCTACACAGAGACCTCCTTTTGAATTACCCGATCCCAGGGTCATCAATAAAAAAATATCCTCAGGACTGGATTCGATAATTAGGAAAGCTTTGAATTATGATCAGGAAAAACGCTTTCAGAGCGCGGCGGAGCTTTTGACTGTTCTTAAAAGGATCGGCAGTGACAGGACTCTTACGGTGGAACAGTTGTATGGGGAGAAAAAGAGGCCCGGACTGTCGCCGGATAAGCTGAAGTTCTGGCTCTTGTTATTTCTTTTGCTTACATTATTTGTAATTCTTTTTTATCAGACAAGGCGAGTTTCGGTAGAGAATAAATCCCAGATTTCTGATATTTCCATCCAGCCGTACAATTCTGCACGGATAGGCATAGCAGTTGATGCCGATGCCAAACCGGAAATTGCTTTTACCATAATGATGACCGATCTTCAACTTGATGAGATGCCCGGTACCCCCCGGGATTTATTGATTAAACCTGTTATGGAGATGTATAAGGAGAAGGGGAAGGAATCGCTTGAAAACAGCATGTCTCCCGATATACCCAATCCCATTTTTGAGCAGAAGTTGTCTCTTACCCTTTCCGAGACGTATCACAGGGGGTTCAGCGGCTTTTATCCTTTTAATTCCGGCGCGGGCGATCCTTCTACTTCTCCCCCCTGGGATAAATATGAAGTTTTCGAAGGGGAGCCGGGGGAGGAAGTTTTTATATTTGAGGATGCCCTTAAGAAGATATTGAAAAGACTGCCCGTACAAATCGGAGGAGACGGCGGTAACCGTGCAAAAATCATTACAGGGAAAGACGGGACATACTGGCTTCTTTTTAACGATGGTTTTCATAGCGCCTTGTTTGAATATACTGCGGGTTCAGTAAAATCTTATAAAAATAAAATGTACGAGAATGCATTTTCTGATCTGGAGGCCGTTTCCGATATGACGCTGGACAGCAACGGGAACTTGTGGATGGCTGTTGATGACCGGGGATCTTACGATAGCCCCGCAAAATTTTTGGTGAATAACGGACAGGGATTGACAATGCTTCAACTTCAGAATAGGAAGTCACCGACCGGCATTTTCTCCGATAACCTGGGCCGCATCTGGTACAGCCAAAACTACCAGGATCTTTACTGCTTGTTTCAGCTAATAAGCGTCATGGATAAACCGAAAGTATCCACCCCTGATATAGTCGGGACATATAGCCCGCTGAAAGTTTACTGGGTGCTTGATTCGAAAGGCAGGCTCTTCAGAGGCACAGGCGCCGGGCAGGATTTCGTGAATTGGAAAAAAGTGTCGTCGGGCCCGGGAGATCTTCTTTCCTTCAATGCAAATGAAGTCAGGACGCAGGACTTTGATGTTCAGATTGCCTATGATAAAAGATCGTTCGGAGAGCAGACTCATATTTACGCCGATAAAAAAGGCTCGCTATGGGTCTCAAGGATGGACACGTTGTATTGTTTTGAAAATAACAGGTGGAACAGGATACCATTCCCCGAAAAAATTGCCGACTGGCTGAAAAAAGACAAAATGATTAACGGCATTAAGGTGGATAAAAACGGAAACCTGTGGCTGAAGGTCATTGCAGGGACATCATTTGGAGGCAGTACCTATAGTTACCAGGACGAGGCGGTTCTCGTGCGGTGCCGGGACGGCTGGTTTGTTTTTTTCTGATGCCGGATTGAATAAATTCCAGGCGTGAAAGGACGGGGCATGATAAAAAAACTTCTGCCGGTTATTTTCATAGCTTTCATTCTTTCCTCCTGCAGATCATTTACCGCCGCCCCCATGACAGGAGCCGATAAATTTTTCAGAGGACAGAAAACATGGCTGGGCGCCGATGGATCAAATTCCGTAACTCTCGCCGGTAACCGGACATTATGGCTCTATGGCGATACCTTCATTGATGAGTCCGGCGGCGGGAGCCGGAAAGGCGCCGCCTTCATCAACAACTCCATCGCAATACAACAGGGTAAATCATTCACCCCGGAAACCTTCAAATTTTACTGGGGGAAAAATGACGAAGGCAGGCCCGCTTCATTCTTTCAGCCCGGCGGCAAAAAGGGCTGGCTATGGCCCCTTTCCGGGATAAGGGCCGACAACGGGTTGTACCTGTTTTTCCTAGAAGTGGAATCTACGGGAGAAAAAGATACCGCGTTGGGCTTCAGGACGACCGGGAACATTTTAATAAAAATTGAAAATCCCGACGACCCGCCCGGCCGATGGCGAATGACCCGAACTCAAATACCCGGCGCAAGGTTCACCGGTAAAGAAAATCTCTTTTTCGGCTCCGCGGTGATACAACAGGATAACTCTCCTGCGGGGAAAGAAGCTTTTTTATATGTATTAGGCTGCCTGGAAAGGTTGGAACCCGAATTGACGCGTTACATGGTGGCCGCCCGTGCCCGGCGGGACAGGGTTTCTGATTTCGGGGATTGGGAATTTTATTCCGGATCGAAAGATAAAGTAGATAACGATAGGGATTTTTTAAGCGGGGACAGGTGGAGGTTTGATTCCGGGCATATTACCGGGCTTCTTTCAGGGATACCGGCGGAGTATTCGATTTGTTACCTCCCGGCTGCCCGGAAATATGCGCTGATTTATTCGGGTGATTTGACGGATATGAAGGAGACGTCCTCTTACGGGAACAGGCTCCCGGGGGATGTCATGGCGCGGTATTCGGTGGGGCCGGCAGGCCCATGGAGCATGCCGGTAAGGGTTTATGAATGTCCGGAGACATGGTGGAAACCCACTTATATCTGTTATGCGGCAAAAGCCCATCCCGGAATTTCGGGCGATGATGAGTTGATCATATCGTATGCTTCCAATTCGCTCGTTCCGCAGGAGGCGCTGGATGATATGAGGATTTACTGGCCGAGTTTTATAAAGGTAAAGCCGGGAGTTAAAGAGTGAAGTTCAAAGTTTGTTAAAGTCGGCCTCCCGGTTCCAGCATTACTCTTCGCGGGAAGGGCGAAACGATTGGTTTCCTGAACATGGCAGGGATGACGCTCTGTTAGTTTCTTTACAACTGGCAGGAAATAATGTTTAAATAAAGGATGCGAGGCTTTGCCTTGTAAGCTGAGTACCGGAGGCAGGGGCAGGAAAACGGCCTGATGGTTAAAAAATTTCTGTTATCGGAATTTAACGGCTGACAAATTCCTTGACATGCTTTAAGCCGGGCAATTATAATGAGGCATGTTGAGATGATTCAGGCTGAGTTGGAGCTGAAAAACTCAGGCTGAGTTGGGGCAGGTTATAATTTCACTGGTCTGTGGTTTAGTGAGGCTAAAGTTCATCAGGGCTGAGGTGTAGCCAAGCGGTAAGGCATCGGTCTTTGGCACCGATATCCCAGGTTCGAATCCTGGCACCTCAGCCAGATTTTATTTCGGCCTATTTTGGGTCTATAAGCGTCATTTTGAAGCCTGTCGGCATGTCTGGAAAGTGCAATTATATCAAAGGGTTTTCGCCATTCGGTGAATAATTTCCCGTCTTTGTAATAGCAGTTCGAAAGTACGAATTTCAGCAGCCGGCGTTTTTCCTCCGGAGATTGCCTGGAATATAGTGAATATGCCATTTCTGCGAGTTCGAGCAGTCCAAAAGCCTCTCTCATATAACTCACGTTGGCTTTCTCGTAAGCCTCCAGCTTCCTGCGTATCTCCTGCTGCTCCCCGCGCCATGCTTCACTCTTCTCCTGATAGAATTCCTCAGAGATTTTCCCGTCAAGCTTATCGACATACATGGCATCAAGGCGATCCTGGAGTTTCTGGTACCTGTTATTCAATTCTCCTGCGACCTCGTCATGGTATCGTTTCTCGTCGGCGTGTGAGTCCACTAGGGCCTTCTTTAGCCACTCCATAACCTCTTCGTCCAGACGGATTTCATTAAGCACTTCTCCGAGCATCTCAGAGAGCTTCTCTTCCCGGAGATACTTTTCGCCACAATTACCTTTCCAGCCGGAACAATGGTAATAAATATATTTCTTCTTTTTTAGATCTCCAACAAGGGCACAGCCACAATTGCCACAACGAATCATACCCGTAAAGGCGAAGTTGTGTTTATTCCTTGTATCGTTCTTTCTTCTATTCCCATTGTCGGCAAGCTTTGCCTGGACAGTATCCCAGAGTTCTTTAGATATTATTGGTTCATGTTTACCTGGATAAATTTTCCCCTTCCAGCGGATATCTCCGTAATAAAGAGGGTTAGTAAGGATAAAATGAATCTGGCTTTTTGGAATTTTCATGCCGCTTCTAAATCAGTGCCATCCCATAACTGCCGAAAATGGCCTGTTACGCCTTTTATTTACGCTCAGCATTGGGTGATCCTCGAACACCCCAGTTTTGGTTTTCCAGTTATCTAACCTGGGGAGAATCCAGGCAGATAACACTGCTCCGGCGCTGCCCGGATTCTCAACGTGCCGGTTGCTGTCCCACAGCAGCTAAGCACACTGAACATGTCAACATGGCTCCACAGAACACCACGTAGAACAGTAAACAGGCGTGTGAATGTGTGCTTCCATCTGCCCTGCCAGGCAACAAAGCGCAGCAGAATATATACCAGCATTGCAGTCCATATCTGCCAATGCACCGCATTCTCGTTGTATCCCATGAAATCAGCCATCTGCAGGGTCTGCTTTATCTCCTTGAAGAAGACTTCGATGCTCCAGCGTGACCTGTAAAGCTCACAGATAGAACTTGCTGCCCATTGCATGTTGTTTGTCAGAAACCCCATCTGCTTGGGCTCCCCGTCTATCTCAACTATTGCCTCTAACAATCTCAGAGTCTCAGGGTATTTTCGCGATGTCTTGGGATCGGTGAGCTTGATATAGACATCCCGTATAATCCGCCCCTTTGGCTCGCTATGCTGTCCCACAACTTCATACCGGGTGTTATCTTTTGCGCGTGTCGCCCAGAAAACGCCACGCTCCTCCAGTCTCCAAAGATGCTCGTAGCCAACATAGGCCTTGTCAAAGACTACAATCTCACCCGCCTTTACACCAGCACACACCTCGTAGGACTGCGCCAAATCGTTCGTCTTTGCTGTCTTGACCAGCACAAACTCAGGCAAGAAAGAGTGCAAGAAAGAGCGCAAGAAAGAGCGCAAGTGCATCTTTGCAGCTGCCTTCCGGCGACGGTGCTTTGCCCAATCAAGGCAGTTCGCCACCAGCTTGATCGTGCTGGAGTCCACCACGTTTATTACACGCTTGAAGCGGCGGGGTATCCCGCAATAGTGGCGTCCCTGCACAGCAAAGTTCGGAGATATCCTCTTCAAATTATCCAAGACATCCCAAAACAGAGCCTCCGCCATATCAGCGTTTCTTACACGGTTTGCGTTAGATAAAGCATTCTTGCTCGGCGCTACTGCACCACGCATACTGCTTAGAGCACCCTTGTGGTTGCGCAGGCAATCACATATATCATTGAGACTAATCGCGTGCGATAGCTGAGCGTGCATCAACGCTAACACATGACTCGTCGGGCTAAAACGACGCGACCTCTTTGAGACACCGTGCTCGTTTGCCAACTTCGGAATCAGATTCCGAGGGATCAGTTTGAAAAGCTGGGCCAATACTGTTAAACTATGCTTCGATGGGTTCATTGACCATATCCTCGCTTTCTTCTTCGAAATCAAGGATACAGTGAACCCGTTATATTAATCAAATCCTACCGCCTGTGGGACGGTAGTGAAACGAAATTGTCAATTGGAACAATTAAGGGTAAAACGAAAATTCTAGAATATTATAATCATGACTTTGAAACAATATTGAACATCCTGAGAAATAATCGGAACAAGATAGAGGTCTTTAATCTTACCTCTCGGAATGCTCAAGAAGGACTGAGAGGAAAGTTTCAAAAAAGCATTGAGAAGATAATCCCTCTTAAAAAGAAGATATTAGAAACAGACGCGCTTATAGACCAGATAGTTTACAAACTTTATGGTCTGACGGATGAAGAGATTGCCATAGTGGAAGGAGAGGAATAAAAATAATGAGCCTTACTGAAAACCAGAAGAAGCAGATCAAAAAATATCTCGGCAAATATAACAGGTACCTTAAATCTGCACAATCCAAAAAGGATCTTGAAGAAAGGGCGGAAAAAGAAAAATACTTCCGAAGCATAGACCGCCGCTGGCTTGAAAATCTTGATGAGAATAAAGTAGAGGAGCTCATACGGATCCTGTGGGCCTCATTGATATGGGGTGATAAAAGATACCTGACAACAAAAATTATTGCTGATAACGGTCTCGATAAACTCCGTACTGAATTGATACAACTGTTCTATGGAAAGGAACCGCCGGAGAAGCGATATGAAAGATTTCTTAAAAATGTATCAATGAGGCCCACAGGATCCGTAACTGAAATTCTATGTTTCCATGAACCCGGCAAATGCGGCATATGGAATGATAAAGCCCGCAAAGCTCTGGGATTGCTGGATTTCTCGGAAACTCTTCCTCTGAATAAATATAAGATTTCCGCGCAGGAGTATTCCCGGTTTAACCAGGCTATCAAGGAAATAGCTGATGAAGTAAAAAAGCCAGGCGGGAAAAATATGAATTTGCTGGATGTTGATTATTTCCTGTGGAAAGTCTGGGATGAAGGGAGCATTGAGGACACTCCTGTAATAGAAGGCAAAGAGGAAAGTTTTGATCATGATGAGATCCGGGATCATATCTGGCGTATAGGAGGGTGGCTTGGGTTTGATGCTGAAACTGAGAAACAGGTAGCCTACGGAGCAAAGGTAGATGTCCTGTGGCATGCCAGCATAGGTAAACTTGGAGTTGTAAAGTATGTCTTCGAGGTTCAGAAGGGAGGATCAATAGACAGCCTTATTCTGAATCTCCAGAAAGCTAAAAACAACCCGACTGTACAGAGGGTTGTTGCCGTTTCGGATCAGAAGCAGTTAGATAAGATACAGAAAGAAGCTGAAGGTATAAGGGACTTGAAAGAGCACCTTGCATTCTGGCCGGTATCTGATGTCGAGAAGGTTTATGAAAGACTTGCAGAAGTAGAAGAATTGATGAAACGGCTGGAACTCGTTAAAGATGAATTTACAAGACGGGAAGGCTAGATGCAAATACCCTATGTCATAGATAACCGGGCCCATATTCTGGCGGAGATATTGAATGGGCTGCTTTCAGGCCATGCAGGGAAATCTCTCGATGTGGCATCGGCGTATTTCAGCATCCACGGATACCGCCTCCTGAAAGAAGGGCTTCACGGTCTGGGTAATTTCCGCCTGATACTGGGAGGCGAACCACGCGATGGGGAGGAAATAGGCCTCCGTCCCGGAGGAAATAATTACGGGCGTCTCCTGAGAAAAGAGCTTGAAGATGCTCCTTTTAACGAAGAGATACTCAGGCTTATAGAAGATTTAACGGCGTTCCTTTGCGGGGATCATGTTTCTGTCCGGCTTTTTGAAGCGGGCTTCCTTCATGCAAAGTGCTGGCTCTTTTACAACGATCCCGCAGAATACGGCTGGGAGCGGTTTTCCCCGGTCGCAGGCATAGTCGGTTCCAGCAACTTCACGGCAGGGGGACTTGTTAAAAACAAGGAGCTTAATCTTGCCCACAAGACTCTGCTTTCGATGGAAGAAGTCCTTGACGATCTTGAAACGCCGCCATCGCTGGGCGCGGGAGTCGTTGCGGAGGAGCGTTATGGCATGGAAGAGCGCAGGATACTTAAATCCAGCGTGGGGGCAAGAGCCATAGCCGAGCTTTCCGAATGGTTCGACAGGCAGTGGGAGGATTCCAGGGATTATAAGAACGACCTGATAGAGCTTTTGAACGAATCCAAGTTCGGCAATAAAGAATACAGCCCTTACCAGGTTTATATAAAGGCGCTTTATGAATGTTTTAAAGACGAGCTGGAAGGCGCGCTCCCCTCTCTCGGCACAGTCGTTGACCTGGCGGAGTTCCAGGAGGATGCCGTCAAAAAGGCAAGGAGCATTCTGGCAAGGTATGACGGGGTGATGGTGGCGGATTCCGTGGGTCTTGGGAAAACCTGGATCGCAAAAAGGCTCCTGGAAGATTATGCTTATCACATGAGGCAGAAAGCCCTGGTGATCTGCCCTGCGTCGCTTCGGAAGATGTGGGATGACGAATTGAAGGAAGCTTCCATATCCGCTTCTATTCTCTCCCAGGAAGAGCTGGGACAGGAAGGCTGTGAGGCTGTCGAAGAATATGGGGATGCGGATATCATCGTGATTGACGAATCACACAACTTCAGAAACCGGAATACCCAGCGCTACGATAATTTGGATTTTCTTATCAACCTTAACTCCGGCCGGGGCAAGGCGGGGGAGTTCAAGAAGATTATCCTGCTGACGGCGACACCCATTAATAACGATCTCATGGATCTTTACAGCCAGTTAAAACTTTTTATTCGCGGGGATGAGAGTTACTTCGCGCCTGCAGGGATAGGAAACCTCCGTAAATATATCCAGAGAGCCGGGCGTATGTCGCGGGGAATCGAGGAGACCATAGAGATATTCAACCTGCTGGAGGAAGTTGTTATCAGGAGGACGCGCCCGTTTATAAAGGCGGCTTACCCGGAGGCCACCATAAAAGGGCAGAAGATTCATTTCCCTGAAAGAAAGCTCAAGACGGTAACATATAACCTGGAGGCGACTTACCAGGGGATATATGAGATGATCGTTTCCGGCATCGAGAGTTTGAAGCTTGCCCCTTATAACCTTGAATCATACAAAAAAGAAGGGATAGAGGTTGATGAGTTTGAACAAGGGCGCCAGCAGGGGCTTGTAGGGATATTCAAGAGCCGCTTTTTGAAGCGA
>JAMCWD010000013.1 GCA_023475345.1 Chloroflexota bacterium | reverse complement strand
TATACGAAAGAAACCCGTATATCCAGGATTCGGTAAGGGAAGCGCTTGCATCTTTCGGCAACGACGCATACCCCCTCATAACCGAAGCGTTGTCCGACGAAAAAACATGGACGCGTAAAAGCGCGGTTCTTGCCCTGGGGAGGCTGGGCGACGAAAGAGGCGCGCTCTACCTTGTTCAATCCCTCAATGATGAAGATATCCTTGTAAAAAGAGCTTCCGCGCTTGCTCTGACGGCCCTCGGCGACGACAGGGGGAGAGATCTGACCGTCGAACTCCTGGGCGACAGCTTCGAAGAAATAAGGCAGGAAGCAATACAATACTTATCTACAATACAGGGCCACCATGTGGATGAATTCCTGTTCAAGGCCCTGTCGGACAGATCTTCCTCGGTACGGGAAGCGGTAACATCTGCCCTGGAGAAAAAAGGCCACGGTAAAGTCGCCCGCACTTTCCTGAACGCGCTTGACAGCGCCGCCGCCCGGTGGGAGTTGTACCGGATGAAAGACTCCAGGATACTCACTCCCTTAATCGATCTGATTTACGAAGGCGATATAAGCCTTAAGACAGGAGCCCTTCTCACCCTGGGGGTGATAGCCTCGCCCGGAGGGCTTGAGGACGAAAGGATATTCGGCGTTTTCAAGGGTGTATGGGAGAAATCCATCCCCATGATACGCCAGGCGGTGGTATCGGCGCTGGGGGATCTGAAAGATCCGCGCGGCATGGAACTGCTTATAGCTTCCCTGAAATCGGGCGAATCGACCGACGAGCGTGTCGATGCTGCAAATTCGCTGGGCAAAACGGGAGACCCGTCGGTAAGGCCCGACCTGCTTGCCGCCGTCGAATACGGGCACCCCAGGCTCAAAAGCGCCGCCATATCGGCCCTGCTGGAGCTTGGAGAAGATTCGCTTCCCCTGCTTCGCAAAATGCTGTCTCACAAGGACCAGGAAGTGAGGCTCCATGTCCTTAAAGCATTGAGCATACATCATGACCCGGAATCTCTCGAAGCCATCGCGAAGCTTATAGATGACCCTATAGATTCCATACGCAAAGAGGCCGTATCGTCGCTTGGAAATTATGAAGAACCGGCCGCCGTCGAAGCCCTTACCATCGCCCTTGCCGACCCCGATGCTGAGATCCGCAGTCTTGCCGCCGTTATGCTGAAAAATATGGGAAAGGAAGAGCTTGCATCCCTTGTGATAGGCGCGCTGGAAAGCGATTTCTTCTCCCTACAATCATTAACGGGCAGCAGTGACCCTGTCATGCTTGAAGTTTTCATAAGGGCATTGAGGAGCAACCAGTACGTTGCCAGGAAAGGCGCCGCCGATACGCTTGCCGTTATAGTCCCTTCCATAGACATCAAGGCGGGCCTGGATATTTATCGCAAATTACAGAAAGCTGCAGATATCCTCGACGCGATGAGCGGTAAAAGCCCTGCCGCCGACACATTCCCGGAAGTCCGCGAAAGCGCGGCGGCAACGCTGAAACCGGTCCGCGATAAAATCGAAGAGATGAAGACATGGCTTATGCGGGCGGGGATAAGGCCCGTTGACCTCGAACCCGAGCCGTCGCTTCCCCCCGGTTCCCCCGGCATCCGGGAAGCCCTGGATAATGTTTGAACCTGCTATATCTAATATAGTTTCTAAGTAGCATCCAATTGCTATCAGACAATATCTAAGTACCACATTGAATATGCACAAACATAAGTCCCCCTTTATCAAGGGGGTTTGGGGGATGCCCGTCGTCGAGATTTTCCCTGTTTGATATTACGTCTCTTTTTTAAAGATCTCACATCCTGTATAATAAAGAGAATCACAGGTATCGTCACGCCTGATAAAATTTCCCCGGCGTGATGATATGCAGGGGAAAGAAGTCTGAAAATTGGAAAAAAATTATAACATATTATCGATAGACCTGGGCACCACGAACACCGTAATAGCTCGGTGGATGGGCGAAGAACCCATAATCGTCAACCTTCCCGGCATTTCGACCGAGCAAAAGCCCACAGGCACGCCGGTTATCCCAAGCGTTCTTTTGTCTCTCGATCCGGGGAAAGACAGGTGGCTTACCGGCAGCGAAGCCCTGAAGCAGGATCACACCCGGCAGAACATCATACGCAGTTTCAAAAGCGCGCTGGGACAGGACGGGAGACGGACCGTCCACTACGACAACCGCAAACCCGTAACGGCAAGGCAGGCCGCGCAGGTATTTCTCAAGAACGTCCTTGACGAATACAACGGTATCTTCAACCCGGCGAAAAACCGGGGCAAGGGGCTCCTGTCCCGCATATTCCCTTTCGGCGGAAAAAAAGAAGAGAGAGTTGTTATAACGGTCCCTGTCGGCTTTTATGAAACATACAGGAACGAGCTTGAAAAGATCCTCCACGGGCTGGGTTATCACGGGATCAAATTTGTTGACGAGCCTGTCGCGGCGGCTGTCGGCTACGGCCTCCGGTTCAAGGACGAGAGGATAGTGCTGGTCATAGATTTCGGCGGGGGCACGCTCGACCTTGCGGCAGTCCGCCTTACTCCGAAAGCAGGCGCAACCGGCCAGGCCGAAGTCCTTGCAAAGCAGGCGGACTCCGTAGGAGGGGACGGCATCGATTACTGGCTCATGCACAAAATGACTGAAGGAAACCTGGAAAAGCGCCGCAGGCTCCAGGGACTACTCAAAGACGCATGTGAAAAAGCTAAGATCCGCCTCTCTTTAGAAGATCGTGTCGAAGAGACTGTCTATGACCCGGAAACCGGGGCCAATTTGTCTTTGAAGCTTACCCGCGAAGAATTTGAAAACATGCTCAAGGAAAACGGCCTGTTCAGGAGGATGGAATCTCTCCTTGACAGGGTCAAATACCAGCTCCAGGGCAAGGGATTTTCTGAAGAAGACATCCGCGATGTGCTGCTTGTCGGCGGGAGCACTCTCATCCCGTCGGTGAGGGAGTTCCTGGAAAACAGGTATTCAAGGGAAAAAATCCGGGCGGGCAGGCCGTTCGAAGCCGTCGCATCAGGCGCAGCGGCTTTCATGGCGGGAGGCACCGTCCGCGATGTATTACAACACAGCTACGGCGTCCTGACGTTCAAGCCCCTCATCCCCAATACGCAGGACTATGTGAATATCCCCGGCGACGACTCCCATTCGATACAACTGATTTTCAAGCGGAACACGCCTTATCCCGCGGCCAGGGAGCCGGTAACTTACGAAGTCGGCATGATGGAAGGGAGCACCCAGACCGAGTTCGCGTTGTACATATACGAAATAGGCGAGAAAGCGCGGGAAGAATTTATATGCGATCCCCACAGGGGCTGGATCCCGATATCGCGGCCCAATATCGAGCTTTTGAATGAAAAGAACCCGGCCCTGGGCAGATTATCCCCGCCTGCAACAAAGTGCGAAAAACGGATCGAGGTAACGTATTCAGTGGATGAAGACAGGTGGCTGAGAGTAACGGTAAGGGATATAAAATACGATAAAATCCTCATGGACAATAATACGGTGGTTCAACTGAGATAAGGGCTACATGAGGCGGGAAGCCTCCCCGGGGGAAGGTAAGATGTCTTTCAACAGCCCATTAGTCAAGTCTTCGATCTTGAATTGCCCTTACCCCTTCCTTACCTCCGGGTCTATCTTACTTTTTTCTGATTGCGTTAAATGATTTTTGATGTCCTGAATCTCTCTCCAAATAATCGAAATCCCATTATACAAAAAAGATGTACCTGCAAATAATGCGATAAGGATAATTAAAAAATTATACGGGTACAGGAATGAAGTAACGGGAGGACTTCCCCAATACGCAAGTATTATTGCAAAACTCATAATGGTTAGGCCAGCAGTAACATCAAATGACACACGTTTCTCTTTAGACAATCTTCTTCTTATTAGAAAAATAACTATAGGGGCTATACAAATAAATGCTATATAAATGTAATCAGTCATATATTCACCTCACGACTTTAAGATTTATTAATACGCTTTACTACAATCTTCCATACAATCTCTATATTTTTTATTACATGCTGCATATTCAGCAACACCACCCCATTGGCATAATCTTACGCTCCAGGGAACTACTTCTACTTACAGACAATTCCACAAAGAAGCACTGAAACAACGACTGCTGAAGTCTTTTGGCGTCAAGCCTTCGGTGTTTAATTGCCCCGGCCCCTTCCTTATACCCGTGCCTACGCCATCCTGTTCCTGATCTTATCCATCGCCTCAAGCGGGTCGATTACACCTGCGCCCTGCTTGAATTTATCATAATCGCGGATCTTATCGGCGGTTTCCATCAATGCTTCCTTGACCTGCCCGGGCCTGGCATCGGGATTTTTCTGGATCAAAAGCGCGGCAACGCCTGCCGTGAGCGGGGTCGCCATCGAAGTCCCCGACATCATGGTGTATCCTTCATCCTCATTCTTTGCAGACATTATGTTGACGCCGGAGGCTATGACGTCCGGCTTTGCCAGGTTGTCGTACTTTGTCGGCCCGCGGCTTGAAAACCATGCAAGGCTGTCGTCGCCTTTTTTGGCGGTACCCTTGTCGTCCATCGCCCCTACAGTCAAAGCGCCGGGCGCGTTTCCGGGAGACCCTACAGTCCCGCCGAAAGGCCCTGAATTGCCCGCCGCAACAACGACCACCAGCCCAGCTTTAGTTGCGGCATCGACCGCCTGAACCACCGGGTCGCTTGCCGCAGGCTTGCTTATGCTCTCTCCCAGGGAGAGGCTCAATACCCTGATCCCGTATTTATCCATATTTTCCATGGCCCACTGGATGGCCTTGATGACATTCGATGACGAGCCGTATCCGGACGAGTTTAAAACTTTAATCCCTACAAGGCTGGCTTCCGGCGCCGCCCCGATATATTTACCTTTCGAGCCTTCGCCTGATCCTGCGGCTATCCCGGAGCAGTGTGTCCCGTGTCCCTGGTCGTCGTAAGGTTGGGTTTCCCCGTTTACGAAATCCTTGAAGCCGATGATTCTATTGGCGATATCGGGATGTGGGTGAATCCCGGTATCTATGACCGCTATGGTAACGCCTTTCCCCGTGATGCCGGATTCCCAGGCCTTTTCAAGGTTCAGGGATTTCTGATACACGTTGGGAGCGCCTAAAAGCCGCCTTATGAATCCCGGCCATTTCATGTTCGGGGGGTCGGGGCTTTTGACTGCGGCGTCAACCGTTACCTCTACATCGTCGCCCATGTCGGCGATTTTCTTGAGGACTTCGGAATCGGCCTTCACTTCCGCCGAAAGCCCTTTTATGATTTTCAGGTCGGATGTTACTTTGCCGCTCCCGGATTTTGCGATCATCTGCCTGATATCGTCGAGCTTTTTCCTGTCGCCGGAGGATACTATGATATCCAGCTTCCCTTCCCGGCCGATATCGGACGAGCTGAATTTGAGCTTCCCGATTTTTACCTCATCGTGCGGCTCTTTTGCTTCTTTGGCCTTGTCCGCCCCGCCGCCTATATGCGTAACGTTCTTGATGAAATCGGATATTTTCGAAGTCTTGCCCGCAGGCCCGATATTATCCATTAATAACCCCCCCTTGCTTGATATAGATCCCGTATTGAATATATTTTATAACAGACTGCCCGCCCGTGTAAAGACTTCGGGTTGTATTCGGGATTATTTTGAACTTTGAGGGCTATTTTACGGGGCTGCCTGTAAAGCCCAAAGGAGCCCTGAGCCCCGAAGCCGGGCATTTATATTAATTTTTCGTTTATCTCAACCCTTGGATCGGGCCCAATTTATTGGGCCTTGTGACGATTGACACAATGTGTGTGTAATTTAATGAGTGAGTTTCCCTTATGCGACATCCCCCGGCCCTGCGGGCCACCCCCTTAACAAAGGGGGAATTCAGCTATCGGCCATGCTTCAGGCTGAAGCTCGCATCTCTGGACCGGATTCCTGCCGGAGTTTACCCATACTCCGACACGGGGCAGGAATGACGACGGGCCGGTCTCCAGGCATAGGGGCGGGGTTTCCCCGCCCGCCCAGTTTCTAGTTTCCAGTCTCCAGTCTCTAGTCTCTAGCCGCGTATTTGCCGCCGGATAAAAGCACTACCGTGCTCCTGGGATTTGCCAGGTAATGATCCTGGGGATCAAGCACGACTGGGTCTCCATCCATTATGAAATCTTCTCCTTCGGGGAGGCTTGTATCGATTACCCGCTTCCACCCTTTTTCATGCGGGGCGGGCGGCAGCTTTATATCCCGGGACAGGTAATCCGCATTCAGGATGAAGAAAAGGCTGTATTTTTCGATCCCCGGGCCGGCCTTTTCTTTTGCCGAGAGCCGGTAGCACAGCGTCCGCTGTTCGGGATCATCCCATAACGGCTCCCCGAGATCCCTGCCGTACCATTTAATTTCTATATCTACCCGGCCGTGTGGGAGCTTTTTAGTTACATATTTTCTGTCCTGGAGCGCATGATAATTCTTTACAAAAAGGATCGCCTTTCTGAAAAATTCGAAAATCTCCTTATTTTTCTCAACCCCGCTCCAGTCGAACCAGCTTATTTCGTTGTCCTGGCAGTAGGCGTTGTTGTTGCCTTTCTGAGTCCTCATGAACTCGTCCCCACCCTGCATCAAAGGCGATCCCAGGGAGAAAAACTCACAACAGATGAAATTCTTAATCTGCTTCTTTCTTAATTTGATGATCTCCGGGTCATCGGTTTCCCCTTCACACCCGCAGTTCCACGAATTGTTATCGTTTGCGCCGTCCCGGTTATCTTCCAGGTTGGCCTCGTTATGCTTCCCGTTGTAAGAAACCAGGTCATACAACGTAAACCCGTCATGGCATGTGATGAAGTTGATGCTGTTATACGGTGCTCTCCCGTCATCGCAGAAAAGATCGGGCGAGCCGGTCATCCGGCTGCGGAGTTCTTTAAGCTGGCCTGCATCCCCCTTGCCGAATTTTCTCAGGGTGTCCCTGAACCTCCCGTTCCATTCGGACCAGTCGATGGGGAAATTGCCGACATCGTAGCTGCCGAGATCCCACGGCTCGGCTATGAGCTTCACCCTGCTGAGGACAGGGTCCTGACCGATGGCGTCGAAAAAGCCTGAGTTCCTTTCAAAGCGCCCGTCCTGGCGGCCCAGTTCCGATGCCAGGTCGAACCTGAATCCATCGACGTGCATGACCTCCACCCAGTAACGGAGTGAATCCATGACAAGCCTGATAACCGGGGGGCTGGACAAGTTCAGGCTGTTCCCGCAGCCGGTGTAGTTCATGTAATATCTGAAAGGCTGACCGGCGCTCCCTGAAAGCAGGTAATATGTGGGGTTGTCCACCCCCTTGAAGCACATCGTCGGGCCAAGCTCGTTCCCTTCGCCGGAGTGGTTATAAACTACGTCCAGTATAACCTCGATCCCTGCCCTGTGAAGCTCCCTGACAAGCGTCTTGAATTCGTCCACCTGGCAGCCGGGCCTCTTTCCGGCGCGGTATGAACATTCCGGGGCGAAAAATGCGATGGAATTATATCCCCAGTAATTCGTCAGCCCTTTATCCAGGAGGAAATCGTCAACATAATATTCGTGGACGGGCAGAAACTCCACGGCGTTTATCCCCAGCTTTTTCAGGTAAGGGATCTTCTCGATGAAGCCGGGGTAAGTTCCCGGATGCTTCACCCCCGATGAGGGATGAGCGGTAAACCCCTTGACGTGGACTTCGTAAAATATCAGGTCGTCCAGGTGGTAGCCCGGAGGCTCGTCTCCCTGCCAGTCGAAATTGTCATCCACCACTATCGATTTGGGGACGATGGCCGTATTGTCGCGGGGATCCATCACAAGGTCTTTGTCCGGCGAAAACGGGTTGTATGCGAGGAGGAGGTTGTCCTTATTCCTGAATTTCCCCGTCAGGGCTTTGGCATAGGGGTCTATCAGGAGCTTGTTTTCGTTGAACCGGAGGCCGTTTGCGGGGTCGTATTTTCCCCGGATCTTGTATGCGTAAAGCTGGCCGGCCTTTATGTCTTCGACAAAAATATGCCAGATAAATTTATCCCTGTTCGTGAGTTGGATGATGTCGGTGGGATCCGCCGCCGGGTCGTCGAACAGGAGGAGATACACTTCGTCTGCGAATTGTGAATATATGGCGAAGTTGACCCCGCCGTCTTCCAGGCTTGCGCCCAGGGGGTAGAATTTTCCGGGCGACAGTTTCTTCTTTGTTTTTGTTTTCAGTTCGTAAGTCATTTAAAAACTCCGGGGATTATTTCTTAAATCTTATTTTCTGAGAACCAATTGATTAGGCGATAAACAAGTTCAATAGCTGTAGGAAATGCTTGAATAAACAGAATAATTTTTATTTCATTAACCTCACCAACAGCAGGATGAACTGCTTCGTTACGCTGAACTCGAATCATTTCAAACAAAGAAAGAAGATTTTCAATGCTACTCTGATGTACAGAATATGGAATCTTCTTTGCCTTAATGAGAGATTCTATTGTTGACTGAATGATAAAAAATATTTCTGAATGGCTTGGGCGTCCTAAAAGCTTGACTATATTTTCTTTCTTTTTTGGGTCAGTCTCAGCATTTCCAATGGACTCCAGAAGAAGCAGGATAGTTTTTTCTGCAGCAGCCCCATACATTACCGCAGATGCAAAAAACAATCTCTTTCTGAAACAATTTAGTCCTTCCATTGCGTACTGTATGATTACAGGATCAATATTGGGTGCAAATGACTCAAGCATTTCAACGTATCCATCAGGATCGTAATAATTTGGAAATTGTTTATTGGCAACTTCATGACCAAATTCTGTAAGACGAAGCCATGGCCATTGTTCTTGATCCTTCGCTCCGATTGTGAGAACGCGTTCCACAATTAAATCCAAAATAATCTGATTTACATTACGTCTGTCGTTTCGAGATAGGTTTTTATTATTGTAACTTGTTGCGACGAAGGGTATATTTTGTTTATCGCACTCTTCCTTGGAAGGAAAGATATCTTGCTTAATAGCTAGCTTTGTTATGCCATCAAAAATGCTCCCAAGTTGAGTTTCTGGACTTTCCCTGAGATATTCAAGAACAAGTTGTCTCAATACTTGATAATCAAGCATAAAATATTTCCTTTACGCCACTTCCATTTTCCTGGCATTATCGACGATCATTCCCACGGCGTTGAAGATAGATTCATAGCCGGTACAACGGCATAAATGGCCTTTCAGAGCTTCGGCTGCCTGTTCCTTCGAAGGCTCCGGGTGGCGAAGGAGAAACGCATAGACAGCCATTATAAACCCGGGAGTACAGAAGCCGCACTGGACGGCCCCGGCGTCGATAAACGCCTGCTGGATGGGATGAAGCTTCCCGTCTTTTGCCAACCCTTCTATGGTCAGTATCTCTTTCCCGTTTATTTCGGCGGCCAACACCAGGCATGAGCGGACAGGCTCCCCGTCCATTATGACGGTACAGGCACCGCATTCACCGTTCCCACAACCTTCCTTTGTGCCGGTCAGCCCCATGCTCTCCCTTATGAACCTCAGAAGCGTGATGTGGGGCGGGACATCGGCAGATCTGTCTTCCCCGTTTATCGTAAATTCGATATGCTTCGTCATCTTATTTTTCCTCCAGCAGGCCGAGGTCGGCAAGGATTATACGGAGCAGGTTCCCCGCCATCGTCTTTTTATATTCGGGAGTTGCGCGAAGGCTTGTAGCGCGGGGCGAATATTTATCGAACAGGATTTGCCCGGCCTCGTCCATGAGGACGGGCGTGATGGGACAGCCGGAAAGGAGGTCTTCGATTTCCCGCGGGCGGTCGGGCGTTCTGGCAAGCGCGCCGTAAGCTACTCTTATAACCCGCTCTTCGGAAGAATCCGCATTGAGGATAAGGACGGCGCAGTTCATCGATGCCAGGTCCATGCCCCTTGTGCGTGCCCGCCTCCTGTACGCCATGCGGGACGTAGCGGGGTTATAGCGGGGGAGTATGACCGAGTGTACGATTTCGCCGGGCTTGAGGGCTGTCTTGCCGGGGCCGAGCGTGAACTGGTCACAGGGAAGCTCGTATTTTTTATCCTTCGATGCTATAACGATCCTTGCTTCCAGCACCGCCCACACCGGCCCGAATTCGGCTCCCGGCGAGGCATGGCCCAGGCTCCCGCCGATGGTGGCCCTGTTCCTTATTTCGTAGCAGCCGAACTTTTCTGCGGCCTGGTATAAAGCAGGGTACTCCTTTTCGATAAGAGGACTTTTCAAAAGCTCGTTGACTGTTGTTGTAGCGCCTATCCTGATTTCTTTTATTGATTCCTCGATCCCGCCAAGCTCTTCGATATTTTTAAGGTCGAGGATCAAAGGTGGAGCATCTTTTTCCCTCATCTCGACAAGGAGGTCCGTCCCCCCGGACATGAATTGTGCGCCGGAATTTTTATCGTACAGGTTGAAGAGATCTTCAAGCGTTAACGGTGCGGCATAATCGAAAGCGCTGATCATGCTTTCACCTCCTCTGGGGATGACCGGGGGAGATTTATCGCCGCCATAATATTGTCGCATGTAACGGGAAGCTCCCTGAAATCGATTCCGACGGCGTCCCTTATGGCGTTCAGTATCACGGGCGCGACGGAAACCGTCCCGTGCTCCGCAAGCGGCCTTGCGCCGAAAGGCCCTTCTTTCTGGGGGTTCTCGAAAAAGATGACGATGTTTTCCATTTCGCTCACATCTTCTGCGGCGGGGATCTTGTAGTCGGTGAAGGCGGCGTTTCTGATCTTGCCTTTTTTGGAGTAAATGACGCTTTCGTTCAAAGCCGCTCCCATCGCCTGGACGACCGCGCCTGTAACCTGCCCCCTGGCAAGCGCCGGGTTTATCACTTTGCCTACATCCATCGCCGTAACGAATTTATGGACGGTAACTTCGCCCGTCATATCGTCAACCGAGATCTCGGCCCCCTGTGCACCGAAAGTCCACTCCGCGGCAAGGTTGCCCTGGCCGGTAAGCTTGTCGGGGAAGTTCAGCCCTTCGGGCATGTAATAGCCGTAGCCCACCACCGGCCCGCCTACCGTATGGCCGTCGGGATAGGTGTATCCCATGCACAGCTTTTCAAGCGGGATGGGATCCGCAGGGCTGTCCTTTTTGAAAAACGCCCGGTTCTTATATTCGACTTCTTCGGGCTTGCATTCAAGCACTTCTGCGGCAATCTTCTTCAACTGGCTTACGGCGTCTTTACAAGCCATTATTATGGAGTTGCCCACTTTCCAGGTGGTGGACGAAGCCACCGACTGCCATTCATAGGGGTTGTAGTCGGTATTCTTGGGCGGAACGAGGTAAATTTTCTCAAACGGGAGATCCAGAGTTTCGGCGGCGATCTGTGAAAGCGCGGTGTTGGCGCCCTGTCCCATCTCCGTCCCGCTGATAAGCACGTTTGCCGTAACGTCCTCGTTGATTTTTACTATGGCCGATGATGCCGCGTTAACAGCCATGACGGGCGATTTCATAAGCGGGCTTACCGCCCGGCCGTATTTCCGTCCTTTTACTTCGGGCTTCTTTCCCTTGAAGATCTCTTTTTCAACCGCTTCCAGGCAGCCTGAAAGGTCGCCGTTACCTTTTGTTATCACCTGCCCCAGCGCATTGATATTTCCGGGACGGAGCAAATTCTTTTTCCTCATCTCCATCGGGTCGATATTTAATTTCCGGGCGCAGATATCGATCATCCTCTCGGTCATGAAATGACCTTCCGGATGACCGTACCCGCGGAACGCCCCGGTGAAAGGCGTGTTGGTATATACAGCCCTGGCATGGCTTTCGACGTTTTCGATGTTGTACGGGCCTGTGGCGTTATGACCGCAGCCGGTTACGATATTGACGCCGGTATCGCCGTAGCCGCCGCAGGAATACGCGATGTCGTAAATGGCTCCCAGGATCCTGCCGTCGATAGTCAGGGCGTACCGGATTATCATGTGCGCGCCGCGCCCCAGGAGACTCCCTGTGAACATCTCTTCGCGTGAAAGTATCAGCCTGACGTATCTCCCCGGCGCATACCTTGCGATATGGGCCGTTAGAGGCTCTATGGTAACGTCGGATTTGCCCCCGAAACCGCCTCCCAGGTACGGGACTTCAACCCTGACGCTGCTTAATGGCATGTCGAACTGGTCCGCAAGGTAATGCCTGACAAGGAACGGCGACTGGGCCGAGCATTTGATCTCCAGCTTCGAAAGCATCCTGTCCCAGCGGGCTATCGCGCCGTGAGGCTCTATCTGGGCATGGCTGATGTGGGGATATGTGAACTCTTCTTCGACAAGGAGATCGGCCTTTGAAAATGCGCCCTCCACGCTCCCCTTGATAAGCTTGTAGTGATGATAAATATTCGTTCCTGGGACGGGGTTGAAAGACGGGAGGACTTTATACGAGCCAAGGTCTTCATGGATAAGCGGAGCACCGGGCTTCATGGCCTCCCGCGCTGTGAGGGCATACGGCAACTCTTCGTAAGTTACTTTTATAAGCGGGAGCGCGGCCTGAGCCTCCTCCGGCGTTTCGGCAAGAACCGCGGCTACCGGCTCCCCTACAAAGCGAACCTTATCGACTGCAAGCGGAGTAAAATCGTGAATACAATCGCCCGATCTTTTCTCTGCGGATTTCCCGCAGACCACGTTATACACTCCAGGCGCATCCATTGCGGGGGAGCAGTCGATACCGACAATTTTTGCATGAGGGTAGGGGGAGCGAAGGATGGCTGCGTACAGGAGGTTTTGCGGGAAGAAATCTGCTATAAACCGGGCTTCTCCGGTAACTTTCTCGACCGAATCGGCCCTTGGCAAAGGCTTGCCGACAAACTTATATTCCATAGACTCGACCTCCCGGCTCGATGAAGTTTTAATTTCAGGCCCCCCGGATTTCATGCTCCTCAATTTTCAGGTCATGAAAATTGCATAATGCCCAAAAATTCAAAAGCATGTTTCCCCAAAAGAAAAAACCACGGCGGCTTGCCGCGGACCCGTCCGGCTTACTATCTGGACGATGCCCTGTCCACCCCCGGAAAGGCTCATCCGGGGATTTATTATATCATATCAGGGCTGATTTTGTTAAGATGTTTTCAGGACGTGCTCATACTGTTTTTACTTAATATGAATAAATGCTATAATTGAATAAATTGATTACAGGGGGAAGGGAAAAATGAAGATAACGGCATTTAACGGCAGTCCTCGCGGCGCTCACGGGAACACTCATGTAATGGTGGAAGCTTTTCTTAAAGGGGCGGAAAAAGCCGGGGCGGAAGTTGAAAACATATTCCTTGTAAATAAGAACATAAAGCACTGCCTGGGCTGTTTCGCCTGCTGGTTCAAAACGCCGGGCCGTTGTATTCAAAAAGATGACATGGAGGATCTGCTCGAAAAATATATGTCCTCCGATGTCGTTATTTGTGCCACGCCGCTTTACGTGGATCACGTAACGGGCATTATGAAAAATTTCATGGACAGGATTATTCCCATAGTCTGCCCCCAGTTTCAAAAGGACGAATGCGGCCAGACGAAACATGTTCACCGGTATGACAGATACCCGGCGATGATAATGATTTCCAACTGCGGTTTCCCGGAACAGGATCAGTTCGCGCTTTTGAAACTGTATTGTAAAAGGATGAGAGAAATTAACAAGGCTGAAGTCCTCGCCGAAATTTACAGGAGCCAGGGGCCTTTGCTCACCGCCGACCACCTCGTATTGAAGCCCGTTATCGGTAAATACAAAAGGCTGCTGATGAAGGCAGGCGAAGAGATAGTAACCGGCGGGAAGCTTTCGGATGATACCGTAAAAAAACTTGAAGAGCCTCTTATCCCCGAAGAATTATATATTCAGCAAACGAATAAATACATGGATGAAATGGTCGGAAAGGTTTAGAAAAAACAGGCGGGGCCTTTTTTCCTGAACATCCGTAAATTCTTGAAACCGGGACGAAAAAAGAACCGATGACTGAAATTCAGAAACCAGGCAAATTAACGGACGAAAATCAAAAAGCAAACCATGAAACAAACAGGTTTTTTCACGCCCTGCAGTGCGACAGGAAAACTCTTTATTTCGACCTGGTTTTATTATTCCTGATATCGGTTTTTTTCTTTTACATGCAGAGTTATTGCCTGAGCCGGGATCAATCCATTCCCATCGGCAATTTACAGGGCTATATGAACAGGAGCGTCTATACTTATGCGGCGCTCAAGACGGAGCCTTTAAAATTCTTATTGCCCGCCCAGGACAGACCCTCGATAGCTTTCATCGTCAGCAGCATTTTTTATGGGCTTTTCGGATTCTCGGTGAAAACGGCATACCTTTCGTCCGCCGTTTTCGTTTTTTTGCTCGTCCCGGCAATTTACCTTCTGGGCAGGTATTTTGGAGGAAGGGCGCTTGCCTGGATTGTGATATTAACCGCTCTCGGGAACCACTTCCTGATATTTCAGAGCAGGTCTTATTTTCTGGATTTCCCGCTCCTTGCAACAGGGACTTTAGCTTTCTTTTTCTTCTTCCTTGCCGAGGATTTCAAAGACACGAGGTATTCCGTACTTTTCGGCATCGCTTTCGGGCTGGCCATGCTTACCAAATTCTTCCTGCCTTTTATTATTGCCCCTCTGGTTTACATGTTTTTCGTAATAATATATAAAGATCTGAGCGTAAAGGCCAGGAGATGGGCATATCTTATAATCGCCGCCGCAGCGGTAATGACGCCGGTTTTTATCTCCTGGATGTTCAAGAGCGGGGTTTATCTGAAACTCCGGCAGTATTATCCGCTTGCGGCATTGATTTTCCTGGTTATTGCGATTGCTTCAGCCGTCGTTGTTAATAAAATGCCCGGTGAAAAAATCAGGCTGAAAAATTTTATCATCGCCAACATAATAGCCGCGGGCATGTTCCTGCCTGCGTACCTGACGCTGATGGATTATTTCTCTTTCCTTTTGAATTTCCACTCCAACCTTTACAGCACAAACAGCCCGGCGTTATATTTTTCAAAAATCGTCATGCAGTATTTCAACAACGTCAAGAAGTTTTTTCCCATGGCGCTTTTGTTCACAGCCGCCGGAACGATATATGCCTTATCCCGCATAAAAGAGTTGAGGTATCAAAAGCTGCTGCTCGGCACTTTCGGCAGCTTCTTCGTCCTCATGGCTTTAATCAAGGATCCTGAATTCCGATACATCCTTCCGCTGATGGCGCTAGCCATGGTTCTTGCATTCGACTGGATGGAGAAAATGCCGAAGCCCGTCCGGCTTATTTTCCTGGCGCTGGCTTTTTTGTGGTTCGCTACGGGGATAGCCGGGTGGGCGCTTGAGGCGAATACAATCAACTCCTCCGTTCTCTCTACAATCCACAACCTGAGGGATGTTTATGACAGGAAAGACCGGAATGAAAGCAGGACACAGATAGAAATGGACATGGCTGCCCGGATCAAAGCCGCCATCTTGTCCGGCGGGAAGAAAGTCGAAGGCTTGAGGGTCATCTCTCTTAATCCTGACCCGGGATACAGGATACGCGAATTCGACCTTGACATATTCCTTGCAAGCGAAGGCGTTATCCCGGACATGATGGAGAAGCGCAACATTACCGGGATATTACGGACCGGGATACTCATCTTATGGGAGGAGGAGCCGTGGAAATTCGTAGATCGGGTTATAGTACAACACGTACCGGGAGAAACCGGGTTTGCCATAATATCGGCGGATTCGAAAAACGACTTCTCGTACGTTGAAAAATTTCTCGAAGAAAGGGGAACCGGACTGAAGCTGCTGAGAGAATACCGGATGGAAGCGCCCGAGAGCGCCGGCCCATCCCGCATCATCTCCCCCGAAAACATGGAATATAAAGAAGTCCCGGTATCGTCGGCAAATCGCATCCCTTACATCCGGCTTTACGAAATACCCATGATTTAGCATTGTTGATTTTCATGAAAGGAAATTGTATTTTACCGGCTAATTGGGTTACTATGTTTTGCCCCCGTTGTAACATTAAAATGAAAGAGGCCAGGCGTCTTGCTCACAAGAAGCGGAAGTGGACATGTCCCGCCTGCGGGAAGGTAAGGATGGAGGCGCAGAGGAAGGTGCGCAAGAAAAAGAATGCCGAATCTTTCACATAATACAGGCGTCTGATATAATTAGAGTGGTGATAATAATTGAAGATTGAGGGCCCAAATTTTCAGGGTTACGATGCCGGCCACTTACAGATAATCCGTCAGGAAATCGCAAGGTCGGTCAAGCCGAATATCTTTAAGAACATGAGCGACGAGGTGGCTATCGCTCTTCTTCTTACTGATGCGGTGGAGCTTTCGCCCGCCGCAAAGGAGATCCTGAAAAAGCTGAGGATGCAGATGTCAGGCCATCCCCAGGCAGGATCTATGCATGACGAAGAAAACGTCCAGGAGTTGATTTATACATTGCGCCAGCTCAGGAAAGCGGTTTACGGCAGAGAAGAAGATGATGTCGAAGGCAAAAAGATGGATGCCGAAGTCCCGAGGGTTATACCGCTTTCAAGCAAAAAGGGCAGGAGCGCCCCCCGAAAAGGGCCTTCCGACGGGCGAATAGAGGAGATCCTGGAGAAAATGATCGTTTTTTCGCCTTCCAGGGACAAGAAGCTTGTCCTCATGAAAGAGCTTGAGGTAATGGGCTCTAAATTCCTGGATACTGTAAGAAAATTCGGGGTAAAGATCATCATATTACCGCGCAACCAGGCGCTTACCGACCTGAAAATAGCCGGGATGAGCGTCGTCGGGAAAGGCGAAAAAACTTTCGACGGGCGCCCGTGGGCCCAGGTGAGGGGCATATACGACCAGGGCCGGAGGCTCATCGCCCTGGGAGAAGAAAGGGTCGGCGCCCCGTACAGCTCGGCGGCCCGGCACGAAATGGGCCATGCTTACGACCATACTTTCAGTTCACAACACGGCAGGCGTCTCCCTCTGTCCGTCCAGCTATGGAACATGTTCGGCAAAAGCCGGGAGGAGCTTATAAGCGATTACGCGGGAGTCAACCCTCAGGAATATTTTGCCGAATGCGTCGAGAATTTCTTCAGCCCGGTCGGCAAAGAAAAACTTGCAAGCCGCGACACACAGATGTTCCAGTACCTCCAGGCGTTGTTCGGCCTCTGATAAAACATGCCGGTAACAAAAACCGGTTAGGTCTTGAAAGCGCCCATCTCCATAAGGGCCAGGAAAATACCCGCTATGGTTTTGGAGTCTTCGATCTCACCGCTCTTGATCATTGCCAGTACCTCATCAGTGCTGAATTCACATTGCCTGATGTCTTCGTCGTAATCGGCATGTTCTTCGCCGCGCTCGAAATTCACGCACAGGTAAACTGCAAGAGTTTCATCACAAAAGCCGGGAGTTGAGAAGATGCCGCCCAGCTTACGCCATTTTCCGCCGTACGCTCCGATTTCTTCGGAAAGCTCCCGCCTTGCGGCATATTCGTGATCTTCGCCCGGCTCCAATGTGCCGGCGGGTAGCTCCCAGATCCTTTTCCCGGCGGGATAACGGTACTGGCATATAAGCGCGAATTTTCCCTCGGGCGTTACGGGTACGATACAGACGGCTCCCGGGTGATGGACCACTTCCCTTATACTTTCCCGGCCCGACGGCAGCCTCACCCTGTCGCGGTAGAGCGATATAAGAGCGCCCTCGAATATAACTTCTCTCGATATGGTCTCTTCACTCATTTAAATAAGCACATATTTGAAAATCACGTAACCGTAGGCCATGTAAGCTACGGCCAGGGTAACCATCCACAACTCCGGAGTTTTCTTCATGAATTCCGGCATGCGTTTTTCCCTCGGGATGGCCAGATAAATCCCGGCGATAATATTGATTATTATGAACGGGACCGCTATATGCTTGAGGGTAAGGTATCTCAAAGAATCCAGACCAATCAACTCGTCGGGCATGAAATTTAAATTGATTGCCAGTCCCGCCGCCAGTAAAGCAATGGGTGCAAACAGGAACATGATATAGATTATCCTGAGCCTGGAAGACTGGTTTTTTGCGAGGTTATTATAGATGCCCTGCGTCAACAGCGGCACCACGAGGGGCATCAACAAAAGGAAAAAAGCCGCTATCTTGGCATTCGATACCACATAAGTAGGAATATTTATCTGTCTCAAAGCTTTTGATTTTTCAGATACAGAGAGTTTGACATTGGCCTGGACCGTACCTTTCGTCTTGTTATAAAACGCATGAGTACGCTTTCCGCCGTAAGTTAAAATCCCGAACGTAAAGACGGAAAACACAAGCAAAGGTATGAGCAGGTAAAACATCGCGGCCAGGTCCGGCATCCTTTTCGTAAGACTGGGAAGAGTCCTGACCTTGATTACGACCGTTTCGTAATTGCCCCTGCCCAGTACGGTCAGATAAGTCTTATATTCCTTATCATAATCCATCTGGGAGGTATCCACCCACAGGTTGATCTCTTCATCATTCGCAGTGAACAGGTCGGGGCTCGTGCGGACCCAGTGAGCTTCGGGCTTTATGGTGCAGGAAAGAATACCGCCGCCGAGATTGGTAACTTTGAAAGCCGCAGTAAGCGATGCCCCTTTCTGTACGGTGCCCAGGTCTATAAGTTTGGTCGATACTCCTACTTTCGGCCTTTCATAGAAGACGGCCTTTCCCATAAGGGCTTCCTGCATCTCGGTAATGTTTTCAAACCTGTCCTCGGGCAATGGTTGTAAAGCGATGGTGATAATATCGATAAGGTCTTCGTCTATATCGCTTCTTAAATGTTCGATGAGTTTGCGCTCGGTTATTTCAAGGTGTGGCATTTCCCCGGTGAGGGCGTAGTATGCTATCGCGCCCAGAGAATAAATATCCGATTTGGGCGTAACCTCTTCATCCCGGAGCAGTTCGGGCGCGTAGAAATAAGTATTTTTTTGAAATTCTTCATACTGGAGAAGGATCGGAAAAACCCGCTCATCGCCGAAATCCCAGATTTTGGCCTTGCCCAGGGGAGTAATCATGATGCTGCCCGGCTTCAATGTCCCCAGCGCTACCGGCGGCTTCTTCTCATGGAGATCTTTAAGAAGTTCGCATACCTGTCCCAGCCAGATCTTCACCTGCTTATCCGTTACAGGCTCAAGCGAGGTTTGTATAAAATCTTCGAATGTCCGGCCGTCGATGCTTTCGGATATCATGTAGCAGCGGTTTTCAATAATATAAACTTCCTGTATGCGGGCAAAGCTCGGGTGATCGATAGACGCCAGGTACTCGGCTTCCTTCATGAAGTGGTCAACAATCTGCTTGACGGTTTCGTCGTCTTCTTCGGGCAGTATGAACTCCCTGACTATCCAGTTGCGGAACATAGTGCTGTCCTGGGCTAGGTAAACATTCAGAGGCTCGGATTTGGAGAGCACCCTTATTATTTCGTATGTGTCTGCCAGCTTGGTGCTTAGAGGGAGAGGTTCAGCCATCGATTCCTCCATCGTTATATTCGGTGATTTGAACGCCTTTTAAGATTAAACACGGCCGGATAAAAACCTGCTTTTTTCAATACAACAGGCAGCAGGAATAATATCTTCTAAATTCTACCTGCGAGGCTGACTAAAACCTGAACTTCCCACCGGTTTATTTCTTAGAATCGCCGTTTGAATTGTTCCCCCGGATTACCGGCACGGCGGTTTTATCTACAAGCTCCGTGCGGATATTATCCATTTTGCCGTAACATATGAGCATATCGCCGGGTTCGATAGTCTGATCGCCGTCCGGTGTAGGGACAAAGCCGGTTATCCTTTCGATGGCGACCACGATAATATCATGCCTGACAAGGCCCGAAACCGAAAGTTTCATCCCGCAATAGAGACAGTCCGGCTGTACCTCGACCCGCGCAAAACCGTAGCCCTCATTGATATGCAGAATTTCTTCCCAGTTGACTTTTTGCATTTTAACCGAGTCGATAAGATATTTTTCGATGAGTTTATCGGCTTTGTTTATCAATTTTTTGAAGTTGGCCCTGCGGCTTAAAATCAAATACAATAAAATAAGAGATAAAACTATTGCGGCCAGGTATATCGCCTGGTAAAGAAAATCCATGTCAAACCGAATATTGAGCGTCTTGACGAGCGTTATTACCAGGGTAGCGAACCCGGCATTGCCGAGCACCATAAGCCGTGATATGATTTTGCGCCGCCTGTCGTCCTTCAGGACTTTCTCGGCGCTTGATGTGGTATAGCCTGCGGTAGAAAAGGCGGACAGGGACTGGAACCAGGCATTGTCCCACTCCATGCCGGTAAGCTTGAGAGCCACGGCGCCGACGCGCACAACGGCTATCAAAAACAGTATTGTCGATAAAAATATGACTATATATATCATGGCCTGCCCGTTTCGCCTCCGTCTTTTAAACCGGCTGCCGGCCCTTCGCCTTCACCCGTTGTATTGTTTTTATCGACGATCTCCTTATCTATATTATCGAGGCTGCCGTAACAGATGAGCATATCGCCCGGCCGGATAATTTCAGTGCTTCCGGGAGTCGGGATAAATTTCGCCGGTCTCTGTATCGCCACGATTATAATGTTAAAAGATTCGAGTCCCGAATTCATAGCCGTCCGGCCGCAAAGAGGGTTTTTATCCGTCAGCGTTACGGATACTATGCCGAACCCTTCTTGCTGGTGAAAAATCTGCCGCCAGTCCAGTTTCTTGAAAACCGCGTAACGCCTTAATTGCCTTTCAATATATGCATCCAGCCTGTTGGAGGTTACCTCGTGCGCAAGAAGGCGGTAAAACGTCCCGAATATGATGATAATGACAATGAAGTAAATGCCCTGTACGATTAAATCGTCTTTAATCCGAAAGTGAAGGGTCTGGACCATTGTAATGATCACCGTAACCAGGCCCGCATTGCCGAGGACGATGAGCCATATTATTATCCTGCGCCGCAAGGGGCTGTCGATTACTTTCTCGGCTTCCGACGTGGTAAAGCCTGTACGCGAAAACGCCGAAAGAGCCTCGAACCTGGCGGCGTTCCATTCAAGCCCCGTGATCCTTAGTGCTATGGCTCCTATGCGGACTACGATATATGAAACGGAAACAGTTAAAAGAAATAGAAAGAATGCTACCATCGCCTGGATCTTTCTTAACAGCCCGGTTTATTTCCTCCTGAACAGGCGGCCTGACAATTGTAAAGGTAAGAGGCGGTTAAGCTTGCCCGTGTCTATTTCTTGACCGATGCGGCCTTCTCGGCCCTCTCCTTCTTCAGGATGCAATCAGCAGTATCACGGGCGATGACCAGTTCTTCCTTTGTCTGTATTACAAACACGGCGACTTTCGAATCATCGGCGGAAACAAGTTTTTCTCCCCTGCCTTCATTTCTTTCAGGGGACAGCTTTATCCCCATAAACTCAAGGCCCGTGCAGCTTCTCTCGCGCACGAGCGGCGAATTCTCCCCTATGCCGCCTGCGAATACCAGCACATCGATCCCGCCCATTGCGGCGGCATAAGCACCGATATATTTTTTGATCCTGTAGCAGAAAATATCTATCGCAAGGACTGCTCTCTTGTTTTTCTTTTCGTATTCCCGCTCGAGGTCCCGCATGTCGTTGGATATCCCCGATATCCCGCTCAACCCGCTTTCTTTATTCATGAGGAGGTTGACTTCGCGCGGCGTTCTGTACTCTTCGAGCAGAAAGGTTACTATTGCCGGGTCCAGGTCCCCGCAGCGCGTCCCCATGACAAGGCCTTCCAGGGGGGTAAATCCCATGGATGTATCGACGGACTTCCCGTTCTTCACCGCCGCCATGCTGCAGCCGTTTCCCAGGTGGGCCGTTACTATCTTGAGATCTTTATAAGGCTTATCGAGCAGTTGGGACGCCCTGTGTGAAATATACCTGTGTGATGTGCCGTGAAAGCCGTAACGGCGGAGCTGGTGCTTGATATATAATTCGTAAGGCAGCGCGTAAAGGTAAGCGTATTCCGGCATGTGAAAATGAAACGCCGTATCGAACACCGCAACTTCGGGGATGCCGGGCAGAAGTTTGGATGTAATCTCGTATCCCTTGATATTATGAGGATTATGCAGAGGGGCGAGCTTGCTGCAGCGCCTCAGCCCATCCATTACATCTTCGTTAATGATAATGCTGCCGCTGAACTCTTCCCCGCCGTGAACCATCCTGTGCCCTACCGCCTGGATCTCGTCGATGGATGAAATCACGCCGTATAAAGGATCTACAAGGACATTGAGAAACCAGCGAATAGCCTGTTCGTGCGTTTCGGTAGGAACGTTTTCCATTAAAGGGGTTTTCCCGTCGGCGTTATATACGTGCCTCGAATACGCTTCGCCCAGCTTATCCACCATCCCCTTTGCAAGGGTATGCTCCTCGTTTTTCTTCATAAGCTCGGGCGAAGTTTCGATAAGCTCGAACTTCACCGAAGAACTCCCGCAATTCAATACAAGAACTTTCATTTAATTTCTCACCTTAATATCAAATAATGGCAGTTTTCTTCTCGGGGCAACTTCCTGATCCAGCCTCCTCAGACCTGCTTTTTTTGCGGTTTCCAGCGCGCAGGAATATTCGTCGCTGCTCAAAGATCTTTCAAGTCCTTCGTATTCCCATGCCTTATAGCACGGACGGTACTGGCCGAGCACGTTCACATAAGTATCGGGAGTTATCTCTTTCGCTATGAATTTGAATACCTCCTCGCTCCCCGCAAGATCGCGCGGCAATACGAGATGCCTTACCAGTAGGCCGGTTTTCCCAATTCCGTCTTCGATAACAAGTTCGCCCACCTGCCGGTACATCTCCTTTATGGCATTCTGCGTTATCTCCCAGAAATTTCCTGCCCCTGTGAAATTGTACGCGTTTTCATCGATGCTGAATTTAAAATCGGGCATGTAAATATCGACTACCCCGTCAAGCACGGCAAGCGATTCCGGTGATTCGTAACCACTACAATTCCACACCACCGGTGTATTCAGCCCTGCGCGGGCAGCAAGTTCCAGGGCGGACAAAAGCTGTGGCATCTGGTGAGTCGGGGTAACGAAATTAATATTGTGGCATCCCTTTTTTTCCAGCGCCAGCATTATTGCGGCCATCTCCTCGATGTCCGTTACCTTACCGTTCATTTCGTGGCTGATATCATAATTCTGGCAGAACAGGCATCCCAGGTTACAACCGGTTAAAAAAATCGTTCCGCTCCCGCCCGTCCCGACAAGTGGGGATTCTTCGCCGTAATGGGGGCCGTAACTCGAATACATCGGCTCCGCGCCGACTTTGCAGAAACCTTTCTCGCCCTTTGTCCTGTCAACCTCACAATACCGGGGACAGAGACGGCATGAGGACAGGATGCTGCAGGCTTCTTCGACTTTCCGCCGCAGCTTTCCGCTGTTCAACGCTTCCCGGTACTTTGTGGTATAAGGCAAAAACCGCTCCCTGTGATTATGTTCACAAACATGCCTTAATAAAATAGAGGGCATAGCCCCCCTCAATGTTCTTGATTCTGCCCGATTTTATGTTTTCCTGCCTGTGGATTCTACAAGCAAAACGGGAGAATCCCAGCCGGGAATTTTTTCAAGCTTTGCATTGACATTGAAAGCGGTTTTCATAAGTTCCGGCACCAGTACCTGTCCGGGTTTCCCCTGCGCAAGGACTTCTCCTTTGTACAACAGGAGCAAATCGGGACAATATCTTGCCGCAAGGTTCAGGTCATGCAGTATGATGATCATCGCTATGCCCTGATCCCTGTTGATCTTTTTCAAAAGCTCCATGCTTTCCACCTGGTAGCCGATATCGAGGTGAGATATCGGCTCGTCCAGCAGGATCAAAGGCGTTTTCTGGGCAAGGGCGCGCGCAAGTATCACCCGCTGGCGCTCGCCGCCTGAAAGCTCTTCCAGCCTCCTGTCCGAAAGATGATCGGCGCCCACGGATGCAAGGCTCTCTTCGACTATCCGCCTGTCCCCGTCCGTTTCCCATCCCATCAGCCCCAGGTACGGGTAACGCCCCATCATTACAAATTCCCTGCAGGTGTACGGGAAATCGACCCTGCTGTCCTGGGGCACCATTGTTATTGTGCGGGCCAGACGGATCTGGTTATATTCGCAAAGCGGTCTGTCTTTTATCAGGATATTTCCCGATTTCGGATTGAGGATGCCTGAAACAAGGCGGAGGAGGGTGGATTTGCCGGCCCCGTTGGGGCCGATAACGGCGAGCATGCCGCCTTCCGGGAGAGTTAAATTTACCCCGTTTATCGTCGGCATGTCCCGGTAGCTGAAATGGAGGTTTTCGACTTTCAGAATCACATCGATTTCCTCCTTTTATAAAGGAGGAAGAGGAAGAAAGGAGCTCCTATGAGCGCAGTAATGACGCCGACGGGGATTTCATTGGGCGAAAAGACCACCCTGCTGAAAGTATCGCACCATACAAGGAAAACCGCGCCGATAACCGCCGAAGCGGGCAGGAGGAGCCTGTTATCCGCGCCGAGTATCATGCGGGCGGCGTGAGGTATGACCAGCCCGACAAACCCTATGATGCCGCTGACGCTTACGGCTGCGGCCGTAACGAGAGATGCCGCAAGGACTGCCGAAACCTTGACTTTTTCAACGTTGACCCCGGAATGGCGGGCGGACTCCTCGCCGACGCTTACGAGGTTCAATGGATGGGCAAGGAGCATCATCCATATCCCGCCGGTTATAAGATAGCCCCCGGTAACCGCCAGCCCTATCCAATCGGCGCTCTGGAGGCTCCCCATCATCCAGAAAACGATCTTCGTAAGCCCTGATCCCGCCATTGTCAGTATCAGGGAAACTATAGCCCAGACAAGCGACCCGACTACCACGCCCGCCAGAAGAAAAGTTTCGACGGGGATCTTGTCCCCCACGCGGGCAAGCGAATAAACCAGGAACATCGCTCCTACCGCACCTAAAAAAGCAAATATCGGCAGCCACGATAAGCCCAGCGGGCCTGTTCCCAGGTGTAGGAGCACCGCCACCGCCGCACCGAGCGCCGCGCCGGATGATGTCCCTACGATGTAAGGGTCGGCAAGGGGGTTTCTCAGCACGGCCTGAAATACAACACCCGCCATTGCAAGGGCTGCTCCGACCACCGCCGCAAGCAAAACCCTGGGAAACCGGATCTGGAAAAGTATCACCTCGTCCGGCGATAGGGTCTGCTTCTTATGAAAAAACTCCGTTACGGCGGAAAATAGCCTTTCCAGCGATAGCCCCGAAGTTCCCAGGGTAACCGCAACGATAATGCTGACAAGGAGTATCAACAATAAGATCCCGAGACGGGTGGAAATTATCCTTAAATTCATCTGCCTGCTTCCTTTGACCGGGGGTAAAACCACCCTTTCAACTGCTTCAAAGCTTCCGGCAGCCGAAGCGTCGGTCTTACGAAGATGTCCGGGTTGATGGCGAACACCCTGTTATTTTTTGCGGCTGACGTGTTTTTCCATGCGGGCATGGATAAAAATTCGCCGGGCGTGGAATCCGTCAGGATAATGACCTGGGGATCGTCTTTTATCACCTTTTCCAGGGACACCGGGCCGCATCCTATAGGGAGACGGCCGATGATATTCCGGCCTCCTGCAAGGAACACGATGTCGCTCATGAATGTGCTTTCTCCTGCGGCGAAAAGCGGCCGGGCCTGGATCTCAATCAGCACGCCGGGCCTTTTTTCCAGCGGGATCTTCGCGCTTGCTTTTTCAAAACCCGAAAGCCTGGATCTAAATTCTTCCAGCAGTTTTTTCGAAACATCGGATTTCCCCGTAGCCTTCCCTATTTTCAGAAGTGTATCTTCAAACCCGTCCAGACTGGACGAATTCATAAGCATCACTTTAAGTCCCAGCTTCTCAAGAGGCGCGACGACTCCCCTGCTCAGTGCCGCTTCGGCGATTACAAGGTCAGGCCTCAATGAAACCACCTTTTCCCTGTCGATGAACACGTCGCCGACTTTGGGGAGCTTTTTTACTTCAGGCGGGTAATTACAACGGTTGGTAACACCTACCAGCGAACCGTAAAGGCCCAGGCTGGAGAGGATCTCGGTAAGGCTGGGGGCAAGCGATACTATCCTTTTCGGCCTGGATTCGATTATGATCTTTTTCCCCCTAGAATCCGTTACCGTAACAGGGAAGTCATTTTCTGCATAAACGGCCGGCGGGCCGGTCAGCATTAACATGACAGCCATGCATAATATCAGTTTCTTAAACATACCGGTTCCTGCCGCCTCACTTTAAAAAGAAATCCGGCGCCCTACAAAGAACGCCGGATAAAGATCTGGCTTTCTCCTGTAGAGATCCCGCAGACAGTCAAGCCCGAAGGCGCACAGGGTGTCCTGGCTTAAGGGTCTGTGCCCGCCGCCTGCCTTCCCCGTTTCCAGGTGGCGTAACCGGCGCCGGGCTCTCCTTTACAGTGGCGGGTACCGCGCCGGCATCACACCGGCTTACCCCCGTCCGTCTTCAACCGGGTTTTCTGCAAAGAACCTCGATATCCTCCCCTTTATGCGTTCCCACTTCCCTATATGCCTGGGACATTCAGGGAGCGATTTCAAGAATAATTCCCCATATCCCCTGGAGATTATCCTCCTGTCCAGGATAACGACTATGCCGCGGTCCTCTTTGCTCCTTATCAGTCTTCCGAACCCCTGTTTCAGTTTCAGCACGGCCTGGGGGACTGCAAGCTGCCAGAAAGGATCGCCCCCAGCCCGTTTTATAGACTCCACCCGGGCCTCAACCACGGGATCGCTTGGGACTCTGAAAGGTAGCCTTGTTATTATAACGCACGAAAGCGCATCTCCGCGCACATCCACCCCTTCCCAGTACGAATCCGTCCCGAAAAGGACGCTCCCTTTCCCCGTCTTGAACTCTTCCAGTAGCTGACTCCTGTCTTTATCTCCCTGGACAAGCACCCTTATATCAGACCCGGCCATCGAAAGAGACACCCTGCCCGCCATCTCCTTCAAAAGCGAATAGGATGTGAATAACACGAAACAGCGGCCCTTTGTCATCTCGAAGATCTCCGGCAGGATCTCCCCCAGCTTCCTGCTATAATCTTCATGGTCGGGAAACGGGAAATCGGAAGGTATGAATAATTCGGCCTGGTCATCGTAATCGAAAGAAGACTGGAGGATCTCCTCGGAAAGCCTGTCGTCCTTGAATTCCGAAAGTCCCGTCCGGGATTTTATGAAATCGAACGACCTGCCCACGGTGAGGGTCGCGGAAGTCAGAACCGCCGTCTTTGCGGGGCGGAACAGGTATTGCTCAAGCTGGGCGGCTACATTCAACGGCACAGCCCGGAGCCTCCTGTATTTTATCTCCCTGCTTTCGGCCTCCACCCAGAATATGAACTCCTCGTCCTCTGCGGCGCATAAAATTTCCAGGTTGTTTTTCATCCTTAAAAACCTGTTCCCCATGCGGTGTATTTCAAACGCCCTGTCGGAGGCTTCCTCGTACTGTTCGGAAGAGATAGAGTTCAACTCTTCCCTTAGTGAGCCGAATGTCGATGCAAGCCTTGTCAGGATCGACGAAAGCCTGTCCTTCGATTTCAGAAGATCCTGCCAGGAATCTGACCCTTTCAACTCGGCGGTAACCCTGTCCTTGCCGCCGGGCACGACATTCGAAAGTTGTGAAAAAAAGCCGTCCCATGCATCGTTAAGGCTCATCATCCCGACGATTATGCCCTGGTCGATTGCAGCTTTCATGGCCTCCTTTTCAAGCGACTGGATATTGGATCTGAGGATCTCGCGCCGGAGGTTGGGCAGGAACCCCTGCTCGTTATCTTTACCTTCCTGCCTGTACAAAAGCGCCATAAGTCCGGCCAGGTCTCCGCCTTCGAGCGTAACCCCCAGGTAATCCGTGGCGACTTCTTCAAGATGATGCGCCTCGTCAATTATCACGCGGCTTATCGAAGGAAGCAGCGCAAGGGTCTCGTCCTCCCTCCTCATGGCGAGATCCGTCGATAAGAAAGCATGGTTTACGACAAGGATATGCGAATCGGCCATCCTGGCCCTGGCCCGGTGGAAAGGGCACTCGGAAAAAAACGGGCACCGGGGAGAAAGGCACATGTCATTTTCCGCCATGACATGCTTCCAGATCTCATCTTTCGGGATGTATGGGAGGTCGGACTTGCTTTCAAGTTTTTTCTGCTTGTGGAGCTGGACGATATCCAGGATCTCATCTTCCATGTGAGACGGGACAGCCCCCTTGTGGCGCGATATGTGATTAAGCTTCCTGATGCAGACATAGTTCGACCAGCCCTTGACCAGCACAGCCCTGAGAGGGAAGGGGAAACATTTCGCCAGGAACGGGATATCGCTATTGACGAGCTGGTCCTGGAGGTTCAATGTTTTTGTCGATATGACTACAGGCTCCCCCTTGTATGCCGCATAGAGAGCCGCAGGGACGAGGTAGGCAAACGATTTCCCGACCCCTGTCCCGGCCTCTATTATGCTTATCGTGTCATATATGAAGCTTTCGGCTACGAGGCGGGCCATCTGGGCCTGATCTTCCCTGGTCTCGAATTGGGGGAAAGCCCTCGCCAGTATGCCGTCTGTTGTAAAGTATTCTTCGACCTGCTCGATAAAGGGATCTTTAAGCATGTGCCTATTATAAATTTTTCTCGAACTATTGAACAGCCCTGCGTCCGGAAAAAATTCAGCCGATGCCGATAATTAATGCCGGAAATAAAAAAGTCTCTCTGTCAGGTTGTAGATCGAGAAACCCGGAGCCGCCGCTAGAAGCTGCTGGACTGGAGATAATAGTTGAGCGTAATTTTGCGGGTATAGAAATCGTAAGCCGGGTTCAGGTTTATGCTCATCGCGTTGAACAGGTTCAATTTCAGCGATGTGCCTGCATTTGCGCTGGTGTAAGTGAACCTCTTCTCCCGCGGGTCATAATACGTGTCGTATCTTAACGACAGGTAAGGCTTGGGATTCGCGGTAACCGAAAGGGCGTATTTCATATTAAGGTTGCTGGTTACGTCTCCCGCGTCCCCGCCGCCGCCGCCGAAGAAGCTGTAATTATAATTGATGCGGTAATTAATATATTTGAATAATTTCTGGCCGTAAGAAACACTGCCGTAAAGGTTGGTATCCATGCTCCTGTCGGTTTTCCATACTCTCTGGGCGCTGAAGCTCGTTGAGATGCCGGAACTGCCGATCCTCAAGTTTGCAGGGGCCAGGCCGAGCCTGAGCGATTTGAACCATACGGTCTTTCCGGGCGCGGTAATCGAAGGTTCAGCATAATTATAGCCGCCGGAGAGACTGCTTGAAAAAGAAAGATACTTGCCGAGCAGTTTCCTGGAACCCAGGTCAAAGTTCATATTTACAGAAGGCAGGCGGGTCTGAGTTACATGGGAAGCCTTATTGCCGCGAACCTGAAGATTGAAGCTGCCCATTTTCAACTGCTTGTACAGGTACATGTTGAAATTCGCGCTGTTGTCGTTATTCCAGTTAAGATTAGTGGTAGCGCGCATGGAGTTGTTGAACTTATGCTGGTACTGTGACGTGAAAGCCCGGAGGCGGTTATCCTGCACGTTCTGAATTGAAAAATTAAGCAGCCCCTTGGGGGACGTGGCAAATGTGTGATCCAGGTTGAACGTACTCGATTGAACGCCGCGGTAACTGTTATAGTGATAATTGATCACGCCTGTCAGGCTCTTATTGTTTATATACACGAACGGCACGGTGCCGTACAACCCGGATTGGGAATAGTTCAATTTCGGCGCCGTATAAGCGCTGGTCGCTAAGCTGATGTTGTAATTCAACCCGCTGTTGGAATATGTGAAACGCGGGGTCGCGCTGTAAGCGGTTTTCCCGGTAAGGCTGGCATTATACAACGGCAGCGGATAAAACGAGTTCTTTCCGTGCACTTTTAATTTGGCCCCGTAGATACTGGCTACCTTTCCCGGCGCAACAACAACCCGTGTCCCGACGACCCTGCGGCTGCACACCGGATTATACATGAACTTTACGCTTGTCCATTTATCATCGGGCACAGGATCGCTTACTTCGTTCTTGCCGGTATCGAAGTTGATGATAGTGCGCGGCGGCCCGAAAGACACTATGAAACCTTTCCCCGACGCAAAATCGTATTCAAGGCCATCGCCTTTTATAATAAAATCTTTGCCTTTTGAAAATTCCACATTATGCCGCCCTACGGCCTTGTTCCCGGCGGCGTTATATTCGCCGCGCTCCGCCTTGATTATAATATCTCCGTAATATATGGAGACCCCGTCTTTCCCGTAAGTTATCAGGTCATCGGTATTATATTGAAGGTCATTGCCCTTAATTACAACATTGGGATAAGCCCATACGGGAACTATGCATAAAAGCAATAATGCAAAGAATAGCCCTACCCCCAGGCTTTTCTTCATAGGAGATCACACACCTTATTCATTGTTGTTAAACGGTAAATTCTATCTCCCGGCCGTTTTTCCTGCCGGAACGGCCTCAAAAAAATATTTTTTTTAACCCCCGAACTGCTTGATTATCTGCTTTACTTTTTCTATATCCTTGTCGGCGGGATTGACTTTTACATATCTTTTGAACAATTCCACCGCTTCCTTCTGCCTGCTAAGCTTATATAAGTAAACAATGGCAAGGTTTTTCAGCGCCGGGTAATAATCCGGGTCATATTCCATGGCCTTTTTATAATATTCAGCGGCTTTCACATCATTGCCCTCGTTTGCAAATTCATACCCGAGCCGGAAATATGGCCTGGCGTAAAATTTTATGATGTCGTATTCGAAGCTGGTCGGAGGGTATTTCCTGTCCCAGCCCCGCTTTTGAAATTGAGAATACAGGCGGTTCATGGTTTCTTCGGCCTGGACAAGAGAATACGGCGTATTTAAGGGAAGCATCATATACGCCAGACCTAACGGGATGGCTCTATATGCCTGCTTGTACGATTCTTCCTTGAAGTCCATGAAAATTACCGGGCGCTTCTGAATATTGTCGCTGATAAGATGGAAATTGAAAACATTTACGCCGTCATAGCGCTCCCCTCTCAGCGTTATATCCGGGTATCTTTTTTTCATCTCGTCATAAAACCATTCATATGTTAATTTTTCTTGGTCCATGGTAATTACATCGGGCCTTTCTCCCTGGACCATCTGGAGATAATCCATCCCCATGGATGCCACGTCGCCATGCACGAAGAACAGGGAATTCTGCGGCAGAGCCATCATAAGGTTATGAACGAAATCTTCCGCCAGGTAATTGTTCCTGAAATCGGCCTCCTCATGGTTCGAAGCAAACTGCCATATAAAAAGCAAAATCACAAGCGCCGCAGGGACGGCCCCCGCCGCCGCCCGGGAAACTTTTTTGTCTTCCATCCATACTGCTATATTTTCGATGCCCAGCCCTATCCAGAAAGACAAAATGACCGCGGGCATGAGATAAAACCTGTGGAGGACGCCGAATAAAAGCTTGTTCTGTATGGGCATATTGGCAAAGACAACAAAGAAAAGGCCTCCGAAGAAAAATGCCAGCGCCAGGTATCCCTGGAATATTTTCCGCCTGTAAGCGCCCAGCATCCCCAGGACGGCAAGCACCAGGCCGAAAGGCGTAAACTGCTGCCACAGCGTGCCCAGGAAAGCCGGGACCTGAGACAATCTCGATGTCGGGGCTCTCAACTCCGATTCCTTCGATAAAAGCGAGAGGCTGCCGAAATCCTCGCGCGTAACCAGCCTTTTAAAATCTCTCAGGGTCGTCGGGTTGTCCCAGTTGACCGGGGGGCCGGTCGAAGCCGAAATCGGCGCATAAATATACGGCAGAAGCCCCAGTATGAATATCAAAACCCCCGTGCCGAAAGTCTTCCATTCCTTGAATATCACGGGGGCTGAAAACCACAGGAAAAACAAAAATGCCGGGAAAAGCAAAATTATAGTTTGATGGTTCGTCAGAGACATGCCGAAGAAAAGACAAAAAAGCCAGAACATTTTGCGCGTATGGGGAGATGCTTTTAAACCGCTCTTCCTTCCTGTCCCGCTCTCCGTAACGCTGTCCTTTATCATGACTGCAAGATAAGTAAGGAGTGCGACAAACAGGTTATTCAAAGGGAAGACTTCGGCGACCTCGGCATAATGCCAGAAGAAGCGGGAAAATGCAAGCCCCAGTGCGCCGCCGACGGATGCCCATACCCGGCCTGTCAGCCTGAAAAGAGAAAGATAAACGAAAAGGCATGCCAGGGCGCAAAATGCCGCCGATGACAAGTTCACCCTCCACGCGATGGAATTCACAGGGAGCCATGTGAAGATATGGCCCAGCATCGTGAAAAGAGGATAGCCCGGCGGATGGGGGATCCCGAGGAACGCGGCGCAGTTTATCAATTCGCCGCTGTCTCCCGCGGCAATCGTCGGGCAGAGGAAAAATATGTATATCGAAAAAGGCAGGAGAAAAGATATTACCGCGCCCGCTATGCCGGCCTTCGATTTCGACGGAAGATATACCGGGGATTTCACATCCTCTTTCGGCGCCGGTTTTTTTTCTTTCTTCCTGGTACTGTCTAAATTTTTCCCGCGAGCCATGATTTCCCGCCTCTTTTATTTTATAAAAAGACCTTGATTTCAAGTCCGGCCGGCATCATGATTTATTGTCGGTATTCACGTGCCGGGCCGGATATTCCCGGTACAACATAATGACAAGACGAATAATTCACTGTTCTTTCATTTTTTCCCTTTTTCAATGTGCCGTTCGGGCAGGTTCAGATCATAACCAGAAAAACAACTGTGCTGCCGGGCGGGAGGGCCGGATACGGGATGCTGCGCTATGCGGAGCGCCGGGGACCGGAAACTTTTGCCCGGAGAGCTTCCAGTTCTTCCATGTCTTTAACAAGCTGGTTGAAGACTTCGTAATTGACGAGCACGGCCCTGGGGTTGCTGTACTGGACGATAAAAACAGGCTCCCCTGTTTCCTCAACCTCTTTAAGGACGGAAGATATTTTTTTTCTCAATTCGCTTACTGGCAGTATGTTCATACTATTGTACTTCCTCTTGTACTAAATATAGTATAAAAAATAATACAACATTTGTCAACAGTTTTCGGCCTTGAAAATGCCGCAGGGCTGCCGGAGTCATGAATGACGCCTGCCGGGAGCAATTCTTCCCCCGGCTTTCGAAACCTAGTAATTGAAGATATTAAGACCGCCGTACAGGGATTCCCTCCTGAAGAGGTTTTTGATTTCTGCGCCGTCCTGCTCGACAAGCTTGTTCAAATACGCCGCCTGTGCGTCAACGTTGCGTTTTTCGGCCTTGAGCATTTTTGAAGTGACGTAAAACGAGATGCCCTTCTTATCATAAGCGTCTTCAAGGAACTTCGGGAAAACATCGCCCAGCTCCCCCCTGGAGAAAAGGAGATATTTTGTTTTTTTGCCGGTCGTTTTTCTATGCCATTTTTTCAATTCTCTCAGCATCCGACAGGTGCCCCATTTAAGGTCCGTCAACGCCATGAGGGCCGAGACAGGGAAAGAATATACCAGGCTCTGAAAAGATCTTGAAACTTCCAGGACAAGGCTTAACGGCAGGTAGCGGGGCTTCAAGGTAAAGTGACTCGTAAATACGGTGGGATAGCGCCTGATGAGATCCCTGTTATCTTTCAGAATAACCGTCGGGGTATCCAGCATCGCGGGGAATACCCCGGTATATTTCAGTACGCTGATATTTTTTGCATATTCCTTGAATGCAGGAGTGCCTGCCATAGGCGCAAGAAGGCGTACCTCCGGGAGGGTCGTCGGCAGCTGCTTTGCTTTCAAAAGAAAGGCCAGGGTCTCGTCCAGATCTTCTTCCTTATCTTCCGGCAGTCCCACTATTACGGACAGCGCAGCAAGGATACCGTATTTATAACAGAGCTGGAGTACCGGGAATACTCTTTTAAGATCGAGGTTCTTTTCAATCTTCTGCTGGGTATTTTCCGACATGCTTTCCAGCCCGAACTGGAGCACCTGGCAGCCGACCCCTGCAAGTTTTCCCAATAGTTCTTCATCCGCATTTACAATATGTCCCATCGAAAAAAATGTTATTTTCCTTTCATTCCTGCTCAGTTCATCACAGAGTTCCAGCACCCACTCGCGTTTCGCCATGAAGTGATCATGACCTAAAAGGAAACGAGACGTTTTGAATCTTTCGCCAAAGTAATTGACCTCTTCAACAATCTTGCGGGGGCTTTTCAATCTCAGGTCCTGCCTGTTAAATGCCGGAACCGCACAGTAAGTACAGTTATTCGGGCATCCCCTGCCTATGGGAACGAAAATAACCCTGTTCTCTTCCACCTTCCTTTTCATCAGGTGATAAGCCATCGGGATATCGTCTATATTTTCCCGGTAACAAACGTCGGGAGTCCTGTTTATCCTATCCCCTTCCCTGTATGTGAGGCCGGGCACGCCGGAGAAATCCCCGTCGGCCTTAAAGCAGGCCAGGAATTCAGGTAGGGAATTTTCAACTTCCCCGCGGAGTATGAAATCGACTTCGGGGAAATGCTTCATTATCTCCATATCGGCAAAAGTGGCCTGTGTGCCGCCCAGCAGGATTTTTGCATCCGGGCGGATTTTTTTCAACCTGCGCACGATGTTCAACGCCGTGGGGATGGCGTCACAACGGCATGAAAAACCGTACAGGTCCGAATCTTCTTTCAGTATAGTTTCCGTAACCCTGTCTAAGAATGAATCGTCAAGCGAGAGTTTCCCTGTTTTAAAATCCACCTGCGGATCGATGAAGGTAACATCGTAACCGGCCCGCTCCGCCAGCGCACCTACGACAAGGATCGCCATTGGAAAATTCATCACCTGGTTGGGGTTAGAGACCGCCTCATAAGTAAGGTTTGAATTGACAAGCACCAGTCTGGCACGCATAAAATCGCTCCCTATTAAGAATTAAGAAAATATATTATACCATTTTTGCTGATTCAGCGTCCATCGGAATCCGTATCAATCGCCGCCTTCGTCGTCATAAATCTTCTTCACCGGCGCATCTTCGGAATCGAATGCCCTGATCGATTTTAATAAAACGCCGTTTTTATCAAAAACCCTCAGGTACTGATCTATCGAGCCTACGATCATCCGGTCTCCCCTTTTATCGAACTCAATAGAAGTTACGGCACATGAAAAGACGTGGAGGCTCATCAACTCCTCACCGCCGGGCATTTTCCATACCCTGCAAGTCCTGTCCAGGGATGCCGATGCAAGCCTTTTCCCGTCGGGGCTGAACTGGACGCCCAGTACGGAATCCTTATGCCCCCGCAATATCTTCAGGCAATTCCCTGTTTTCACATCCCACAACCGGATTGTGTTGTCGAAGCTCCCCGTCGCAAGGGTCTTCCCGTCCGGACTGAAATCTGCGCTCGTTACGCCGTTGGTATGGCCCGAAAGAGTCTTGATCAATTTGCCCGTCTCCGCATCGTACAACCGGGCCATTTTATCTTCGCACGCGGTGGCGATGAGTTTCCCGTCAGGTGAAAAAATACAACTATCTACGGCGTCTTTATGCTCTCTGAAAGTAAACTTCAACTTACGGCCGGGCACATCCCACACCCTTACAGTATCGTCGCATGACGACGAGCTTAAATATTTCCCGTCGGGCGAAAAGCCCAGGAAATTAACATCCTCGGTATGTCCGACAAGCGAAAACAGGGCTTTGCCTGTTACGGAGTCCCAGAAATATACCTTCCTGTCCAGCCCGCAGGAGGCAAGCATTTTGCCGTCGGGCGAGAATTCGACGTTGTTCTGGGTCAGATCGGAAGCCTTTATTCGTTGTATTACCTTCCCGGTAGATGCTTCCATTATCACGACGCATTTGCCCGTTATCGTAGCCAGCAGCCTGCCGTCGGGCGAAAGGTCAACGTCCTTGCGGTCGTCGGTTCTCCCCTTCTGAATCCGTAATACTTTGCCGTCTGCAGTTCTGTTGACTACGAAACGACGGTCGAAACCGCCGGATGCAATCATGGAATCGTCAGGGCTGAAAGCAAGTGAGGACAACGACCCGAAGTGTTCCCTGCCCGTCCAGATATTTTTCCATGACGGCGCTTCCCATAAACGGAGCGTCTCGTCGTCGGAAGCCGAGGCAAGATACTTGCCGTTATGGGAAAAAGCCAGTGCCGTAATGGACGAGTTATGATCGGTTATCATCTCTTCTATGCTCCAGTTTGAGGTATTCCTTATAAAGATCTCCTGATCTCCGCTTCCTGCCGCAAGATACTTTTGGTCCGGGCTGAACACCAGGCTGTTAACGGAGACCCATTGTCCGGGGAGCTTCCTCATGAGGGAGCCGCCGGGCAGATCCCATATACATACGACGCCCTGCCTGTCCCCGGAGGCCAGCATCCTGCCGTCGGGGCTTACGGCAAGGCTTAGGACAGGCGCGTTGTGTTCTTGCAGGATTTTTCCAGGTGAAAGATTTTTCATATCCCAGATAATTATGCTTTTATCGCTTGAAGCCGAAATGACCCCGCCTCCGGGCAGTACCCGAAGGGTGTTCACTTCTCCGCCGTGCCCTTTCAGAACCGCAATTTGCTTGAGCTTTTCGGTATCCCAGAGCCTTACAGTCTCATCCGAACCGGCGGATACCAGGGTTTTGCCGTCATCAAGCAGCCCGAGACTCTTCACATTTCCCTGGTGTCCCTCGAAAGTTCCGAGCAGCCCCGGCTTCAACGTGTTCCATAATTTTATAGTGCCGTCGTTTGAAGAGGTGGCTATTTTTTTGCCGTCGGGGAAAAAAAGGATCCCTGTAATCGTGTCCTGGTGCTCAAGCTCGGCGACGAGAAATACGCCCGTATGATCATCGGTTCGGAGTATCTGTCCCAGGCCGGTGCCTGTCGCGATATATCTGCCGTCGGGGCTGAAAGCAAGCGACATGACATCGCCCCTGTGCCCCTTGAGAGAATTTATTGCCATTTCATTTTCAACGTCCCAGATTTTAACCTCGCTGTCTTTTCCTCCGCTTCCAAGCAGGCCGTTCGGGGCGAATTTTACCTTGAAAACGCTGTCTTCGTGTGCGGTCAAGAACACGGATGAGTCTCCCGGGGATACCGGGTGTATTACTACTTCCCCTTCTCCTCCCGATGCGGCAAGCAGTTTCCCGTCGGGGCTGAAAGATATGGACACCGCTGCAGACCCTTCGGTCGGGAACTCCCTTGTTTTTTCGCCTTTATCGTTAAAGATTATTATGTCGCCGCCCTGGAACCCGGCCGCGATATTCTTGCCGTCAGGCGAAACGGCAACTGAAAGAAGCCTTTTCCCTGGGAAAGATTTTTTCCTGACGGCCTCTCCGCTTTCAACATCCCAGAAATACAACCAGCCGCCCTCATCGACGGATACCAGGATTTTACCGCCGGGCATGAAAGCAACTCCCTGTACCGTTTCAGGATGACCTTTCAAAACTCTTATCGCCTCGCCGCCGGGCGTCCACAGCCTTACAACGCTGTCTGTGGAACCCGTCGCTACAAGCCTGCCATCCGGCGAAAAAGCAACGCAATTCACCAGGTCTTCATGCCCGGCGCACTCTTTTTTCAATATCCATCTGCCGCCGGATTTCCCCCACAACCTCAGTTTGTTGTCGCCGCAGGCCGCCGCTATAATGCTCCCGTCAGGGCTGAACGCTATATCCCTGAAATCGTCCGGCATCGTTTTCAATACCTGGACCAGCTTGCCGCTCTTTGCATCGAACAGCTTGAGATCGAATGTTTCTTTCTCCCCGGCTTCAAGCTCCGAAAGGATCGGCGAGGTCGAAGCCTTTTCCGGCGAAACCGAAACAGGCGTATTTCCCGACGCAGGCGGCTTCGAACGGGAACAGCCGCCGGCAAACGGCGCAGATAAAATTATTATGATTAAAGCCAGATATGATATCGTCTTCATAATGACCTGTTTCTATTTATTATACATGAAAAATTCCCTTTAAGGACACATTTTCAAATTGATATTCCGGCAGCTTCCGCTGTTTTAAAACAGCCCGTATAATTTTATGAACCCGGGGGGGATTCAGGCTTTAAGGATAGAAAGTGAAAAATTGAATTCCGATTCAAGCTCTGAGTTCATTTGTGTTTTTGAGATAACAAGTCATCTCGAATTGCATTGCTCCATTACGTGTGTTAAATTAAAACGAAAGGAGGGGGATTCAAAATCAAAGACCCGAACTATAAATTAAGGGAAGGCTTTGTTATGCCGAGGAGAGATTCCGGCTCTTTAGCCTTCATTGTCATTAATACCTGGAACATACTTGTTCGGGCTTCAATTTTATACGGTCGTAATTTCCTCACATATATCGGGATCTTCGCCCCGATTATTGTTATTAATGAAATCGCAAGTTTAAGCCTGAAAATTATTTATCCACTCGTAGAGGGGGATACGATAACGAAAACAGCAATAATCACTTCCTTTGCGGGAAATCTGGTGGGATATGCCGGGCTGTGTATTGTAATATCTGCCGCATCCTGGGCTATTTCCAGGAATTTCTTCGGCGAACATTTTTCCATAAAATCTGCTTACTCTCAAGTTTTCAGGAGATTTCCGAGGTTGATATGGACATACATTGTAATAGTGGGCTTGTCTATAGTAGCGGGAGTTTTATATATTCCTCCGATGTATTTTATAAGCCCTTTTAATGAGCACACAAACACAATGGATAGATTTATCTATTATTTTATGCTCTCCACGTCTGACATGATAAGTATTCCCCTGTTATATTTTCCAATCATTATATCCATGTCGGAAAAAAAATATGCATTCAATACATTGAAACGTTTCATAAGAATTTTCTTATCTTCCTCTGGCGAGTTCGTGCTTTTATTAATTTTATTTTTCCCGCTCAAGGATGTGCTTAAACATTATCTTTTCGTACTGATATTCAAGATCCTGGACGGGCCGCATCTTCATACAATATGGGTAACAGTATATTTCAGGTTGTTTAACCTTCTTATCGAGCCTTTCATGCTGATCTGTTTTGTTTTGTTATATTACTATATCAGGAGACGCAAAGAACACATAAGCCTGAAAACACTGGCTCAAAGATTGAGACCCGTGGTAGAACCCGGTCGGAAAGATACAACGGTGCCCGTCAACCTGCCTGATTATCCTAATTTGTGTTAATAAAAAATTAAGCTATGGGGTCATATATGAAGGTCATATAGTGTGCGCTTCATGCGCGGGAAAAAAGGGGGTTTGTTTCAATAGTCCCAATCGGTTAAGATCTTCTTCTGTCCAACCGGTTCCCCGAAGAATACTGTCAACTACTCCGGGAGGAAATGTATCATTCAGGTGGTGATATGCCAGAGTAACTTTGTGATGCTCTTTTCCAAAAGTTCTGTGACTTCCTTTTTGCCTGATAAGCCGGAAACCATCTTCTTTAAGGGCGCGAAGCCATTCCCTGGCAGGACGATTACGCAGCAGCTTCATCATGAATATTGGCAACCGCTACAGGAGACAGGATAATCTGAATTTCACCGGATTTCTCTTCCGGTATCTTTTCGCCCTCCTCAATCATGGCTTCGAGATGGCATTGGACAGCTTCCTGTATATTTTTCAGCGCCTCATCACTGGAATATCCCCACGAAGAACAGCCGGGCAAAGACGGCACCCAGACGCTCCAGCGGTTATCTTCCTCCTGCCTCATTTCTACTTTGAAAATGTATGCCTTCATTCCATCACCTCTTCTTACCCGGTTCCTCAGATTTATAATATCAGAAAGAACATGGGAGTCAAGTGAACGGCCCCCTTTCACAGGAAAGATACAACGGCTATAATCAGCCGCCCATCCAACAAAATTTTATGAACCCCGGGGGGATTCAGGCGGTACAGGTAGAAAGTGAAAAGTTAAATTCCGATTCAAGCATATCAAAATATTAATTTGCGGAGGTACAACTCGTGAAATTTGCAGTACTGGGATCGGGCATGATGGCAAATGCGCTGATACACGACCTTGTTCAAAATCCCGAAACAGAGCTTGTTTACGCCTGCGATATCGATTTAGAGCGGGCCAAGGCAATGGCCGCGAGGTTCCCGAAAGTCGAAGCAGAGGAGGTCGATGTCTCGAACAGGGAATCCCTGATCCCGATACTTAAAAGCGTCGATACCGCGCTGGGGTTCGCATCGTATCATTATAATTTCGAGATATCGAAGGCCGCAATAGAAACCGGGACCAACTATGTTGACCTGGGCGGCAATAATACTATAGTCGAAAAGCAGTTTACGCTTCATGACGCCGCAAAAGAGGCGGGCGTCGCCATATTCCCCGATTGTGGACTTGCGCCCGGCATGGTGAGCATCCTTGCGGCAGGCGGCTATAACAGGCTCGAAAGCGTCGATTCCATAAAATTGAGGGTAGGAGGGCTCCCGCAGGACAGGGATATCTCCCCGATCGGCTACTCCCTTTTCTTCTCGGTAAAAGGCCTCGTCAACGAATACATCGAGCCTGTAACCATATTGAAAAACGGTAAAAAAGAAATCGTCGAGCCGCTTTCCGAGCTTGAGGAGATCGAGTTCCCCGAACCTTACGGGAAACTGGAAGCCGCAACTACTTCGGGCGGCACATCCACCCTGCCCGATACATACGAAGGCAAAGTGCCTTCGCTGGACTACAAGACCATAAGATACCCCGGCCATTTCGGATTTATCAAAAAGTTATACGATCTGGGATTTTTCAGCGAGAAAGAAGTCAGAATGGGAGACCGCGTTTATAACGAGAAGGAACTGGCCGAGCGGGGGGTCCTCGGATTGAGCGGCTTCAAGCTGCCCGGCAGGAAATATTCCGCCAGAGAAATCACCGAGTCCCTGTTTGTTTCACTCCTCCCTCATAATGCAAAGGATGTAGTGTTATTGCGGGTTGAAGTGTCCGGCAGGAAAGACGGGAACACAGCTTCCGTAACTTACGAGATGATCGAGAAATATGATGAGGAAAACGATCTCAGCGCAATGATGAAAACCACTTCGTTCCCTGCATCCATAATCGCGCAGATGATAACCGACGGAACAATCAAGGAAAAGGGCGTGCTGAAGCAGGAGTTGTACGTGCCTGCGGAGCTTTTCCTGAAGAAGATGCGGGAAAAGGGCATAAATATAAGCGAGTCCGTAGTTTAACCGGGTTGACGGGGATGATATCGTAAAATTTGCTCCCGGGCAAATCTCATCCTGGGAATCTTGAAACGGATTAGATAAAGGCGGGCGCCTCAATAATTGAAAGTGCCGCTATCCCTGCCTATAAAATCCTGGAGTTCCTTGATCTTTTTTTCATCCTGGTTGTATCTGTAAAGGCTGTCGCCTTTTTTCTCGACAAGCCCCATCTCGACGAGTTGCTCCAGCCTGTCAATTACTTTTTCAACAGTGCGGTCAAGCGTGCCTGAAAGCTCCCGGGCCGTTATGTAACGCCACGGGGAAACGGAAAAAAACTTCATGATATCCAGGAGCAGCGAGCTCTTGCCTGCGAATTCAAACATTGAAAAACCGACCATCTATTTCACCTGTACACTCTGCAGCGATATTATCGTCACAGCCATCAGCCGGGTTATTTACCGCCCGGCGGAGTAAAGCTGATGATACCCAGGTTAACCTCGCCGTTATTGATCGGGACGTGTTCCCTCATGGTATCCCTGTAGCCGCTCAATTTGAAGCGGATACTGTTGACGCTGCGGTAATCGCCTATGGGCTTTGAAAGTATGAGTTTTGCGCCTATGACGTTTTCTTCGGTTACCACGGGGTCTATTATAAAAGTCTCGCCGTCAAGCACGCATATTATTTTCATGTTGAGTATCTCATACAACCGGATCGTCCTGCCGTCCACTTCGACTTCATCTTTATATTCTTTCTGGACGTCTTCGGGCAAATCGAATTTGGCTTCTATGAAAAGCAGCTTGCTGTTATCGTTAAGGGCGCCTTCGGGGATTACGTGGGATTTGTTCTTATAGGCCGAAAACAGCATTATGCCGTCGAGCAGCATGATTGCCAGAATGATTAAGATACCCAACCTCGTAAAGAACTTATGCAAGGTATTCCCTCCTCAGCCTTATAAATTCGCAGAGGGAAGGAAAAAATCCTTTCTGAATATTATTCTTCCTCCAATATTAAAAGCCCGTCACAAAGACGGGCTTTTAAGCTGCGAAATATTATTCGTTGGCGGCCGCCTTGTATTTCATCGCCGGCTTGTCATTGCCGAGATTTACATAGGCGCCCTTCAGTGTATCGGACGAGCGGTTCTCCCAGTCGTACTGAAACTGCTTTTCAAGTGTCGATGCGGTTCCCTTATCGGTAACTTCAGCGGCTATCTCCCTGTTGACATGGAGACCCTTGTAGCTCCAGTTGGCCGACCCGACAACGCTCTTTTCGCCGTCGAAGACGCCCCACTTTGCATGGAGCTTTTCCTGGACGGAAGTATCGGTCTGGTACCATTTCACATCGACCCCGGCTTCTTTCAGCTTGTCAAATGTTTTGCCGTTGGGGTTCCATCCTTCCCCGACACCGTTGGGCGCAAGGAGGACCTTTACGTCAACACCGCGCTCCTTGGCGCTTATAAGCCCATCGACTACCTGCTTGTCCGACAGGACGAAAGATTCGAGGTGGATGGATTTCTTGGCTCCGTCGATATCTTTGAGAACCTGCTGGCTGACGGTTGTATATTTCCACAGTTCGGTGGAGAGACCTTTGACCTGTGCATTTCCGTCCTCTACGGGCTTTGCTTTTTCCTGTTCTATAACTTCGCCGCCGGTCTTTTGCCAGGCGTTATCGAAAACTTTCTGGTAATAATCTACGGCAGGTCCTTCTATTTTCAAGTCAACGTCGTGGTTCGACGGGGAATGCTCGCCCCAGTTCATGCCGCCCATCAGGACTTTTTTGCCGTCAACTATAAGGAGCTTGACGTGATCTATCTGGTTATGTTTCTTGTTCGTATCGTAGAAGAGTACCTGGACACCCGAAGCTTTGAGCTTGTCAACGGTTTCCTGCTTTGACTTTTCCTGGCCTGCGCTCAAGCCCTCGCCGGGATCGAGGAGCACCTGGACCGTTTTGCCTTCTTTGGCTTCTTTGCAGAGCAGGTCGGTCATCTCGGCATGTGAAAAAGAGTACATTTCCACCTGGATGCTCTTTTTTGACGAACTTATCATCTCTTTGGCCGATGAAAAGATAGCCGGCCCGTCGATGAGGGCTTCCACCCTGTTTCCGCCGCCTGCGGCCGTTTCCGCCGCTTCGCTGCTGATGCTTACTTGATCAAGCGGTTCCCTCTTCTTTTCAGCATCAATTTTGGAAGGCAGCTTCACCTGCCCTGTCTGGGCCGCGATTTCCTGAGCCTTTCCCAGTTGGCCGACCGAATTGATATCCATAAACAACACCTCTTTCAATGAAAAGAAGATAATGCTCTTACTCTTTTATCACGACAGGCCGGAAAAGAGTCAAGGTTTTCCGGAAAAGTCCGTCTGGGCATTTCTTAAATTATGAAACCTTGCGAAAAATAAATTCATTTGCGGGGCAATTTCGTTCGCGGAGATGATGATGCCGACAGGCTGCAAAGAAAAGGACGCATTACAATGCGCCCTTAAATACATCTTACACGGAAAAACCTCCGGGAAAACTCAGCCTTTTCCTTCGTTCCTCGTCTTTTCCATGCCATTAACGAAATCCTGTTCGTTTTCATAGTAGAAAAACAACTGGTAAAGGCCGGTGCTGTGAAATATCCTGCCTACCTGGGGGTTCGGGCAGATCAGGTGGATTTTGCCCTTTCTCTCCTTCATCCGGCGGTATATCCCCACGAGCGCGCCCAAGCCGGTAGAATCCATGTAAATTACATTTTCCAGGTCGATCACTATATCGTCATGCCCTTTATCCATCAGGTTTTGGACCGTTTCTTTCAATAAAGGCACAGTATAAAGATCAACATCTCCGTCCAGCTTGACCCTGGGAACCTCGGACATTGGAGTATCATATAGAACTCTTGCTTCCATTTTGCTTCCTCCGACTGATACTGTAGTCAATGACCTATACTCCTCCCATAAATTCTCCTCATACTGATTATACCCCTTTTTTTGAAAAATAAACCAGCTTAACCGGGCATTCTTCCGAATTTCAAATCTCCCCCGGCAAAAACCCCAACAACTTCAATCTCTTCAATCCTCGGAGACGACAGGGGATTTTCCGAAAGAACTACAATGTCCGCCCGCATCCCCGGCAGGAGCCTCCCTGTCTCCCTTTCCATGAAGGCAAGCTTCGCCGCTTCAGAAGTGTACAACTTAATGGTATCCATAATAGAAATCGATTCTTCTGCATAAGCCCTGTTTACCGCCGAGCTGATCCCCGACATGACGTCCATAGTGCAGACATCGCTGTCCGAGCCTGCCCCCAGGGTGATCCCTTTTTCAAGGTAAGTCCCGAATGGGTTTGATCTCCTGCTCCTGTCTTTGCCGAGCCTTGCCTCATAAAGGCCGCCTTCTCCTCCCCACAGGTGTGCAAATTCCGGCTGGACCGATACATGGATCCCGAGAGACGCCATTTCTTCAATATCTTCGGGGCGGGAAAGCACCGCGTGTTCCACCCTGTAACGGCGGTCTTCTCCCGGGAGGCGGCCCAGAACTTTTTTATAAACCGATACCACCTGTGCTACAGCCCTGTCCCCGATGGCATGGAAGGCCGTCTGGAGGCCTTCCTTATGCGCTTTTTCGACAAGGCTTTCAAGCTCTTCGTCTTTGAAATAAAGCCTGCCTTTATTGCCGGGATCATCGGCGTAATCTTCAAAAAGGGCGGCGGTCCTAGAGCCGATGGAACCGTCAGCCAGGAGGCACCCGCCTATCCTGGGAAGGCCCAGCTCGTATTTCACCCACTCCACATTACGGGTCTGGGGATAAACGATCATGGAAAGAGGGGCCGAGCCCGATGCTTCTACGGCGATCCTGATATCGTCATCGCCGAAAGGGCCGCCCCCCTCCAGGGCATGGACGCATGTTATGCCGAACGAAAGGGCCGCCCTTGCCGCCCTCTGGAACGCTTCCAGTTTCTCGGTTTTCGTTACCGATGCAAAGACAGCGGCATGGACTTCGCTTACCGTTTCGCCCTTGATTATCCCCGATTTTTCTTCATCGTTCACAGGCGCCATTTCAAGGATTTCCATGGCCCGGCTGTTGATGACGCACGAATGGTGGTCTCTTCGGAAAATACAGATGGGAAGTTTTTTGCTGACCCTGTCCAGGTCGGCCGCCACGGGAAACGCCATGCTTTGAAACATGGACTCATCGAAGCCCAGCCCGACCATCCATCCGCCCAGTTTCGGCCCGGTATGGCGCAATATATCCTGGATATCTTCCACCGAGCGGCAAAAGAAAAGCCCCGGCAATGAAAGGTTCAGCCCGGTAAGCAAAAAGTGGTTATGGGTGTCCGTAAAGCCGGGAATGACCGTCATGCCCGAAAGGTCTACAACATTTTTGGCCTGCGATTTTGCAGAACCGGCTTCACGGGCAGGGCCTGTATGAGCGATTTTCCCGCCATCCAGGGCTATGAACCCCGGCGAATCGCCTCCAGGATCGATGAAGTCACCGTTTATAAGAAGGGTTTCCCACTTCATGAGGCCGCCAGACAGGCAGGTGCCTGTTGTAGGGGCGGGGTTTTCCCGCCCGCCGGGGAAGAGACGATTCCCCTCCATTGGAGATTGCTTGAAAGTCCGCAGAAAGAAATTCCCCTCCATTGGAGGGGTGGCCGAAGGCCGGGGTGGGTATTATTGCCGGAATATTTCTTAATAGAGAACCCACCCCTAACTCCCAAGAGGGGAATATTTTGCAGAAACTTTTGGAACAACATCTTTCGCAGGAGGGAAAACAGTTGGACGCTGAATTTTTCAGATTCCCTCTTCATGACTGTTCCACCTCTTCCCACCCGCCGGTTTCATGGCTTTTCAAAATCGCTTCCCCCAGGAGAAGCGAATTGAGGCCGTTTCTGAACGTGGGGTAATCGTCTTCCCTGTGCTTTCCTTCCCTGATCGCCGAATAAACCGATATGAAGAGATTTTTAAAAGCATCGGGATAACCTTCGGGATGGCCGCCGGGATAATGGGCAAGTTTTGCGGCGTTCTCCGACAAAAGTTCCTGAGATTTGAGGAGGACTTTATTGGGGCCGTCCCTTCTCCCCAGAAAAAGCTCTTCGGGCCGTTCCTGGTTCCAGGCAATCGATCCCAGGGAGCCGTCGATCTCGAAAGTCAGCCGGTTCTTCCTCCCGGCGCTGACCTGTGAAACATAAAATATACCCCTGGCCCCGCCTTTAAACCTGACCAGGACTCCGCCGTAATCTTCGGTCTCTACAGGGAAAGGCTCCGCTTCAGATTTCTTCGATTTTTCAAAAGTCGGGCTTATGCCCGCAGGCTTCAGGCGCTCTTTATGAAAAGTGCCGAGATCCGAACATACCGTCTCGAGAACAAGCCCGGTTATTCTTGTTACCAGGTCGGCCCAGTGGCTCCCGATATCTCCGACGGCCCTCATCCTGCCCCCCGCTCCCACATCCAGGCGCCAATTATAGTCGCCTCTGTAAAGGAGCCAGTCCTGGAGGTAGCTCCCGTGAACGAGAAACGTCCTCCCGATATCGCCTTTCAATACCAGCCCCCTTGCTTCCGCAGTCATGGGATAATACCGGTAATTGAAGCAAACGGCGTTAACGAGGCCTGTTTCTTCCGCCAGCTTACACATCCTGCGGCCTTCTTCGGAATTCATGGCCAGGGGCTTTTCGCATATAACATGCTTGCCTGCAGAAAGGGCTTCCTCCGCCATTTTATAATGGAGGTTATTCGGGGTGCATATATGGACGGATATGATGCTTTCATCGGCCAGGATCTCCCTGTAATCCGTAACGGCCGGGACGCAAAGAGATTTCGAAACCCTCTCCGCCGATTCTTTACAGGAAACGGCGACTGATGCGACTTCCACATCGCCCAGTCTCCTCAGGGCTTCGACGTGAGCCTGGCCTATGAAACCACAGCCTATGACGGCGGCCTTTATCATAAATCACCTCCGGATAAATCAGGCTTTTTTTATCGTACCGGGCGGTTTAAAAAGGGCCGGTCATGCGATGTACTGTGCCAGGGTCTTTCTTCCCAGGGCAAGACCCTGTTGTATTTTTTCAACCGAGCCTTCCCACACCGGGTCTTCGTGCTCAATGCTCAATACGCGGTCAAACCCCGCCTCGTAAAGGACGCTGATTAACCTTCCCCAGTTTATGGAACCCTGGCCCGGCATGCGGTAGCGCCACCATCCTTTTCCATAGATCCCGACACAATTCAAAACGTCCGTTAAAAACTCCGCATCCTTGGCGTGAGCATGGAATATCTTCGAAGAGAACTCTCTTGCCGCCTGTAAGTAATCTATCCCCTGCCAGAAAAGGTGGGACGGGTCGAAGTTAAGCCCCAGCCTGTCGCTGTTCAGGAGCGAAAACATCAGGTCCCACAACTCCGGGGAGTAGGCGAAATTGGTCCCCGGGTAGCCGTCGAACATCATCGGGCAATTTTCTATCATGAGCTTTACATCCAGTTTTTCGGCTTCTTCGAGGAAGCCCGAGAAGACATTCTTAAAATCTTCCAGGTTGTCATCGAGGCTTTTGCCCGGGTTTCTTCCCGCGAAAGTCCCCACCAAGGGACATCCCAGGAGCTTTGCGGCCTTCATGATCTTCTTCAGGTGGCCGTGATAAAACTCCCTGTTGACTGGATCAGGGTCGAGGTGGTTGGGATAGTAGCCGAGGGAGGATATTTCCAGGTTAAATTTATCCATCAGGGCTTTAATTCGTCCGGCTTCTTTTTCGTCGATGGAATCACAGTCTATATGGCAGGTGCCGGCATATTTCCTGTTCGCCCCCTCGCCCCTGGGCCAGCAGGCTGCTTCTAACGCAGAAAAATGATTTTCAGACGCCCATTTGGCGAGATCCTCCAGTGAAAGTTCAGGAAGGCACGCGGTAAAAAATCCCAGCTTCATAATTCACCCCCTAACAATATGGTTCGGTAGTTATCCGGGGCAAACTAAATTCCTGCCGAAAGTTTCCTTGCTAACAACGTCAGCAAGAATTTATTTCCAGGTAATTGCCTGAAACACTCAAATCATTCAGCCGTAAAAAAATCCTGTCTAAATATCAGTCCTGAAGCAGTTTTCGGAGGAAATTGAAGATATTTCCGGCTCTTTTGAGGAAGGGGTACGGAATCTTGAAAAAAGCCTGTTATGTTAACTAAAAGTTACATTTTTTTAACATTCTGTTAATAATATGGCAATAGACATTTTTTATAATGATGATGGGAACAAACCGGAAATCCGGCGGAATCAAAAGGGGGTGTCCGATTGGAAGCTCCAGGCGCCCCGATAATCCAGGGATTGGGAATATCGATAATGCAGATGTTCTCGCAGGCGGGGCAGGTTCTGCCGGGAAAAGTCCCGGGAGGAGAAATCCTCCGGGAGGGTGTCCTGCTCCCGGCAACGGGAGAAGGACATGGAGCGCAGGGTGAGGCGGCAGGCAGAATAGCGGCCCAACTCCTGAAGCCGGAAGGTTTCAGCCCCATGACCGAACAGGATTTTTCCCAGGCGCTGATGGAGATGAAACAGCCGGCGACTACCGGGAACCTCACGCTGGCGAACGGGATGGTAAGGTCCGGAGTTCCCTTGAACCTTGACAACTTAATAACTCTACAGGCGGCTCTCTCGAGAGTACCGGAAAAAAGCCCGATGGATACGGCTGCGGCCTGCTACCTGAAGGCGAATTCTCTTCCGCTTACCCCTCAAAACATCACGCTTCTGGCACAATTCTTCGCAGCACACCCGTTGATAGGGGCACAACTCTTCGAGCTTAATGAAAGCCTCCGCCGCATGAACAGGGGAGAAGAAGGGAAGTCTTTCTCCGGCCTGGACGAATTGCCCGCACTGCTCGGCAAATACATCCTCGACCCTTCTCAAACATCTCAGGAATTGGAGAAAGCGCTCGGAAGGATGGCCCGCATGGCGGGGGTGGAAGCAGGGGAAGGCAAGGAACAGTTTGAAACGGCGCTCCTACGGCTTCAGGCAGGTCTCAGTAGCGAAAAAGGAGCGGAAGAATTCTCAGGACTGCTGGGCAAAGTGATCAGTAACATACAGGCCCAGCAGCTTCTCAACCAGGCCCGCCCCCAGGAAGGATTGGGATATTATTACATGCAGATGCCGGTCAGGATGGACGAAGAAACGCCGACTCTGGAATTCAAAGTGAGATATCGTGTAGAAGACGGCGGGGCAAGGATCGTGCAGACCGAAGACACGGCTTTCGAATTCGAAATAGAGATGGAATACCTGGGAAGGCTCCGCGTAAAGGGCGAGATCGTGAAAGGCTCGGTGGAACTGGAGATAGAAACGGAAACGCAGCAGGTTGAAGAATTTATCAGGCGGTTTATCCCGGCTCTCGAGGAGGGCATAAGGAATCTGGGCTACTGGATCGGGCAGATAAGGACACGGAGCCTGGAAGAAGATACAAGAGAAATTTTCACGGAAGAGAAGCCTCTGGAACGGGTGGATATGGAGATATAAGATGGATAAAGAAAGAGAATCCGCGCCGGTAGAGAAGTTGGAAAACATGGGGAATGAAACACTTCCCCGGGAGATATACGGCCTGGTAGGCGTGATAGTGAAATTCCTGTCGGACGCCAACCGGGCATGGACCGGAAAAGAGTGGTCAAAGGAGGTGGCGGCGGGTCAGGATCCTTAAGACTACAAACAAAATGGAAGGAAAAGCCGAAATTTAATCGGAGGTGAGATAAATGTTAGACGGAATGAAGATGGCGGCACAGGGGATGATAGCCTCGCTGGAACAGCAGAATATCATAGCAAACAACCTGGCCAATGTGGGCACGGCGGGTTTCCGCAAGGACAAGTTTGCGGTAAGTTCGTTCAGCGAAGTGCTGAATAAAGAACTTGCCAACGTTAACCCGACACAGCCCGAGGGATTCATGCAGGCGGGAGGAGGAGTAGATACGGTAGGTATGCTTTTCCATTCCTCTTCGACAAGTTTCGCCCAGGGGTCTCTGAAGCAGACAGGGAACAGCTTCGACCTTGCCCTGGATGATAACGGGAAAGGTTTCTTCGCTGTCCAGACGCCGGACGGGATACGTTATACGCGTAACGGTTCCTTCAGGCTGAGCACGACAGGCCACCTGATTACCGCGGACGGGTCGTTCCTGCTGGGGCATAACGGGCCGATCCAGGTAAAGGGCAGCAACTTCGAGGTAAGCGAAGAAGGCGTCGTCAATGTTGACGGTAAGGAAACGGATCGTATCCTTGTTACGACATTCGATGACAGGGGCTCCATGAAGAAAGAAGGGGACAGCAACTTTATCGCCCAGGGCGGCAAAGTTGAGAACAATGCAAGGGTTTTGCAGGGCTACCAGGAAATGGCCAATGTCAACGCCATCAAAGAGATGGTGGACATGATGACTGTCATGCGCACTTATGAAGCAAACCAGCAGGTGCTGAAAACGCAGGACAAGATGGTAGCGAAGTCAGTCGGCGAAATCGGCCGTGTCAGGTAAACTCTCGGTATATATAAGATTAAATTTAGGAGGGATGTTAAAATGATGCGCTCACTTTACACCGCGGCTTCGGGCATGATGGCACAACAGGCTAGTATCGATAACATATCGAATAACCTGGCCAATGTCCAGTCAACATCGTTCAAGAAGTCAAGGCTGGACTTCCAGGATCTGTTGTATGCGCATACGCAGGATCCCGGCACCGAAGCGACCGCAGGCACCCAGATCGGTATGGGAGTGCGCAGTGTCGCCACGCAGAAATTATTTACCACCGGCAGCCTGAGGCAGACCGGAAATAATTTCGATGTAGCGATCCAGGGAGACGGATTTTACTCGGTGAAGATGCCCGACGGCAGGGATGTCTATACCCGTGACGGCGCGTTCAAGCTGGACGGCGAAGGCAACCTGACCTCTTCGGCGGGCTATTCGCTGGGGATCAAGATCCCCAAGGATGTTACCAATGTGGAGATCAGCCAGGACGGACGCGTTTCAGGCATTCCCATGAACAGCACGGAGCCTGTTGAGATCGGTCAGATCAAGTTGACCCGTTTCCTCAATCCCGCAGGGCTCAGGGCAGTCGGCGGCAACCTTTACGAATGGACCCCGGTAGCAGGGCAGAAGGTGGAAGACAAGCCCGCCGCTCCGGGAATGGGCTCGCTTGCACAGGGTTACCTGGAGCAGTCCAACGTAAACGTCGTTGAGGAAATGATCAACATCATCCAGGCCCAGCGCGCTTATGAAATCAACCAGAAGAGCGTCCAGGCCGCAGACGAGATGATGAGGCAGGCCAACCAGCTCAGCCAGGGGTCATAAGTTCTGATATTTAAACAATAGCCGGAGGGGGCGGGTCCCTCCTTGCCTCCTCCGCCTTGAACAACATCAAGGAGGTGCCTATATGGAAATCAGGGGAATACTTCCTCATGAAGTCCAGAAGGCCGCAGATATGGCGCCCTCCAAACAACAGGAGGACGCCAAGCTCAAGGAAACATGTCAGCAGTTCGAATCTTTGTTCCTCAGTCAGCTCTTTACACAGATGAGAAAGAGCATCCCGAAGAGCAATTTCTTCGGAGAGGGAAAGGATGAAGAAATGTTCGGGAGCATGCTTGATCAGGAGCGGGCCAAGGCATGGGCCCAGGCTGACGGCATCGGTCTTGCCAACCTGCTTTACCAGCAGATGCGCAATACCATAAAGTAAAAGTAAAGCTTCCGGCCTAGACAAGTAAATATGGATAATTTCGGCCCCCTCTGGGAGGCGTATAAGAACCAAGGCCAGAAAGAAGCCAAGGATGTTCTGATCGAGCTATATATGCCCCTGGTTAAAAATATTGCGGCCACAATCAAAAAGAAAATGAGAGCAGGGGTTGAGTACGAAGACCTTGTCAGCGACGGGGTCTTCGGATTGATCAGAGCCATTGAATTATTTGATCTGTCCCGCGGCGTCAAATTCGAAACCTATGCAAACCCCGTAATAAGAGGCGCGATATATAACGGCCTCAGAACGCTGGACTGGGTCCCCGAAAGAACACGGGGGAAGACCCGCAAGCTCCAGCATACAATGGAAGAATTCACCCTCGTCCACGGCCGCCAGGCTACTCACGAGGAACTCGCAGAAGCCCTCGAAATCTCTTCGGAAGAAGTCTATAACCTTATCACTGACCTCGGTTGTATCTACCTTTTATCGCTTGACCAGCCCGTTACAGGAATGGATGATGAAGATATCACCATCGTGGACGTGGTTGAAAGCCAGCGCTCCCCTGACCCGTCCCAGGAAGTGGAATTCGCGGAAATCAAGGAACTGCTGCGCACGGCGGTGGGTTACCTGGACGATAGAGAACAATTTATAATCAGAAATTTTTATTTTGAAGGCAAGCCTTTCGAAAACGCGGCCAGGGAACTGGGGATCTCCAAGCAGAGGATCTCCCAGATCCATTCTCGTGCATTACGGAAATTGAAAGAACTCCTCTGGAAAGTGGAACTGGATGACCAGGCGCTCCATAACCTGGCGTGATTATTGATCGATATTTGATCGCAGATTACCGCACATCACCTGAAATATTTACCACTTGAGTTCTTTCGCCGAAGGGAAGGGCTTTTTGCTTTTTATCTGCTTTATCAATCCGGGCAGTTCGGATTGAAAGAACGGGTCGCCTCTCATCCAGTCGAAGGCTTCATCGCTGTATGCCCTGGCGGCATAATAGATATCTTTATTGCATGCTTCGCGAAGATACCTTAAAGATTCGGCCTTGTTCCTTTTTAAAGAATATATCCAGGCTTTCTGGTATTCTACTTCGCCGGAGTTCCCGAGGCTTTCCCCGGCCCGGTTGTAATACTGCCCGGCCCCGCTCTTATCCCCTTCTTCCTCTGCTATCAAACCCTGGAAAATCAACATGCTCGTATCTGTAATATTTTTCTCGGTCAGCCACTTGAAATATTCTCCGGCCTTTTTATTATTGCCCTGGAGCATCTCGATTTTTCCCATGAGGTTCTCTACCACAGGGTTATACGGATTTACTTTCATGGCTTTATCAAGAATTTTACGAGCCTCTTCAAAATCTCCGTTCATCATGTAGCTATAAGCACAACGAACGTGCAGAGCGTCGCTGACCTTTTTATTCATCCCGGATTTGTTCTTCTCATACAACGACATATATCTTCTGGCCGTATCGTACCGGCGGTTCAGTATCATGGCGGGAATTATCTGAGTGTATATACTGATGTCGCCCGGTATTTGCCTGATGGCCCTCTGAAAATATTTTTCAGCTTCACTGTCCCTGTTTTCTTTAAGCTCAATCGATCCGAGGTTCGCAAGCGCCATACTGGTATCATCATCCGGACCCCTGTATTTAAGAGCTTTGTTGTAATATTTGCGGGCGGTCTCATAATCCCGGAGGTGGAAAAGATATGTATCTCCCACTTTTCGATAGTGCCTGACGGTTAACAGCTTCGGGATCTTTATGACAGACAGGATCTTATTTGCCGAATCGAAATCCCTCCTTACAAGATCCAGAAGCGCCCTTCCCAGGAACGTATCATAATCTTCCACCTGCAGCGCCCGTGAATGAGCGTATGCCATCTGGGACTCGCTGTACTCCTTGTCCTCGAACGAAAACTGACCGAGCAGGTAATAGCCTTCCATCTCAAGCGGGAATTTCTTCAATGCCTCGTACAACATTCTTCTTCCCCTGTCCTTGCGGCCGTCGTTATAATAGATTTTAGCAAGGGCGAAATAAGCGTAAGAACTGCCGTCAGCCGAGTCCAGGGATTTTGTCATGCCTTCTTCGAGTTCCCCCGGGATCTCGAAATCGTTGGTACACATGGAGATTTTAGCCTTTGCAAATGAGTTGTCCGGCTTTACTTTCAAGGCCTTTTTGAAATATTTAACAGCCTCGTCTTCCCTGCCCTTTCTTTCATAAATCTCCCCCAGCCTGACAAAGAGGTTCGTTTTATCTGCATTGTTGGGCCATTTCCTCTTTAAAGCACTCTCAAGGAATTTCTTTCCTTTTTCAGGCTGGAGTCCCCCGTCGTAAACGTCTGCAAGTAATAAATAAGCATCGACATAATCAGGGCGTTTTTTGATAATATCCAGAAGCTTTGTCTCCGCTTTTTTATATTTCTGTTCCTGGAATAAACCCCGCGCTACTAAAAGCTGTTCCTGATATTCATCGGGCGAGAACTCGCCGGGATTCTCAAGCATTTTATCGGCGTCCTCGTTATCGAACTGATCCAGAAGCATTCTGGCTTTAAACGCAATAGCGTCTTTATCATCGGGATTTTTTTCAAGGATAATATCAAGAATTTTTTGGGATTCATCCAGCCTGTCTTCAGACCATAAAAGCCTTGATTTAAGCAGCAGAAGCCCGGCATCGTCGGGCTTTTCCTTCAGCAGAGGGTTGAGAATCTGCCAGGCTCTTTCCTGGTTGATGTCGCCTTTATCAAGCGACTCTTTTATATCGGACAGGCTGTTAATCGGGGAATTAGTATCGGACTGCTCCATGGCGCTGCCAGCATTTGAGATATTCCCCCCGGAAATATCTCCCCGGCCTTTACTGCCCGTCCCACAACCGGTTAAATTCAAGCAAATAATAACCGCCGCCGCCAGCAAAATTAAATTTCTACTGCGAAAATTACCGCGTTGAAATTTATAAGATCCGGCCATATAAATTATTAATACCGTCCCTTAAATTAAATATCGGCGACCGGGCATTTTACATGCTGATCTTAGCAAAAAAAAGATATTTTATGTATAGCCGTTAAGGCCCATATATTGGTTTTCGGAATATGGCGAACCGCTGTGCGGTTTCTCAAATCACTCCCTGGTACGATTTTTGGAGCCGGGCTCAAGGGTCTCTTAATTTAAAGCCGGATCCAATACAACAATGAGATTTTACCAGGGCAGGTTTTCAGGCGGCGGCATTGTCTGGTTTTTGACTTTCGTTATCAAAACAGGGATCTCTTTCTTGAAGAAATCGTCGTCTCTCATCCAGTCCCATGCCTCGTCGCAATAAGCCCTGCAGGCATTGAAGGCATCTTCGTCAATAGATTTGCGGAGAGCTTTCAACGCCTTGTCCTTCTTCCTGCCGACGGAAAAGATCTGTGCCTTCAGGTAATCCAGGTCTCCGGGACCCCTGTAGCATTCCCTTGCTTTGCTATAATATTTTTCGGTGCTTTTCATATCGCCTTCTTCTTCCGATATCAATCCCCGGTAATAGATTGTCTGGTATTCGTCCGGGAATTTTTCCAGGGTCTTTTCAAGCAGGGGCTTTGCTTTATCGTACTGCCCCAGCGCAAGATACACTTTCGCAAGATGCTGGTCAACCATGGGGTCGGTGGGGTCGGCCTTCCGGGCAAGGGCAATCATTTTTTGAGAATATTCCAGGTCCCCGTTCATGAGGTACGAATCGTCACAGCCGAGGAAAATCGTGCTTCTGTCCCTGGGACCCCAGGCGCCTGTTTTCTTTCTCCATTCCGAAAGATATTTTTCCGCCATCTGATATCTCCGGTTCTCGATCACTTCCAGCAGTATCCCGGCATAAGCATAAACATCGCCTTGATCCAGAGCTTTTCGGAAATATTTTTCGGCTTCCGCGTCGTTATTTCTGAGAAGCTCGATATTGCCGAGGTTGATGTAAGGGACGATGGAATCGCCTTTCTTCTCGACTTTTTCAATCGCTTTGAGGAAATATTTTCGTCCCGTATCATAATCCCTGAGATGATCCATGTAGCAGTCCCCGAGCCGAAGAAAATGCTCGCATTCCCGGTGTTCGGGAGGGTCTATAGATGCAAGGATCGTATTTGCCGATTTGAAATCTCTTCTTACTATGGCAAGGAGCGCCTCCCCCATGGATTCGTTATAGTCGCCGGGGTTCAGCCGCTTCGAATGCGCATACGCCGTCTGTGCGGTATAGTATTCCTTAAAATCAAAAGTTATATACCCCAGAATGTTATAGCCGGTTACTTCGAGCGGGAACATTTTTATGGCTTTAAACAGAGCCGCTTTCCCCATCTGGATCTTGCCGTCGTTAAAATCGAGTTCGGCAAGAGCATAAAGCTGGAAAGGGGTGGTTATTTTCGACTCCAGCGATTTTTCCACCTGTTTTCGGAATTTTACCGGGTCGGACATATCGGTCATGCTGAAGGCAAGCCGGGATTTGGCCTGCGTGTTCTGAGGGTCCAGCTTCAACGCTTCCTGGAAATATTTCATGTATTCTTCTTCGGTCTTTCCTTTTCTTTCCATCAGGTCGCCTAGCCTTGTGAGAAGCTGGGATTTATCCTCATTGCCGGGGCTGCCTGTTTTCAATATATTCTGAACGACTCCGATTGCTTCATCGGTTTGTTTATTCCTGTCGTAAATATCGACGAGGAAAAGGGCCGCGTCTATATTACCCGGTTCTTTTTTTATGATTGGGAGAAGTATACCCTCTGCTCCTTTATAATCCCGTGACTGAAATAACACCCTTGCTTTCAGGATCCTGTTTTCCAAACTGCCGGGATCTATCGCCAGGAGATGTTCCATCGCCTTTCTTGCTTCTTCAGTCTTAAAATTGTCGAGCAATATCCTTGTTTTAAACGAAAGGGCGAAGGCATTGTCAGGCTCCTTACTGAGTATATAATCGAAGGTTTTCAATGCCTGGTCATACTTGTCCATTGACCATAAAAGCCTTGCCTTAATTGTCAGAAGAGACATGTCGCCGGGGTTCTTCGCAAGGAGAGGCTCAAGTATCCGCCATGCCCTGTCAAGGTCCAGATCGCCCCTGTCCAGAGCTTTCCTGACATCCTCAATATTATTCAGGGGAGACGAGGTATCGTTCCCGTTATCGACGCCGCCGGACCTTTCGTCTTTATCGTTTTGGATATTTTTGTCTTCCTGCCCGGGTCTCATCGAACGATTGTCCGTTCCGGATCCCCTGTCGCATCCCGGCCCTGAACATCCTGCGAAAACGGCAAATATAACGGCAAGGAATAAAAGCACGGCCGCCAATAACGGCGGGATATTTCTTTTCCGCCTTTTATCACCTGTCATCGGTCCTCCAGTCGTTCCGGCAGTCTTTTTCATGTTCAAGTTGTATCCTTTTCTTTGTTGCTCTTAAATATTAATCGGACTTGTCCCCGGACGAGAGGGGTTTGGCATAGCTACCATTCCGCCGCACTTCTTCTTTAAATTTGATGTCCTCTGCGACCAGTTGGGTCCTGTCTTTAACCTGCTTTAGCAACACCGGCAGTTCGTTTTTGAAAAACGGGCGATTCCTTATCCTGTCGAAAGCGATTTCGTTGTATGCTCTGCACGCATTGAAAGCATCTTTATTGATAGAAGTTTTGAGCGCTTTTACGGCTTCGTCGTTCTTGTTGCGCACCGCGTAGAACCATGCTTTCTGATAATCCAGGTCGCCCGTAGATCGGAATAGTTTTGCTGCCTCGGTATAGCATCTTTCGGCTTCTTCCTTATCGCCTTCTTCTTCTGCGATAAGGCCGAGGCCGAACCATGAAAACGATTCGTTATGATAGCCCTTGATGCACTTTTTATAATATTCCTTTGCTTTTTCCTTATCGCCTTTTATCAGGGAAAGCAGGCCCAGCCTGTTATAAATCATGGGATCTTCGGGATCGGATATTTTTGCCCTTTCGATCATTTTTTCCGCCCTTTCAAGCTCGCCCTGCATCATGAAAATGTGGGCATAACGCAGATAAAACAGGCTTAGGATCGGTATCTTCATGTTCGTCTGAAGCTTTTCCCATTCGGATATATACTTGTCCGCAAGATCATATTTGCGGTTCCTCAATATTTCATAGATTATCTTCGTATAAATGTTGATATCGCCAGGCATCGTTTTTAAAGCCGTTTTGAATTGTTTTTCCGCCCCTTCATAATTGTTGTTTCTGAGTTCAATGCTTCCCAGGAAGACCATCGCCATTACAGGGCCGTCTTTCAGATCGCCCGTTTCGTTGACGTATTTCATCGACTCCAAAAAATTCTCACGGGCTTTCTTGTAATCCCGCATGTGGAGCAGGTACATCTCGCCAAGTTTCCTGTAATGCTCACCGTAGCGGTGTTTCGGGATCTTCTTCGATGCCGCCGCCAGGCGCTCCTCGGCGGAGGCAAAATCCCTCCTCACCGTATCCACTCTCGATAAGCCGAAAAGCGCGTCGTAATCGCCGGGGAACAAAACATTGGCATACGAGTAAGCTTTTTGTGAAATCTTATACTGGTAAATGAAATACGAGAAATACCCGAGCTGGGTATATGCCCTCATCTCCAGCGGAAACTTTTTCATTGTTTCGTACAACGTCATGTATGCGTCGGTGAACATCTCGTCGTTCCACTGGTATAGCGCCGTCGCAACGTACGGGTCGGGCTCGTCCTTGTTGTATTCCATTGCTTTTTTCGCATGAGATTCCATCTTGATAGGATCGAAAGGATTGACCCCCGTCATCGAAAGCCTTGACTGGGCCTTAACATCTTTGGGATTAAGCGAAATCGCCACCTGGTAAAGACGAGACGATTCTTCTTCATTGCCCTGCTTCTCCACGAACTGCCCGAGCCGCGTTATCAGGCTTGCTTTGTCCTTGGGAGAAAACTGATCTTTTTTATTCAATTCTATGCCCCTGTCGCCCTGGAGGCTCACATTATTGGGATCCTCCCATTGCCCCTGAAGTGACTTTCTAACAAATTCTATGCCTCTATCGGTCTGGCCGCTCGCATCGTAAAGCTCGGCAAGCTCGAGATAAGCTCCGATTCTTACGGGATAATTATTGACCAGTGTCTTCAGCAGGCCCTCCACCTGATCATACTCTTTATTTTTTATCATCACTTTTGCTTTAAGCAACTGGTACTCATAACTGCCGGGATCTACTTTCATCAACTGGTTCGCGGTCTCCATCGCTTCCCTGTTCCTGAACTGGTCGAGCAGGATCCTTGTCTTTAAATCAAGCGCCTCCGGGTTTAAAGGATTTTTTTTCAAAATATCATCGAGGAGCCTGAGAGCCTCTTCAAGCTTGTTCTCCTGCCATGTAAGGCCCGCTTGGAGAACCATGAGGTTTATGTCTTTGGGATTTCTTTTCAGCAGGGGGTTCAGGATTTCCCATCCTTTTTCTATGTTGACATCGCCCTCGGCAAGACCTTTTTTAAGTTCCTCCAGGCTATTCGGCCCCGTCAATCCTTCGGGAGCAGGCCTGTTAACATTGCTCCCGTCTTTGCCCCCGTCGCGGGACGAAAATTCTTTCGAAACAGGCTTTTCACGATTACAACCCATCCTGGCACAACCCGTAAACAAAATCACCGCAAGCAGTATGGCAACGATTGCGGCAACCGATTTGTAAATGCCCCTGTCCTGTCCGGTTTTTAAAAGATCCTTCATATCTACTCTACTACCTTTCCCCCAACATGTTGTTATAAAACCATCCGGCGATACATCCCGGCTCAATCGGATTTTTCCCCGGACGGACCGGTATTTTCATTTTCCAGGTTCTTCCATCCGTGTTTCTCAAATTCCGTTTCCCCTTCGGAAGGCAGCCTTGTCTTGTCTTTAACCTGCTTCAGGATTTCGGGCAGCTCATTCTTGAAAAACGGGTCATCTCTCATCCAGTCAAACGAATCTTCGGCATGAGCTCTGCAGGCGTTGAAAATATCTTTTTTTATCGCTTCTCTCAATGAACGGACTGCATTTTTCCTGTCTCTTCTCAGGCAATACACCCATGCCTTGTGGAAATCGATATCGCCGGGCGAGCGGAAGCCTTTCTTTGCTTCTTTATAGTAAGTTTGGGCAAGCTGCTTATCCCCTTCTTCTTCGGCTATCATGCCCAGGTTAAACCACGAATAAGCGTCTTCAGGCGTATTTTCAAGCGCCTTTTTGAAACAGACTTTTGCCTTTTCCCTGTCGCCTTCTATCATGTACGCCCTGCCGAGATAATGGTTGATCATGGGATGAGTCGGGTCCACCTTTTTTGTTATATCGATCATCTCGTGTGTTTTGGACATGTTCCCGTCATAAAGATAATAACGGGCGCATTTCAAATAATATACGCCGCGCTCCCTGGGGGTCAATTTGTCATCGACGCTTTTCCACTCGTTAACATATTTTTGGGTCAGATCATCTTTATGGTTGCTTATTGAGGCCACTGTTACCGCGGTTATTATGTTTATATCGAACTTGTGTTTCTGGATATGCTTGTAAATGAACGTTGCCAGCATGTTATTCTCTACATCTTCGGGAAGTTTTGCCAGGGCGCGCTGGAAGTAATCTTCCGCTTTCTTGACATTGCCCCGCTTCAGTTCTATATTGCCGAGGAACACCATGGACATTATGGGATCTTCCCCCTGTCCCAGGTATTCGGCTGACTTCTTATAATATTTTTCGGCCGTGTCAACATCGTGAAGGTCGAACATGTAAGCGTCTCCGAGCCTGCGATAATGCTCGCCCCTGCGGTGCTCCGGGGGATTTATTTTCGAAAGAAGCGACTCCGCAGTTTCGGGGTCTCTTCTTACGATAGCTACCAGGGCTTCCCCCGTCAATGCGTCATAATCGTTGGGAAGGATTTTCCTGGTATATTGATAAGCTTTCTGCGCTTCACGGTATTCTTTGAAATTCAGGGTATAATAACCCAGCGCCTTGTATCCAGAAGATTCCATGGGAAACTTCTCCACGGCCCTGTAAAGGTTGGCCTTGGCAAGAGACAGGTGCCCGTCGCTCACGTTGAGCTGACCCAGGGCAAAAAGGCGCGCAAATTCGTCACCGTCATTGAACCGGGCATTTTCAGTGCCTTCCATCGCGCCTTCAACTTTTTCGCGTAGCTTTGCAGGATTGCTCCTTATCTGGAGAGGGTCCGACGGCGCGGCCACCGAAGTCGCAAGCCCCGTCCTGGCCTTGTTATTATTGGGGTCAATCTTCAACGCTTCTTCAAAGAGCTTGACCGACTCTTTTACATTCCCCATCCGCTCGTACAACTCACCCAGCCTTTCGGTCAGCACCGACCTGTCTTTGTCCGCCCATTTCTTTCTTAGAGCGCTCCGGGTGAACCTGATCCCGTCATCCATGCGGAGGCTTTCGTCATAAACATCGATAAGCCACATATATGCGCTGAGGTTCTCAGGGTTCTTCCTGATAATATCTTCCAGTGCTTTCTGAGCTTCATCATAATTTCTCAGCCGCATCATAACCCTTGCCTGAAGCATCCTGCTTTCATCACTATCAGGATTTATCTCCAGGAGCTTTTTCAAAGTTTCGTATGCTTCTTCTCCCTTGAAATTATCCAGCAAAAGGATGATCTTAAACGAGAGGGCGCCGGTATTCTTCGGATCCATCGCAAGGGCTTCCTGTATAGCGTTGTAGGATTCGTTGAATTTTCCGTCCGTCCATAAAAGCCGGGCTTTCAGGATCAAAAGAGACGGGTCATTGGGATTTTTTATGAGTTCGGAGTCAAGTATTTTCCACGCCTTATCGAGCCTGATATTGCCCATATCGAGGCCCTTTTTGATATCCTCTATATTGTTTATGGGAACCGATGTATCGACAGGCATGGAAGACCGGGAAGAGCCGTCTGCGGCGGCTTTTCTGTCGCCCGGCTCCGTCCCTGGCATTCTGTCCCTGTTACGGTCAGGTCCCGGGCAGCCTGAGAACAATATCCCGCATAATACCAAGAAACAGGCGGCGATTAAAAAACCGGCGTGAAAAAACCGGCGCTCACGAGCCGTATTCTTCAACACCCCTTTCAGTTTCATGCCTTTGTTAAAAAACGCTCCCACAAAATTCATCCCCTTTGAAGACCCGGATAGGACTGCCGTAGTTTCGACCTGGCTTTCTTCTTTTTTCCTTCCCTGAAACCTTCGCACCGGAATAATATATATAATAATTCGATGTTTTTGAAGGTGTCTTCATCATATTACCATTCAAGATCCTTTTCCTGCGGAACCGGGGTTTTATCCTTAATGTGTTTTATCAGCCCCGGGAGCTCGTTTTTGAAAAAAGGATCATCTCTCATCCAGTCAAACGAATCTTCGGCATAAGCCCTTGCTGAGTTAAATATATCTTCCTCGCATGCTTTCCTGAGCTCCTTTACGGCCGCCTCTTTATTGCGCATCAATGAGTAAACCCATGCTTTCTCATATTCCCCGAAGCCGGGCGTCAGGAAAATCTCCCCGGCCCTGCCGGAATACGTCCGGGCTTTTTCGCCGTCGCCTTCCTCCCCGGCGAGAACGCCCAGGTAAAGCCATGAAATGCCTTCTTCCGGGAAGCGTGTCACGAATTTCAGCAGGTGCCGCTTCGCTTTCTCCTTATCGCCCCGCATTAACGCAACTTTTGCAAGGTGGCTGTCCAGCATGGGAGCATCGGGATAAGCCTCCCCCGCCTTTCGTACCATCTCGCCTGCGGCCTCAGCATTGCCGGCATTCTCATAAGCATTGGCGAATTGTAAATACATCGAGCTTATATCAATTGAAGACGACTTCGCCGTCTTATTCGATTTTTCCCATTCGGCCATATATTTTTCGGCCATATCGAACCTTTTGTTCTCTATCACGGTGTCGATAACTTCCGGGTAAATAAAAGGCGTTTCGGAAGACCTTGCCAGGGCGCGCCCGAATTGCTTCATCGCCTCTTCATCCCTGCCGCGCTTCAATTCGATTTCTCCCAGCCCGACGGGGGGCATAATCGATAACTGCCCCTGCTCCCTGTCTTTAAGCGCCTTTTCGTAATAAAATTCAGCCTTGTCCGTATCCCTGAGGTGGTGTAAATAAATATCGCCCAGCCTCAGGTAATATTCGGCATAGCGGTGTTCGAGGGGAGGGATCCGTGCCATGAGCGCGGCCTGTGCCCCGGGATCGCGGCGTATGGCGGCCAGGAGAATCTCGCCCATCATCGCGTCGAAATCCCCGGGACGGCGGGCTGCGGCATGAGCAAACATCTTCTGAGCTTCCCGGTACTGCCCGTAATGAAGCAGGAAATATCCCAGGATGTGATAGCCTGTTATCTCCAGCGGGAATTTTTTTATGGCGCGTCTCAGGCAGTCTTCAGCCTGTGAAAACCGGGCGTCCTGCATCAATAGTTGGGCTTTCGCATATAACGGGAACGGGTTATCCAGGTTCTCTTCATCCTTCGCCGCCTTTTCCACCTCTATGCGCGCCCCTGCGATATCATCCATGTGGATCAGACACATGGCCAGCTTACCCCCGGCCAGCGTATTTTCAGGCTCCTCCTCGAGGGCTTTTTCAAAATACTTGACCGCAACTTCCATCCTGCCCTGTCTTTCAATAAGCTCCCCGAGACGGGTTAGAAAAAACGACCTGATTTTGGGATCTTCCCACTTCCTGTTAAGCGCGTTTTGAATAAATCTCATACCCCCGTATATGTCGAGACTCTCATCGTAAACATCGATTAAAGCGTTGTATGCTTTTAAATTATCCGGGTGCTTTTTTATCATCGACTTCAGAAGGGCCTCCGCCCGGTCATATTTCCAGGTTTTAAGCAGGAGCCGGGCTTTCAATAACTGTGCCTGATCCCAGCCGGGCGCGGCTTTCTGAAGCCTGTCGATAAACGAAGCGGCGTCATCGTTTCGGAAATGGTCCATGAGCATCGTGGCCTTGAAAGCAAGGGCGTCCCTGTTTTCCGGCTCTTTCAGGAGGACGGCATCGGCAATTTCATGAGCGGTCTTAAGATCGCCTTTGCTCCATAGCAGCCTGGATTTGAGGAGGAGGAGCGACGGGTCGCCGGGATTCGCCTGGAGCAGAGGCTCTAAAAGATCCCTTGCTTTTGCTTCATTTATGTTCTCGGCATCGAGCGCCTTTTTTATATCATCGGCATTATTCAATGGAAGCGATTTTTCTTTAACATAATTTTCCCCTGCGGCCTCCTCCGGCGAAGGGACAGGCATTCCGCCATCCCTGGTACAACTGCGTGTACAACCGCTTGATATTAACATCCCGATTATAAGAAGCGGGAGCAGTGCGGCATAAACCGCATCCCGGCAAATCCCCCGGCAATACGAATTTACGAACGGAGTTTTACCGCCTTTCGTGATGAGCGCCTTTCCCGAAAAATCGTCCCGAGCATATTTATCCGACATGATATTATTATACCGGCCTGTCTTTAACAGGGATTTACGCCCTGTCCTTTATTTGTTTTATCAGTCCGGGAAGTTCTTGTTTGAAAAAAGGATCATTCCTCATCCAGTCAAAAACCTCATCGGAATAAGCTTTTGCGGCGTTATAAACATTTTCATTACAGGATTTCCGCAGATATTGAAGCGCTTTCGCCTTATCTCTCCTGACGGAATATATCCATGCTTTTTGATAATCGAGATCCCCGGGGTAACGAAGACCCTTCATTGCTTCCTTGTAACAGCGTTCTGACTTATCTGTTTCGCCGTCTTCTTCGGAAAGAAGGCCCAGGTAAAACCAGGACATATAATCGTCCGGTTCAGCTTCAACATTCCTTCCATAATAGGATCTTGCATTATTCTTCTCATTTTTGAAAACCAACAGAAGCTTGCCGTAAGGCGGCGCTTCGGGATCCACTTTTCTTGCCTGTTCGGCCATATTTATGGATTCGTCCATGTCCCCGTTAATCATATACGGCTCGGCGAAGCTTAAATAAGCCAGTATCCTGTCCCTTGCGGCCCAGAGGGTATTTACCTTTTCCCATTCATTCATATATTTCTTTGCCAGGCCGTATTTTTTCCGTTGTATGCAGGTCCGGATTATTCCCGTATATACATAAAAATTTTTCGGCGCTTTCTCTGTCGCGCGTCGAAAATACTTATCAGCCCTGTCGTCATGACCCTTTAAAAGCTCGATATTACCGAGGTTGACAAGCGCGGCAACAGACCTTTCACTCAAATCCTCACTTTTATCAATATCTTTTATTGCCCTGTTATAGTAAAGCGCCGCCTTATCATAATCGCGTAGATGGAACAGGCAGGCGTCTCCGAGCCTGCGGTAAAAATCTCCCTTGAGATGTTCGGGCGGATTTATTCTTGATAAGATGGAATCCGCTTTTTTAAAATCTCTGCCTGCCGTTGCAAGAAGGGCTTCCCCGACCAGGGTGTTGTAATCTCCGGGACGCAGAATTTTCAGCCTGTCATAAGCATCCCTGGCTTCACGGTAATCCTTTAATTCGAAAGCGAAATCACCGAGTATCCGGTAGCCCGCATCTTCCTGGGGGTATTTTTTTATTCCCTTATAAAGGATGGCCCTGGCAAGTGCAAACTGCCTGTCATTCCTGTAAAGACGGGCCAGGGCGAACAAGGGATACGGGCTGTCGGTTTCGGGCTCCATTGCTTTCTCAACCTCAGCCCAGTTCCTTACCGGATCATTAATGCCCAGGGCAAGTTTCGCCCTGGCATCGGCATTTTCAGGATCAAGAGCGAGAGCTTTTTTATAATAATTTGTGGATTCATGTAACCGGCCCTGCTTTTCAAGCAGTTCGCCCATCCTGGTAATTAATTTTGAGCCGGCGGGCTTGTCCGGCCAGCCCCTCGCCAGGGCCTTATTTATGAAGTCCATATCCATATCTTCTTGAAGGCTTGATTCATATACATCTGAAAGCCATATATAATAAGATACTTCATCGGGTTGTTCCTTTATGAGTTTCAACAGTATCTTTTCGGCTTCATCGAAATCCCGGAGCCGGGCAAGCGCTCTTGCTTTTAACAGCCTGTACTTGCGAACGTCCGGCTTCAAATTCACCAATTTATCGGCTGTTTTTTCAGCTTCTTCATCTTTGAAACTGTCAAGAAGAATTTCCGTTTTCAAAGCAAGCGCATCCGGATTGTCCGGATCTTTCGAAAGAATACCTTCCAGGGTTCTGAAGGATTCGTCGTTATTATCCTCCAACCGGAGAAGCCTGGCTTTAAGCACGAAAAGCGACAAATCGCCGGGGGCCTTGCTTATAAGCGAATTCAGCAGCCTTTCCGCTTTGTCGATATTGATATTATCGGAATCCAGCGCCTTCTTAATATCGCCGGCATTTTTGAGCGGTACAGAATTGTCAACCATTTTCAGAGGGGACGTCTTCATCGTCTTCAGGGGGGAATAAGTTTCAAATTTCGATACGGCATCTTTGTTTCCCGGGTCTGTCATGACCGCCTCATTATAATACTTGAGCGCCTCGTTGATATCATCTTCATTTTGATAAATTTCACCCGTATTAACCAGGAGGCGCGCTCTGTCTGAGGGGTTCTTCCATTCTCTATCCAGGGCGCTCTTTACAAATTTCAAACCCTCCTCGGGTCTGCGGCTTGAATAATACAAAACAGAAAGCCCCTGGTAAGCTTCCACCCTGTCGGGATATTTATCGATGAGGGAACGATATATCTGCTCGGCCTCATCATATTTGCCCATCTGGAATAACGCCCTGCCTTTTAAAAGCCTGTTTTCATATTTATCAGGCGAGCCGGCAATAAGTTCGTCAATTAATTTCATCCCTTTTTTGCCTCCGAAGCGATCAAGCAGCAGCTTTGCTTTTAAAGCAAAGGCTGCGTCGTTCCTCGGATCCTTTTTCAGGACAATATCAATGGTTTTTTCCGACTCCCTGAGTTTCCCGGATGTCCATAAAAGTTTGGCTTTTAAAACAAGGAGAGACACATCTTCGGAATTTTCTTTCAATCTGGGATTCAAAATGTCCCAGGCCTTTTTTATATTGATATTTCCACGGTCAACGGCAATGTGCAGATCTTCTATGGTATTAAGGGTAATGGAGTTATCCTTTGATAAGGGCGCAGCATCTTTTTTCGAGCCGTTCGACTGTTCTCTCCGGACAGGCTCCCGTTCCCTGCTACAACCGGACCCGGCACAGCCTGTCGAAAATATCATAAGCATTGAAGCCAGAATAAGCAGAGTCATAAGAGAATTCGTAAAACTTAAATTTTTAAAATTCAAGCAAGAACCTGTATCCCACATCAGCCGGTTATTCATGCCCTATTACTCTTTTTCTGTGATAGTTTTTCATTTATTACATTAATTATAGCATGAAAAATAATATCGACAGGCAAATTCAGGCATAATACGGTTTCTGATATTACACCAAATTTTACCATTTTTTTATCAAAATCGATCATCAATTCCCTGAAATCCTGACCTTTTTTAAAAGAAAGTGTCCGGTTCTTTATAACGCAGATTGTTAATTCTCAGGTCAGCGGCTATTGCCTCCAAAATCCCGGATGAGTTCATTCTCCGGTTGTAGTTTTTCGTCTTTGACTTTTTTTAAGATCTCCGGCAATTCGTTCTTGAAAAAAGGATCGTTTCTCATCCAGTCAAACATCTCATCGGAATAAGCTTTTGCGGCGTTATAAACATTTTCATTACAGGCTTTCCGCAGATATTGAAGCGCTTTTTCCTTGTCTTTCCTGACGGAATATATCCATGCTTTTTGATAATCGAGATCCCCGGGGTAACGAAGACCCTTCATTGCTTCCTTGTAATAGCGTTCTGACTTATCTGTTTCGCCGTTTTCTTCGGCAAGGAGACCCAGGTAAAACCATGCCATGTAATCATCCGGCTGAACTTTAACGGTACGTTCATAATAGGATCTTGCATTATTCTTCTCATCCTTGAAAACCATCAGAAGCTTGCCGTAAGGCGGCGCTTCGGGATCCACTTTTCTTGCTTCCCCGGCCATCTTTATGGATTCTTCAATATCGCCGCTCAAATACAACTCGGCGAAACCCAGATAAGCCGAAATCCTGTCTTTTGCCGCCCAGAGAGTATTCCTCTGTTCCCATTCATTAATATATTTCTTCGCCATCTTGAATTTATTACCGGATATGCAGGATCGGATTATCCCCGTATAAACATAAAAATTTTCTGGAGCCTTCGAAATAGCGCGTTGAAAATATGCCTCGGCCTTATCGTCATGACCCCTTAAAAGCTCGATCTTCCCGAGGCCGATAAGCGCAGCAACCGGGCCTTCCCTCAAGCCTTCGCTTTCATCCGCATTCAAATATTCCAGGGACCTGTTGTAATAAGCCTCGGCCTTATTGTAATCGCGGAGATGAAACATGTAAGCGTCTCCGAGCTTACGGTAAAAATCTCCTTTGAGATGTTCGGGGGGTTTTATTGCAGCCAGAATGGAATCGGCTTTTTTAAAATCCTTGGATATGATGGCAAGCAGAGCTTCTCCGAGTAAGGTGTTATAATCGCCGGGACGTAGGATTTTCAGCCTGTCATAAGCATCCAGGGCTTCGCGGTAATTTTTCGATTCGAATGCAAAATTACCCAGGAGCTGGTAGCCTGTATCCACCTGGGGAAATTTTGCTATGCCCTTATAAAGGGAGGCCATGGCAAGCGTGAACCGGCCTTCGTTCCTGTAGATCCGCGCAACGGCAAACAGGGGGTACGGGCTGTTGCTTTCGAACTCCATAGCCTTCTCCGCCTCGGCCCAACTGCTTACGGGATCTGAAAACGAATCCATACACAGGGCGAGTTTCGCCCTGGCATCGAGATTTTCAGGATCAACGCCGAGAGCCTTTTTAAAAGTTTCCATCGCCTCTTTTTTCTTTCCCTGCCTCTCAAGCATCTCGCCCATCCTGACAACTAATCTTGACTCGGAGGATTTGTCCGGCCAGTCTCTCTTTAGGGCTTTCTTAACGATACCGATGCCTTTATCGATATTGAGACTCGAATCATATACATCCGAAAGCTGGATATAATAAGCGATATTGCCCTGGTCTTCCTTTATAAGTTTCTTGAGTATCTTTTCGGCTTTATCGAATTCGCCCAGCCTCGTAAGCGCCCTTGCTTCCAGCAGCCTCCACCCGGGATCGTCCGGTTTCAAGCTCATCAATTTCTCAACTGTTTTCCTGGCTTCTCCATTTTTAAAACGGTCGAGCAGGTATTCCGTTTTAAAAGCAAGCGCGTCCGCATTTTCGGGAGCTTTTGAAAGGACATCTTCCATGATCGCAAAAGATTCGTCGTTTCTGCCCTGCGACCGAAGAAGTCTGGCCCTGAGCATAAGGAGCGATAAGTCGTCCGGTGTATTGCTTATGAGCGAATCCAGGAGCTTTCCGGCTCTATCGAAATCAACGTTCTCCGAATCCAGCGCCTTCTTTATGTCCCCGGCATTATTGAGCGGGATGGAATTATCGATTTTTTTCGGCAGAGGCTGCTTCATTATTCTTGAAGGACCTCTCCCCCTTGCACAACCTGGCCCTCCGAAAACTACAACAAATACCGCCAGGAAAAACAATATAAACAAAATCAAGAGGCCGGATTCGATACCGGGATAAATCCTCAATCCCGACCGGCGGCATTTCATCAATAAGTGATTCAACTGAATTTCCTCAATATTACCTGGTATATAAGTATTATAAGATTATCCGGCATTACCATTCAAGCTCGCTTTTCGAAGGATAAGGGCTTTTACCTTTAACCTGCTTTAATAATTCCGGCAATTCGTCTTTGAAGAATCTATCGTCTCTCATCCAGTCGAAGGATTCATCGGCATAAGCTCTCGGCGCATTGAATATATCCTTTTCGCATGCTTTTCTGAGGTAAGCTGCGGCCTGCTCCCTGTTTCTCCTGATCGAATAAACCCATGCCTTATAATAATCCATATCACCGGGGGATGCCAGCCCTTCTCCGGCTTTCTTATAATACGATTCCGCATTTTTTTTGTCCCCGGATTCTTCGGCAAGGAATCCCAGGAAAAACCATGACAGCGCATTTTCAGGATGCAGCTTTACCGCTTTTTCATAAAAAGCCCGCGCCTCGTTCCTCTTTTCCGGCTTTGCAAGGAACACTTCGCCGAAAGGATGGCCTTCGGGATTATATTTCATCGATTTCTCGCTCATCTTCAGCGCTCCGCCAAGATCCCCGCTTATAAGATAAGCATAGGCCGTCCTCAAATATACGGCGCTCAGATCGCCGGGAGTCCATTTAGTTCCGGATTTTTCTCCTTCCATTTTCCCAAGATATTTTTCAGCGATCTTATATTTCTTATTCAGAACCGACCCCGGAATAATCTCGAAATAGACACTGATGTCGCCGGGGAAATCTCTGATCGCCCGGTCGAAATATTCTTCCCCTTCACTGTCCATCCCCTTTTTTAACCGAATTTCTCCCAGCGCCGCAAGAGTCATGACCGTATCCGCCCCCCGGCCTTTATATTCCAGGGACTTCCTGTAATACCGGTCGGCGGTGTCATAATCCCGCATGTGATTCATGTAAACATCTCCCAGCCTGCAGTAATGCCTGCCGGTAACCAGGGACGGCGGTTTCAGTTTCGAAAGGATCTTTTTCGCAGAATCGCTGTCCCTCCTAACAATGTCCAGGAGCGCTATGCCCATCATTGTATTATAATCGCCCGGGTGGAGAGCTTTAGCATGGGCATAAGCTTTTTGAGATTCTCGGTATTCCCTCGATTCGAAAGTCAGGTATCCCAGGAGGCCGTAGCCTTCCATCTCAAGCGGAAATTCTTTCAGGCTCTTATTCAGGAGATCCTTGCCCGACGACACCCATCCCTCGTTGTAATATATCCTTGCCAGGGCAAAATAAGGATAAGCGCTGTCCGAGCCTTTGCCGATGGTTTTTTTGAGTTCATCGACGGTGCCTGCCGCAACCCCGAAATCGGGGGCGCAAATGGCAACTTTGGATGCGGCGATCTCATTCCCCGGATCAAGCCTTACAGCTTCATTAAAATATTTCAGGGCTTCGCCGGTGTCGCCTTCTTTCTCATAGATCTCGCCAAGCTCAACCAGGAGGCGCGACCTGTCGGAAGCCTTCCATGTTTTGCTCAACGCGCCCTTTATAAATTTCAGTCCTTCATCGGGCTTAACGGAGGCGTCGTAAAGATCGGAAAGCCACAGGTACGCCTCTATCCTTTCAGGATGTTCATGTATGAGAGAACGAAATATTTTTTCCGCCTCGCCGTACTTACACAACTGAAACAACACCCTGCCCTTCAGGAGCCGGTTCTCGTATTTGCCTGGCGAGGCGGCGATAAGCCTGTTGACTGTTTCCAGCCCTTTTTCATTCCCGAAGCGGTCGAGCAGGAGCTTTGCTTTCAGGGCAAGGGCGGCGGAATTCCGGGGTTCCTTTCCCAGGACAAAATCAAGAGTTTTTTCCGACTCGTCAAGGTTTCCGGACGTCCATAACAGCCTTGCTTTTAAGACAAGGAGAGAAACATCGCCCGGATTTTTCTTCAATTCGGGGTTCAGGATATCCCAGGCCTTTTCAATATTAAAGTTTCCGCGGGCAAGGGCGCTGCTCAAGTCCCCGATATTATCGAGGGGGACAGAATCGTCCTTTAAAACAGGGGCGGCTGCATTCCCTGACGGGCCGCCCGGCGAAGGCCCGACGGCAGGCTGTCTTTCCCGGGTACAACTAATCCCGGCACAGCCGACCGTGAATATTAAAAGCATCGAAATGAAACTCAGAAAGGCAAAAACGAGATAAATCCTATTGAAATTTTTTCGGCCCGAACAGGTTTCCGAATATCTCAAAAGAGGAATATTCATGACTTTGTCTCCATATTTTCAAATGCCGGGTTCCCCTTCCGCAGGCGGCAGGCCTTTTTAATTATAACATGAACGTTAATATCCCGGACAGTTCCGTATAAAACAAACCGGGTTCCCGGCTTTCAGACGGAGACCCGGTTTCGTAAAGCGATTTTTCAATTCTCCGGTTACTGCCCCTGTCTTTCGTACTCCCAGGTGAGTTCGTCCTTTGTAGGCGGCGGAGTCCTGTCTTTGACCGTTTTTAATATTTGAGGGAGTTCGTTCTTAAAGAAAGGATCAACTCTCATCGAGTAAAATTCGGGATCGGCATAAGCTCTCGGGGCATTGAAGGCGTCTTCTTCGATGGCCTTTTTAAGGTTCAAGACGGCATTCTTCCTGTCTTTTATGAATGCATAATCACATGCCTTCAGGTAATCGACCATCGAGGGCGCCAGTTGTTCCATGAATTTCGGCGGCCCCACAGTGGAAAATACTTTTTTTGCATTATCGAAACATGTTTCGGCCTCTTTCTGTTTACCTTCCTGTTCGGCAATAACTCCGAGCCATACCCAGGAAAAAGCATCGTGTTTATCATTTTTAACGGAAGTACCGAAGTATCCTTTAGCGGCTTCCTTATTTCCTTCCATCATTGCAATCCTGCCTAAAGAGACCTCAAGCAAGGGGTTCCCGGGCTCCGCCCGTTTTGCAAGTTCTATGAGCCTTTTGGCCTCTTCAACCTCGCCGACAATCGAGTACATGTATGCAAATCTTATATACGCCGAACTTACAGCCCTGGGCGGCGACTTCAATTTTGCCGATTCTTGATCCCACAGCCCCATATATTTTTTGGCAAGGTCGAATTTTTTATTTCCAATTGCGCAATCGATAATGTCGGCATAAACCGAATACATCGCAGGAGACTTGGCCAGCGCCAGGTTGAAATATTTTTCGGCTTCTGTAACTTTGCCTTCACCCAGTTCTATCTTGCCCAACGCGACCGATGCCATGACGGACTCCAGTCCCTGTCCCGTGATTCCCGCGGCTTTGTTGTAATATTCGCGTGCCTTGGCGGGCTCTCTCAAATGCTTATAATAAACATCGCCCAGCCTCCGGTAATATTCGGCTTTACGATGTTCCAGTATTACAAAATCGGACATCATTTTATTTGCTTTGTCGAAATCCCTCTGTATAAGGGCAAGGAATATTTCTCCCATTTTGGTGTCATAATCTCCCGGGCGGCGAACCTCCGCCTGGGCATAAGCTCTCTGCGCTATTTTGTATTCATAGTTATCCAGGCTGAATTTGCCCAGCAGAAAATACCCCGTTATATTCAACGGGAATCTCTTTATAGCCTCGTTTATAAAAACTCTGGCAGGACCGAACTGCCCGTCATACATCGCCAGTTGGGCCTGAGCATATAACGGGTAAGGACTATCTGCATTTTTTTCACCCGCGGCTTTTACAACATCTTTACGCATCTGCCCGGGATTCTCAAGAACTACTGTAAACATGGCAAGCTTTCCACTGGCAAGGGCGTTATCGGGGTCCAGCTTAACTGCTTCATCCATAGCTTTAACGGCTTCCTGCATGTTGCCTTTACGCTCATACATTTCACCCATTCTTCCGAGCAGGAAAGACTTGTCTTTCGGGTTTGACCAGTTCCTTTTAACGGCAGCATTTAAAAATTCTATCCCTTTATCCGTTTGAAGGCTTTGATCATAAGCGTTGGCAAGAATTTTATAGGCTTCGATGCTGTCCGGATATTTTTTTATTAAGGCATTAAGCATGCTTTCAGCCTGGGCATATTCCATGGTGTTAACAAGCACCTGGGCCTGGAGCAGTTGGCTTTTCTGACTGCCGGGATCGATTTCCTTAAGCCTTTTTACATATTCGGCCGCTTCCTTGTTCTGGAAATTATCCAGAAGGACAGATGCCTTGAAAGCAAGGGCCGATGCATTCTTAGGATCCTTCTCAAGCACCTGGTTTACAGTTGTTTGGGCTTCGGCATATTTGCCTTCCGTCCATAATAACCTTGATTTTGTAAACAGGAGGCCAGGGTCGTTGGGATTTTGCTGAAGCAGAGGCTCAAGCACCTGCCAGGCTTTAGCAGAATCGATATTCCCCCTGTCCAGGGCCTTATTTACCGATCCTATGTCGGTAAGAGTCATCGAATCATCAGCCGGGACAGGCTTATTCTCAACAATAGTCGGGCTTGGCGAAGGGACAGCCTGGGGCTTTTCCCTCTGGCATCCCAACCGGGCACAACCCGTATTCATAATCCCCAGGATCAGAATCGCTGCTATAATGATTGCTGCTACAGATAAAAATTTATTCCGGCAATACAAATGCCTTGCCACTATCCACCACCGCCTTTCTTCTGCATAAAGGACACTCGAATTTTTTGACTCCCTCGGGCAGCCTGTAAGTATGTCCGCAGTTCGGGCATGGGATATCGGTCCCCGTCTGCTCCGCGGCCGCTTTCTTATTTATATACCCGATAATAACGACAAGCACTCCAAGGACTATAAGGCCGGTGCCCGCCCACATCACGGTTGACCAGTATAAAGGATCGATAAGCTGCTGCTCTTTTAACCTGTGCCCCCAGTCCATTAATCCCATAATCAGCATCACGGGGAGGCAGACAAGGCCCAATAACATAATCAGGCCGCCAATCTTTATCGTAATGCTCGGGCCGACTTCTTTTTTGAGGGGATTCGGCTTTCTCGCAGTTTTATCAGGAGCGGCCATCGGGTGAACCTCCTTAATAATAGAGAGAATTCAACTATATTGAAGTTCTTCAGAACACCATATTATTCCTCCATACGAAATTGTCAGTTGAAAGAGGAGTTAAATAAAGTTGGCGAATTATACTTGATAAGGTTTTTCAGGAGGAAGGACAGTGAATTTCTTCAGCTTTACGACGAAAGCCAACCCCATCTTCGAATTGCTCAAGGAGCAGGCTTCAATTACCGGCGAAACCGGAGCGCTGCTTTCCAGGGTATTTGAGCACCCGGAAGAAAGCGCAGATACCTGCAGGAAAATAAATGAAACAACCCGTGAGGGTGAAAGCAAAACTTATGACATCCTGGTGAAAATTAATAAAACCATGATCACTCCTATTGACCGGGGAGACCTGTTTGCGCTTGCTTACGGCATGGAGGAGATCCTCAAGACGATAAGAGGCATATCGGGCAGGTTCGGACTTTTTGAAATATCGAAAACGACCGAAACTTCACGGGAGCTGGGGAAAAATCTCGCGGTAATGACCGGCAAAATAAAAACATGGCTTGAAAACATCGAGTCGAAAACCCCGATGGAAGAATGGGCCGACAATATAGACGAACAGCTTGAGAAAAGCGACCTTTTACTCCGGCTGGGACTGGGGGAACTCTTCGATAAAGAAGCCGCATCCGGCGCCTCCGCCGTCTTGAATACCATCCAGTGGATCCAGATATACGACCGCATGGAGCTCACAGTGGAATCCTGCGGAAAACTTTCACGGGTAATCGAAGGCATTTTAATCAGAAACGGCTGGAAAAAACACTGAAAACCCGATAAAATTAGATTGAATCTTCCGGCTGCCGAAAGATTGAAACAGGCGATATGAAGAAAAAACATTATTTATACCTGTTGATTTTTTTGATAGTGATAGCGGCAACTGTTTTTTTCCTGAAACAGTTCACCGGCAAATCAAAAACAGGATTTTCAAATGTACCTGCGATTAAGGAAATAATGCCGGCCTTCGGTTCGCCAGGGACCGCAGTAACCGTTACGGGGACTGATTTCGGCCAGGAACCCGGAAAGATATTTTTCAGCGGTTCTGGGGCTGCGCCTGTAATTTCGTGGAGCGATAAAAAGATTATATGCAGGATCCCGGCGGACGCAGTAACAGGCCCCCTGACGGTTTCAACAGGCTCCGGCAGTACCGATTCGGCATTCACTTACAGGATAAATAAAACCGGCACCACAGGGGTGGGATTTTATCATACGCTTGCCGTCAGGGATAACGGCACAGCCTGGGCATGGGGCAGGAATTTCAACGGCCAGCTTGGTGACGGGACAAATACCCAGAGAAAATTGCCCGTAAGAATATTGAACCTGAATGATGTTGTAGCTGTTGACGGCGGCAGCCTCCACAGCCTTGCGATTTCCGGAGACGGCACCGTTTGGGCATGGGGCTGTAATGCCAGGGGCCAGCTTGGTGACGGGACAAATATAGATAAGAATATCCCCGTACGCGTGCCGGGCCTCAAAAACATTATAGAGGTTGACGGTGGCGGCACATTTATTTCAGTAACCGAGGGACACAGCCTTGCGATTTCCGGAGACGGCACCGTTTGGGCATGGGGCGCCAATAATTACGGACAACTCGGCGATGGAACAAACATCGATAAAAATATCCCGGTCAGGGTCCTTAACCTTGATAATATCACCGAAATCGCGGCAGGCGGCAGCCACAGCCTTGCGCTTCGAAGCGACGGCACGGTGTGGGCATGGGGACAAAATATCAAGGGCCAGCTCGGAGACGGGACAAACAAGGACAGGAATATCCCCGTACAGGTCAGAAACCTTGACGGCGTAACCGCTGTGGCGGCCGGGGTCTGGCACAGCCTTGCCCTTAAAAGCGACGGCACCGTCCGGGCATGGGGATGGAACGGGGACAGCCAGCTCGGAGATGGGACGGAAAATAACAGGAATGCGCCGATTAAAATCCCGAAGCTGAATAATATCATCGCAATAGCAGGCGGCAAATCACATGGCATCGCATTGAAAAATGACGGGAGCATCTGGGCATGGGGATGGAACGGGAGGGGGCAGTTCGGCAACGGGACAGAAGATAACAGCACTGTCCCGGTTGAAGCCGTCAGAATTAAAAATGTCGCCGGGATAGCCGCCGTACTGGGTCAAAGCTATGCCGTCGATAATAACGGCGGAATATGGGTATGGGGAGGCAATAACTTCGGCCAGGTCGGTGACGGGACGATCATCGACAGGAATATCCCCGTCCATGTTTTTGATAAAAATATCGAGTAAAAAAAGAGGGGCGCTTGTGCGCCCCTTAAAAATTTACCCTGCAGGCATTAACCGCGGATGTACTCATCCCATTTCTGGAACATCTTATCCTGTGTCTTGGCTTTGTTGACAGTTACATCCTGCTGAATCTCGAAGATTTTTGTCTGGGTATCCTGCAGGATCTGCCAGCGCTGCATCTGCTGCTTCTGGGTTTCGGCCAGGGTCTGAGTGTAAATGGTCATTGCATTCTGCTGATCATTTACGGTCAAGGAATACATTGATGCTGCTGATGTTGCACCTAACATTTTGCCTCACCTCCTAATCCTTATTTCTTAATATTATTATCACTCCCGACCATTGAAAGGTAAAGGGCAAATTTTATTTTTTTTAAAAAATAATACCCCCGGCAGTATCCAGTCTCGCCAGGAGTATTTCTAGGTTATTTGAAAGTTACCTGTCCTTTTTTCTCCTTATGATGCCCGTGAGCAGCGGTATCCCTGTAAGTGCTAGCAACCCCGCCGCCCCCGTGATGATAAGCGTATGAACAAGGCCGTAATTGGTCAGGATCGGCGTGATGTCATCGGCGTCAACAACGCCGTCGCCGTTTGCATCGGCATAAGTGGCGTTCGTATCGGCCCACTTCCGGGCGTTTTGTGCGGCCCATGCGCTGGACTGGGGATACCGCTCGTACCCGGTCTCGTTCCAGTAAGCGCCGACATTCAAGATGTCGAAGGTATCGGCGTCCCCGTCATTGTTAAGGTCGCCGGGCCATACATCCACTGTTTCCGGGGCTGCGCCTTCGAATATATGAACGTAGTCGAAGTATGCCGGGCCGTTTTTGGTGTACAACCCGAAGCCGTTGAAAGAGGTATCCGTCATCGGCAGGTCGTATCCCTTCAACTCCCCGTCAATCGTAATTTCCATAGTGGCAGTGGTGAAATTACATTTAGATATCACCGAGTACCATGTCCCGGTATCGACTGTTCCCAGGTCATCGACGCCGCAATATATATGGCCTCCTTCGACCCTCAGGCCCGCGTTATTTACATAAGCGGAGCCTCCGTTATACTGCCCGAACCCTATCCACAACGTTGAAGACTCGCCTTCAGGAATATAAAACGCCGTTTCAAAGGTTATATAATTACCTGCAGCGGTGGAAAGCGGGAACATATCGAGCCGTGGTGTCAATGCTCCGCCGTTTTGCCTGAAGCTCTTTATTCCTGCCCAGGCATAATCTTCCGAGATAACGCCTGCATTGGGCGGCTGCCCGCTTAATATAGGCGTGAAGTAAGGCGACGGGTAGCCCCCTGTCACGTAACTTTCGAAATTATCATTACATGGCAGGATCCGGTTACCGGCGATATTCAGTGTAACCGGCACGGTCTGAGGTGAGTTCGTTGTCCCGCCGCCGCCCGTTATGGTTATAACACCGTTATATGTGCCCGCGGAAAGGCCGGCCGGGGTAACCGAAACAACAGCATTCGAAGGAGCCGTGCCGCTTGCCGGAAGTACCGACAGCCAGCCTGCATCCACCGATGCCGTCCAGTTCAGGTCGTTCCCGCCGGAATTGTTTACCCGGAGGTTCTGATCCGGCGGCGCTCCCGCTCCTAAAATGGTATTGAAAGTGAACGAGGTCGGAGTAAGCGATATTTCAGGAGGCTCGGTAACCTCGGCGTTTACATTGACGTACTGTGGCGAATTCTGGCAGTTACCGGCTCCGGTTATCGTAACTATCGTCGAATATGTGCCCACTTCAAGACCTGTTATCGTCGCCGAAAGGGTCAGCGTATCCGGGGCGGCGCCGGAAAGCGGCGTGATATTGAGCCAGTCGGCGTTTTCGATAATGTTGTATTCGAGCGTGCCGCCGCCGCTGTTCGTTACATTCACGGTCTTGTCGGCAGGCTCTGTCCAGCCCTTCATGGCGATGAAATCCGCCGTCTGGGGACTGACTTCCAGGTAAGGCGGCGGCGCTATGTTAAGTGTTACATCGACGACCTGGGGAGAATTCTCCGTCCCAGGGTTGCCCGTAACAGTGATGGTACCATTATAAGCGCCCGCGGTCATGCCGGTTATATCGACGGATGCCGTCAAGGTCTGCGGGGCATTGCCGGAAAGAGGCGATACCGTGAGCCAATTGCCTGCCTTATCGACGGTGAACCCTAAAGTCCCGCCGCCGGTATTGGAGACATCGACTTCCTGATCCGGCGGATTGGCCTGCCCTTCGACTGCATCGAATGTCAGAGAAAGCGGGGTTACCGAAAGCGCCGGAGGCTCTTCTACATCAAATGCGTTGCTCGTCCCTTCCTTGCCGGAGCTTTCAGCAGTTATAACAAGGCCTGTGCCGGAACTGTTGACCGTCAAGTTGCCCGACCATACACCGGCGGTAAATGCGCCTGTAGTTATGGGCGTCACGCTCCCCGATGTTATCGACAGGGCGGCGGTGCCGGAGAACCCTGAAACTATATTGCTGTAAGCATCTTCCGCCGTTATGGAAACAGGGAAAGACACCCCCCTTGTCTGTGGTGACCCTATGTTGCTTATGACAAAGTGATCAAGGCCGGACGAATTGACATCGAATGCGTTGCTCGTCCCCTGCTTGCCCTGCGCCGTCGCGGTCATCGTAACGGCTGACTGGGCCTTTGTTATTGTAACATTGCCCGACCACACGCCTGACGTAAAGTTGCCGGTAACGGCGTTTACGACTATCGTACCCGTGGAATCCGTAAGGTTCGCGGTAGATACAAAAGATGTTACCGTATTGTTATAAATGTCCTGGGCGGTTATAGTTATGCCGAACGGCTGTCCTGCGGCCTGAGGCGAAGAGACGTTGTTGAATGAGAAATGGTCAAGCCCGGCGTGATTGACGGCGAATTGGTTGCTGGTCCCGCTCTTGCCCGATGCGGTTGCAGTTATAGTGTCGCTTGCCGAGGTGCCTGTTATCGTAATGTTGCCTGTCCATGAGCCGGATGTGAATGCTCCGGTCGCTGCAGGATTTATCGTTCCGGTGATATCGGCAAGGTCCGCCGTGCCGCCGAATGATGTTACAGTATTGTCGTTGGCGTCCTGCGCGGTTATTGTAACGCTGAACGCCTGTCCTGCGGCCTGGGGCGAAGAGATGTTTTCGAATGAGAAGTGATCAAGCGAGCCGGAGTTGACATCGAAAGAATTGCTTGTCCCGCTCTTGCCCGATGCGGCCGCCGTCATTGTAACGTCCTGCTGTGCTTTCGTTATCGTAACCGTGCCTGTCCAGACGCCGGAAGCGAAGCTGCCGGTAGTTGCATTGACGATGATGGTGCCGGTGCTGTCCGTAAGTTCGGCGGAATCGGTGAACCCGGTAACGGTATTGTCGTAATTATCTTTTGCCTCGATAGTAACGGGGAACGGCTGCCCTGCAGTTACGGGCGAAGAAATATTGCCGAAAGCAAAGTGATGCAGACCCGCCGGCTCGACATCAAACTGGTTGCTGGTCCCGCTCTTGCCCGATGCGGATGCCGTTATCTGGACATCCGGTTGTGCGGCAGTAACCGTTATGCTGCCTGTCCAGGTTCCTGCAGTGAACGCACCGGTCGTTGGAGGATTTATCGTTCCCGTCGTATCAGTGAGCGAAGCGGTATTTGTAAACGATGTAACCGTGTTGTCATAAACATCCTGCGCGGTCAAAGTAACACTGAACGCCTGGCCTGCAGTCTTCGGCGATGATACATTGCTTACATTGAAGTGATCCAGTACACCGGGATTAACATCGAACTGGCTGCCTGTCCCGCTCTTGCCCGATGCTGTTACCGTTATCTGAACATCCGGTTGTGCGCCTGTGATTGTTACATTGCCCGCCCAGACCCCGGCGGTGAATGCCGTCGTGGCACCCGGGCTCATTGTGCCTGTCGTATCTGTGAGCGAGGTCGTACTTGTAAATGAAGTAACCGTATTGTTATTGGCATCCTGGGCTGTTAAAGTAACGCTGAACGCCTGCCCCGCCGTCTGGGGCGATGCTATATTACTCACATTGAAGTGATCAAGCGGCCCAGGGTTAACATCGAACTGGCTGCTCGTCCCGCTCTTGCCGGACGCGGTCGCGGTTATCTGAACATTCGATTGTGCGCCAGTGATAGTAACGCTGCCCGTCCATGCTCCGGCGGCGAATGCTGTCGTGGCGCCCGGATTTATCGTACCCGTCGTATCAGTGAGTGAGGCGGTATTTGTAAACGATGTAACCGTGTTGTTATTGGCATCCTGCGCTGTTAATGTTACACCGAACTCCTGCCCCGCGGTCTGCGGCGATGCTATATTACTCACATCGAAGTGGTCAAGCACGCCGGGATCAACATCGAACTGGCTGCTGGTCCCGCTCTTGCCCGATGCGGCTGCAGTTATCTGAACATCCGCCTGCGCGCTTGTGATCGTTACGCTGCCTGTCCATGCTCCGGCGGTGAACACACCTGTCGTTGCCGGGTCTATGGTTCCCGTCGTATCAGCGAGTGAGGCCGTGTTTGTAAACGATGTAACCGTGTTGTTATTGGCATCCTGAGCGGTTAATGTAACGCTGAACGCCTGCCCCGCGGTCTGGGGCGATCCGATATTGCTTACATTGAAATGATCCAGTACATCGGGATTGACATCGAACTGGCTGCTTGTCCCGCTCTTGCCTTCTGCAGAGACTGTAATTGTATTATTCGTTCCAGCGCCGGTAACGGTAAGATCACCAGTCCAGACACCGGCTGTAAATGCCGTTGTCGTTGAAGGAGTGACGGTGCCGGTGATATCGGATACGGCGGCCGTGCTAGTAAATGAAGTAACGGTATTGTTATGCGCGTCCTGGGCGGTCAAAGTAACACTGAAAGGCTGGCCAGCGGTCTGCGGCGATCCGATATTGCTTATAAGGAAATGATGGAGGCCCGCCGGCTCGACATCGAACTGGTTGCCTGTCCCGCTCTTGCCCGATGCGGTTGCCGTTACCTGAACATCCGGTTGTGCGCCTGTGATTGTTACGCTGCCTGTCCAGGTTCCGGCGGTGAACGCATCGGTCGTTACAGGATTTATCGTTCCCGTCGTGTCTGTGAGTGAGGCAGTGCTTGTGAATGAGGTAACTGTGTTGTTATTGGCGTCCTGCGCGGTTAAAGTAACATTGAACTCCTGCCCGACGATCTGTGGCGATGACACATTGCTCACTGTGAAGTGATCAAGCGGCCCCGGGTTTACATCGAACTGATTGCTCGTGCCGCTCTTGCCCGATGCTGTTGCCGTTATCTGAACATCCGGTTGTGCGCCTGTGATTGTTACACTGCCTGTCCAGGCGCCTGCCGTGAACGTATCGGTCGTTATAGGATTTATCGTTCCCGTCGTATCAGCAAGTGAGGCAGTGCTTGTAAATGAGGTAACCGTGTTGTTATTTGCGTCCTGCGCGGTCAAAGTAACACTGAACTCCTGCCCCGCGGTCTGGGGCGATGCTATATTGCTTACATCGAAGTGGTCAAGCACACCGGGATTAACATCGAACTGGCTGCTTGTCCCGCTCTTGCCCGATGCGGTTGCGGTTACCGATACTCCCACTTCTGACTTCGTGATGGCAACATCACCCGTCCAGACTCCTGCTGTAAACGCCGTGGTAGTCGTAGGGCTTAGTGTGCCTGTGGTGTCACTGATATCCGCTGTGCTCGTAAATGAAGTAACCGTATTGTTATTGGCATCCTGGGCTGTTAAAGTTACGCTGAACGCCTGCCCCGCCGTCTGGGGCGATATGATATTGCTTACATCGAAGTGGTCAAGCACACCGGGATTAACATCGAACTGGTTGCCTGTCCCGCTCTTGCCCGATGCGGTTGCAGTTACCGATACCCCCGCTTCTGACTTCGTAATGGCAACATCACCCGTCCAGACTCCTGCTGTAAACGCCGTGGTGGTCGTCGGGCTTAGCGTTCCTGTCGTGTCTGTGAGTGAGGCCGTGCTCGTGAACGAAGTAACCGTGTTGTTATTTGCGTCCTGCGCGGTCAAAGTAACACTGAACTCCTGCCCTGCAGTCTGCGGCGATCCGATATTGCTCACATCGAAGTGATCAAGCGGCCCCGGGTTTACATCGAACTGGCTGCTCGTCCCCTGCTTGCCTTCTGCAGAGACTGTAATTGTATTATTCGTTCCAGCCCCGGTAACGGTCAGATCACCAGTCCAAACACCGGCTGTAAACGCTGCGGTCGTCGTCGGGCTTAGCGTGCCTGTGGTGTCTGTAAGTGAGGCAGTGCTTGTAAATGAAGTAACCGTGTTGTCATAAACATCCTGCGCGGTCAAAGTTACGCTGAACGCCTGTCCCGCGGTCTGCGGCGATGATATATTGCTTACACCGAAGTGGTCAAGCACACCTGGATTAACATCGAACTGGCTGCTGGTCCCGCTCTTGCCCGATGCGGATGCGGTTACCTGAACATTCGATTGTGCGCCTGTGATTGTTAAGCTGCCTGTCCAGACTCCAGCCGTGAACGTATCGGTCGTTATAGGATTTATTGTGCCTGTCGTGTCAGTGAGTGAGGCAGTGCTTGTAAATGAGGTAACCGTGTTGTTATTTGCGTCCTGCGCGGTTAAAGTTACACCGAACGCCTGTCCCGCGGTCTGTGGCGATGCTATATTGCTCACATCGAAGTGATCAAGCGGCCCCGGGTTTACATCGAACTGGCTGCTGGTCCCGCTCTTGCCCGATGCGGTTGCGGTTACCGATACCCCCGCTTCTGACTTCGTAATGGCAACATCACCCGTCCAGACTCCTGCTGTAAACGCCGTGGTAGTAGCCGGGCTTATCGTTCCTGTCGTGTCTGTGAGTGAGGCCGTGCTCGTGAACGAAGTAACCGTGTTGTCATAAACATCCTGCGCGGTCAAAGTAACACTGAACGCCTGGCCTGCAGTCTTCGGCGATGATACATTGCTTACATCGAAGTGGTCAAGCCCTGCGGAATTGACGTCAAATGCGTTGCTCGTGCCGGATTTGCCCGACGCAGAAACAGTTACGACTACGGCGGCCTGCGCCCTCGTTATGGTAAGGCTCCCTGTCCATACACCGCCCGCGAAGCTGTCGGTGCCTCCCGGCAAAAGGGTTCCCGTCGAATCCGAAAGAGATGCGGTTCCTGTAAAGCCTGAGATCGTTGCGCCTGATGCGTCCTTTGCGGATATCGTAACATCGAACTGTTGGCCTGCGGTCTGCGGGCCGGGTATATTTCCGATTTCGAAATGATCAACGGACTGGTAATCCGCCTTTGCTTTTTTTGCAGAGGTCATCTGGACGCTGACGGGGTTGCCCGGTACGGGCGCATCGTCAACTTTCCATTCTGAAAAATAATATGCCTCACCTTCATGATCAACAGGCGAACCGGCGGACAGATTCACGCTCTGTCCCTCGTCGTACCAGCCCTCTCCCGGTATGGGCGGAAGATCTGCCGGGCCTGTCTCAACGGTCAGGTAATACTGGGTATTCAAACTCGCGGTGTAAACGGCATCCGCCGAAGGAGAAACGGTATGGGTTTGACCGCCCCCGTCGCTCCACGAATCATACAGGTATCTCTTCCCTGTTTCGGGTGTCTGTGGAGAATTGACCCCTATATCATGGGACGAACCTTTTGTCCATGCCGTTGTATAAGGAGCGCCGAATTCGGCCCCGTCTATGAGAACCGATGTCCCGGCCCCGATGCTCGTCGTAACTTCCACGGAGATCAAAACTGTAAACTGGCCCGGGCTTTGAGCCGTCCCTCCCGCCGTCTGGAGTGAAATCTTACCGCCGTTTGCCGCGGCGGGGACATTTACCTTGACCTGCGTGTCGGACCATGACACGACCGAAGCGTTAACGCTATCGAAGAATTTTACGGGGAACTCAAGCCATGCTGGCTTCTGTGCGCCGAAGTTGTTTCCGTCAATTGTTATCTCATCTGCGGCCCTGCCGCTGTCCGGCGTAATCCCCGTTATCGAAGGCGCGTCAATGGTGAACTGTGATGCCGATTGGTGGGAATTGCCCTCGGAGTTGGTAATTGAGATAAAATCGCTTTGCTGATCCGCGCCTCCCGGCACAGCAGCAACAACAGAAGTATTCGTCCATGATTGGACAGGCGCCTGTGCCCCGCCGATGCTGACGGATCCCTGAATCGTCCCGAAGCCGGTCCCGGTTATGGTTACGGCTACACCTACGACACCGTTTCCGGGTGAGAATGAGTTCACGGTGGGAAGGACAATAAACGCTACTTCATTGCTGTCGGTTTCTTTTACCACTTTGACATTGCCCGTAGCAGCGTCGGCAGGCACGTCAATCGTAATGCGGGTATTGCTCCATGAAGCGGCAAGGTCTGCGTTTACGCCGTTAAAGAAGACCGCCGTCGTTCCCTGTATAGATCCGAAGCCGGAGCCTGTTATCGTAACCGGGCTGCCTGTCTTGAAGGTTCCCGGCTGGATATTGTCGATATGCGGGATGACAGTAAGCGTCCTGGCGCTGCTGCCGTTGCCGCCCACGGTAACTATTACATCGCCGGTGGAGGAAGCGGCGGGGACCGTTACGGTTATTTGATTCGTATTCCACGTAGCCGCCGTTGTATTGACGCCGTTTATTGTTATAGTTGAAGTCCCCTGGGGCGAGCCGAACCCCGAGCCTGTAATAGTAACGATGCCGCCTGTTACCTGCTGGGGAGGCGTGATATTATCGACGGCCGGGAGAATCGTATATTGATAAGGAGAGCTTCCTTCGCCGCCGACGGTAACGACCACGTGGCCGGAGGAAGCCTGGCCTGGCACCGTGACAACTATTTGCGTATCCGACCATGATCCGGCAGTCCCTGCATCGATGCCGTTAAACGTAACCGTGCCTGCTCCCTGGCTCACGCCGAAATAAGCGCCCGTTATGGTTAAAACGGCGCCGCATGCCGATTGGGCCGGGCTTATGCCGGTAATATTGGGAACCATCCTTAAGGTCGTCGCGCTTGCCTCGCCTGAATAAGTCGAATTCCCTGCGGCATTATATGCCCTGACCCTGTAATAAAAAGTAGTGAACGGCGTCAGTCCCTCATCGTTATAAGTGTTCTGGCCCGGGCCGACGGTATCTACCTGGGCGTAGGAGCCGACCCCTGTTTTCCTTTCAATCTTGAACCCCGTTTCGTCTCCCGAGTTATCGCTCCATGAAAGGTTTATCTGCGTGGCGGAAACGGTTGTCGCCGCAAGATTGGTGGGGGTCGCAGGGAGGCTTGTCAGGCCATTGTTTTTATTGTTATTACGGAACTTCGGCCAGGGCGAGCCTGCCAGTGCCGTGTCCCCGGCAAACCTGTAAAGCTTCCCGTCAAGAGACCCCACATAAACCCTGCCGGTAGAGTCGATTGTCGGGGAAGATATTACATCGCCGCCTGTCAGGTACGACCATTTGAACGAGCCGTTGGGATTCAGCGCATATACTTTGTCGTCGTCGGAGCCAAAATATATCGTGCCTGTCGAGCTGACCGCCGGGACGGAACGAACAAGCCCTCCTGTAGCATACGACCATTTGATCGTGCCGTTGGAATTCAGCGCATTTAGCTTATAGTCGTTCGAGCCGAAATATATCGTGCCGTCGGGGCCGATAACGGGAGATGAAATTATCAATCCTCCCGTCCCGTAAGACCATTTGAACGTGCCGTCATAATTAAGCGCATATAAATATTGGTTTGCGGAACCGAAATATATTACGCCTTCGGAATTGATCGCAGGAGACGAATATATCGCCCCGGTCGTCGCCCACCTCCATGCAAGCAATCCGTTCGTGTTCAGCGCATAAATGTACTTGTCAACAGAACCGAAAAATATTTTGCCGTCGGGACCGACAGCAGGGGAAGAATACACGTCCCCACCTGTCAGGTATGACCATTTGAACGAGCCATCGGAATTCAAAGAATACAACTTATTGTCGTACGAGCCGAAATAAATCGTTGAGTCCAAAGTCACGGCAGGAGATGAATCTATAATGCCGCCGGCAAGGTATGACCACTTGAACGACCCGTCGGAATTGATAGCATAAAGCTTTTGATCCTGCCCGCCTATATATAACGTCCCGTCCGGGCCTATTGAAGGGGAAGACCTCAGCACGGCCCCCGTGGTATATTGCCATTTGGGAGTTCCATCGGCATTCAAAGCATGGAGTTTCTTATCGTCGGAGCCGACATAAATACTCCCGTCACCGGCTATAGCAGGTGATGAAGAATATATCCCGCCGCCGGTGGAATAAGGAAACGGCGAGGTTGTAGTAAAAGTGTTATCGTTCCCGTAAGTCGTGCCCAGGGAATTCTGACCGACGACCCGGAAGTGATATGTCGTCTCAAAAGTCAGCCCGTTTATGCCCTGGCTTACCGCGACAGCCGAAGTCCCGCTCCCGATATCCTGGTGTGTGGTGGAATTGCCGTAAGAATCGGTTTCCCCCCATTCGAGCCAGGCTGAAGTTGAAAGGCCGTTGGGATTTACCGTACCGTTGAGCGTCGCCTGGTTCAGCCCTATGGATGAAGCAACGCCTGTTACCGGTGTGGGCGCTGCCGTGGTTCGAAACGTGCCGTTGGCGCCGTACGTCGTACCCGACCCGTTCTGGGCCACCGCCCTGAAATAATACGTGGTCGCGCCGGAAAGCCCCGTTATTCCCTGGCTTACAGGCTCATACACGTTCCCTGTCCCGATATCCTGGTGGGCGGTTTCATTGCCGTAAGAGGTCGTCAGCCCCCACTGGAACCATACTGCTGTATCGGAAGTGCCCGGCAGCACATCTGCGTTCAATGTGGCGGAAGTGTTGGCAACGCTCGTGGCATCGCGGGCGGTTATGGCCGGGGGGCCGTTGGTGAGCGTGAAATTGCCGCTTGCTTCATTGATCTGCTGAATAGTTTTATAGCTGATCCTTATCTTGCCCTGTGCCGTATTGTCCAGCGACGAGGTATCCCATGAGAAGCTTCCCCTTAACGAAGCCGCATTATAAGCAACGATTCCCAGGTTCTGCCATGTATTTCCTCCGTTAGGCGAATATTCGATTATCACCTGGTCGCCTGCGGTCCAATCGCTCCCGCCGGTGTTCCATGTTATGGAATGCAGCCCGCCCCATGTCTCGCCGCCTGCAGGCGAAGTAAGATCGATAGTCCTGTTCGTCTTTGTAACGTTTTTTGTCAGGTTTACATAGACGTAACTCCCGCTGACCGTGTTTTTCGGGGTTTCCGTTGAAACCGTAGTCCCCTGGTATTCCACCGCCATGGAATTTATCGAGCCGGTATCGCCGCTGGCATAGTTGGCGACACGAAGGAAATAATTCTGGTTGGTTCCAGATGTTATGCCGTTCCAGCCGTCCGAAAGATCAACCGCTATCTTGTTTGCGGATGAAATTGCAATGTTTCCTCCGTCTTCACTAAAAAACGTCTTGTTGTACGCGGGAGAACCTGTCGGGCCGATCCCCATCTGTATCGTCAGATCATACCTGGCAGGATGCGTGATACCGAATACGCCGACGACCGTAGGCTGGTACCGGTACCTGTCGGACATGAACCAGGCGGCCTTATCGGTAAGGCTCTTCATGTAGCTGTACGAAAACCAGAAATAGCCGCTGACGCCCCAACTCGTCCCCCATGAATTTACCAGCTTGAATGCGCCGTACTTTACACCTGTCCCGTCGTTATATGCCCTGTTATCGTCATATCCCACGACGGTTACGGCGTGTCCGCCTTTATAAACGCCTGCATTTCCGTAAATTACATCATTATCATATTTATATGTGGGACTTGAACCTCCATGATACTGGGTATAAAAATTATCATAAACCTGGAAACCTATAACCGCCATATCCCCGTTTGCCACCCACTGCTTCAAGGTGTTTATTCCGGAATCGGTGGAGATATCGATAGTTCCGGCATATTGCCCCCTGTACGGGATGGCGCTCCTCCATGCGGTCTCGGAAGGCCAGTATGTATAATTCGGGTAAGAAGACTGGTCATAAGGCATATCGGCCCATGTAGCATTGCCTTTATCCGCAATTAAAACCATCGCTTCCAGCGGGTTTGATCCCGAATCGGAACCGCCGTTTATCTGGTTATAAGTAAAAGCAGGGCTCATCTGCCTGGAAGTAATATTGGGCGTCCAGTTGTTGTCCCGGGCTTCCTGGTAAGTCTTGTAATAATAACTCGTGGAAAAGCACCCGCATGAGCCCTGGTACGCCTGGGAGCTTACAGGGGGCATATATGTCGAAGTGCTGTGATCAACCGAAGAAGGGGGAGTCCTCAGGGCATCTTTTGTAACCTGCCGCCCTTCCTTCTTCAACTCCTCCGCCTTTAATTTCATGGAATAATCGTTGGGGGAAATATGGTCGAGCTGTACTATCCTGTCTTTTATTTTTTCATACTCTTCGGGAGTCAGTTTCCTGTAACCCATCGAGTGGGGGTCGTTATCAACGACGGCGGCTTTCCCGCCTCCGCCCGATATTCCGTCCGCGCTTCCGCACGAGGCAAGTACGATAACTACAAAGCAGAGAACAAGCAGTAAGGCTAAGATGCGGGTAATGGAAGTAAGACTGCGCCGCTTCATTGTCTTACTACCACCGTTCCCCCGTTATACAACGGCGATTCGAAGACAGGGGAGCCTCCTGGCTTCCTGCACAACTTCGGGCTTTTCGTGCTGTCAACCGAGACGCTGCATAAAGTTCCGTTTGCCTGGCCGGAAACCGGTATGAACGAAACGGTACAGAGATTGCAAGGCCCGCTTATGACATTGCCTTTAAGAGTAATCCCCACCCACAACCTGTTCCCGTCAACATGCGTGATCAATGACGCGCCGGAAAGGCCGGGCGCGAGCACGACCCCGTTATCTCCGACGGAGGTGTTAAGAGTGAGCTTTGTAGTGTCACAGGTTAAGATAAAAGCGGCCCCGTTAACATTGGTTACGGCGCCGGTCAGGTTCACGGTTAATGCTGCCGCCCCGCCGCCGGAAGGCGCTGCGTTGGAGCCGAGATCCAGCGTTTGCCTGTTAAGGATCGATACGGAGGAGCTTGTGCTCCCGCCTGCATCGGCCGTAACGAGAAGGTTCCCGGATGCTGCATTTTCCGGGGCTTTACAGACAAGCATGTCGTCCTGCCAGATCCATACGTTCGGAGAATTTATCCCTCCGAAAGAGATGCCGCCGCCTCCCTGGGCCGCGCCGAAATTGACTCCATATATTTTCGATGCGCCTCCCTGCCTTGGGGTTTCCGGGTCAAGATACGCTATATCCGGATCAGTGGAAACAACGGTCGTCTCGACAATCCCGCTGACCTGCCCTGCGGTTACGGCTTGAGTTTTTTCTTTAATGGTATAACCGCACTTTATAAAATAAAATATATAATTCCCGGGAGGGAGGTTATCGAACTTGAAATATCCTTCGCTGTTTGTAACGGTACACTCATCCCGGCCCCTGATGCGGACGGTTGCGCCGGGGAGAGGCGCCTGTGCGCGGACTGAAGCCGCGCCGTCATCGGTATAGAGGTAGCCGTCAACGCCGCCTGTAGTAGGAGGTTCTGGCGCGCTTCCGCCGCCGCCACCGCCTCCTCCACCGCTCCCGCAGCCTGCAGGTATGAACAATAATAAAAAAAGCAGGAAAGCAACAAGCAGCCTGGATATATAAAATTTATCTCCCGTCATTCTCGACTTCAGGTACATTAATTCTCCCCTGGCAGACTCCCCCGTAAATTACCGAACAAGCCGGTTACCCGGAATTTCCATGAATTGAAAAGATAAGATTATCTGAGCCACTCTATTTAGTATTTTATAATGAAACCTGTATTATTTCAATAACCATTTTGCCCGATTGTAATGTTTTTAGACCTAATCCGTGAAATTTCAGGAAAATTTCATCTTAAAACCGTCCCGAAGAGGCTGTCTGAAAATATCCTGTAGAAACAACCCCCTCCGATTGGTTCCGGCTTTCAGAATGCCTCGAAGGCAGCCGGTCCGGGAACCGGAAGCTTCGGCCCCGCAGACTCTTTGCAATTTTTTGAAATTCAATTTATAATTCATCTCATATAAAATACAACGCAAGCAGAAACCGGTGTATTATGAATTATAAAACGCTGGGCGGCCCCGGAACTCCTTCCACCGGCAATAAGCCTGGAAATGGAAAAAAAATTGTTTTCCTAATAATCTCACTGGGCATTTATATATTAATTTTCATGATGTGGATACTGGTATGGGCCGCTTATAAAAGCAACGATCTCTATATCCACGTTAAACATGAAAAAATCGCCGGGCATAAAAATACTTACCTGAATGACCCCTCCATCGGCTTTTCCTGTGTCCTCATACGCTTCGATAAATCATGCGATGACCATTATGCAAAAGACAACCCGGCCCAATTATCCGGCCCCCTGGTGCTTGCTCTCGGAGATTCGTTTACCGTCGGGGTCGGCTGTAAATTAGACGAGACCTATCCTTATAAAGTAGCCGGGCGGCTGAATGGGAGGTTCATCAACGCGGGTCTGTGCGGGGCAGGGCTGTCCCAGATGCTGATAATCGGCCGAAAGCTTATTCCTGAATACAGGCCCCGCTATGTACTTGTTCAATATTCGCCATGGCTCGTCAGGCGGGCAGGCGAATTATTCTCTCCTTCAAGAATAGTGGACTCTCCAGGCGGAACTGCCGGGATTTTAAATATCCCTACACCCTTCCTAACCGAATCCTCAGACGGCTCGCTTTCTCTTCATCCCCCCGTTTACAGATCGAAATTCCTCGACATCCCCGAAAAATACCGCAAGACTCCACCGGGATTGATAGACAGGATTTCGTTCATATTGAGCGCAGGAGTGCCTGCTTATGCCGATGACCTATTTAAGAAAACACTGTATAAAATCAAAAGAAAGCTGGAATTGACGCCTCGTCCTGCGCGAAATTATGAAAAAATCATCAAATCGATCTACGGCGAACTCAACGATATCTGTAAAGAAAACGGTGCAAAGCTGGTTATTGTAGCTATGGATGGAACCGAGGCATATAAAATCGAAGAACTGCCCCATTCGGACACCGGGGCGCTCAAATCAATAGACGGCGCGATATTCGTCGATGCCATGACACCACTGTTTGAAAAGCTGGATACGAAAACTTATGACGCATACAGCAGAAAATATCACTTCTGGAAAGGCACCCCTCCCGCCTGTGTCGATAAGCATCCCAACCCCGAAGCCCAGAAAATGACAGCCGAAGAAATTTTGAAAGCGATAAAAAACGCAAAGTAAACTCCTGCCTTTATATGCCGGGTTGATTTGTCAAATATTCAGGCGTAACATCATTTTTTTAGCTGCTGAAAATTTGAAAGAGTTGATACTGATTCACAGCGGTCTAAACCCTCGAATCAAGTGAAAAGCTGTTTAAGAAATTTTGAATAAATAACCCCTGAAATTTGATATTATGCCGAAATTTATGTTAAAAATTTGTATCATGAACGATAAAATGGAGATCGACTCCTGTCCACCTTCCGCAAGAACAAAACCTGAAAAATGGAAAAAAATCTTTTTCCCGTTAATCACGCTGGGCATATATATATTAATCTTCATAGTGTTAATATTGATCTGGGCCGCCTATAAAAGCAACGAGCTATACAACCATATCAAGCACGAAAAAATCGCAGAGCGCAGCAAAACTTACCTGAAAGATCCCGGCCTCTACTTTTCCTCTGTCCTTTTAAGCCTCGACGAATCTTGTGACGATTATTATGTAAAGGCCAATCGCGCAGGATCTTCCGGCCCGCTGGTGCTTGCCCTCGGCGACTCGTTTACCGTCGGAGTCGGTTGTAAATTAAGCGAGACTTATCCCTATAAAGTAGCCGAGCGGCTGAACGGGGGGTTCATCAATGCAGGGGCATGCGGAGCCGGGCTGTCCCAGATGCTGATATTCGGCCGCAGACTGATCCCCAAATACAGGCCCCGTTATGTACTGGCTCAGTATTCACCATGGCTCACCACGCGGGCAGGCGAATTGTTCTCTCCCTCAAAGATGATGGATCCCTCCGGCCAAGCCGGCTACATTTTGATCCCTCCCTCCCCACCGACGCCCTTTTTGACCGAATCCCCCGACGGCTCGATTTCTCTTCATCCAGCGGTTTATAGATCGAAATTTCTCGACATCCCTGAAAAATACCGCAAGACCCCGCCCGGATTGATAGACAGGATTTCGTTCATATTGAGCGCAGGAGTGCCTGCTTATGCCGATGACCTATTTGAGAAAACACTGTATAAAATCAAAGGGAAACTCGGCCTGACTCCCATGCCATCGCAAAATCAGGAAAAAATAATCAAGTACGTCTTCAACGAACTCAACGATATCTGTAAAAAAAACGGCTCCACGCTTGTAATAGTAGCAATGGACGGGTTTCAAAACTATATCCTTGCAGAGTTGTCCTATTCGAAGACCCGGGCGCTCAAATCAATAGACGGCGCGATATTCGTTGACGCCATGACACCGCTGTTTGAAAAGCTGGATACGAAAACTTATGACGCATACAGCAGAAAATATCACTTCTGGAAAGGCACCCCTCCCGCCTGTGTCGATAAGCATCCCAACCCCGAAGCCCAGAAAATGACAGCCGAAGAAATTTTGAAAGCGATAAAAAACGCAAAGTAAACTCCTGCCTTTATTTCGGTCCGATTCCAAAAATGACGGCGATACATAATAAAAGTGCAGGAAGAGGTACTTCATTGTAGAAAAAAATACTATGTATGATTCAGATTTTTTCAATCCTCGTTATTCCAGGCAGGAGCTTTTTTACGGCATCGGTTACGAAGGCCAGGAAATGATCTCCGAAAGCCGGGTGCTGATCCTGGGCATGGGCGCCCTGGGAACGCATATAGCCGATGCTTTATGCAGGGCGGGAGTGGGTTATATAAGGATTGTTGACAGGGATTATGTCGAGTTGAGCAACCTCCAGAGGCAGTGCCTTTTCGACGAAGAAGACGCTTTGAACTGCACTCCGAAGGCCGTTGCGGCAAAAGAAAAGCTCCTGAAAATAAATTCGTCGGTAGAAATTGAATCCCATGTTACCGACTTCAACCCGCACAACGCCGTTGAATTTTGCACCGGCGTACACCTGGTAATGGACGCCACCGATAACTTCCCGGCAAGGTTCCTGCTTAACGATGTATGCCTGGAACTCGGCACGACATGGATTTACGGTGCTGCGCTGGGCTCGCTGGGTATGAGCATGGTGATAATCCCCGGTGAGACGCCCTGCTATAACTGTCTTGTTGACGGGCCGCCCCCGCCGGGTCTCGTGCCCACGTGCGATACCGCAGGGGTCCTTGCCCCCGCGATAATGGCGACAGCCTCCGTCCAGGTAATGGAAGCGCTGAAAATTTTGTCGGGCGAAAAGGAAAAGATCTCGCCTTTCCTGACTACAATGGATCTCTGGGAGAATATAATCAACCAGTACAGGATCAGGCCCAGGGAAGACTGCCCGTCATGTTCCCGGAACCTGCGCGGGTACCTTAAAGGCGATGATTATTTGAAAACCACGAAGCTTTGCGGCAACCAGTCGTTCCAGGTAACTTCAAAGTCGGAAGGTGAAATAGACCTGGAGGATATGGCCCAAAAGCTCGGACGCCTGGGCAAAGTAAAAAAGAACCCTTACCTCATAGCGTTTTCGCCGGATGACAAAAGGACAATAACGGTTTTCAAGGAAGGAAGGGCTCTGATACGCGGAGTATCTACGGAAGAAGAGGCGCTGAGCCTTTACTCACAATTTATAGGCGCATAATATTAGGGAGGCGACAATAATGAAAAAACTGATCATACTTATGCTGGTCGGGATATTTCTCGTATGCAGCATCTGCTGTTCGAGGGCGGATGATGGGAAACAGGCTCCCATGAAGAAATTGAGGATAGCCGTCATGGACATGTATCCGAAAGCAGCAGGCTCGGACGCAAAGGTCGGTGACGTGTTGTCCGAAATGGTAATTACCGCGCTTGTGAAAACAGGGAAATATATAGTCCTGGAACGGAAGGAAATCAACAGCGTGCTTGCCGAGCAAAACCTTGGCAAATCAGGCGCAGTAACCGCACAGACGGCTGCACAGGCCGGGAAATTACTGGGAGCTCAGGCGGTGGTTACCGGCACCATAACCGAATATACATGGTTTTCCAGCGGGGCCGGCGTAGTGATAAAAGGGATCGGCCTCGGCTCGAAAAACGCAAAACTGGCTGTTGATCTGCGCATTGTAGATACGTCCACCGGGGAGATAATCGCCGCCGAAACTGCAACCGGCATATCGACTTCAACCGCGCTCGGAGCCGGAGGCACTATAGGGGATACATGGGTGGCTGGCGGGTTCGCATCCAACGAGCCTATGGGCAAAGCGGCCCGCGATGCGGTGGGGAAAATTATAAAGATAATTACCGAAAAAACCGCCGATATCCCCTGGCAGGCAAGGGTGGTAAAGAGAGACGACGACAAGATCTTCATGAACCTGGGCGAAAACGGGAACATCAATGTCGGCGATACTTTCAACGTTTATTCAAAGGGAGAAGACCTGGTGGACCCCGAAACAGGCCTTTCCCTGGGAGCCGAAGAGACGCTTGTCGGCAGAATAAGGATTAATGAGGTCAATGAAAAATATTCCGTCGGCGAAATCGAAAACGAATACACCGAAACAGTCGGAGCCATAAAAGCCGGAGATATAATAAGGGACAAATAATCAATCTTGAAAAATAAAAAAGGATTACTTTTAAAAACACTGGCATGTTTCTTACTGGCCGCTGCTTTAATATTTACAGGGGAATCGAAGGCGGGCGAGATATCGCCGAAACTGAAAATCTTCCTCTATAACTGTGCAGGGCCGGTTGAAGTAAATACATACAAAGGCGCCACGCTCGTTATGGGGCCGGGACAATTCCAGAAAGCCCCGCTTCCTCCAAACGTTACATTTAAAGTTATACATGACGGCCAGTGGCTGGTTATTAAAGACGGCAGCGAAGAGATAGCAAGACAGGTGGGTGACCATCTGTATTTCTATCCATCCGCCTCCGACGGCTTCCTTAAATTCCGGGACCACCTGTACAGGGGCGGCCTCGAAGTAAAATGCTACAACGGCGAACTGATAGTAATAAACCACATAGACCTGGAAAATTATCTTAAAGGCGTGCTCCCGATGGAGCTTGGCGATGTCCCGTCCGAAGCATTGAAAGCACAGGCGGTGGCCGCTCGGACTTATGCCCTGGGACACAGGAAAAAGGACAGGCCTTACGACCTTACCGCCGACCAGAGTTCCCAGGTGTATGGGGGCGCTTCGGTGGAAAACAGTTACTGTTCGAAGGCGATTGAAGAAACCGCAGGGCAGGTCCTTTCTTACGACGGGAAGCTTGCCGGGTTTGCATTATATTTTTCAAGCTGCGGCGGAGCGACCGCGAGGATCGACGACGTGTTCGATGCGGATCCGGTGGAATACCTGGAAAGCGTTTATTGCAGCTATTCGAGCCCTCCTGAAAATCAAGCGCCGGTAAATGACGGCAATCCTGCAAACCTACCTCTTCCCCCGGCGCCTCCCGATGCTTTCTGCTCCGGGTCGCCTTTATTCCACTGGCAGGTTACATGGGAAAGCAGTGAACTTGAAAACATCATCAGATCCAACCTGCCGAAGGAATGCTTCTCGGGAAAGCTGGTGGACATAAAGGTCATCGAAAGATCCGTCTCCGGCCGCGTGAAAAAGCTCCTGATAGCTAGCGAGGGCGCTGAAACGGTCATCGAAGGCGATAAGACCAGGAAAGTCCTGAGGTTCAGGTCGGGAGACAAATTGCAATGGTTGTACAGTTCGCTTTTCGAAATAAAAAAATCCGGCGACCGGTATATTGCAAACGGACGGGGCTGGGGCCACGGCGTAGGCATGTGTCAGTGGGGGGCTTTGAAGCTGGCCGAGACGGGTGAAGATTATCGAACAATCCTCGGCCAATATTACCCCGAATGCCAGATAGTTCCATATACAACGCTTTCAGACGAAAAGTAAGCTTTATTGCCGCCGGGTCTAAAATCGCAGCCGGTGCAGGATTTTAAGCGGTTTTCTCGTAATACTCCCGGATATTATTTATTTTATGGAGGAAACAACAAATGAAAAAATTATTTTGTATCGCGCTGATAATGGGGCTGTTGCTGGCGGGCGTGAGCATGGCCTATGCGGCCGATGTCCAGAACGGCGAGTTCGACCTGATGTATTACGCAGGCGGCCTGAGCGGTTCCGGCACTACGGGCTACGACAGCACAACTGCGCCCGGCTATCTGGCCAGGTTCGGCTATTTCACGGGCGGCCCGCTGAAGCTCGGCCTCGACTATGCAATGAACACCAACAACACCAACAACTTCAGCAACAAGATCAACGACCTGAAATTCCATGTCAAATATGCCCCGTGGAGGACACGGTCATATAATTTCGGCATCGGCCTCTTTTATAACAGCCTCCGTTATGATTCCTGTTTCAAGAACCCCGCGACGAACGCCTTGATCAGCGGCGGGGCTACATTCAACGGGCTGGGGATCGGAGTTGACGGCAGGGTGAAGATGTCGGAAAAGACCGGCTTCTACGGGCAGATAGATTATGCTCCCTCACTTTCCGGCAGCATTAACGGCGTAGATACAAAGCTGGATGCGATGACTTATGAATTCGGCCTCAACTTCCATACCAAGGAATCGATGATGATAAAGCTCGGTTACCGCAGCAGCGCGCTGAAAAACAAGACTACCCCTAACAGGGACACTACCCTCAGCGGCCTTCTCATCGGCCTGGGATTCGATTTTTAAGACAATCTGAAGCAAAATAAAAAACGCCTCTTGACGGGGCGTTTTTTTATTTCAGGGGAATTGAAACAAGGAGAATCGTACCTGCTCGACATCTGGGCGTACCGGCACATAGTACCACATCCACCAACCCCCTTCAAAGAGGCTGTCTAAAAAGTCGGAGATGAAGTTATTCCCCTCCCTGGAGGGGTGCCCGAAGGGCGGGGTGGGTATATTATATACATAGTTTTGCGTTACGAAACCCACCCCTTAATCCCCTCCCAAGAGGGGAATTGTCTCACGCCAAATTTTTGCAGAGACTTTTTAGACAGCCTCCAAAGGGGGAATTTGATTTCGCTGATTTACAGGTTTGAGGCTGAGAATTCACCACTCCAGGTATTTCTTGTGTGCCTTCAGCAGGTCGTCAGTTAGCTTACACGCGGTATGATAATCCACGACAAGAGGATGAGCCGTCAACGCCTGTACCGCGATATCCCTCGACCTTTCAAATGAGGCGGCAAGCGCCAGCTCTTCGTAGCAGTCAACCTGCTGGATGAGCCCTTTCACCGAAACCGGCATTGCCCTCCCTGCATTTCTCCGAATCTTTTTTTTGCTGACTATAACGGGTACCTCGACCACGGAATCATAAGGCAGGTCCGGCAGCGCGCCCTCGTTCCTGACATTAAGGACCATTGTCCGGGGCAGGTTCCCGGAAAGCGCGATGATGAGATCCTCCGCCGCCGCCGAATATAGCTTGCCCCCTCTTTTATTCAGAAGCGCGGGCTTTTTATAAAGTGCGGGCCTTTTATAAAGCTCCAGAAGCCTGTCCTCGATTTTTTTGACATGGTAAGCCCTGGGCTTTGAGCGCCTTGCTTTTTTCAGCATCTCGCCGCGAAGGTAGTAATATCGGAGGTAATAAGACGGCCACAGGCCGAGGCTTCTTACCATCTCCGGCGGGAATTCTTCCGGGGGCGATTTCTTCAGTATTTCGGGAAGCCTGTCAATTCCTTTATGGTAAACCGCTCCGACGAAAGAGAGGTGATTAAGCCCGAAATAATCAAGATCCAGTTCGTCCGGTGAAACTTCCAGCCTTTTGCCCAGCCTGTCCAGGATAACGATGGGGATATTGCACAACCCGATAACTTTGATGGATGATGTCCTCGTAATCCCGCGCGTTATAAGGCCGGAGGGGTTTGTAAAGTTGATGAGAGCGGCGCCGGGGCATATCTTTTCCATGTCGGAAGCAAGCCGTGTCATGACAGGCAGGGTCCGGAACGCTTTGAACATGCCCCCGGGGCCTGTGGTTTCCTGGCCGATGACTCCATACTTCAAAGGCACGGTTTCGTCAAGGAGCCTTGCTTCCTGTCCCCCGACGCGGACCTGTGATATGACGAAATCCGCATTCTTAAGGGCTTTTTTCTGATCCGTCTCAAGCGTTACCGAAAGACCAGGCGCAAGTTTTCGGGCCATCCTGAGGACAAGGCCGCCTACCGTCTCAAGTCTTTCGGGGTCGATATCCTGTAAAGTTATCTCTTCGATGCCCAGGCGGTCTTTATAATTCAGGAGGCCGTCGGCAAGCTCGGGGGCATAAGTGCTGCCGCCCCCTATAACGGTTATCTTCACGCGGGTCCCTCCGGGGGGAGGCGTTTATAAAGGTCGATCATCTGCTCGATCAGGCTGAGTTCGGCGGAGGCGGTCATGACATGGCCATGCGCGTGCACCAGGAGGAAAGTCGGCGTCAGGGCTTCGCCCCTGGCTTCTTTTTCCAGGAGCGATTTCTGGGCCGCATGTGCCCCGGCAAGCGCTTCCCCGGCTTTTTTCAATTTTATTTCTGCTTCCCTGAAATCACCTGATTTTGCGGCTTTCAGCGCATCGTACGAAAGCGCCCTGGCGTCTCCGCCATGAAGAATCAGTTGTAGTGCGGCTTCTTCCTGGTTCATATTTCGAATTTTCCCCTCTCTGCTGCTTTAAGCATCCTATTGGTGTAGAAGACCTCTTCATGGTGGAATTCGTCTTCGAACTCTTCGATAAGCTCGGCGTCGGCAAAGCTGAAATAACGGTTATTGCCGATTATCACGTGATCCAATACTTTTATCTGGACCATCCCCGCGGCGAAAAGCAGGTCCTTCGTTATGGTGATATCGTGCTTGCTGGGCCTCGTTTGCCCCGACGGATGGTTATGCGCGAAAATGAGCGCCGATGCGTTGTGTCTCAATGCCCTTTCTATGACCTCGCGGGGATAAACCGATGTATTCGAGACGCTCCCCATGAAGAGGTCTTCTACACCAATTATCTGGTTCTGTGAATCCAGGAATATCACTTTAAAGATTTCTTTTTTCTGGTCCCGAAGAGAGTGATAAAGGTAATCGAACACTTCCCGGGACGACCTGCAGAAAGGCTTTTCCTGGATCTGCTCCTCCAGGAACTTGCGGGCTGTTTCCTGGATAAGCCTGATCCCGAAATAATTATGAGGGCCTATCCCGTTTATTTCCTGCAGCTCGTCAGGGGGGGCCTCAAGGACTCCCCTCAGGCTGCCGAACCTCCTGATGGCCTCCTTGGCGGCCTGCTTACAATCGCGTCTCGGCGTCCCCAGCGTAAGAAGGAGTTCGATGATCTCGTAATCATGAAATCCTGCAAGGCCGGATTTAATAAACTTCTCTCTCAATCTCTTCCTGTGCCCTTCATGGCTCTGCTTTTCCATATCGAATCGCTGACAATGCTCCCGGAATTTAATGTGTGCCGAAAAATATCTTTAATCAGGCTGAATTTCCGGCCTGATAGCTTCCACTTTAATGCCGCCCCTGCCGTCCAGCGAATAAACCGACCCCGTCGCGGGCAGCCTTATCTCGCCGCCCAAAAGCTCCAGGAAATAAACGGATAGGTCACGGCGCCCCAGTGACAGCGACGCCATGAACGCCGCTTCAATCTCCTCCGGCTCGGGGCTGTCCCCTTCATCGAGACGGCTACGGACTTTCTTTACCATGTCCCAGGCTTTCCTCTGCCGTTTTAATATTTCAAGGGCCTCCGCGGCATCAACGTTCAAGGGATCGGATTCCAGCAGGTCTTTCAACGCTTTCTCTGCGGCGTCATATTCTCCGGCCCGGAGCAGGCATGTGGCAAGGTTCATCAGGACTTTCGCGGAGCCGGGCGAGATCTCCGCCGCCTTTTCCAGGTAAATAAGCGCATCCGGGTATTCGTCTGTGTTTGAAAGCGCCGCACCGAGTGCTACAAGGCTCCCGGTGTCCTCCGGGGAAAGCGCAAGCGCTTTTCTCAGCACCGGCACGGCATCGCCGGAGCGCCCCTGTCTCATCATCGTAACGCCCAGGTTATGCATGGCATCGGCATTGCCTGGTTCCATCTCGAGGATCATATTGAAAGCGGTCTCTGCAAGCTCAAGGCTTTCAAGGTCGGGCTGTTCTGCAAGATACCCCCCGACTCCCATAAGGACAGAGATCTCGGGGAAAGGGAACTCGTTTTCCTCGCAGATTTTTTTAATTTTTTCGCGTCGTTCGTCCACCTGCATCACCCGGCCTTTATTTATTTCCGCCTCGTGGATTGTTTCGATTAAACATGTTTGTTCCCTGCCGCAGGCCAAATAAAAAGAGGGGGCACGAAGCCCCCTCTTGTCGGCTGATTATATTACGCTATTGTAGTTTTATCAGTCTTGGGATGCTTTTCCACATCGGCCAGTTTCTGGGTAACCGTCTGGCGGTGTACCTGGATCTGGTTATATATGGATTTGCCGGCGCTGAGGGCAAAGCTTCCGACGCCAAGGCCAAGCGCGACAGCGGCGGCGGGAACGGCTATTGCAGTCGCCCCGGCGAAAAGCGCGGCGCCCGAAACTATCAGCCCTGTGCCTATAACGGTATCGATAGCTCCGTCCGCAATAACCTTCGCCCTCGATGAAGCGGCCAGGTCGGGGGTCCCTGCTCCTCTTAACGCCCGGCCTATGCCTTTAACTCCCCTTATCAGGCCGCTTACCATATTCAAAGGAGTCCAGATATTGGCGGTGGTGGTCGCTCCCCTGACGACATTGATCGAATGTTCATAAGTCTCGCCCGCAAGGAACGGGAGAACTTTTTCGGCAAGCTTTTTGCCTTTTGAAATTTTCACATCTAGCTTGTTTATCTCTTCATCCTTAACGCCCTTGCTCTTAAGGAAGGTGTAGAGGGCTTTGTCCTCGCTCAGGACTTTCAGCATCTCGTCCCATTTGGTATCCTTTGCAAAACCGGTTTTCTCATACCCGTGAGTGGGAGAAAATTCGATTGCGTGGCTTGAGAGGTTGGGCCTGTCGTACCCGTAATCATCGGGGATATAAGCCGAGAGGCCGTGGGACCCGGAGAGATCCTTGCCGCCATAGCTCTTCAGGTGATGGAACTCGGAAATTACGGATTCCTTGGCAGCCTTTGCAAGGTTCTCCGCGGCTTTTTTGACTGCGGGATCTGTTATCTTCTTGTCAGTCTTGAGCCTGTTGGCGAAATCGGTGATGTCCCGGAAATCCTGGTAAGGGTCGGCCCACATATCGAATGTCAGGTAGCGCTGGGTGTCTTTGATGACACTGCGGAATTCTTTTATTTTCTTCGGGTCTTCTTTTACCGCGTCAAGTATGGCGCCTGCAAGCTCATCGGCGGAATTTTTGACCGCGTCCATCTTCTTAAGATCTATTGCCGACTGGGTGGCCGTGAACATCGACGAGCCGAACTGGTGCTTGGATTCGTAAACATAAAGCTTGGAAAGCTCTTCGGGAGTTATGTCGCCTCTTTCCTTGATGCCCTTTTTCAGATCATTCATGACCCGGTGCTGGGGGGTCGTACCGTAAAGACCGGGGAACGGGATCCTCAAACCCGCCTCGACTTCTTCGGAACCGACCATGTAATCGGCCCCGTCCTTGACGGCATAGGCCACTTCGGTCTGTCCCATAAGGCAGGCGTTGAAATCAAGGACATCAACCTTTTTGCCGAAGCTGTTCTTGATGTCTTTAAGCACACCGGCAAGCTCGTTGTTATCGATGATGTTTTTCGACTTGTCATCGGACATCGAGCCCATGAACCCCGCGCCGTGATCCCACATCACCACCGCGTAATTTTCGGCGGGGTATTTTTTCATTCCCCAACTGAGGAAATCCTTAAGGGTCGCCGGGTCCGCCATATCCTTAACGCCGAGCTTTTCGCTCCCGGGGAAGAATTCTTTTGCGTCCTTGGCTTTTGTTGTTATAAGGCCGCGCTCCGCTTCCTGCTCCGGCACCGAGAACTGGCCGACCAGGTTGACATTCTCGTCGGAGCCTACCTTCTGTAAGCTCGTAAACTGGTGCTGGGCCATCGGCGCAAGGTTATTATTGCCGTCAAAATAGAAAAGCACCGTCCACTTTTTCTTCGGATCACAGCTCTCCTGCGCCTTCCCCTTGCCTTTCCTGGCGGCGTGGGAAATGCTGACCGCATCTTTCGGAGCGGCCTGAGCCGTCTCTTTCTTTTCCTTCTCTATCGAAGGAGCCTTGACCTCCGAGCCTGCGGAATGAACTTGCCCCTGGCCAATCTTATCTATCATTTCAAAATCCTCCCCAAGAAAAATAATACCCGGTATGGTTTACATACATATATTATAGTATAACCCCTGACCCGGCAAGCCGGATTATGTTAAAATTAAGTAAACATTTCTTAAACGGCAATTTTTGGGAAATCCGGCCCGAAAAATCTTTTTTAAAGGATGAGCCTCTGAAAACGGCGAATTTTAGAAGTGAAAGCTTATGGATAAACTGAAACAGCTATACGACGAAACGGAAAATATCTTCGGGGGCGAATACAACCCCGGCAATGCAGGCTGCAGCCTGCGAAGCTGCGGCTGCCGGGTGGCAAGCCTTAATTTCAAAGACCTCCGCCTCGATGATTTGATGGAAAAAAAAGATGATGTGCTTTCCGCGTTAATAAAAGTATTGCCCGATTGGGATATCTATTTTTACTCCGAAATCCCTGCGGCCGGTCTCGTAGGCAAAATCTCGCTCCGGAAATTCTGCGATCATTGTAGGGACAATTATATCATCGAGAAAACCATCGGGACGCATAGCATAGTTATCGGGGAAAATTTATAAAGAGGCGGAGGGGCTGATGGCGGATAACGATACCACTACATTCATGCGGATCAATTCGGAAGTGGACGGGCTTGTGATAGTAAGCATCCTGGAGGAGCACGGGATCCCGGCCCGCATCATATCACAGCAGGTATCGATGTACGATAATGTTTTTAAGACGCCCCAGGGTTTCTGGGGAGAAGTGCTGGTCCCGCCGGAGTTCCACGAGAAAGCAAGAGAAGTGCTCGACGAATTTTATGACGAGGAATATCCTAAAGAAGGCACGTTTCAGATAGATCCCGATTTTGTGCCGGGTTATCCGTCACCCGAGGAAGACTGAGCTTGTTCGAGGGAGCCCGGGCTTAATGGGCATTTTTCCCCGGGGGAAGATCACTATAAAGAAAATATAACAAAATTAAAAGAGGAGAAAAGAAAATGCCGTTAATAAAATGCCCGGATTGCGGAAAGGAAATATCCAAAAGCGCAGAGGCTTGCCCGAATTGCGGTAAGCCAAACAAAAGCAAGCCCGCAAATATTGGTTGTTGCGGGGGATGTTTGGTAATATTGGCTGTTCTTTTTATTCTTGGATCGATTATATCCTTATTTGAAAAACATAATCCCCCATCATCTCCTCCACCCCCACCAATCACATCTTCGCCTAAAGTTAAGGCAGAAAACCCTGCCCCGATAGTCAAAGCAAATGCTGTAAATGAAAAATCCATTTATACTAAAGCATTGGGTGTAAAGGTTGAGCGGACTTCAGACCATGAATACACTCTGGATAAAAAGAAAAAATCTGGAGTTTTTTCATACCGCCCTGTAAACAGGGGTTTTAGTGCTATTGTCCCCGGATTTTCAGGTAACGATACTTTGATTATGTATTACAGGCCTAATAATCAACCTTCCCCAGGAACCCCAAAAATTTCGATAAGTTATGATGAAATCTGGGAAGGTCGGGATTATGAGAACATCCCAGGAAGAGGTTGGGTTTTAGCTAACAAATCTTTTGATTATTGGAAAAACAATAAATTTCAACTTGGTGTAAATTATGCTGTTGGTGAAAACGGTGACTTTATTGTAGATGCAATCTTTGATCGTATTTGGTTTGAAACCGAAGCAATGGGGGAAAAGCCGTCTCCTGCTCAATCTGCTCCTCCTCCTAAAAATTCAAAATATTACAAAAAAGCCCAAGAAGCCATACAGTCCGATAACCAAAAACTTAATGAGTTAATAACTGTTAAATACGGCTCGGTCTATCTTTGCGAAGATTGCGGAAAGTCATTGAAGCGTTTTGTTAAGACTAAAACTATTAAACGGGTTAATGAACCAGATTATCAGATAAAAGAAATTAAGCAGGGAGTTTGCCAAAAGTGTAAGCAAAAAAGAATTGTTTCGGTTGAGGAGGCTAAGAAAAATTTTTCAATATGGTTAGCAAACAAAATGCTCAATGATATTGCACAAGAAATGAAGCCCCTCGAAATGAAGGACACAGAAATAATTTACAAAGATGGTAACCCTTGGGGAATTAGGGGAACATTTTATAAAGAAAATACTCCTATAGTATCTGAAACTATACCATATAATAATGGCAATGTAATTATGAAAAATTTATTGACCGGCGAAGAAAAGAGTATCCCCAAAAATTATTAATCAATAGGGTTTCAGTCCTCTACTTACTGAGGAAGTGATTGAATCTCCGATATTAAGACCTGCACGATTTATGTCCACATGGCGGGCGAGTCAGGGGTTTGAATTCCTCCGGCAGGATCATACTTCTACCTCCCCAAATCCTTCCTTATGCCTGTAATCACTCAATGTAAAATACCCGGCAGATTTTCAGCCCCTATTGACCTTCCATCTCTTTCCGCCAGAGGTTGACCGTCCTTCTTGAAACCTTTACACCGAACCGGGATGCTATTTCCTCACACAACACCCTGTCGCTGGGACGCCTGGCGGGATATGTATTCAAAAGCCTTTTCAGGAGATCTTTCCCCTGCTCTTTTTTTGCTTTTCTCCTTGTCATGAAAAGGCGGGAAAGCGGAATCTCGCCTGCCGGCGTCCTTACCACCTTGCCTTTTATCAGCCGTGAAAGCCAGCCGGGGTCTATATCCAGCTTCCCGGCAAGCTCTTTGCCTTCGAGTACCGCCAGCTTTTTTTTATCGCCGGTAAGGATGTACGGCCTCTGAAAATCCACAAGGTACGCGGCTATTATCGAGATCATATTCAGCCGCATGTTGATGAAATTCGCTTTCCTCAAAACATCGGGTATCCGGCCTATCTCTTTATCGGTAAGAACGCCTTCACGGGCGGCGGCTTCGACATTTTCACCGTAAACCAGGTATCGCTCCTTTTCCTGTACAGGCTGGAAGACCGGGGTCCTGCCCTGGATCTCAACCACGCCGACAAGTTCTTTAATTGCCGCCGGGACGGGCCCGGGCTCGGGCGTAAACTGATCATCGATGAATATGTTGTCCAGCACTTCATTTTGAAAAAGCCTGACTTCTTCAGGGGAAAGGCCGGTTGCTTCAGATACTTCAAGCGGGGAGGCATCGCCCGAAAGGAAAAGCGTTGTAAATTTATCAGGCCCGAGGGCTTTCAATTTTTTAATCAGGGCTTCCCTGCCCTCCAGGTAATTCTCCACGTTGTCCTGCCACACCCCGGCGGAACTTTTAATCCCCTCGTCAAGCTCCAGCAGGAACCTGCGCGGATTTATCTTTATGGCGTTCCTGCCCCCGGATTTTAAAGAATATAACTTTATGAAAAGGGGGTCTTCTTCGAGGTCTTTTACCATCTTCCAGAAATCTTTAGAAGAAAGCTCCATGACCTGGGAGACAATCATCCCCAGGTACATGCGCTGATCCTGGCTCATCCTTATTTGCTGGGACATGTCCATGACGGGTTTTTCGCCTTTACCGGATGCGCTTCCTTCAAGGAGAAACTATCGTTTTGAAGAAGCATCAAAAAAACAAAGCGTTAATTTTATGCGGAAAGGCTGAATCATGAACCCTGACGGAACCGGCGGCAAAGTTGTAGTCATCGGCCTGGGCAACACCATCCTGGGCGATGACGGCATCGGCCCACTCATTGTAGAAGAGCTAAGACCCCGCCTGGAATCGGAAGGGGTTACAGTTGTTACGGGAGCTTTCCATAGTTTCGACCTGATGGAAAAGATGGTGGGTTTCAGCCGTGCGTTTATAGTAGATGCCATCCAGGTCGAAGAGGGCGAAGAAGGCGATCTTATGGTCTTCACGCTTGAAGAATTGCTGAAGCATGCGATGCTTGAATCCCCCCACCGGGCAAACCTTCTCGGCGCAATTAAAGTCGGGAAAAAGATGGGGCTTTCGCTTCCTTCGGAAATTACGGTGTTCGGCATCCGCGTCAGGTTCGACCTTGAGATCACCGAAGATCTATCCGATAAAATCAGTGCCGCTTACCCGGGGCTTCTTCAGAAAATAACAGGGCTTTTTAAAGAATACGATGTCCTCGGCGAAGAAGGTGACATGCCCGATGTCTCCTGATGTCCGCCGGGCCAGGTTCCGCGTTGAAGGGATAGTCCAGGGTGTGGGGTTCCGCCCTTTCGTTTACGGCGCTGCCCGGAGGCTCGGCCTGAAAGGCTATGTGCTTAACGACAGCCGGGGCGTGGAAATAGTCCTGGAAGGTTCCGAAGACGAGATCCTTAATTTTGAAAAAACCCTCACCGGATCGCCCCCACCCAGGGCCAGGATCTTGAAAATTCAAAAATCATGGGAAGAGCCTGAAGGCGAAAAAGAATTCAGCATAAGGGAAAGCCGGAGCCTCGACACCACGCAGGCTCTCATCTCACCCGACATAGCCACATGTCCCGACTGCTTGCGGGAGATGTTAACGCCCGGAGATTACAGGGAAGGATACCCTTTCATAAATTGTACCAACTGCGGGCCCAGGTTCACCATCACCCTCAGGATCCCGTATGATCGCAAAAATACAACCATGGCGCCGTTTGAAATGTGCCCGGTATGCAAAGCCCAGTACTACGACCCGGAGGACAGGAGGTTCCATGCCCAGCCAAACGCCTGCCGGAGGTGCGGCCCTCTGCCGTCCCTTTATAAAAGCGACGGGACAAAAATAGAAACAGGCGACCCGATAGGCTTCCTTGGAAAAGAACTGCTCGCCGGAAAATCGGCTTTGATTAAAGGGCTGGGCGGCTTCCACCTTGCCTGCGACTCAACCGATACCGACGCCGTAATACGGCTTCGCAGCAGGAAACGCCGGGAGGAAAAGCCTTTCGCGATTATGGCGCCCGACCTTGAGCGGGCGGAATCTCTCTGCGATCTGACCGATGCGGACAGGGATCTGCTAACAAGCTTCATCCGCCCCGTCGTCATCGCTCCCATGAAAAAAGATTCGGGCGTCTCGAAAGAAGTAGCGCCCGGCCAGAATACCCTCGGGATAATGCTCCCCTATACCCCGCTCCACCACCTGTTAATGAAAAAAGTAAACAGGCCGCTGGTTATGACAAGCGGCAACTTCTCCGACGAGCCTATAATTTACCGGGATGACGAAGCCAGAGAACAGCTTGCTCCCGCAGTCGATTACCTCCTGCTCCATAACAGGGAGATCTACGCCCGTTGTGATGATTCTGTGGCCCGCACTTTCAGTGACCGCCCTTACGTTATACGGAGATCGAGGGGCTACGCGCCCGACCCGCTGGTACTCCCGTGGAAATCTCAAAAAACTGTGCTTGCCTGCGGCGGCGAGCTTAAAAACGCCTTTTGTATCCTGAAAGACGACAGGGCGTATATATCACAACATATCGGCGATTTGAAAAACCCCGAAACGATGGACGCCTTCCGCCATTCCCTGAACCATTTCAAGGAAATTTTCAGGCTCTCCCCCGAAGCCGTCGCGTACGACCTCCACCCCGATTACCGGAGCACCAGATTCGCCCTCGAAGAAACCGGGGACATCCCGAAAATCGGGGTCCAGCATCACCATGCCCATATAGTTTCGGTACTGGCGGAAAGGGGAGAAGAAGGGCCTGTAATCGGGGTATCCGCCGACGGGACGGGCTACGGCGAAGACGGGGCGATATGGGGCGGGGAATGGATGACCGCCGATTTTAAATCTTATAAAAGGCTCCTCCACCTGAAATACACGCCCCTTTTAGGCGGCGACAGGGCGGCCTGGGAACCCTGGCGCATGGCACTTGCATATCTATACCCCCTGTCGGGAGAACTGCTGGTTGATCTTCCACTGGGTTGTGTTTCGAAAATAACCTCCGATAACTGGCCTGTACTTTTGAAGATGCTGAAAACCGGCGTCTCCTCACCCCCGACATCCAGCATGGGAAGGCTCTTCGATGCAGTATCGGCCCTGCTGGGGATCAGGCTCGAATCGCATTACGAGGCACAGGCCGCAATGGAACTCGAACAGGCCGCGGAAAAAATTACCGACCGCTCATACCCATTCAAGATCACAGGCGACGCCTTCCCCCTACAGGTTGATCCCACACCGGCCATCGAGGCGATGTTGTGGGAGATTTTGAAAAAGAAGCCGGTATCCGAAATCTCGGGGGTCTTTCATAATACTGTGGCGCTCATGATTAAAGAAGGCTGCGCCAGGGTTAGAGAAGAAAGCGGGCTTGACAGGGTTGTCCTTTCCGGGGGCGTTTTTCAGAACATGCTCCTCCTGGGTCTTGCCGTCCGGCATCTTGAAGATGAAGGATTCAAAGTGCTGGTACACTCACAGGTCCCGACGAACGACGGCGGGATCTCGCTGGGACAGGCGGTCATAGGGGCCGAAAAATTAAAGCACGCCGGATTTTAACTCAATAATTCCCTGCTGGCCGCCGGGAAGATAATCCCCGGATGCCGCCTGTGAAAATAAGTCTCAATCCGGCATGTTACGGACTTGTACTGTGCGTTGACAATGTTTCCCGCTTGTTTTAAAATCAAATAAGCAAATCTTTCGATTTGTTTTGTATATCAGGTTTGTTCAATAAGGGCGTCTTTTATAAGGGAAGGAGATCATGCGGCTCTTCGGGAACGAATTTGGAAAATTCTGATTTATTTTCTTCGTTATCAGGTTCAGCTTCTACACTGCATTAGATTCAGCTTCTACACAGCCGGCCCATGATTGTGTTTAATTTTATTTCAAAAAGGAGGAACCTTATGAAAACCCGTTTCTTAATGGCAATTCTGGTACTTGCATTGCTGTGTATCGGCGGAATTTTATATCCGCTGGCGGGAACGGCATACGCGGATGAGGAAGGGAAATTAGTCGGGACATACTGCACAAAGTGTGGTCGGCTGATCCCGGCCGGGGAGACATGCCCGCACATGGGCGGCGGCGGTAGTGACAGTGATGACAGCGGCGGAAGCGGCGGCAATCCTATCATAAATATCCTCAATGCTATATTTAGCGGCATGAATTCCGGACAAACCAACAACCAACGGGCTGTTGAGGTGAACAACAAGGCTGTGGAATATGAAAAAAAAGGCGAAAATGAAATTGCTTATAAACTTTATTGTGAAGCCTTTCGCCTGGACCCCAACAATAAAGTCATACGGAAGAATATTACTGTAGCGGCTGCCACCCTGGGTAATAAGGCTTATAGTGAAGGCAATTTCACTCTTGCTGTCCAGAAATACAAAGAGGCATTGGCCTATAATCCGAACGAGAATGATGCTAAAGTCTTACGCAGGAATCTTTCTAAAGCGTTTGCCGAACTGGGTAATAAAGCTTGTCGTGAAGGCAATATAACTCTTGCTATCCAGAAGTACAACGAGGCATTGACCTATGATCCGGACAATAAGGACATTAGAGATGGCTTACAAATCGCTGAACAGAAGCTGGCCGACAAAAACCGGATTGCAGAAATAAAACCGAAGGTAGAAAAAATTATTGATCAAATAGCCGCAGAAATGGGAAGCCAGGGTGCTTACGGCGCTCCCGGCGGCGGACAATCCGGAGGAACTTCATCGGGATCGGGCGATTCATCGGCTGTAGATCTCACTTTTCTTGATCCCAATAAACCGATCGTGGTTGACCCCAATGTCGTGAAAGGGAACCCGCGCCGCATCCCTGTCCAGCCCGGATCCTGCACTCCTAAAGGAGAAAATTACGACAAGGGATTCGATGATCTCAGGAAGGGTGACATCGCATCAGCCATCGAATACTTCAAGAAAGCAGAGGCTGAGAATCCGGACAATCCGCTCGTCCGGAATGCAATGGACCTGGCAAAAGACCTGGCAAAGGTGCGCGAAGACGCTAAAAAGTCACAGGAGGAACGCGAAAGGTTCACCAATGCCAGATATTCTTTCATAGACGCAACAGATGCCCTTCGCAAAGGGGACATCGAAAACGCATGCGAATTGTTTCACCGCGCCATGATCACGAATCCGAACGACAAAGAACTCATGGAAACGACCAGAACCATGCAGAAGTACCTTTACTGGGCAAGAAAAGCCAAACCATCGGCTGCGGCTTCTGAAGACGAAAAGAAATTTTACACGGCGGTTGCCGATTACAGCGGCCAGGCCATGACTTTTTTGATATTGAAGGACTACAAATTCGCGCTGGAAGCGCTGGATAACGCAGATAAGCTTTTCGCCGATCAGTGTTTCTTTGAAGATGTTCAAACAGCCGCGGGGAAACCAAAACCGGAAGGCGAAGCCGCAAAGTCGGATGCAAATAACCGCGCCATGATGCGCGTTGGATTGGGTGACGTCAGATGGCAGGTTTTACAGGCGCTGGAACAGTCAAGCAAAAGCAATAATCCATAAAACGAGGGATAATATGAGAACATTGAATGTTGTACTGGCATGTATTATTTTATTTATGATGTGCTTTGTCCATGCGGGCTGGGCGCGGGAAAAAATGCTCACGACTCAGGAATTACTGGACAAAGGCAAGGACGCCGCTCAGAAAAAAGACTGGCCCCAGGCCATTAATTATTACACTCAGGCACAGAAGAAGGCATACCTGTCGCCTCAAATCATGTATAACCTGGCAGTGGTTCATTCCCGGGCGGGGAACGAACTTTTAGCCAATGTCTGGTTTCGGGCATATCTGGGAGCAGTGCCGGAGGCGGCAAATGCCGGGCAGGTCAAAGCAGAAATCGCACGGCTTGAAAAAACAACGGAAGATAAGATGAAGCGTCTATTCCAACAGGCGGAGCAACTTGCCGAACAACTCCCGACAGCAGGGGAAACCTCGGATTCCAAAGGCAGGAGAGCAACGGCGTTCGAGGACATTGCCGCTCATAGGGTTATGGTAGGTGATTTTACGGGCGCAGACGAAGACCTGGTCAAGATGAAACAAGTTGCTGTTGGTGGATATAAAGGAACGAGTACATGGGAAGATATAGACACAAGGAATGAAATTTTCTCAGGAATTTTAGCCGATGCCGGCGACATTGACGGCGCAATGTTAATTAGTGAGAAGATAAAGAATGAGAAGAAAAAGAACGAATACTGTTGCAAGGGACTAACTGAGAAAATTCTGATGATAACTGTCCGCTCGGGTGACCTGGAAGGGGCGAAAAAAATCCTCGAAAAATATACACCGGAGAGCTATAAAACTTCAGAAATTGCGAAGACATTCGCCATGAAGGGTGACTTTACAACAGCAGAAAATCTTGCAAAACGATTGAAAGAACCTGACAGTTGGTTGTATATCTATCTGGCCGAATTGCAATTATCCAGAGGTAATATATCAGAAGCTAAGAGGTATGCTTGCGCGTGTCCTGACCCTGAACCCGCCGAGGCGATGATAATCAAAGGGGAAGTCGAAACAGCTTTCCAGGAGCTGGACAATATTAAAATGGGCGCCTTTAGTACCATTGGCGGCGTATGCAGCAGTTTCAACGATATCACCAAGGACCTTATTTATCTTGGCGATATGGAAAACGCTGAAAGATCCGCCAAACTTTGTACCGAATGGATTGCCAGCAGCAAGAAGAGACATATTTCATACCCGTCAGAAGAGAAATATGCACTTTCTGATAAGGAAAAGGAATGTGGAAATGGATATGCCCAGTTAGGTAAAGCATATCTGGACGTGGAAAACGGAAAAGCCAACGATGCCCTCAAACGAATTGAAAAAGGATCGCATCTCGCGGCCATATTCAAAACTTCGAAAGCCGAAAAGGAAGCTGAGATTGAGGCTAAAGATTTTGAATGGCGTTGTAATATCTGCGATTTTGCTATTTCACGGGGAAAACCGGAAGCTGCGGAACGGATAGCCGATTCGTTCATCCAGAGCCGTGAAAAAATCGAATTCCTGAAGCGGATACTGGATGTATATGAATCAAAAAAAGATGCAGCCAATGCCGAACGGCTGAAGCAGAAAATTGCAAGCCTGATGGCTGAAGTGCGCGTCGGTTGGGATCAGCAGAATCCCAGGCGCGAGGTAGTTGTCAATGCCTGGATAGATGCCGCAAATGATTTGAGCAAGGAATTAGCAGTGAGGGATCTGCAAACTTATTTTTCTGAAGTTGTTAAGAACAGTGTTCAGGATGAATATGTGAGTTGGGGCCCCTATTGGAGAGTCTCTATTGCGGCGGAGAATATTGGTAAAGGCCTTTTTAAAATTCGCGCCATGAATAAAGTTTACCGGTAAGGAACTTTAACCTCAAATCTCCAAATACTTAGGGTAGAAATTTTGGGGTTTATTTGTTAAAATGATATGCCGCATGTGTCCGGAAGGCGGCGCTTTTAATTTCGTCATGACTCTGAAAGATGATTTTTAAAGAAGGCGGCATTTGTCCGGAAGGAATAATGCGGTTTTGCAAGAAGGAAAAAAAAGTGCATTCTGGGATATGTTATAACGTGACCGGAAAGAAGATGATGAACTGTTGCCCCGGGTAAAAAAAACCGATAACAATAACAGCAATAAAAGTACCAGAGAACTCAAGCACTTGAATATTTTGCCCGAGCGTTGTAAAGGCTGTGGATTTTGTATAGAATTCTGCCCGGTCAAGGCGCTGGAATTTTCCGAGGATTATAATGCCAAGGGATATCATTCGCCCCGGATGAAAGACGATGCTAAATGTATTTATTGCGGAATGTGCCAGATGATATGTCCCGACATGGCGATTTTCGTAGAGGAGGATCCGCTTGGCCGTTTCTCTTTTGAATAACCGGGGGATTTTAACCGGTTCTCATTTCGTTAACGGTGATATAGCCTGTGCAGAAGGAGCCATTGCGGGCGGATGCCGTTTTTTTGCAGGATACCCGATAACCCCGTCCACTGAAATAGCCGAGAGGCTGGCGCGCCGTTTCGGACAGGTCGGCGGCAAGTTTCTCCAGATGGAAGACGAGATAGCTTCGATCACCTGTATCCTCGGCGCTTCCTGGGCGGGACAGCGCGTTATGACGGCGACTTCCGGCCCCGGTTTCTCCCTTATGATGGAAGGGATCGGTCTTGCGATAATGACCGAAACCCCGTGCGTTATCGTCGATGTCCAGAGGGCGGGGCCTTCTACAGGGCTGCCCACACTGGTGGCCCAGCAGGATATGATGCAGGTACGCTGGGGGTCCCACGGCGATTACGAAATAATCGCATACTGCCCGGCCACCGTGCAGGAGATGTTCGACTACACCTACAAGGCTTTCAATATGGCCGAGATTTACAGGGTGCCGGTCTTTATAATGGCCGATGAAGTGGTTGGACACCTTACGGAAAAATTGATTATCCCCTCCGAAGAAGACCTGTTACTGGAGCACAGAAAAAAACCTGTCGTCGAGCCGCGTGGAAGCTATTGTCCCTACGAGCCGGACGAGGACCTGGTGCCGCCGATGGCGGTTGCGGGGGAAGGCTACAGGATCCATGTTACCGGCCTCACCCATGACGAGAGAGGGTATCCTGTCATTAAGGAAGACGCCCATCAGGCACTTGTCAGGAGACTCGTGAAGAAGATAAGAAAAAATGTAAATGATATAATCGAGTACGAAGAATATTATATCGATGATGCCGAGATACTGGTGATTTCTTACGGCATATCCGCAAGGAGCAGCCTCCGGGCGGTCAATGAAGCCCGTGAAGAAGGCATAAAGGCCGGGATGCTCAGGCTTATTACGGCATGGCCTTTCCCCGAAAAAAGGGTGCGCGAGCTTGCCCGTAAAGTCAGGGCGGTTATAGTCCCTGAAATAAATCTCGGCCAGATGGTAAGGGAAGTCGAACGTTGTGTAAATACCGGGATCCCGGTTCATTCTTTAACTCATGCAGGCGGGGGGATCCACAGACCCCTCCAGATCCTTGACCGTATCAGGGAGGAGGCTTACCATACCGCGAGATGATTAGAAGAGGCCGCCATCCCCTTGATGATTACATACGCCCCGGACGCCTGCCGCATATATGGTGCCCCGGCTGCGGGCTGGGCATTACCACTACGGCTTTCATCAACGCCGTACAGGAAGCGCACGTCCCCCTGGACAAGCTGACGGTCGTTTCAGGTATCGGTTGTACCGGGAGGATCGCGGGGTATCTTAATGTTGACAGTTTCCACACCACTCACGGGAGGGCTATCCCTTTTGCGACAGGGCTTAAGATAGCAAACCCCGAGTTGAAGGTTGTCGTTATCAGCGGCGACGGAGACCTTTTCGCCATAGGAGGAAATCACTTTATCCATGCCGCAAGGCGGAACCTGGACATTAAAGTTATATGCGTCAACAATTTCAATTACGGCATGACCGGGGGTCAGATGGGGCCGACCACCCCCCTTGATGCCAGGAGCACTACTTCGCCGGGAGGAAACCTGGAACCGCCGTTTAACCTCCCGTACCTTGCGAAGGCCTCGGGAGCGGTGTTTGTGGCCAGGTGGACAGTGTTCCATGTAAAGCAGTTAAGGAAAACATTGACATATATGCTGGAAAAACCCGGCTTCTGTTTTGTCGAAGTCATATCGCCGTGTCCCACGGTTTACGGCGCGTTGAACAAGACCCCTTCAGCCCTGGAAATGATAAAATCCTACAAGAGGAACAGCGTGATATGCCATGGCGAAGATCCCGACATGGCTTATATAGGCCTTCAGTCCCAGATCCTTGTAGGGCAGTTCGTGGATATAGAAAGGCCCGTATTTACTCCCGGCCCGTATTACGAGTATGATGAACAACTTCTCTCTTCAAAGAGCATCCTGAAAAAGCTCCCATGGGCCAGGGGAAGAGGGGAGTGGTAAGGTGCTGGATCTTAATAAAGCAAAAGCCCTAGAGATAAGGGTCGCCGGTTTCGGAGGCCAGGGGATCATCCGCTGCGGCTACATAATAGGCAGGGCCGCCACGTTATACGGCAGCAAGTCGGCTGCACAATCCCAGGCATACGGGCCGGAATCGCGCGGCGGAGCCTGCTCCACGGGAGTTATTATCAAGGACGGCTTTGTCGATTACCCCCTGGTGCGTCATCCGAAAGTGATGATAATAATGAGCCAGGAAGCTTATAATACATTTCATCTCCAGCTTGCAAAAGGCGGGATAATTATAGCCGACAAGGATCTTGTCGAGCCCGCCGAAGGGGACCAACCGGTGATCCTTGTCCCGGCTACCAGGATGGCGGAACACCTTGGCAGGAAAGTCGTTGCGAATATAATTTTGCTGGGCGTTTTCAGCGCCGTTACCGGCTTTATCGACGAACAGGCTATACGGAAATCCATATCGGATTCCGTTCCTCCCGGAACTGTAGATGTTAACATTAAAGCATTCGACCTCGGCCTGGAATATGTGCGGGAATGCGGCATCGAATGGGAAGAAGCCGGGGGCACGATAAAGCAGGACAGGAAAAAAGATAAAGAAAAGAAGAAGCCCGGGACGGCAGGCAAAGCAGTTTCCAAAACCGCGGCGGTCAGGCCGAAAAGGAAAAGAGTCGTTCCCCAAAAAACCGGGGACAAAAAGAAGAAGCAGGCTGAAACCGGGGATAAAAAAACCGAAAAAGGCTCTTACGAGTAAGAACGCCTGTAGCGCTACAATTATTGGCCGGGTATTATCAAGTTAAAACAGGAAAACGAACCAGGCTTTAGCCTTTATGCCTGCCCCGATATATACGCGGGAGGATTACGGAAAGACAGGCAGAAACATTATTAATAGAATTCAACGACATAAGCCCGGGTTGCCTCCGGCGCACGGACGGGTTCAAGCATCTTCTTAATTTGATTGAGAAAGGAATCGGGTGATATGCCCGGCAAGATGAAGGACAATAAAAAAACCATTCTTATTGCGGCTTCCGACCCGTATTTCCATACCCTGTGTCACAGGATCTTTAAATCTTATGATGCCCAGATTATAGATGTTTCATCGGGCAAAGACTTCATGGGCGCCCTGGAAAACGAGAAAGCGGATTTCGTATTGTTTCACGACGATATGCCGGATGATAAGATCCTCCGGAAATTGAAGGAGTTGAAAAGAGAACCCGGCGGGTTAAAAATCATTTCATTTTCAGCGGTAAATGCGCCGTCTGAATTTCCCGTCGATAAGGTAATGACAACCCCTGTCGAAATCATTCACATCCTTGATCTTGCCGGCGAGATTTTCACGGGAGAAAAGCCCCGGTCCCCGTCACACCGGGAACTAGAGCTTTCACGGATGCTGGAACACGAACTGAGGAGCAATATGAGGCTCCGGGACCTCCACGGCAATATCCTTCACAACGAAAAACTCAAGGACCAGTTATATTCCCTGATTACAAGCAGGATGCAGGAGCCTATCGACATAGTCGGCAATTTTGCTTCGCTGATGGATCAAGCCCTGAAGCATTCGGAGGCGTCGCCTTCGCTTATCAGGCTGTCGGAAGAAGTCCACGAGGCCGATCAGACATTATCGAAGCTGGTGGATGACCTTTCCGAATACACCGAGATCCGCGGGAGGCAGCACAGGATAGAGATGACGGAGGTATCGCTTCCCTTATTTATGGAGAGCCTTTTAAAGGAGATCAAGCCGGTTCTCGAAAAAGGGAATCACGGCCTGGAGCTCCGTTCACCCGACGATCTTCCCACTCTGAAATTTGAGCCGGAATCTCTCAGGCAGGCGCTTTCACTTATGATTACAAGGCTCCTGACCCACATACCGAGGGGTGAAAATTTATTCATAAACATAATACCGGATGATAATGAGGTTAAGGTTGAGTTTTCATTTACGGGCATGGCCGACCACGAGGCTTTTCTTGCTTCTCTTGAAGTCGCGGTTGCGCGCTACCTGCTGGACGAAAACGAGGGGCGTTTTATAAGCGACAAGGCCGGCAGGTACGAGGTTGTCCTTTCGGTTTTCAAGCCCGGCGAAAAGGCTTACGAGGCGCTGGTTGAAAACAGGGAATTCCTGACCGATCTTGCGCGGAGCCTTTCCTATACGGAAAAACATCTCCTCCGCCTGAGCCAGAACCTGGCCCGGTTATACGAGCAGGAATCCCTGCGCACGAAAAGGCTGCAGGGTGCCCTGGACAGCCTGGAACAAACATATCTTCAGACTGTCGCCGCCATGGCCCAGGTCGTTGATAAAAAGGATTCTTATACAGGCTCACATACGGACAGGGTTTCTTACTTCGCGACCGTCATGGCGGAAAAAATCGACCCTTCCCTGATCAACACCAGGGAATTCAAATACGGGCTTCTCCTGCATGATATAGGAAAGATCGGCATAGCGGAGGAGATACTCGGGAAGGCTGAAAAACTTACTCCCCAGGAATGGGAGCAGATAAAGTCACACCCGGCCATCGGCACGAAGCTGCTTGCCCCGATAGAGTTTCTCAACTCATCCCTGGCGGCGGTCCGCTGGCACCACGAGCGCTGGGACGGGAAGGGCTACCCCGACGGCCTGAAAGGTGAAGAGATACCCCTCCTTGCAAGGCTTATAGCCCTTGCCGACGCTTTCGACGCCATGATTTCCGACAGGCCTTACCGTAAAGGCCTTTCCATCAATGAAGCAAAAAATGAAATAATCAGGCAGTCGGGAAAACAGTTCGATCCCATGATTGTTAATGCTTTCCTGGATTCATGGGATGAAGTTGAAAAATATTTCACCCTGGCCAGGAGCCTCTCCGAGCAGGATTTGCCGGAAAGCACACAGTTGTAATTGCCTTGATTTAATTATGAGCAAGCCCGCTGATCAGGAACATTTTCTTAATTTCATAGATTTCACAGACGGTAACGATTTGATTGTCGGCATAATAACCGGCATGGACAAAGGCAAATTCAAGGTACTCCTGCCGTCCGGGAAAATTGTCGGCGTTTCTAAAAATAAAATTCGCCACATAAGCCCGCCGCCTGTAAATACTTCGCCCGCAAGCGACCCCTTGAAACTGCTGAAAGAATATCTTGACCGCCGCGCATCTTTGCAGAAAGAGATAGACGTTGTAGAGCTTCACCAGGTTCTGGAGGGAACAGCCGGGCCTTTGACCGTCAACACTCTTGCTGGTCTTGCTTTCGGAAAGGCGGTGTCGCCGGAGATGGAAGGGACGCTCCTTTCGTTATTACACTCGGACGGGATACGTTTCATCAGGAAGAACGAAGAATTTTATCCCCGGCCGGGTTCCGAGGTAGAGGCGCATCTCAGGGCGATAGAAGCAAAGGAGAAACAGGCCGGGCGCGATAAGATTTTACTTGAGGAATTGCTTGAATTTAAGAGAGGGCTTGGAAACGGCATACCTTCGGCGGACGGCGATTTCATCCCGGCATTGAAAGATATGGCCTTAAATCCCGAATCCGGCTCATACCGGAGAGTTTCCTTCCTGCTGGAAAAAGCAGGGTTCGCCATGCCCGACGGGCCTTTCAATTTGCTTGTCAGGCTCGGGATCTGGGACAACGACGAGAACCTCGACCTTATCAGGCTTAAAATCCCGGTGGACTTCCCCCCCGAAGCCGAAAAAGAAGCCTCCGGTATCGCCGCCTCCCTTGAAAACTGCGATTTCCCCGGCAGGGAAGACTACACTGATTTATATACAATAAGCATCGACGGCCCTGAAACCGTCGAGATCGACGACGCTCTTTCGATTGAAACGACCCCTGAAGGATACAACGTCGGCATTCATCTTGCATGTCCGGGGCCTTTTTTGCCTCCCGGCGGCAGGGTGCTGGAAGCTGCAGGCCGCAGGGCTGCCTCAATCTATATGCCGGACATGAAAATCAGGATGATGCCTGCTTCTTTATCTGAAGACGCGTTCAGCCTGGCGGAAGGAAAGAAACGGCCCGCGTTATCAGTTTTTATCGATCTGGATAAGGCGGGAAATATAACCGGCAGCCGGTTCGCAGAAACGCTGATACGGGTCGGAAAACGATACACTTACCGGGAAGCCGATGAAAGCCTGGAAAAAGACGGGATGCTGAGATCATTATATTCGACGGCTCTTGTGCTTAAGAACAAAAGGCTGGAAAACGGCGCATATCCCCTCCCCTTTCCGAAGGTCGATATATGGGTGGAAGATGACGGGACGATAAGGGTTGAGAAGGAGGAAGCGGACGGCCCTTCCCAGGCAATAGTCTCCGAAGCGATGATCCTGGCCAACCGCATTGCCGGCGAATTTTGCGTTGAGAACTGTATCCCATCGATTTTCAGGGTGCAGGAAAAGCCGGACGGGGAGCTTCCCCCGCTTTCGGAGCTTTGCGACCGGGACATTTTCAACGTGAGGCGGGCGATAAAAAAAGCCGGGCTGTGCTGCGAGGCGGCACCTCATTTTTCGCTCGGCGTGGGATCGTATGTACAGATTACCTCTCCGATCAGGAGGTATCTCGATCTCATAAGCCAGCTCCAGTTGATTGATTTTTTAAGAAAAGGCTTCCCCCTGTATTCGGAGGAAGAGATTAAGGAGGTTTTGCTTTTTTCCCGTTCGGCGATGGAAGACGGGGAAAGGCTGGAACGGGGCCGCCGCAATTACTGGATGCTTAAGTATCTTGAAAAAGAAACCGGGAAGACACTCGACGGGACGGTATTGCATAATTTCACTTCTAGGGCGCTTGTAAGACTCGATGAAACCATGTACGAATGTTTCGTACCCGCACCGGGGGAAAATGCGCCGTGTCCCGGCGACAGGATAAAAGTCCGGATTGAGGCCGTTGATCCTCGCAAAGGAACTATTCGCGCATCGGTTGTATGGAGATGAAATTTTTGAAAAAAGGTTTTTGTAAGCTTGCTGTCTAATTATTATAATGATATCCCGTGATCCGGCTTTTATTTGTCATGTTTCATGGAATTATTGTTATATAAGGAAAAGGAATCTGAAAGGGAGGCGTGTTGAGATAAGCCCCAAGTTGTTAAAAGGTCAAAAAGTAGTTCATGCTCTTTATGGGATCGGTCAGATCGAACAGGTTGAAGAGAAAAAGATACTCGGCACAATAGCGAAGTATGCGACAATATCTTTTCAGAATGACCGCCTGAAGATCCTTGTCAACATGGATCAGAAAAATGAGCTTTTAAGGGAATTGATAACTAAAAAGGATGTTCCTAAAATTTATCGTTTTCTTAAGAATTGTAAAAATATTCTGCCTGTAAAATCTTCGGACAGGTATAATGTCAACCTGGAGAAGCTGAAGGGCGCGGATATCTATAAGCTCGCGGAAGTCATAAAGGACCTCGCGATGCTGAGCCGCGAGAAAAAATTGACACCCAAGGAACTCTCCATGCTCAAGCAGTCGAAGAAGATGATGTCGCTGGAGATAAGCTATGTAACCGGAAAAGACGAGGAAGAGATAGAATCGATTCTGGACACGACCCTGAAGTCTGATTCATAGAATATTAATCCGTCATGTCGGCCGCCGGGTCGCCGCCTGGTAATTTTTTATAAATTTATCAATTGATGATGTGACATCAGCGCTGCCCGATAAAAATATTGTTCGAGCCTGTCGGAAATTTTTCCATCATGGTCAACCACGGGGGATTGCCCCTGCCTGCATTTTGCTCCATGCGCTCACTTCGGGAGTTCAGTTGAAGAATAATCAGCATAACCCGGGCAGGGACAAGACTTTGTATTATCAAAAAATAAATGAGCCCCGAACTTTCCAGTTTACCGACAGTTTACCAGATTTACCGATAGTCAGGGTATCTCTGTGAACCGGGCTAACCTAATACCAGTCGTGTTGACCAATAACCGTTCGGGGCTCAATTTAATTATAACAGGCGCGGCAGGGCGGAGTCAATTTAAAAGGTCCATTATCGAATATTTTTTTAGAAGACATTGTCATGAACCGCATTTTCTGCTAAGTTTAGCAAACCTGGACGGTCCTCTTTTACGGCCCGCACGGCTGCGTGAATGAAAATGGTATAGAATTTATCACCGGAAAATATGGAATAAGGGAAGTTCCTCTTCCGGCAAATTTTTTTATTTTGCCGGAAAATTTATTTTTATATAATTTTTTTATATTTCCAAGGAATTTTGAAGAATACGGCGTATATATAAAGCGAGGTTTCCTTCCCCAGGGTCGGGTAGGATTTTAATTCTTTTTATAGAATCATAAGAACCCTGGTGGAAATGGAAAAAACAAATCGGGGGCCTGGTATCAAAGACCTGTTGGAGGATTCGCCAGGTGGCAATATTTAAATATACTGCGCAGACAAGAGACGGCAAGATAATAACCAGTACCATTGATGCTGTAAATCTTAACCTGGCGCTTGATACTTTGATGGCAAGCAGGCTGAAAGTGCTTGAAATCAAAAAAGTCCGTTTCGATCCTTTCGGATGGCTGGGCGGCCTTTCCAGGGTAAGCCTCCAATCAATAGTCCTCCTCACTCGGCGTCTCGGCACGATGCTTAGAAGCGGCCTTCCGCTTGCAAGGGCGCTCCAGGTGCTTTACGACCAGGAAACCGACAGGAAATTGAAACCCGTCGTAATGACCGTGCTCCACGATATCCGTATCGGCGCCACGCTGTCATGGGCTCTTGCAAAACACCCCACGGTATTTTCCAACCTTTTTATAAGCATGGTCAAAGTCGGCGAGGCAACGGGCGACCTTGCAGTCATGCTTGAAAAACTGGCCGACTTTTTAGAGCGTGATCTCAGGGTCCGCAAGCAGGCAGCTTCCGCGCTCACTTACCCGGCATTCGTATTTGCAGTCAGCCTTGTGCTAGTGCTGGTCATCTTCCTTTACATCCTTCCCACCATCATGGAAATTTTCTCGGGCATGGCGACTATCAAGCTCCCTCTGCCCACACAGATAATGTTCTTCATCATAGAAACGGTTAAGAACCCGTACGTTCAGCTTGCCGTAGTAATCGGCGTCCTTTACTACGCCATTTATTTCAGGGATTACATCAAAACACCCGAAGGCAAGTTCAGGTTCGATAAGTTCAAGCTGAAAGCTCCTCTTTTCGGAAACCTGAACCGGAAGCTGATCATCGCCCAGTTCTGCCGCGCTCTCGGCGTCCTGCTCGGTACCGGCATCCCGCTTATGAGAAGCCTGGAAATCCTGATGGAATTCATGGATAACTCTTATTTCAAGCAGGTAGTTTGCGAGCCGCTCTATGATGAGATTAAAACAGGTAAAAGTGTTTCGCAAGCTTTTGAAGATGTAGGTTTCTTCCCGCTTATGGCAAGCAACATGGTGGCAGTCGGCGAAAGCACCGGCGAGATGCCCGCAATGTTAAACAAGGTTTCCGCCTTCTACGATATGGAAGTGTTGTATGCGCTGGAAGCCTTCCTGGCCATGCTTGAACCGATTATGATAGGCGCTATGGGCGTTATGGTCTGCTTTATCCTCCTCTCCGTATTTATGCCGCTTTACCAGTTCATAATGAACTTGGGCATTTAAAGGATTAATCTTCTTCCCGGAATACAATCTGCAGCTATTATTTCTTCTTCGATGTGTTTTTGAAATTTGCCGGTCTTCATGATCTATGGAAATTCATCCGGATAAAGGAGGAGCGCATCATCCCTGGGGTGAATTTAACTGAAGAAAATGAAAACAAAGAGATGGGGATAGGGGATGGAAGACAGTAATAAAATCGAGATGATGGAACTTCTGGCAAAACACGAGGAGACGATTGACCGCTTATACATGACCTACGCCGCCAGGTTCCCGGAGAAAAGCCGCTTCTGGGAAGAGCTAGCGAAGGAACAGAATAGTCACGCGGCATGGATAAGAATGCTCGAAAGTGATGTAAGCGACGGCTACATCGATTTTGATCCTGGAAAGTATGAGAAGGCCGCGATTAATTCGTCCATAAAATTCATGGAAGATAAAATTAATGAAGCCCGAAACGATGATTTCACTCTTGTAAATGCGCTTTCCATCGCTCTGGACATAGAGAAATCCTTTATCGAAAGAACTCATTTCAATTTTTTCGGGGGCGAACTGGGGATGATGAAGGAGGTTTTCGAAGACCTCAAGGAAAGTGCGGGCGGTCATATCGATAAAATTGAAAGAGAGTTATACCGGGAAAAGTTTCACGGGACATGATCCCTTTACTGCAATTATTTTAATTGCGGAAGCCTGACGGGCAGCCGTAGAGGATGTTATGCAGGGGGGCTGTGAATTTATTTCGACTGAGGGGGATTTTATGAGTTTGACTGAAGAACAGGATGAGATACTCGAACTTCTGGCCGGGCACGAGGAGGCCATAGCCTCCCTGTATTACGAATATGCTGCGATTTTTCCGAAATACAGAGATTTCTGGTCGGAACTCGTCGAAGAGGAACATGAACATGCCGAATGGATCCGGGCATTGAAAATCAATATTGAAGAGGGGACGGCCCGGTTCAATACGGAGAGTTTCAATGCGGACATGATAAATAATTCGATTAAATATCTGAAGAAGTTGAGAGACCATGCAATAAATAATAAAATGTATATTCTCGAAGCTTTGAAAACTGCTATAGATCTGGAAACATCTTTCATCGAAAAAAAATATTTTGAAGTCTCAAAAGGGAATAGCGATCTTTTCAACAGCCTGCTTGAAAACCTGGCGAAAGGGACAAAGGAGCATATAGCCCGGCTCGCGGAGGTCTGGAACGAGGTAAAAAAACCACAACCCAGGAACCTGTAAGCGGGTCCAATCGGCCGCCGGCTCAAGCATAATATCGATTAAAAGGAGAGAAGTAAAATGAGAGCGGAATTTAAAATCGGCCTGGTACTGCTACTGGTATTTATTTTGGCCTCCGTTTTGTCCGCCGGTACGGCCGCCGGAAAAGGAGAAAGCAGTATGAGCGAGCTTGTAGAAGCAAATAACGATTTCGGGTTTAAGCTTCTCGGGAACATATATAAGGAAGGTCCCGGCGCCAACAGTTTCATTTCGCCGTCCAGCATAGCGATGGCCCTTGCCATGACATACAACGGGGCCGCCGGGAAAACAAAGGACGCGATGGCGAAAACCCTCGAGCTTAAGGGCATAGACTTGAAGGCGGTCAATGAATCCAATGCCGCCCTGATGAAATCCCTTGCTGCGGCCGATCCGGGAGTCCGTCTCAATATTGCAAATTCGCTCTGGGGAAGGAAAGGGATAAATTTCAAGCAAGCGTTTATAGGGAATGCAAAGAAGTATTACGATGCGAAAGTTACCGCTCTTAATTTCAGCGATCTCAAATCGCCGGGCGTCATAAATTCCTGGGTTTCCGCTAAAACACAGGGGAAGATAGGCAGTATAGTGGATAAAATAGAACCCAACACTATTCTGTTCCTGATAAATGCGGTATATTTCAAGGGGTCGTGGGCAACTAAATTCGATTCGAAGGCGACGAGGGATCTCGATTTTACGTTGCTTACGGGCAAGAAGAAAAAGGTGCCGATGATGAGCCAGTCGGGCAAATACAGGTATCTTGAGAACGACGGGTTCCAGGCTGTCAGCCTCCCTTACGGCAAAGGCAGGATGAGCATGTACATATTCCTGCCGAAGAAAGACGGCATCGACGGGTTTGTGAAAAAATTGAACTCTGCGGAATGGGAAAACTGGATGGCGGGTTTTAGCATGACCGAAGGCGACATCACCACCCCGAAATTCAAGATGGAATACGGGCTTGAATTGAGCAAAGCCTTAAGCGCAATGGGGATGGGGATAGCTTTCGACATGGGGAAAGCCGATTTCACAGGGATGTCCGCCCCCCCGACGGACCCTTACATAAGCAAGGTCATGCATAAAACATTTGTAGAGGTGAACGAGGAAGGAACGGAAGCCGCCGCTGTAACGTCAGTCGTGATGACCTTAAAATCGGCTGTATTGGAGCCTCCCAAAAGGTTCAAGATGGTCGTTGACCGGCCGTTCTTCTGCGCTATAAGGGATAATAGGACAGGCACCATCCTTTTCATGGGGAATATCGTTAAGCCGTAGCCGCGCGGAGGGTTGCCCGCCGGGCTTCGGTAATGCAAATGAGCGTTCAGGGAACGCCCGGAGTCAATTTTATAAAATCGACAAAACGGTGAAGCACGTTGTATTTGCACAGGAAAGTTAAAAACCGTATCGACGGAAAGAACTACGTGGTCGCCACGCGGCAGAACCGTTACGGCCAGTGGGAAACCATGGTTTTCGAAACATATCTTTTCGGCATGTTCACGGCCCGCGAGCCTTTGATCATCGTAAGGAGCAAAGACGAAAAAGAAGCTGAACAGGCTCATGACGAGATGGAAGTCAAAGTCATCATGAAAAAAAGAAGCGGGTGGTAAGCCGCTTCTTAATACAGGCCGGTTATTTAAAAACTATACCTTCGCTCCTTCCATAGCGGTGTCTTTTGCTTCGAAAGCAAGCTCATCTTTGTCCGGGGAAAGATCCGCGACTACGGTCTGCTCCGGCTTGATGGTCCCGTTCAAAATCAGGATGGCTACTTTATCCTGGACATAGCGCTGGATGGCCCTCTTAAGCGGCCTTGCGCCGTATGCCGGGTCGTACCCTTTATCGGCCAGGAACTTTTTCGCCTCCGGTGTGAATTCCAGCGTGATCTTTTTCTCATCGAGCCGCTTCTGGAGATAGCCGAGTTGGATTTCGACTATCTGTTCGATCTGGTCAGGGCCGAGGCGGTGGAAGATAATCGTTTCATCGACACGGTTCAAAAATTCCGGCCGGAAATGGTTCCTCATGGCTTCCATCACCATTTCCCGCATTTTGTCTTCATCTCTGCCGTCGAGGTCGGCGATAAACTGGCTCCCGATATTCGATGTCATTATGATAATAGTGTTCTTGAAATCCACCGTCCTCCCGTGCCCGTCGGTAAGCCTCCCGTCGTCGAGTATCTGGAGGAGCACATTGAAGACATCGTTGTGTGCTTTTTCGATCTCGTCGAAAAGCACCACGGAATAAGGCCTCCTGCGGACAGCCTCGGTGAGCTGGCCGCCTTCCTCGTATCCCACGTATCCCGGGGGCGCGCCTATCAGGCGGGATACCGTGTGTTTTTCCATGTACTCGCTCATATCCAGGCGTATCATGGCCCGCTCGTCATCGAAAAGGAATTCGGCAAGCGCCCTTGCAAGCTCGGTCTTCCCGACGCCTGTCGGGCCGAGAAAAATGAAGCTGCCCGTCGGTCTGTCGGGGTCGGCGACACCGGCCCTGCTCCTGCGCACCGCGTTGGATACGGCCTCGATGGCCTCGTCCTGTCCCACGACGCGCTGTTTCAGCCGCTCTTCCATCCGGACAAGTTTGGCCATCTCGCCCTCAAGCATTTTTGAAACGGGGATCCCCGTCCAGCGTGAAACTACTTCGGCGATATCTTCCTCGCCGACTTCTTCTTTTAAAAATTTGAAATCTTTCTGGAGCACGTCAAGGCGGGCCTTGCTCTCCTTGATCTTTTTCTCAAGTTCGGGTATAAGCCCGTACCTTATCTCCGCAGCTTTCTGGAGGTCGGCTGAGCGCTGGGCTTCTTCCTCCTTGATCCTGGCATGGTCAAGCTGCTCCTTCAGCCCCCGTATTTCCATGATGGCGTCTTTTTCTTTCTTCCACTGTCCTTCCATCTCCATCTGCTTTGCCTGGAGGGTTTTCAGTTCTTCCTCCAGTTTTTTGAGCCTCTCCTTCGATGCCTCATCCTTTTCTTTTTTCAGGGCCTGCCTTTCTATCTCAAGCTGCATTATGCGCCTTTTCACCTGATCAAGCTCGGTGGGGAGGGAGTCTATTTCGATGCGGAGCTTGGACGCAGCCTCATCTACAAGATCCACCGCCTTATCGGGGAGGAAACGATCGGAGATGTACCGGTTCGAAAGCATGGCCGCGGCTACAAGGGCCGAGTCCATTATCCTGACGCCGTGGTGTACTTCATACCTTTCCTTGAGACCGCGCAGGATGGCTATGGTGTCCTCCACAGTCGGCTCCTTGACGAACACCTGCTGGAACCTCCGCTCCAGCGCGGCGTCTTTCTCAATATGTTTCCTGAATTCATCGAGCGTAGTAGCGCCGATACAACGGAGTTCTCCCTTTGCAAGTGCGGGTTTAAGCAGATTTGCGGCATCGACTGCGCCTTCGGCGGCGCCCGCGCCCACAAGTATGTGCATCTCGTCTATGAACAGTATGACCCGTCCCGCCGACTGCTCGATTTCCTTGATGACGGCCTTCAGCCTGTCTTCGAATTCGCCCCTGAATTTCGTTCCTGCGACAAGCGCGCCGAGATCCAGCGCCACTACTTTTTTATCTTTCAAGCCTTCCGGGATATCGCCGCGGATTATCCTCTGGGCCAGGCCTTCCACTATCGCGGTCTTGCCGACGCCCGGCTCCCCTATGAGCACGGGGTTGTTCTTCGTCCGGCGCAGGAGCACCTGGATGACCCGGCGGATCTCGTCGTCACGGCCTATCACAGGATCGAGTTTCGACTGCCTTGCCATATCGGTAAGGTCCCTGCCGTACTGTGCGAGCGCTTCGTATTTATCTTCCGGGTTCTGATCCGTAACACGCTGACCGCCCCTGACTTCCTGGAGTGTCTTATAAATCGCATCGGGAGTTATGCCCTGCCGTTGTATTATCCTGCCCGCCTCGGTCTTGCCGTCGGATGCGATTGCAAGGAGGAGGTGCTCGACCGAGAGGTATTCGTCTTTGAGTCTTTTTGCCTCTTCGAAACCTTTCGATATCAGCGCATTGGTTTCGTTGGCAAAGTATGCTCCGCCCTGGCCTGCTCCCGTTACCCTCGGCTGGTTTTCAAGCCACGCATTTAAAAGGCTTTCTATGGTCCTGGAATCGACACCCAGGTGTTTCAGGATGGAACCGGCAAGGCCGCCTTCCTGCATAATCAACGCCTTTAAAATATGTTCGGGAGTTATGGCCTGGTGGCCGTACTGCTCCGCTATCTCCTGCGCAGCCTGGATGGCCTCCTGGGTCTTGACCGTCATCTTGTCCATTCTCATCGAATGCTCACCTCGTCAACAATTGTTATTGTCTGTGAACTCTATTATAGTATTCAGCTTTTTGCGAATGAAGCTCTCCTTTATGCCGCCTGGAAACGGCGTAATCGCAGCACCGGGCTCCTATCACGCAGTTTTTCTTTTTATGAAATTTCCAGGTTCGTCGGATTTTAAGAATTTTCCTTCGTTGGAGATAACCCTGCCTCTTCTCAGGACTTTCCTGATCTTCCCGGCAAGCTCCATCCCGTCGTAAACCGAGTAATCGCATCTCGACCCCGTGCTTTCAGGAGTTACAATCCATTTGCCATTGGGATCCAGCAGGACGATATCCGCATCGGCGCCCGGCAGGAGGCACCCCTTCTCAGGGAAGATCCCGTAATGCTTCGCCGGGTTCTCACATAAAAGCTCCACCATGCGTTCTAGCGAAATCCGGCCCTTGCGGACGCCTTCCGAATATAAAAGCGGGAGCAGTGTCCCGACGCCGCCGATGCCTTTGGGGATCTTTGTAAAATCGTTTTTATTTTTTTCCTTGTCGCTTTTCATGAACGGGCAGTGGTCTGTGGTAACGAAATCCAGCGTCCCGTCACGCAGGCCCTCCCACAGCGTGTCGTTATCTTCTTTGTGTCTCAAAGGCGGGGTCATGGTATAGAGGCAGCCGTCTGCACCTTCGAGCTTCTCTTCTCCCAGGAGCAGGTAATGGGGGCATGTTTCACCGGTTACATGCGCCCCGTGAGCCTTTGCCATACGGATTTGCTGAAGCCCTTCCTTCGATGAGACATGGAGAATATGAACCGGTGCGCCTCCATTTTTAGCCAGGAACATAAGCCGCCGTACCGCTTCCGATTCGACTACCGGAGGCCTTGTCTTTGCATGGTAAACGGGAGAAAGTTCGCCTTTCGATATCGCCTCTTCGATCCCGGTTTCTATTATCGCGTCGTTTTCGGCATGGACGCTGACCAGGCCGTTATGCTTCCCGCATAATTTAAAGAGCCTGAACACCCCGCCGTCGTCCAGGTAAATCCCCGCAGGCTTATAAGTGGTATAGACTTTAAAGGCGGCGATCCCACGGCTTATCAGCTCCGGGACTGCATCCATCAAAGGCCCTGACCTTTCGTTGATACAATAAAACATGGCATAATCGACAGGGCAGCCTTCAGCTTCTTTCAGCCTTTTTTCATGCGCCTCGAACGGGTCTTCACCGTGAACCGGGTGAACGAAATCTATGACGGTGGTAACGCCGCCGAGGACCGCGCTCTTTCCGCCTGTGTAAAAATCATCCGCCGAATACAACCCGTTCCCGACGTAAAGATGGAAGTGTACGTGAGCATCTATGGCGCCGGGCAGGACGAGCAGGTCGTCGGCATCCATCACCAGGTCAGCCCTTCCGCCGGAAAGATCCCCCAGGGCGACTATCTTTCCGCCTTTTATGCCGAGGTCGGCGATCCCTTTGACCCCCGAAGTTATAACGTTCCCGTTCTTGATTATAAGGTCATACATGTTTCAATCCCCTCCGGATCAATCTTTCAACATTTCCTTTATATTGCCTGCCTGCTGGAGACTGGAAACTAGAGACTGGAGACTAGACACCAGCTAACCCACCCCTAACTCCCAGGAGGGGAATCGTTGTGGCGTACCTCCCCAGGAGGCTGTCTGAAAAGTTCAAAGGAGCCTTGAGGGGGTAAGGTCTTGAATCTTGAGCTTGCCGGAAATCAGCATATTTATTAAGGTAAAAGTATATTCAAGGTACAAGATTCAAGCCCTGACCCCCGAACCCTCTGAGTTTGAAGGAACTTTTCAGACCGCCTCACTTACAATGAATGCCCAGGCAATAAACATCCACCCGCGTAGCGGGTGGTTTTTCTTTGACCCTATAAGGGTCTGATACCAGCGGCACCTCAAAGTGCTCTATTTTCGCCAACCGCTTTTGTCGCTCTAGCGACCCTTAAAAGGGTCC
>JAMCWD010000015.1 GCA_023475345.1 Chloroflexota bacterium | reverse complement strand
AGAGCAGCCTGATGATATTTGACAGGCACGCGAATTTGAAATACAAGTACGGAAATCGTCATTTTTGGTCGAAGGGATACTATGTAAGTACGGTAGGGCTGAACAAGGCAACCATCCAGAAATATATCCGAGACCAGGAAAATGACGATTTGATGTTGGACAAGACCAGTGTAAAAGAGTACGAGGACCCTTTTAAGGGTCGCTAGAGCGACAAAAGCGGTTGGCGAAAATAGAGCACTTTGAGGTGTCGCTGGTATCAGACCCTTATAGGGTCAAAGAAAAACCACCCGCTACGCGGGTGGATGTTTATTTTCCGGGATCATTCGTGATTAGGCCGGAGATGTTTACATAAAGGTCTGAATAAAAAAAGAGGAAAGATTTACTTCTTTCCTCTTTTGCTTATGCAGTTTGCCGCTTAGTGTTCGTAAGTTACGGTCTGATCCTGTTCGGTAACCTGGACGTAATGGATGCTCGGGGTTTCGTCATCGTAACCCGTCGCGCCCCATATTATCTCGACCCGGTAATTTGTGCCGATAGTTACACCGTGGCAGTCCAGGGTGTAGCTGGGCTCATACCAGTCGTAATCCCATGTCTGGCTCCAGAGGTAGTCGAAACTGTTATCCGCTTTACTGACCTTTATGGATTTAACCCCGATCCAGTCGTTGTTTGCGTTGTAGTACCCGTGGGCTATGACATGGAGAACCGCTTCATCCGGGTCGGGGGTTCCCCCGCCGCCGTCCGTTATGGGTGCAAGACCGATGTTCACTACCGTCTCGTGGTTTGCCTCAACCGTAACCATTGATCCTACGGCATGATAGCCTTCCTTGTAAACGCTGAGGAGATGAGAGCCTGCGGGAACCTCGGGGAACGAGAAGTTGCCCTGCGTATCCGTGAACACTATGTCCCCGGTGCCCAGCGCCAGCATTGCGCCTTCTATCGGCTCCTCGACGGTTTCATCCCCCTGAACGACTTCATGAGAAACATTGCCTGTGATGAAACCGTTTTCCACAGTAGGCACGGGATCCCCGGTTTCGAAAGTCTCCGCCTGGTACAGGTTTTCGACCAGGACTTCATAATCTATAACCTTGTCGGCGACGATCGAACTGCCCCATGTAACCCTGACGTTGTAAGTGTGGCCGATAATAACGTCGTGGCAATTCAGTGTGTACGGGTATTCGTACCAGTCGGGGTCCCATTCTCTTGTCCATGAAAGCGAAGGATCGGAAGCATCCGTAACGCTGATCGATTTCACGCCGACCCAGATGGCGTCGTTATTGACGAAGCCTATGCCCCGGAGATAAAGTATAGCCCCGGTTGCTTCGCCCTGTGATTGTGACATCTCGACATTTATATGAGTCTCGTCTATGGGCAGGATATTGATGTTGCCGCTCAGCGTCTGGTACCCTTCCTTGGAAAATGTGATCCTGTAAAAACCCATGAGGGGCTTGGCGAATGAAAACTCGCCGTTTTCATCGGTGGTCGTGGTTTCTCCTGTCAGGAGCCTCACGGTAGCACCGGGAAGGGGCTGTGTAGCCCGACCGTCGGTGCCTACGACGTCTGTGAATACCGCGCCGGAAATGCTCCCGTACTCAAGCATCGAACCCCAATCAACAAGAGTAAGATCGGTGGCTGACCCACCGCCGCCTCCAAGGCATCCGCTTATAGCAAAAATAAGGACGGCCAGAATAAGCAGTCCTGCAGGTAAATGCCATCGACGGGAATGTTTCATGATGAAATTCCCTCCATATTATATTAGATTACTCATTTATAATATCACCAAATAATTTCCAAATGGTTAAAATGTTGTTAAATTTTTGTTAATCTTACGGGTAATAAGTGTGCCAATTCAGGCACATCCGATTAATATTGCTCAGTCACCCAGCAGGAAATCGAGCGTAACCTTGTGATATTCGTCAGGGTTTTCCCACAGGTGTAGGTGCCCGCACCCTGCGAAAGTTTCCAGTCTGCTGTCCGGGATCAACCTCTCCAGTTCTCTTGCATAATACAACGGGGTCATTATATCTTCTTCACCGGCGGTAACGAGCGCCGGGCAGGAGATTTCGCCGAGCCTGGAGGTTGTATCATGCTTAATGCAGGCGTCGGACTGGGCTTTGAAAATTCCTTCGGGATACGGGTTGGCGATCTGAAATTCCTGCATCGCAATCAATTCTTCGGGATACTTTTTAAGAAACCCCGACCTTAAAGTCCACAGCGCGAACATGTTACAAAAGGTTCTCAGGCTGCATTCCGGGAGCATAGCGCTCAAAGTTTTCAGGAGGAGCCTGAAGTGTGCATCTGTTTTTGGAAAGCTGCTGGAAAGAATGAGCTTTTTGACTTTTCCGGGATGCGAAAGGGCAAGCTCCTGGGCGACGGCCCCGCCCATGGAAAGCGATAAAACACAGGCTTTTTCAATGCCCAAAGCGTCCATAAGGGCGGAAACATCCCCCGCCATGTCCTTTATCGTGAAGGGCTTTACAGGCAGATTCTTCCCTTTCATGTACCTGTTATCCGGGCAAATACAACGGAAGTATTTATCGTAAAATTTGAGGTCGGCGGCCCATGCCCCGGCATAACCGCCCAGGCCGTTTATAAATATAAGGGGCTCTCCCCGGCCGCTTTCGTAATAGTCGATATTGAACCCGTTTACGGTAATTTCAGGCATAATGCTCCCCCGGAAGGTTGATACCGGTTGATTTCTTTCAGGCCGGGCTTAAATCCTCCAGGGACACATGTCTGCAGGCAGGTTTAACTGCCGGGTTGATTCAGAGAGAAAGCGGGCGGAATAAGCCCCGGAAAATTACTCTTCTCCCCGCTGTAATACGGCAAGGAAGGCTTCCTGTGGGATATTCACCGAGCCGAAGGAGCGCATCCGCTTTTTGCCTTTTTTCTGTTTTTCCAGGAGCTTTCTTTTACGGGTGATATCACCCCCGTAGCATTTCACCGTAACGTCTTTCCTGAAGGCGTTGACGGTGGATCTGGCTACTATCCGGCCCCCCAGCGTCGCCTGGATGGGGATGGCGAACTGGTGGCGGGGGATGGCATCTTTCAGCTTTTCAACGAGTACCCTTGCATGGGACTCGGCAAACTCCCGGTGGACGATTATCGATAAAGCGTCAACTTTATCCTTGTTGACCAGCACGTCCAGCTTCACGAGGTCGGACGGGCGGAAGCCGATTATTTCGTAATCCATCGTGGCGTACCCGCGGGTCTTGGATTTCAAAAGGTCGAAAAAGTCGGTGATGATTTCGGCAAGCGGCATCTCGTAAGTTAAAAGGGCAAGGCCCCTGTACGGGTATTCCATGTTTATGAATTCGCCCCGGCGTCCCTGCGCTAGCTCCATCACCACGCCGACGGAATCTTCCAGCGTCAGGATAATCGTCTTTGCATAAGGCTCTTCAATGTGGTCGATGGCCGTCGGGTCGGGAAGGAAAGACGGGTTGTCGATATGGATCGTCTGCCCGTTGGTCTTGACCACTTTATAAATCACGCTGGGCGCGGTTGCGATAAGGTTAAGGTCGAATTCTCTTTCAAGCCGCTCCTGTACTATCTCCATGTGGAGAAGCCCAAGGAAGCCGCAGCGAAATCCGACTCCCAGGGCCGCGCTTGTCTCCGGCTCGTAAGTCAGCGCCGCGTCGTTCAGCCTGAACTTGTCCAGGCTGTCCCGGAGAGTATTGAAATCCATCGGCTCGACTGGATAAAGCCCCGCGAAGACCATCGGCTTGACGTCCCGGTAGCCGGGCAGGGGCTTATCGGTGGGGTTGCCTGCCCCCGTTATAGTATCGCCGACCTGGGCGTTCTTGATATCCTTTATCTGGGCGGTGATGTATCCCACATCCCCGGCTTTCAATTCCTCAACCGGCGTCAGGTCCGGTGTAAAGATCCCGACTTCGGTAACGTCGAATTTCGTGCCGGTGGAGCACATCTTGATAATATCGCCTTTTTTGACCCGGCCGTCGAAAACGCGGATAAACGGGATGACGCCCCTATAAGGGTCATAGTGGGAATCGAATATAAGTGATCTGAGAGGCGAATCGGGGTCGCCGCCGGGAGGAGGTATCAGCCTGACTATGGCTTCGGGCACTTTTTCAATGTTGATATTGTTCTTGGCCGATATCGCCACCGCGTCATCGGCGGGGAGGCTCAGGATTTCTTCTATTTCAGCTATGGTTTTGTTCACGTCCGCAGTTACCAGGTCGATCTTGTTTATGATCGGGACTATCTCCAGTTTGTTTTCAAGGGCAAGATGGAAGTTGGCCATCGTCTGGGCCTGGACTCCCTGGGCCGCATCCACTACAAGGAGCGCCCCTTCGCATGCGGCAAGGGATCTTGAAACCTCGTAAGTGAAATCCACATGGCCGGGGGTATCTATCAGGTTGAAGATATATTCCTGCCCGTCGGCGGCATGATATTTTATCGTAACCGCCGATGCCTTTATGGTAATGCCCCGCTCCCTTTCAAGATCCATGCTGTCCAGCACCTGGTCTTTCATCAGGCGCGGCTCTATCGAATCGGTCATCTCCAGAAGCCTGTCGGCAAGCGTGGATTTACCGTGATCGATATGTGCTATTATGCAAAAATTGCGGATATTGCTCTGTCGGGTTTCCATGAATTCTCCGTGATTTTTTTGGCATTGTATTCTAGGCGAATCGAAAAACCCTTTTTCCCAATGACTTCAGGGCTTGATTTTTGGATAAGGCTAAATAAATTTGGCCCGATCCTGGATTGAAGTAAACGAATAAGTTGTGCTGATCATGGCTGTTGAAAACACCAGGCCGCATTAGCAAGGATACGGGAACTGCGGAATTTATTCCGCTGCTCATACCTGATGAATAGCACAAACTCTGAATTCAATGCCTCGTCATTCCCGAGAAGTCGGGAATCCAGCGCAAGGATGCAGGCTTCGGGCAGGGCAATCTTTTGAAAGAATTATCAAGTATATAAGGAGAAACAGGGGAATTAAAAAACTCACTGCGAATAAATACAATCAAGGAGAGACAGGGGATTTTCTTGGAATACACTATTCGACAGTAAGCAAGAGGCTAAAAAACTGAGGGGGGCGAGCATGATTCAAAAATCAAGCTCGGAGGTGAAACGTCTGAATAAGAGCGCGATTTTCAAATATTTAATTTTGGTTATTGCTCTGTTGCTTTTGTGGATTGTGCCAAGCATGATGATTAATTATATCATGCGTTCCCGTGAACCAAATATGAAAGAATTGCAATGGCTTGTGGCGATAGTGTTTCGACCAAGAGATTATTGGAAAGATTTGGTGAACACAGAGATTGATGTTCGTCAAAAGGGATTTGTTAAAAGAATAGAGTTTATCAACAAATACCCGGGCGTATATAGTATGAAAATTAATTATGCAGATTTTAAACGCAGGGCTGTTGATAAGCCTCCCCTGCATTATAATACTCGCAAAGGTATCCTTAAGTTACAAGTTAATTTCTATGTCAAAGAAGCCTTGGCCCAGTCATATACTTTCCATAGATCCTTTTCGGACTTTATAGATATTAACAGATTTCATCTTGGATATTACCAATGCCCCGCATTGCTGCCTATGAATACACCGATTACTTGTGAAATAAAAGTCATCGAGCCTGATGAAATCTTGTACCATAATTATGGGCCGGTCAACTTTTGCTTAGGAGCATCGCAATATTCAATGCCATATAATATAGGGCAGGACAAGGTAAACGACTACAGCCTTGCAGTAAGCAACGACGGCACGGCATGGGCATGGGGATGGAATGGTGAATATCAGTTGGGGGACGGCAGTTACAACGACCGTTATATCCCAACCCGGGTTAAAGGGCCGAAAGGAAAGGGATACCTGACTGGAATAACAGCCCTTGCGGCGGGGAACGGATACAACCTGGCATTGAAAAACGACGGCACGGTTTGGGCATGGGGATGGAACGGCGACGGCAGATTGGGGAACGGTAAATCCAGTTATAGCTACAACGGTAATTATTATAGCACCCCGGTCCAGGTGAAAGGCCCGGAGGGGATCGGGTTCCTGACAGATGTGAAAGCCATTGCGGCGGGAGACTTGCATAGCCTTGCATTGAAAAGGGACGGCACGGTTTGGGCATGGGGAGATAATAACCACTTTCCGTTGGGGGAGTACTATGGTCAGAGATTACACCATGTCCCGGTGCAGGGGCTGCGTGGGAAAGAATTTCGGGCAGGAATAACGGCTATCGCGGCGGGGTTCTACTTTAGTATGGCTTTAATGAAAGACGGCACAGTTTGGGCATGGGGATTGAACGGCAACGGGCAGCTGGGATATACTCCCAAGCTAAAAAACCTGGACGAAAGCAGACTCCCGATGCAAGTGAATGGGTTGGGGGGAAGTGGGATTCTTACCGGGATTACGGCCATTGCGGCAGGACAAGGGCATAGCATGGCATTACGAAATGACGGCACTGTCTTTGCATGGGGATGGAACGGCAACGGGCAACTGGGTGACGGCAGCAAGACCGACCGCCATACCCCTGTCCAGGTGAGGGGGCCGGGAGATGAGGGATACCTGACCGGAGTTATAGCCATAGCGACAAGACCGGCACATACGCTGGCATTGAAAAAAGACGGCACTGTCTGGGCATGGGGGGATAATGAATGGGGGCAGTTAGGTGACGGAACTCAGACCGAGCGCCTTACCCCGGTACAGGTAAAAGGCCCAGCCGGAAGCGGGTTCCTGACCGGCGTAACCGACATCGAGGCAGGAGAGGGGCACAGCCTGGCCTTTCGCAGCGACGGTACTGTCTGGGCCTGGGGGCATAATAATCACGGGCAACTGGGAATCGGCAGCTTCGATTATTATCCGCATCCCACACCGGTACAGGTGAAAATGCCGGGCCCCGGTCCATGGAGCAGCGGCGCTAATAGATAATGTGAACGTGACTTGAAACTTACGCAAAATAACCTCAGATCTTGATTTTAAAGAAGGCCAAATAAATTTGGCCCGATCCGGGGTGAGGGAGAAGAGGATACAGGAACTGCGGAATTTATTCCGCTCCTCATACCTGATGAATAGCACAAACTCTGAACTTGTGAGATTCGGGTTTTAGGAGCTACTGTCATCCTGCCTTTCGGCTTCGCTCCTTTCGACTCCGCTCAAGGCGGGCACTTGTTTCAGGATCTATTTGTTCATCATCCGACCGCCCTCTTTTGAGATTCCGAAACAATACTGATATTCATCAGCACAGGGTTCGGAATGACAAGTCGAGTTTGAGGTCAATCCGCCCCTGGAGGAAGTCGGGGATTTTTCTGGAACCTTCGTTATAATTCTGCTAAAATGGGATATGGTTCAGGCCGGGAATCTTTTATACGGCATAATGAGAAAAAGGTGATTGAATGATAAAGTCCGGGTTCTGGAAATACGGCAGGGGACTGCTTTTCGTTATATTTATTATTTTTCTTGTTTCGGCTTCCGCCGGGGCGAAGGATTATCCTCAATTCAAGAGGATAAAGCTCGATAACGGGGCGACCATACTGCTTTCTAAAATGCCCGATACCCAAGTGGCGGCGGTGAATATCTTCATGAAAGTCGGCTCGTCCTGTGAGAATTCGTCCACCAACGGGAGCGCCCACTTTTTCGAGCACATGGTGTTCAAGGGCACGAAATATGCCGATACGAGGACATTCCTGCGCGACGTCGATGAGATCGGCGCCCAGGCCAATGCATTTACAGGCAAAGATTTTACAAGGTATTACATGATGCTCCCGTCGAGCCGCGCTCTGGAAGCTGTCGATCTCCTGGGAAGCGCCCTGGAGTTTCCCGCCATCCCCGAAAACGAGCTTGACATGGAGCGCCGGGTGATATTGAACGAATATAACATCCATAACGACAGCGTCCCGGAAAGGATAGGCGAGATGATTTATGCGATGTCTTTTCCGTCCCGGCCTTACGGGAGGCCCATTATAGGCACCAGGGAAAACATAAGCAGGTTCACGAGCGGCGATATCAGGAATTTTCATGACCGTTATTACCGCCCGGAAAAGATGGTGTGGGTGGTGGCAGGCAATTTTGACGAGAAGGCGGTCGTTGACCGGATCAAAAAGTGGGTGAGCAGGGCGCCCGGGACAAACAATGATTTGCCGGAAGAGAATTTTCAAGATTCAGCGGGCGGAGCGCCGGTATTTTTTACAGATATGGGGAAGCCTGTGGACTATGGCCAGAGTGATTTCCGGCCGTTCATGCACCGGCATGAAGAGATGGAGAGCCAGGGAGATGCGGCTGATGCGGGCATCGCTTTCCCTGCCCCGTCGGTAAAAGACCGGAAATATATATATGCGGCGGATGTCCTTACCTTTGCCCTGTCGATGGGTGACGAGGCCATGCTGCCGAAAATCCTGATCAATGAAAAAAGGGCGGTTTCCCAGGTATCTGCAAATTTTCTGACGCAGAAAGACCCGGGGATTTTTATAATATTGATGGAGACGACGCCGGAAGACCTGGGTTATGCCCGCGACCTTCTCTTCAAAACCCTCGGCGATATAAAAGTGAACGGTCTGCCTGAAAACCAGCTTGAAAGGGCAAAAAATCTCATAATGACAGAGCATCTCATGAGCATGGCGGGGCCGGAGGGGGTATCCGAGGTGCTGGGGTTTTTCGAGTGTATCGATACGGCGGAATTTGCTTCGTCTTACATGGAAAACATCTCGAAGGTTACGAATGAGGATATCAGGGATTTTTGCTCATACATGGAGAGAGGCGGGTTCATGGAAATAGACTTCACGCAGAAAAAAAGGAGTCCGTCTTGGGATTGAAGCAGCGCATTTTATTTGTTTTACTGATCGCATTTTTAATCTTTTCGCTTCCTGTTTACGGCGGGCCGCTTCCCGGCATCACAAAGGATACTCTTACTAACGGGGCGGTTTTGCTGACGGGCTGGAACAGTGAGACCGACCTTGCATCGGTTTCGATAATGTTTAAAGTAGGCCTCCTTGAGGAAAGCAAGGCCACCTGGGGGCTTCGCGACATGGTTTTAAACATGATGCTGAGGAAATTGAGGCAGCCCGGCGGTGACGGCAAGACTCCCGAAGACAAAGGCATAGTAATATCCGGCGATACTTACCCCGATTATATGGAGATTAAAATAACCTGCCGCGGCGAACATCTTGACGGTATGTTAAAATCTATTCAAACCGTGCTTTTGCCGGGCTGGGTTTCAACCGACGATTTCAACGCCGTTAAAAACGAGATGCTGGCCGAGCGCAAGGGCAGCCAGGGGGCTTACCAGGATATAATAATTCTTTTCCGCAGTTACTTTTACAGGTATTATCCTTACCGGGAGCCCCAGTCGGGATACTATAACGCCATTTCATCGGTGAGCATCGACGGCATCCGGGATTTCCTGAAAAAATATTACGTGCCGGAAAGGACAGTGGCCGCCATAATTTTCCCTCAGAATATGACGGGCGTAACAGATGCCGCAGAAAAGTGCCTGGGAGCGGCAAAACCGGGAGAGTCTCAGCCCATAGATATCCCCTGGGAGCCTGTTGAGCAGGAAAAAGAAGTGAGGCTCAGCGCATATTCCGATTTGGGCTATGTCCTTGTAGGCTATCCTGCTCCGGAAGTAAGTTCTTCTGACAGGCCTGTCATGGATGTGATACAGACATACCTTGGAGAGGGTTTTTCCTCAAGGCTGTTTGTCGAGTTGAGAGAAAAAAGAGGCCTGGTATATACACCCGGCAGTATTTACCCTTCGCTGACAGGGCCGTCATATATATTGATTTTTGCCCCTACCGCGCCCGGAAATGTGCGCAAGGTCAGGAATATCATGGTGGATATAATAAAGGACATAAAAGAAAACGGCATCCCGCCGGAATCTTTGAGCCTCTGCCGTTCGATTTTAAAAGGAAAGCTTCTGCTGTCCCTGGATAATGTCGTTGAGCGGGCGTCGGTTTACGGGGAGGCGGAGATCAACGGGACCGGCTACGAAAGCGTGAGAAACCTGCCGGATAAATATGATGATATAACCCCGGAGGATGTGAGGCGGGTTGCGGGGAAATACTTTACGGAATATACGATAATCCAGGTAAACCCGGGCGGGTTTTATATATACTGAGGGGGATGTGATGTCGGAAAAATCGGTTGCAGTTGCAATAGACGGCCCTGTTGCGTCGGGCAAAAGCACTGTAGCGAAGGAAGTCGCTGAAAAAATGGGGTTCCTGTACCTCGATACGGGTGCGATGTACCGGGCTGTAAGCTGGATGGCGCTTAAGAATAACATAAGTCCGGGAAATGCGCCTGAAGTCGTCGTGCTTGCGCAGGCGAGCCGGATGGATATCGAGATTTCGGAGGGCTCCGAACTGGGTTATAAGGTTTTCATGGATGGGGAAGATGTAACACCGTATTTACATACAACGGAAGTCAGCGGGATAGTATCCCCGGTATCGGAGATACCGGGTGTCAGGAGTATCCTTGTTGAAAAGCAGAGGCTGATGGCCCGGAACACATCCGTCGTCATGGCGGGGAGGGATATCGGAACAGTGGTGCTGCCTTTTGCCGCCGTCAAGATTTTTCTCACGGCGTCGGTTGCCGAGCGGGCTAGAAGAAGGTTCAAGGAATTGAGGGAAAAGGGCGTCCCCGTTTCGCTGGAAGAAGTTGTCAGAAACGTCCAGGAGAGGGACAGGATAGATTCGACGCGTGCGGCATCACCTCTCAAGCCTGCGGAAGATTCGATAATGCTGGATTCCACCGGCATGGATGCGGATGCCGTAGTTGACAGGATCGTTTCTATAATCAAAGAAAAGACCGGAACCCTGTGATGGCAAGGAAACCTCGCGCTCAAGGCCCGCTGGCATATAAGCTTGCACACTGGATTTTGAATACAATTTTTTTCTTCTGGGGATTTAAGGTTGAGGGACTTGAAAACCTGCCGGAAAAAGGCGGCGTTATACTTGCCGGAAACCATTCGAGTTATCTTGATCCGCCGGTGCTGGGTTCCGCTGTTGACAGGCAGGTCCATTTCATGGCCAAAATAGAGCTTTTTCATATCCCGGTGCTGGCTCCAATGATCAAAGAGTACGGAGCTTTTCCCGTCGTCAGGGGGAAGCCGGACAGGAAAGCTTTGAAAAAAGCCGGGGAGCTTTTATCGGAAGGCGAAGTGGTCGGGATCTTCCCCGAAGGAAGACGCCAGAAGTCGGGCGAAATAGGGGAAGCCGAGCCGGGGACAGCTCTTATCGCTTTACGGAATTGTGTCCCTGTGGTCCCCATTGTAATTAAGGGAACCAATAAATTCCCTTTCCAGCGCATCCGGGTAAGGCTGGGCAGGCCCCTTATGCCGCCTGAAAGCGGTGAGAAGAAAATAGATAAAGTAACGCTGGAGAATTTTTCAAACCTTATCAAGACCTCGCTTGAAGATCTTTACAGGGAGATGGAATGAAGCCCTCAGGCGGAATAATTTCCGGCGTCGATCCGGGTTCCCCTGCGGACATCGCGGGAGTCCGCCCAGGCGACAGGCTCCTTGCAGTAAACGGCCATAAGGTCTCCGATATCGTAGATTATCTTTACTACAACGCCGATGATAAAATCCGCCTGACCCTTTTGCGCGGCAGCCGAAAATCAGCGGTCGATATCTCAAGGGATGAGCCGGTACCGTTGGGCATAGAATTCGAAAAGGATCTTTTCGATGGGGTAAGGAGATGCTCCCAGCGCTGTGTTTTTTGCTTCATGGACCAGATGCCGAAAGGATTGAGGAGATCCCTTTATCTTAAAGACGACGACTACAGGCTTTCCTTCCTTTTCGGCAATTACATAACACTGAACGACCTTGAGCCTCATGAATGGAAGAGGATTATCAGGCAGAGGCTTTCGCCGTTATATATATCGGTACAGGCGGTTGACCCCGTTGTGCGGGAGGTCCTTTTCGGCTCGAAAAAGGCCTGGCGGATTCTCCCGAAACTTTCACGCCTTGCAGAGGCCGGCATATCTTTTCATTTGCAGATAGTGGTCTGTCCGGGGATAAATGACGGGGATGTCCTGAAGCAGACGATTGAGGCGCTGGCGGGCTTCTATCCTGCGGCTGAATCGATTGCCGTTATCCCAGTGGGGCTGACGAAACACAGGAAAGGCTTATTTCCCCTTAAGCCTGTGGATGCAGGAGAAGCCGCCGAAATTCTGGATCTCGTGCATTCTTACCAGGATAGGTTCCTTGATAAGTTCGGCACCCGCCTTGTATGGGCCGCGGATGAGTTGTATTTGAAAGCCGGGGAGCCTTTGCCCGGCTATAGCAGTTATGAGGAATTCTCCCAGGCTGAAAATGGTGTCGGGCTTTCGAGGTGGTTCATAACAGGCTTCAGGCGGAGGAAAAGATACCTGCCCGGATTAATCGAAAAGAAAAGGAAGGTTACCGTTGTAACCGGGGAGCTTGGCAAAAAAGTTCTCGGCGAAGTTGAAGAAGCATTTTCAAAGATTAAGGGATTGGATTTTCGTATCGTTGCCGTGAAGAACGAATTTTTAGGAAAAAGCGTTACGGTGGCGGGGCTGATTTCAGGGCGCGATATCATAAAGGATCTGAAGGGGAGCGTCACCCGGAACGAGATAATTCTTGTACCTGAGACGGCATTGAGGGAGGGAAATCTTTTTCTTGACGGAATCAGCATCGAGAAGCTAAAATCACGGCTGGGATGCCGTGTAAAGACGGTCGATATTCGGCCGGAAGATTTGATAACGGCGGTGTTTTTTGATGAATGAAGATAAAAGGCGGCTTGTTGCGATAGTAGGGCGGCCCAATGTAGGGAAATCGGCCCTTTTCAACCGGCTTATAGGCAAAAGGATAGCTATTGTCGAGGATACCCCTTATGTGACGAGGGACAGGATCTACGGGGATCTTATATGGAACGGCCTGGAATTCAAGGTGGCGGATACCGGGGGGATGGACCCCGGCTCCGATGATACTTTGAAAGCGGCGGTTCTCGGCCAGACGACCGTTGCCGTAAATGAAGCCGACCTCCTGCTTTTCGTAGTCGATCAGGAAAGCGGCCTGACGGGCCTGGATATCGATGTAGCCGAAGTTTTGCGGAAGTCCGGCAAGCCGGTTATTCTCGTTGCAAATAAGGGAGAGACTAAAAGAGAAGGTCTCCTGGATTTTTACGACCTTGCCCTCGGCGAGCCTCTTTCGGTTTCCGCCATTCACGGCACGGGGACAGGCGACCTGCTCGATATCGTGGTTGACGAGTTGAGATCCCTGGAGAGCGGAGAAGCCGCAAAACCGCCTGAAAGCGAGGATATGCTCCACCTTGCACTCCTGGGACGTCCCAATGTGGGGAAGTCGTCTATCCTTAATTTCCTGGCGGGTGAGGCCAGGGCGGTGGTTCATGAGGAGCCCGGCACCACCAGGGACGCCGTCGATATAATAATCGAGTACGGGGACAGGCGCATAATCCTTGTGGATACTGCAGGGCTCAGGCGGAGGGGGAAAATAGGGGAAAAAGTAGAATATTTCAGCACCGTCAGGACGAGAGGCGTTCTTTCCCGCTCACAGGTTGCCCTCCTGGTGCTCGATGCATCCGACGGCCTGGTAATGGGGGACAAGAAGATAGCGGGGGAGATGAAAGAAGCCTACCGTGGGACGGTTATCCTGGTGAACAAGTGGGATAAGATAGAGGACTCTCCGGGAACCGGGAAAAAAATGACCCCTTTACAGAAGGATTTTATGAACATGCTCGGCAGGGAATTGAATTTCCTCAGCTATGCACCCGTGATTTTTACATCTGCATTGAAAGGCTGGGGCCTGGACGGGCTTCTGGATATCGCCCTGGAGGTGGGAGAAGAATACGGGAGAAAGCTCCCGGCCCGCAGCCTGAACAAAGTTCTCGGCGACGCGGTTTTCATGAACCCGCCGCCCCCGGCCAAAGACGGCAAGCCGGTAAAGCTTTCGTATATATCGCAGGTCGCCGTCAGACCCCCGACAATGGTTATTCGTTGTAATGAGCCGGGCAGCCTGCAGGATTCATATCTCAGGTACATTGAAAACAGGCTCAGGGCCGAGTACGGGCTTGCAGGTGTGCCGATAAGATTCTTCGTGAGGAGGAAGTAATGCCTGGATGGCTTTTATTGCCGGGGATCCTGGTAATTTCATATCTCATAGGCTCCATACCTTTCGGTGTTATTATCGGCAAAGCCATTAAGGGCATCGATATCAGGGATACGGGGAGCGGCAATATCGGTGCTGCAAACGCTTTCCGGGCGCTGGGTCCGGCAGGCGGGTTGCTGGTGTTGTGTTGTGATGTTCTGAAAGGGGTACTGTGCGCATACCTGGGAGGCGTTTTCGTTTCGCCGGAGATTGCGTCGTATATGATAATCTCAAGCGGCATCGCCGGTATCCTGGGACATAATTATTCGATTTTCCTGGGCGGCAAGGGCGGAAAGGGCATAGCGACAAGCCTCGGTGTATTGATTTATATTTCGTGGATTGCCGCGGTTATCGGGGTGGCTATATGGGGTGTCACGGTTCTTATTACGAGATACAGCTCGGCAGGTTCGGTACTGGCGTCTTTTTCAATCCCTTTTGTGCTATATTTTTTAAAGTGCCCCCCGGTTTATGTCATTTTCGGGGCGCTTTCGGCGGCTACCGCAATTTATAAGCACAGGGGGAATATTAAAAGGCTGAGCCAGGGGAAAGAATTGAAGATAACCGATAAAACGACAGGCAAGGGAGGGACGGTATGAACAGGGAAGAGAGGATCCGTTTTCTGAATGAAATTCTCGACCTGATGGTCCGTGAAGGCGCATCGGATATTTACATAAAAGCAGGCGCACCCCCGACGCTGAGGATTGAAGGCAGCCTTGCTCCTATTGAGATGGAGCCGCTTACCGAGCAATTTACGCAGGAGTTGGCTTTCGACATAATGCCCAAAGAACAGCGTGAAAACTTTTACAACAGGCCCGAGGCCAACTTCCTTTACAAGGGACTTGAGGAAGGGAGGTTCCGCGTCAACGTTTATCTCCAGAGCGATTCGGTTGCGATGGTGATGAGGAAGATAAGGGATGACATCCTCGATTTCGATACACTGGGGCTGCCCCCGGTAGTAAGAGATCTTTCAATGGTCAAAAGGGGGCTTGTGCTGATAACGGGACCGACAGGCTCCGGCAAATCTACGACCCTTGCTGCGATGATCAGGTTCCGCAACATGAACAGTTCGGGGCACATACTGACCATGGAAGACCCCGTCGAATTCCTCCACAAGGATATAAACTGTGTTGTCAGCCAGAGGGAAGTTGGGACGGATACGAAATCTTTCCAGGACGCCCTTGAAAGCGCTGTCCGCCAGGCGCCGGACGTTCTGCTGGTAGGCGAGATGAGGGAAGTGGAAAGCGTGCGTGCGGGTGTTTATTTTGCGGAAACCGGCCACCTTGTCCTTTCCACGCTTCACAGCAACAACTCCGTCCAGACGATAGAACGTTTACTACAATTCTTCCCGACCGACCAGCACGAGTCGATGCTCCAGCAGCTTGCATTCAATTTAAAAGGCGTCGTCTGCCAGCGTCTTATTCCCGCCAGGGACGGGGGGCGTGTCCTGGCGCTGGAGATAATGATCGTCAATGCCAGGATGCAGGAGCACATATCCAAAGGCACCCTGGGCGATATCTCCAGGGAACTGGATCAGTTCCATCCTGACGGCATGGTCAGTTTCGATTTTTCATTCATCAAGCTTTTTAAAGACGGCAAAATCTCACTTGAAGATTGTATTCGCAATTCCGACAACCCGCGCGATATGAAACTGAAATTGAAAAAGATCGGAATCTACAGCAGGGAAAATGGGGAGGGGAATAACGATTATGAGTGATGATCCCGAAATATCAGGGAACGGTTCGGGGGAGTTTTCGGAGGAGGCCGTTAAAAGCAGGCTCCCTATCCGGGTAAGAGGAGGGGAAATTGACGGCGAGTATCTCGTGCTTTATACGGCGGTCGATAAGAAGCGCATCGCATGGCTCGACGTTAAAATAATATGCCTTGGCATCATTAAAGAAGTTGTCGGCGACTTCGAGCCTCCGAAATCGATGTTGAGAAACCTGGTGAGAGGCGTGATGTACGGTGAAAAAGAATCCGACCGCCAGGTGCCTAAAACCATCCGCAATGTGTACCTTGTCGATATTTACGTCGGGGAATCGGAAATCCCTTACAGGATTGACAGCACCCTTTTCGATTACAGGAATTTGCTGGAGAAACTGGATTTCATAAGCATCAATAATTTCAGGAAGATGTTTGAGAAACTTGCAAAGTCAGCTACAACATCCAGGTTCGACAAAAACAGTGCGGCTTTTCTCTGCATGAGAACATACGACCTGAGAAAAGTAGGCAGCGTTTACGATTTTGATCTTGAAAGCCTTGAAGCAAGAAGAAATCTTGAGAAACATATCCCGCAGTGCGATTTACAATTCAAGTCACCATTCATGGAAGAAACGAAAGAAGAAAACGAGAGCGAAACACAGGATGGCGCCGGGGAGAAAAAGGATGACAAAAAAGATAACTGAAGAACAGGTGGCAGGTGTCGCCCACCTTGCCAGGCTTGAGCTTGAGCCGGAGGAACTTGCCGTATATACTGAAAAGCTGGGCGGCATCCTGGAATATGTCGATAAGCTCCAGGAGCTTGATACCGAAGGGATAGAGGCGACGTTCCAGGTTGTGCCTATGAGCAATGTTTTCAGGGAAGACGAATCGCGCCCGGGCCTTTCGGTTGACGAGGTATTGCAGAACGCGCCGGAGAGGTCAGGCGATTATTTCAAGATGCCCCCGATCCTCGAATCGGAGGATGCCGGCTGAATATAAAAGAGCCCTGTTCGATACCGGCAAATGAAGAAAATGATGCATGTTGCTTTAATTACGGAGGTTTCATGAGCCCGGATGTATGTTATCTTTCGGCGGTCAGGCAGCTTGAAATGCTGGACAGGAAAGAGATTTCAAGCAGGGAGCTTGTTTTAGTCCACCTTGCCAGGGTAAAAAAGGTGGATGGCGTCGTTAAGGCGTTCCTCTCGATAGACGAAGAAAGCGCTCTAAAAAGCGCCGAAAAAGCCGATGAAATAAGGGCTAAAGGCGGCGGCTGCAAAAAGCTCCTGGGGCTTCCGGTAGCGGTTAAGGATAATATATGCGTTAAGGGCCATGCCTGCACGTGCGGGTCGAAGATCCTGGAAGGCTTCAGGCCGCCTTATAATGCGACGGTTGTGGAGAGGCTGCTGAATTCCGGCGCGGTGATAATCGGCAAGACCAACATGGATGAATTTGCGATGGGATCATCGACCGAGCACTCCTGTTTTTTCCCCACGCATAACCCGTGGGATCCGGCCAGGGTCCCCGGCGGATCAAGCGGCGGCTCGGCTGCAGCGGTCGCGGCGGGGGAAGTTTCTCTTTCGCTGGGGTCGGATACGGGAGGCTCAGTCCGCCAGCCTGCAAATTATTGCGGCGTGGCGGGATTCAAGCCCACTTACGGGCTTGTCTCAAGGTACGGCCTGATCCCGTTTGCATCCTCACTTGATCAGATCGGCCCTATGGGCAGGGAAGTCGCCGATGTGGCCTTATTGCTTTCCGTTATCGCAGGGAAAGACGATAAGGATTCGACGAGTATCCCGGCGGCGGGGGATTATCACAAGTCCCTCGACAGGGACGTCTCCGGGCTGCGCATAGGCATCCCGAAGGAATTCATCGAGGGGCTTGACCCCGAAATTAAAAACCGCGTGGATGAAGCCGCCGGTATTTTCAGAAAAAAAGGGGCCGTCATCTCCGAGGTAACGCTGCCTCATGTCGAATACGCGATGCCGGCTTATTACGTGATAGCGCCCGCCGAGTGTAGTTCGAACCTTGCAAGGTTCGACGGCGCAAGGTACGGCCACAGGGCGAAGGACGCCTCGGACGTTTTGACGATGTTCAAGAAGACCCGGATGGAAGGCTTCGGGAGCGAGGTCAAGCGCCGCATCATGATAGGCACTTACGCGCTTTCATCGGGATATTTCGATGCGTATTACCTGAAGGCCCAGAAGGTGCGTACCCTTATAAGGCAGGATTTTGAAAAAGCATTTTCCGAATGCGATGTCATCCTCTCCCCGACAACGCCTATTACAGCGTTCAGACTGGGCGAAAAAATCGACGACCCTCTCTCCATGTATCTCACGGACCTGTACACCGTTTCTGTTAACCTGGCCGGGCTTCCCGGGCTGGTTTTCCAGGGAGGTTTCGTCAACGGCATGCCCGCCGGCATCCAGTTAATCGGGAAGCACCTGGATGAAAAAACATTGATACAACTGGGCCATCTTTTCCAGAAAGAAACCGGCTATCACTTACAACATCCCGCGCTTTGATATTCGAGGCCGTGCTATTGCCAGCTTTTAGGAAGATGCATGAACATCCTGGGATCAACCGCTTCCCTTCCGACGTAAACTCCCCAGTGGAGGTGTGGGCCTGTAGCCACGCCGGTTGAACCCACTCTGCCTATTACCTGGCCTCTCTTTACGAGATCGCCCGGCTTTACGGATATGCTGGAAAGATGGATATAAAGCGATGTCAGGCCGATGCCGTGGTCGATGATAACAGTTTTACCGTGGAGCGTGAAATCGGAGCGCGCAAGGAGCACGGTGCCGCAGTTTGTAGCTTTTACGGGCGTGCCCTCCGGCGCTGGAAGGTCAAATCCCCAGTGGCGGCCTGCGTCTTCCCCGTTGATGTATCTTTTAATCCCGAACTCAGTGCTTATTCCGGCGTCAACCGGCCATATAAAGCTACCCCACCATGTATATTTTTTGCTGACCGTCTTGAGTGCGTGTTCGATTGCGGCTCTTTCTGCGACGACCCCCGGAGCCTCGTATTTATCTTCTTCCGAAGGCGGCAGGGTGAGGTACTGGACCGCGTATTTCTTCGGCTTTATCGGTATAACCCTGTGATGGGCGCTGTCGCCCGAAGACCCCGATATGGTAATTTTTAAATCGTAATCGCCAGGCTTCTTATCGAGCGGTACGGGCAGTATCGTTTTGCCGACGCCTTTTTCCACCTGTAGAGGGAGTGTCATCTCGGCGAATTCGACCGTCCCGGCGTTGGAATTTTCATCCAGGCCGACCTGCACGAACAAAGTCCCGCCGGGCACCGGGGAGCCCTGGACTGATACGGTCGGCGTATTTCCATGAGTTGGGGAGAAAGAAGCGATGAGAACTGTTAAAATCACCGCCAGGCATAATATGATCTTTTTCATGTTTGTTCCTCCGGGGCGCTTAAAAATTTTTTCATGACGTGCCGGGCCGCCTGATGCGGATTATTTTCCCCTGATGTACGCTTCGCCTTCAAGGTTAAGCGTGTGTTCCCGGATTTCGTAATTGTCGATTAAAAGCCGGATCTTGCTTTTTTTAAGATCGGCTATCGGGTTTATGAGCGGGTTGAAAACTTTCAGGATCCCCCGCGGGATCGAGGTATTGATAATTTTAAGGTTATATAATTCAAGCATGACAAGCTCTCTTTTGTCTATGATTATTTTTCCTTCGAGACTGATGGGGATAAAGATCTTTAAAGGCGCCTGGTATATGCCCTCGAATGCTATTCTGCCGGGCAGCAGTTTCAGCCTGTGATCTTTTATCGGGCCGAGTTTTCCCGCAAGGTATTTGTTGATGTCGTCCTCGTTCAATACCGCTTTGAACTTAGTAGATTCCGTCTTGTTGATGTTCCAGGAGAAGGCGTCGAGGTCCATGTTGCGGATGTTTATTTTAAGGTATTGGAAGCGGGGATTCCGCGGCACCCTGACGTTTTTGCCGGTGATTACTATCCTGCTTATCTTGCCGAAAGGCGCATCCCACGGCCATGCCCACAACCATACGCTGTACGAATCTGCAGGGCCTAGCATCCAGGGCATTATCATGCGGAGGGCAAACGATGCGAAAAGGTTGGCGAACAATACCGTGAAAATAATCAGGCAGACCAGTATGGTGAGTGCTTTTTTGTTATTCGTGCCAATCTTCATTTTACAGTCTTTTTAAATATATAAAAAAAATTGTTCGGGTTCGGGAGAGGGTTACCTGCTTCTATTAACTCAAGCCCCAGGGGCTTCAGCTTTTTTTCGAAATGTTCCCTGTTCTCTTTTTCGCTTTTGAACCCCATGACTTCGAGTTGGTAGTCGATAAAGCTCAGCATAATAAGCCGGCCGCCCGGCTTCAATGCCTTTGCTATGCTTTCGAAACATTTATCGCCGTCGCCGGTTTTTTCGTGAATAAGTTCGCAGTCACATATAAAAGCCGTGGCGATTGAATTTTCCGGGAGACAGATGTCATAGATTTGAGATTTAACGATTTCGACATTTTTATACCTGTCGCCGAAACAGCTTTTTTCGGCAAGGCGCTCTTTCATTATCTGGATTGCATCGTCATCAATATCGACGCCGTAAACCCTGCCTTTCGGCCCGACCTCCCTTGCTATAGGGAAAGTGAAATAGCCGCTTCCGCATCCCACGTCGGCCACAACTTCTCCCGGCTTGAATTTCGAAGATTTCATAACAATTTCGGGGAAACGCTGGCCGTCGCGGAAGAGGTCGGCAAAGTGATCAATGAAAATTTTATGCTCGAGGTTACTGCAAATTTTCGACGGGATCTTTTTCATAATTTTCCCGTCGGCCGCATTGACGATAACTTTCATCCATTTGTCTTCCGGCATCCGGACAAGGATTGAATAATAATAGGTTTTATCTTCATTGAGGGAAAGCGCCATGACGGCCTTCCCCCCGGTGGCTTTCGCGGCTGTTTCCGCCGCCGTGTAGCCATCGATTTTCACTCCTTCGGGCAGCGGGAAGTAATCGTAGATTAATTTTTGATCTTGATTTTGTTTTTGAGGTTGAACTTGAGCTTGAGGAGCTTTTTTTGCTTCAGGAAGAGGCTGCCCGGCATTTTCCGTATCCCGGCTGCAGGAGGCGGCGCCGAGCCAGAAAAATAAAGCCATAATGAGCAGGGCCGGGATGTAAATATGATATAACCGGTACCTTGGTTTCATGAAAAGAAAGATTCCACCCCGGCAGGGAAAGCCCTTCCGGCTGGGAAAAAATCTAACCGGGACACTACGAGGATTTAGCAGTCCGGGTGAAGAAGTTATGTTCCGGCCGGAATAACTTTAAAAAATTTCAGCCTCGTATCCGGCCTTTTCCTGAGGAGAGGTGGATGAAATGATCGAAGTTACGGCATGGAGAGAATCGAAGATCGGGCGCATAGGGTACGATTGTAGGGATGGAAAGGTTTTCATAACATGGAACTTTGAAGGCGTGGATGAAAAAAAGGAAATCCGGCTCTCCGACATCAAGAAGCTCAACATGGAAGGATATACGAGCAATTACGTCCTGGAATTTCAAGATAAAAACGACAAAATAATTTTCAAGGAAAAACTGCTTGACAAGCAGGATTGTGAAAATCTGAAACTGTACCTGGAACAGCAGATGGCCGAAGCATCGGAACTCTTCGAAGATCTGAAGCGTGAATATGTCCCCATCAGGGAAGCCCAGAAAATAATTGAGGAAAAACTGGAAATAAACCCTGCCGATTTCGACCCGGACAAGTTCCTGCGTTTTCTGCTTTTCCAGGCCAAGTATGCAAGGGCTACGGGCGTTCATTTCAACCCGGGACAGCAGGATGTAAGGGTGCGTTTCCGCATAGACGGGCTTTTGATGGATGTGGCAAGGCTCCACTGGGAAGTGTACAACTCGCTTCTATCATCCGCCAAGAGACTGGCGGGGCTTATCGAATTAAAGCGGGCTATCCCAAGAGAAGGCGTGTTCCACCTGGGATTCCCGGAGCCTCTCGGCGTAAGGCTTTCTCTCATGCCTCTTACCGAGGGCGAGAAGATGATCCTCCGGATCCTCCCGTTCGAGTCGGAGCTGCTGAAACTGGAAGACCTCGGGATGCCGCCGGATATATACGAGAGGTACCATGCGCTCCTTAACAGCAGCAAGGGCATGGTCCTTATCTGCGGTCCGGCAGGCGGCGGCAAAACAACTACAATTTACGGGTCGCTTTTGCACATGGTGGATGAAAGCGGCGATACTCTGAACATATCAACTATTGAAGATCCCGTAGAATCTCACGTGGAGAGTTTCTGCCAGACCCAGGTAGATACAAAGTCGGGCCTTACCACCTTCAGGGGTCTCAGCTCCATACTGCGCCAGGATCCCGACATCATACTGGTCGGAGATCTCAGGGACTACAAGGTAGGAGAGCTTGCATTGAGCGGCGCGATGGACGAGCATCTCATGTTCAGCTCGGTCCAGGCAAATAACGCTCCGCAGGCATTCCTGCGCATTATGGAGATGGGCGTAGCGCCTGCATTCCTGGATTCCACCGTCCTTGTGGTTCTCGCGCAGCGCCTCGTGCGCAAAGTCTGCAGTTTCTGCTCGGAGGAAGCGGCCCCGCCGGAGGAATTGAAAAAGAAGGCCGAAGAACTGGGAATTAAAAATATAACCTACAGGGCAGGGAAGGGTTGTACCGCCTGCAACATGACGGGGTATCTCGGCAGGACGGGAGTTTTCGAACTGTTCGCGCCGGACAAGGAATTTTTCAACCTGCTCCAATCGGAACCCACACTGGAACAACTTCTTTCCGAGGCGAAATCGAAAGGATATAACGCGCTCTCAAACGATGCCGTTATAAAAGCTGCGAGCGGCCTCACCGGCTGGGAAGAAATTAAAAACATAATTTAAGGGAGTTTAACATGTCAGAAATAGGGAATAAGATTGAAGCGGCAAACAATGAAGCCGTTCAGATGATGCAGACCGCCCGTCCCGTATGGGTTGATGTAGGGCGGGCAAGCGATGTTATCCCCGGCATGGAGGAAGATCTCATACTTCATGCGGGGCCGCCGGTAAAATGGGAAAATATGTGCGGTCCTGTAAAAGGCGCGGTCCTGGGCGCTCTGGTTTACGAGGGGAAAGCGTCCGGCCTTAAAGACGCCGAAAAGCTGGTGGAAAGCGGGCGGATCAAATTCGATCCGTGCCATCATCACAGAGCGGTCGGCCCTATGGCGGGAGTCGTTTCCCCGTCGATGTATGTTTTCGTCATTGAAAACAGGACTCACGGGAACCGGGCTTACTGCACGATTAACGAAGGTCTCGGCAAGGTTCTCCGGTTCGGGGCGAATTCCGACGAAGTTATCAGGCGTCTTAAATGGATGGAGCATACACTGGGGCCTGTGCTCCAGAAAGCCGTAAGGCAGGCGAAAGACGGGATAGACATCAAGGCCGTAACGGCCCAGGCGCTACAGATGGGAGATGAGTGCCATAACCGGAACGTTGCAGCAAGCACACTTTTATTAAAAGAGCTTGTGCCGTATCTCCTCAAGCTCGATATAGACAGGGAAGTCCTCGTAAGCGTAATCGAATTCATAATGGGCAATCCCCACTTTTTCCTGAACGTTTCGATGGCGGCCTGCAAATCCATTGCGGACGTCATCAGGGGGAAAGAATATTGTACCGTCATGTCGGCGATGGCCAGGAACGGTACGGAGCTTGGTATCCAGGTGGCGTCACTGGGAGACCGCTGGTTTACCGCCCCGGCGGGGAACCCGAAAGGGCTGTATTTTCCGGGGTTCACGGAGAAGGATGCAAATCCCGATCTCGGCGACAGCACCATCTCGGAGACCGCCGGGATAGGCGCGTTTGCAATGGCGGCGGCGCCCGCCATAGTGAGGTTCATCGGCGGTTCGCCGAAAGACGCGGTCAGATATACCAGGCAGATGTACGAGATATGCTCCGGCACGCATGTGGATTACCAGATCCCTTACATGGATTTTATGGGCACCCCGCTGGGAGTGGATATACGCAAGGTAGTGGAGAAGCAGGTAACCCCCATCATAAACACGGGCATAGCTCACAGGGAGCCGGGAGTCGGTCAGGTGGGGGCAGGCATATTGTATGCTCCCATGGATTGTTTTGAAAAAGCGCTTGAAGCGCTTGCCGATACTCTCGTGCCGGCCTGATCCTGCACCGGAGGAAACCCGGGTTTCGGGCTAGAAGTATTTATTTTAATCGTTAAGGAGGCCGGGTAATGAATACAATAATTCGCAACGCTCTGCTTTCAGGTCGTGAAGGCTTATGGGATATAGAGATGAAGGAAGGCAAGTTCGCCCGCATCGAGCATGATATCCCGGACAAGGCGGAAACCGAGTATGATGCGAAGGGGAAGCTGGTAACCCCGACTTTCGTAGATCCCCATATCCACCTCGACAAGGTATTGATAAGCGAAGTGGTGAGGCCCAATGTTTCCGGCACTCTTTCGGAAGCCATCGAGATAATATGGGATAAGAAGTGCGACTACACTATCGACGATGTTGTCGAGCGGGCTTCTCGCGCGATAGAGATGAGCGTCAGCCACGGCACGACTCACCTGATCTCACATGTCGATATAGATCCGATATGCGGCCTGAAGGCTCTCGAAGGCGTCATGGAAGCCGCCCGGAGGATGTCGGACATCGCTGAGATCCGGCTTGTAGCCTTCCCGCAGGAGGGGATTATTCAAAGTCAGGGCACCAGGGAATTGATGATCGAGTCAATGCGCATGGGCTGCCACAGGGTCGGCGGCATGCCGTACAACGAGATGACTTATGACGATTCGAAGGAGCATATAGATTTTTGTTTCGAGCTTGCAAAGGATTTCAACGCCGATATCGATATGCATGTTGACGAGACAGACGACCCCAACGCGCAGACACTACAATATCTTGCGGCAAAGACGATCAAGGAAGGCTACCAGGGCCGGGTTACGGCGGGGCATACGTGCGCGCTTTCGTCATATAACGATTATTACGCGGCCAAGATCATCGATCTCGTCGCAAAAGCGAAGATAAACATGATAACGAACCCGGCGACGAACCTCATGCTGGAAGGACGCCGGGACGGCTACCCTACGCGCCGCGGCCTTACGCGCGTGAAGCAGCTTATGGAAGCCGGGGTTAACGTGGCGTTCGGGCAGGATTGTATCAAGGATACTTTTTATCCCACGTTCGGCCAGGGGGACCTGCTTGAGGTCGGGATGCTCCTGTGCCATGCGGCCCAGTTTTCAATGTCCGACGAGGTGGAAAAAGTTTTCGGCATGATGACGGAAAACGCCGCAAAAATTTATGGTCTTGAGCCTTTCGGGATAGTGGAAGGCAACTGGGCCTGTTGTAATATCCTGGATGTGACGACGATCCAGGAAGCTTTCCGGACGAGGGCGCCCAGGCTTTATGTCTTCAAGACCGGCAGGCTTGTGGCAAAGAGCAGGCAGGAATCTGAAATTATACGGCATCCCGCCGTAGTTAAATCATAAGGAGGAAAATTATGAAACTGTACGATCTGTCTCAGCCCTGGAGTGTGAATACTCCGCCGTGGCCCACTTATCCCATGCCGAAAGTATATTTCTGCAAGCGAATAGGGGAGCACAAGGTGAACGGCCAGGTGATAGAAACCTCGAACCATTGCGGCACACATCTCGACGGCCCGATGCATTTCGTCTCTCACGGCGGCGATATTGCAAGCATCCCGCTGGAAACGTTGTACGGGCCCGGTGTTATCGTCGATCTGTCGCACATGGGAGATTACGATATAATAAAGCCCAAAGACATTGAGGACAGAGTCGAAGTGCGGGAAGGCGACATACTCATCTGGAATACCGGCTATCACCGCTATGCGTGGACCATGCCGGAAGCCGATGAAGTAAGGTATTTCTACAAGCATCCCGGGCCGGATAACGATTTCGTCGAATGGGCGCTTTCCAAAAAACTCCGCTGGATAGGCGTGGATTGCGGGAGCGCGGACCATCCTATGAATACCATACTTGCAAAAGTAAGGCCCGACCTTGCGAAAGAATGCGAAGAAAAACATGGGAAGCCGATTGAGGAGATTTTCGGAAAAGACGGCTACCAGCTTATGCATATCAAGCTTTTCCCGCATAATTTGATACACGCGGAAAACCTCGGCGGCGATATAGACAAGCTCCTGAACCGCCGTATTACCATCGGGTGCTTCCCCTGGAAATTCGTCGGTGGGGAAAGTTGTATTTGCAGGATCGTAGCGTTTGACGAAAACGCATAAGGTTTACTGAATGCCCGGCGGGGGATGGGAGTCTTCTCCCGCCGACCCGGATAAAAAGCAAGGAGGCAGGCCGTTGAGAGAACCTTGCGGAGGGCTGAAATGGATTATAGCGCTTGCTATGCTCCTCCTTTTATTCAACGGTTGTAACAGGGGGGCGAGTCCTGCGGCGCCCGCCGTTAAGCCGTGCGAGCTTACGCTGGCAGGCTGGGTTTCGTCCCCAGTGGAAGAAAAGGCGGTTCGAAATCAAATCGCCGGGTACATGAAAAAATACCCTCAAATTAAGATAACATACCGGCCCCTTGACAGGTTCTATCTTGAATCACTTGACAGGATGGAAAAAGAAGGCAGAGGGGCCGATTTATTTTACCTGGACGCTCAGATGGCCGGGGATTTTATTAATGCCGGAAAGCTACAGCCGTTAAATAATCTGATGATGGAGTTCGGGACGCGCCCCGGCGATTTTTATCCTGATCTTCTTTCGGCTTTTAAAAAAGACGGCGAAACTTACGGCATCCCAAAAGACTTCAATACGCTGGGTCTTTATTACAACAAGGATTATTTCGATAAAGCAAAGGTCGGATATCCCGACATCACCTGGGATTGGGGAAAGATGAAAGAGGCCGCCAGGAAAACGGGCCTTGTGCTCACCCCGCACGGCGGGTACGGCCTGAGCCTCCCGCCGGATTTTGCGCGCTGGCTCCCGTTTGCTTTTCAGAACGGCGCAAAAGTTTTATCGGAAGACGGCGGCTCCTGCATTTTAAATTCCGATAAGGCCGTCGAATCGCTGGAGTTTTATTACGGGCTGCAGAAAGACGGCATATCCCAGGAGCCTGCGAAGCTCGATTGCTCATGGGCCGGAGAGGCTTTCGGGCAGGGGAAGGCGGCGATGGTCATCGAAGGGGGATGGCTCATACCTTATCTCCATGAAGAACATCCTGAAATAAAATTCGGCGTATCACAGCTTCCGCGCGGCCCGGCAGGCAGGGGGAACGTGTTGTACGTCGTGGCATACTGTATCTCGAAAAGCAGCAAGCACCCGGTGGAAGCGTACAGGCTTTTATCATACCTGACGGGAGAGGAAGTCCAGAAGGAAGTGCTCCATACGGGCTTTGCCCTCCCTTCCCGGATCGCGTTGATAGACGACCCGTATTACAGGGAGAACCAGGAAGCGGTGGCGATACTGCGCGGTATGGAAGGCGCGACCTTATACCGGTTCGGCGATGTTGGAGCGGCTTTCAACCTGGCGTTTTCCCAGGCGATGTCGGCGGTTTTTTCCGGGCAGGAAACTCCCCGCAAGGCTCTCGATACGGCGGTCAAGCAGGTGAACGACGTGCTCCAGCAGGGAGGCGGCAAGTGAGATTTAAAAGCAGGCATTTTATTTTCTTTATCCTGTTGATGATTGCTGTTGTTATTCCTGTCGGCAATTACGGATGTCAGAGAAACACTTCGGATCATCTGAAATACATGCAGTGGGGCGATCCCAAGGAAGTTGAGATAACCAGGGCGCTCCTTAAAGAATTCGAAAAGCAAAACCCGGATGTAAAGGTGGATATTATCCACGCCACCGATTACCAGACAAAGCTGAACACGATGCTTGCCGGGGGCACGCCGCCCGATGTTTTCTATGTCAATGCGAACGACCTGCTGTATTACGCCGAAAAAGGCGTCCTGCTCGGCCTCAACACTTATATTGAGAAGGACAGGAAAGAATTCGACATCGGAGATTTCTACCCCCAGCTCATCAAAGTCTTTTCTTATAATGGTGACGTGTACGGCATCCCGAAGGGCTTCACGACGGCCGTTTTGTATTACAACAAGGATATGTTCGATGCGGCGGGGGTGCCGTATCCAGATGAAACCTGGGACTGGAACAAGTTCCTGGAAGCCTCTAAAAAGCTGACGAAGGAAAAAGGCATGGCGGGCTTCAGGCAGTTCGGGATCGATCCGGGTTTTGAATACCCGCTTTTTATTTTTCAGAACGGCGGCAGAGTAATGAACGATGACAGGACACGTTGTATTATCGACGAGCCTGCATCGGTCGAGGGGGTCCAATTCGCATCGGATTTGAGGAATAAGTACCATGTGGCGCCGACGGCGGTGGAGGCAGCGGATTCCCCGGTCGGCCTGGAAGTGAGAGGCGCTGCGATGGCTATAGGCGGCCGCTGGCTTGTCCCCCGCTTCCGCAGAATTACAAAGTTTAAATGGGACGTGGCCCACCTGCCCAGGGGGAAGGAACGCTCGACTGTTATTTATACGGTATGCTACAGCATCGCATCCGGTTGTAAGCAGCCGGAGAAAGCATGGAGGCTGATCAAATTCCTCACGGGACCTGAAGGGCAGGCGATGCAGAGCAGGCTGGGGCTGGAGATACCGTCCCGGAAATCGGTTGCCGAATCCGATGCGTTCCTTGACGGACAGGCTCCCGAACATACCCGGGTGTTCCTGGACGCGATGGAATATGCCGGGTTCCTCCCTTATTTCAACAGGTATCCAGAGGCGAGAAGCAAGATGGATAACAGGCTCGAGCAGGTATGGACGGGGAAGAAAACCGCCGAACAGGGTTGTAAAGATGCGGCGGATGCCGTTAATGAAATGCTGAAAGAGCCTTTCCAGGGCACGAAGGATCGATGATATGAGCGTTTCTGAAAAGCCGGTGAAAGAAATAAAGATGCGTAAGAAAGGCGGCTTTGCAAGGTACGAAGCCATCATGGGGTATCTCTGTATCCTGCCGTGGATAATCGGCTTCCTTGTGTTTACCGCGGGGCCTATCGTAGCGTCCGCAGTGATCAGCTTCACGGACTGGGATCTCATTCAAAAGCCCAACTGGATAGGGTTTGCAAACTATACGAAGCTTTTTTTTCATGACCCGCTTTTCTGGCAGTCTCTCAAGGTAACGATTTACTTTACGGTTTTGAGCCTCCCGCTAACCCTGGTGCTTTCGCTTTTGATAGCCCTTTTGATGAACCAGAAGATAAAGGGCATTTTTCTTTTCAGGACTCTTTATTATCTTCCCGCGGTCGTCCCCATTGTCGCCACCGCCATTTTATGGAGATGGATATTCAACAGGGACTTCGGCCTGCTCAACAGGGTGGTAGGGTTTTTCGGGCTTCCTCCCCAGAGCTGGCTTGCAGACCCCCAGTGGGTCATACCGGCATTTGTGATCATGGGGCTATGGGGGCTGGGAGGAGGTATGCTGATTTACCTTGCGGGTCTCCAGGGGATCCCCACGCATTTATACGAGGCCGCGGATATAGACGGCGCGGGCACATGGAGCAAGTTCAAGAACGTTACGCTGCCCATGATCTCGCCGGTGATTCTTTATAACCTGATCATGGGGATAATCGGCTCGTTCCAGGCAGGCTTTACAACGTCGTTCATCATGACCAGGGGCGGCCCGGACAACGCCTCGCTGTTTTACGTCCTGTACCTTTATGTCAACGCCTTCGAGCATTTCAAGATGGGATACGCCTGCGCCCAGGCCTGGGTATTGTTCATCATCGTTCTGCTGGTAACGCTGCTCGTGATCAAAAAATCGGCCGCGTGGGTCCACTATGAAGGCGGGGTGAAGGGCAGATGATCTCAATGAAAGACGTGCTTGCAAGCAAAAGCTCCCGCGATAAAATTACAACCGCCGTTGTTTATATCGTCTTATCCGCCGGCGCAATAATATTCCTCATACCTTTTATATGGATGCTTTCCACTTCGTTTAAATCGCTCGAAGAGGTATGGGTCATACCCCCCAAGTGGATACCTGACCCTATATTGTGGAAGAATTATATCGATGCGCTGACGGTGATGCCCTTCCTGAAATACACCGTCAATACGCTGATCATAACTGTAGGCACGATAATCGGGACGCTGTTTTCGGCCTCCCTTGTAGCTTACGGTTTTTCTCGGCTCCGCTTCCCCGGCAGGGACGTCCTCTTCGTCCTCCTCCTTGCCACGATGATGATCCCCGGGCAGGTAACCCTCATCCCCCAGTTTATCCTTTTCAAATACATGGGATGGATAGATACTTTCTGGCCGCTTATCATCCCCAACTTTTTCGCGGTCAACGCGTTTGCCGTTTTCCTTTTAAGGCAGTTTTTCATGAGCATACCCATCGAGCTTGACGAGGCCGCAACTCTTGACGGATGTTCGCCCCTTACAATTTACTGGAAGATTATCCTGCCCCTGTCAAAGCCCGCCCTGGGGACTCTTGCCATATTCGTTTTCATGTTCTGCTGGAACGACTTCCTCGGGCCCCTCATCTACATCAACTCGATGGATAAACGGACTATCGCGCTTGGCCTGAACTCGTTCCTGGGGATGTACGGGGGCGACTGGAACCTCATGATGGCGGCGTCCGTTATATTCCTCCTGCCGTGCCTTGTCATCTTCTTCCTTGCACAGAAGGCGTTCGTGCAGGGTATTGTAGTCGGGGGGATCAAGGGCTGACCGTTAGCCGGGATTCAGTTCAGTCTGGCCCATGAGAAAAAAGTTTGTGCGATAAAGTCACCGGAAAGGAAGGGAAGTAACCTGATATGAGAGCGCGTTATCTTCCAGCAATAATATTCATCCTGCTTTTCGTCATCGCCGGGTTCATGTACCTCCAGTACGTTTCGACGCCCAGGCTCCCGGAGGGCTTTGTTTTCGCATCGGGTAACATCGAAGGCATAGAATACCAGGCTTCGACAAGGATCCCCGGGAAGGTTGTAGAGATGCGCTTTCGAGAAGGAGATATCATAAAGAAGGGCGATCTGATAGGCGTCCTGGAATCGAAGCAGTTGAAGGCGGCTGTTCAGGCGGCTAAAGCAAACGTCGAGGTGTGCAAAGTGCGCCTTTCCCAGGCAATGCTGGGTTATCACGGCGCGGCGGAAAACAGCCGTTCGACTATCAGGCAGGCGGGCGCGGGTATCGGCGCGGCCACCGCCGGTGTCGGGCAGGCGGATGCCGTTTATAACCAGTCGAAAGCATCGGTGGGCCAGGCGGAGGCACAGGTGAAAGAGGCCGAAGCCGTTTACAACAAGGAGAAAAAAAATTACGAGCGTTACAACAATTTGCTAAAAGCCGAGGCGGTTTCGGAGAACGAATTTGAAAACGCCGGCCTTGGATACACCAGCGCAAAAGAGCGTCTCAATGTGGCTTTAAAACAGGTTGAAAGCGCGAAGAAAGCTGAAGAAGCCGCCCTTTTCGCATTGAGCAGCGCAAGGGAGCAAAAGGATCAAAGCTCAGCCGCCATGCTCCAGGCGCGCGCGACAAGTTATAATGCGAAGATTTCGCAGAAGGACATAAACTCCGCAGGGCAGATGCTCAAGGAAGCTTACGCGACGCTTGAATCGGCGAAGGCGGATTATGAAGATTCCAGGATTTATTCCCCCGTAAACGGGAGAGTTATTTATCGCCTTATCGAGCCCGGAGAAGTCGTCGGGGCGGGCGCCCCGCTTATGACCATAGTCGATCTGGAAAGCCTTTATCTCAAGGTTTTCATACCCAACGAGCAGGTCGGCAAGTTGAAAGTGGGAGATCCCGGGAAGATTTATCCAGATGCTTACCCAAAAAAATCTTTTGAGGGAAAAATCGAAAGGATAGCCACCGAGGCCGAATTCATGCCGAAAAACGTCCAGACACGGGAGCAGAGGGCCCAGATGGTATTTGAGGTGAGGATCAAGGTTATCGAGAACCCGGGCGGCGACCTGAAGCCGGGGATGCCTGCGGAAACTCTCATCCAATACGATAAGAACGCCAGTTTTAACAAAGCCGAAGAAGTCCGGAAAAAGATGAAATGAACCCGTTTATATCCGCCAGGGATATCATCAAATCGTACGGTAAAATCCAGGCCCTCAAGGGAGTTTCCATCGAGGTCAAAAAAGGCGAGATCTTCGGGATGGTCGGGCCGGACGGGGCGGGAAAGAGCACCCTTATACATATCGTCTCGGGGGTTTTGAAACCCGATTCGGGAACGGTAACCGTCGAAGGGATAGACGTCCTGAGAGATCCCGAAAAGATAAAGAACGACCTGGGGCTTATGCCGCAGGGGCTGGGGCTTTCGCTGGCCCAGGAACTTACAGTCGAAGAAAACATCGATTTCTTTGCATCTCTTTTCGGGCTTGACCCGGAGGTTTTGCAAGAGCGCAAGGCGGAACTGCTCCACATGACGAGGCTTGAGCCTTTCAAGAGCAGGCTCAGCAAGAACCTTTCGGGCGGCATGAAGCAAAAGCTGGCGCTCTGCACCACGCTTATACACGACCCGCCGATCCTTATCCTCGACGAGCCGACGATGGGGGTGGACCCGATTTCAAGGCGGGAGTTCTGGGAGATCATCAACAATACCGTCGAAGAAAATCAAACGACCGTCGTTGTGAGCACGGCATACATGGACGAGGCGGAAAAATGCCACCGCCTGGCCCTGTTCAATAAAGGCGAGATACTTGCGATGGGAAGCCCTGAAGAGCTTGAAGACGGTCTGGGAGGGAACCTGGTTTCACTGGAAGCCGATGACCAGAAAAAAGCCATGGTTTCGCTTTCCGGCCTGCCGGGCATCAGGCTTGCTTTCCCTGTAGGCGTAAGCATCGACGTGCTGGGGGACGATAAAAATCTCGAAAAGCTTGAGGACTCCATCAGACAGGACGGCGAAAAATCGGGCTATAAGATCAAGGAAATGGTTCAAATCTCGCCGGGCCTTGAGAGCGTTTTCCTATCCCATGTAGGTCTGCCGAAACCCGAAAAGGACGACCCTCTCGAAGGCTTTTTAAAAGACGGGGCCAGGTTTAACGATGTCGAGAGACCGGCGCTTGAAGTCAAAGGTTTGTTAAAAAAATTTACCGGCTTCGTTGCGGTAAACAAGATAAGCTTTTCAGTCAGGCACGGGGAGATATTCGGTTTCCTGGGCCCGAACGGTGCCGGGAAAACCACTACAATAAAAATGTTGTGCGGGATACTGGAGCCGGACGGCGGTGAAGGCAGGGTGGCCGGGTTCGATATGAAAACCGGGGGACTACAGATAAGAAGCAGGATAGGATACATGTCCCAGAAATTTTCCCTTTACAGCGACCTTACGGTCATGGAAAACGCCGAGTTGTACGGGGGCATATACGGGCTGGACGGCAGGGTGCTGGATGCGAGGGTCAGGCAGGTTATAAACATGGCGGACCTTACAGGGCACGAGGACGAACTTGCAGGGCCGCTCCCCGTCGGCCTGAAACAGAGGCTTGCGCTGGGCTGCGCCATAATGCATATCCCCGAGGTGGTTTTCCTGGACGAGCCGACGTCCGGGGTCGATCCCATAGCAAGGATGCGTTTCTGGGAGATCATAAGGGGGCTTGCTGAAGAACTTGGCATAACGATTTTAATAACCACGCATTACATGGAAGAAGCCGAGTATTGCGACAGGCTCGGCCTCATCCATGCGGGCAATATAGTTGCGATGGGGACACCGTCCGAACTTAAGAAAAAAGTCGAGAGCGATCTGGGCAGGCTCCTTGAAGTCAGGACCGGCGCATCTTATAAAGCCAGGAACCTCCTGTTAAAAGAGTTCCCGGACACCTCGCTTTACGGCATGAGGCTCCACGTCTTCACCCACGATATCGATGCGGCGAAAGCCAGGATCGGAGAGATCCTGAAAGGCGCGGGGATAGAAGTTACGGGAATGGAGCCTTGCCCGGTTCCTTTCGAGGACGTGTTTATTTACTTTATGGAGAAAGATGAGCGAGAAAAGAAAAACGCTGTGGCTTAACAGGCTCGGCTCGGTAATCAGGCGGGAGCTTATCGAGATGACGAGGGATAAGCTTTATATAGCCCTGTCCATCATCTCGCCGTTCTTTTTGTTTTTTCTTTTCGCTTACGGCTTCCCGCTGGATGTGAAGGATATACCCATGGGCGTCTATGACATGGACGGGTCGATGGAAAGCAGGAACTATATCGAACTGTTTTCAAACAGCGTTACCTTCAAGATGAAATACCATTATTCGAGCAGGAAGGAGATGCTCGATTCGCTGAGTACAGGATACGCAAGGGCGTCTCTTGTTATCCCGCCTGGTTTCGGACGCCGCATTGCAAAAGGAGAGAATGTAACCGTCCAGCTCCTTATAGACGCCGCTTCCCCCAACAGGGCGATAATAATAAGCAACTACGCCGAGGCCATGACCGCCGTAGATAACATGAAAAGGGTCGTAAGATATATGAAGGAAAAAGGGATGACATCGGCCTTCACAGGGGGGATACAGGTTTATGTGAATGCCTGGTTCAACCCTACATTGAGAAGCGATGATTATATGCTGCCGGGGATTATAGCTATTGTGCTTATTTTCTTCCCGCCTCTTTTGAGCACTGTTTCCATATCCAGGGAAAAAGAAAGCGGCGCCATATTGAGCATTTACTGCTCCCCGATTACCAGGACGGAATATATCGTCGGCAAGCTTATACCTTACACGGTGGTAACTTATATAGAATCGATAATTTTTCTGATTCTTACGCGGTTCATGTTCGGCGTGCCCATCAGGGGGAGCCTTGTCCTGGTATTGATCTTATTGTTCCTGTACACCGCCGGCGTAATTGCGATAGGCATTCTCATCGGGACACTTATGAAGAGGCAGGTAACTGCCATTTTGATAACGACCGTCGGCACGCTTCTGCCTTCGTTCCTGTACTCGGGGTTCATGGTGCCGCTTCAGAGCATGGGAGCGGAAGCCCAACGGATAGGCGCATGCCTGCCGGTTACGTATGCGATTGACGGCCTGAGGAAGTTGATGATAAAAGGGGTCGGCCTTGAAGATATACTGCTGAACATGGTCGTGCTTGCTTTCGCCGTCCTGCTTCTTACCGGCCTGAGCATATTCTTTTTCCAGAAGAGGATTAGATGAACAGGAGATTCAGGGTTTTATTAAAAAAAGAATTTCTCCAATTCTTCAGGAACGTTCCTCTGATCATACTGGTTCTTTACTGTTGTACACTCGATGTTTATACGGCGGGCGACCTTTCTATGGAACTGAGTAATTACCCCGTCGCCGTATATGACCAGGACAATTCCGAATTGAGCAGGGGGCTTGTATCCAGGATAAGGGAGCCTTATTTCAATGTCGTTATGCGCATCAACGACAACAGGCTTATAGACAGGCTGATGCTGGACGGTGATGTCTGCGTCGTCGTAAAGATCCCGCCGGATTTTTCAAAGAAGTTGTACCGGGGTGAAAACGCAGGCATCCAGGTGCTGCTGGACGGCTCCAACAGCATGAGCTCGGAGCTTGCGGCGGGCTATATCTCATCCATTGTAGAGTTGTATAATAAAAAACTGATGGAGCAGAGTACCGGGGTGTCGAAATCGGGCGTTTATATGCAGCCCGTTATAGATAACAGGATAAGGTACCTGTATAACGAGGAACTGACGGACAGTTGGACGTTCAGCCTCCAAGAGCTTCTTTCCATAATTACTCTGCTTGCGATACTGCTGCCTGCGACCGCGATGGTCAACGAGAAGCAGTACGGGACCATCGAGCAATTGATGGTAACCCCTCTCAGGCCGGTTGAAATAATGTTTGCAAAGATACTGCCGATGCAGGTTGTCATATTTGCGATGACCTTTATAAGCCTTTTCGTGGTTTTGCGGCCTGCCTTCAATATCCCTGTACCGGGGAATGTGTGGGCGCTCTTTCTTGTTTTCGCCATGTACAGCTTTACCGCGTCGGGTATAGGGATCCTTATCGCAACGGTTGCCAATAATATGTCGGAGACCGTCCTGATTTCAATTATGACATTGATCCCGATAATGTTCTTTTCGGGGTCATGGGTCCCGGCGGAGGCCTGCCCGGTATGGATGCAGAATTTGATGAATATTTCCCCGTTAAAATATTGTATCGACCTGACGTTCGGGATATTGATCAAGGGCTACGGTTTCCGGGAAATAATCTGGCCTTTCGTAATGCTGAGCGTTCTGGGGTCCCTGGTTTTTCTGGCGGGGATGCTGAGGTTCAGGAAGTTTTTTGTATAAAATTTTTAAAGGAATTTTAGGAAAATTGTAGAATATGCAAAACTATAAAGAAAGGAAAGCATTGAGATTAAAGGGAAATCGGCACCTGAAAAATTTTTTTAAAAAAATTTTAAAAAAGTGTCCAATTTTGACAAAATAGGGTATAATACCTAGTGAATAAAACCAAACAGGAGAGGAGGTGAAATTGAATGATGAAGATTTGGAAGAGAAAGAAGGGCTTCACCCTGATTGAGCTCATGATCGTGATCGCCATTATTGCTATTCTGGCGGCTATTTTGGTTCCTAATTTCATGAGAGCTCGTGCATCAGGACAGCTGACAGCCTGTGAATCCAACCTGAAGAATGAGGGTACTGCACTGGAGATGTATGCTACGGATAATGTTGGTCGTTATCCTGCAAACCTGGATGATCTGACACCGGATTATCTGCAGACACTTCCCAAGTGCCCGTCAACGGATGCTCTGTATGATTTAACATCACAGTCAGCTCCGGATTCTTACACCGTGAATTGCTCCGGTACCAACGCTCACTCAGCAGTCGGTGTAGACACAGGGTTCCCGCAGTACAGCTCGAGACAGGGACTTACTACAAAATAACTTTTGTTGGCAAAATGAATTTAAGGGGAGGTTTTACCTCCCCTATTTTTTTATAATTGCTCATATCCGGGAGGGAAGTTGGAATATTGAGAAGAACAGTTCACTATAAAGCAGGAGCAGGTTGATGAAAAAACTTTTTACCCTGGAAACATTGCTTTATTTTTTATTTGGAGGGGAGTTGTTATGCCTCTGTCTTTCTTATATTCCCTCCTCCGATCTTTTTTTACATCTTGCCGTAGGCAAGCAGATACTGGCTCTCGGGGAGATCCCTCGTTACGATTATTTTTCTTACACTGCAATGGGCGCGCCGTGGCTTGATCACGAATGGCTTGCAAGGGTTATTTTTTTTCTCGTCTGGAAGGCAGGCGGCTTTGCGTTTCTTCATGTTTTAAAAATCATCCTGGTGATGAGCGCCTTTTTCTTTGCGGTTCTGGCGGCAAGGAAAAGGGGCGTAAGCGTCCTGGCTGCAGTTGGAGCCGGAGGCATTACGGCGCTTTGCGCAAGAGGCGATCTTTTCTTTGACGTAAGGCCTTATATTTTCAGCTACCTGCTCCTGGGTCTGTTTATCCTCTTGCTTGAAATTTATGCCAGGTCAGGTAAGCGCTGGCCGCTTTTCCTCATGCCTGTTTTGATGGTGCCGTGGGCGAATTTGCATGCGGCTTTCCCTGCGGCATTCCTGCTTATGGGAGCGTACCTTGCTTCGTTTGCATGGGATTTTCTGAAAAAGAAAGAAGTCGCCTCGAAATTCTTACCCCTGCTTTTATCGATAATAGCATGCGGCCTGGCTACAATGATAAACCCTTACGGCTGGAGGCTATGGGAAATGCCGTTTAAGTTCCTTTCGACCGATTTTTACCGTCTTAATTTGAATGAATGGGTGCCTCCTTTGATAGCGGGGGGCGAGTGGCCTTTTTATGTTTTGCTCGGAGCGGCCGTCCTGGGTTTTATTTTATTGAAGCCTCGCCGGGTCGAAGACGCGTTAATCATAATCATATTCGGTTCGATGGGCTTAAGCTCGGTAAGGCACCTGCCCGTATTCTCCCTGGTGATTATCCCGTTTGCAGCGTCATGTTTTTCGGCTGTCGGGCAAATGTTGAAAATTAAGATGGAACGGCCCGTCAGGTGGGAAACGTTGATTTCGGCGGCGGGAATAATTTTAGTCATAATAGCCGCGGCAATAAGGCTGACAGGGACGGACCTGGAGTCGCTATCCCGGGAGAAGTACATGTTCCCTGCAGAAGCCGTAAGGTTCCTGACCGCCAATTCGATAGAGGCCAGGATGTTTGCCCCGTATGAATGGGGAGGTTATATAATGTGGGAACTGTATCCCCGCTACCATGTTTTTATTGACGGAAGAGCAAATACCGTTTATCCTGCGGAAACTTACAAGCAGGCACTTTCCGTTATGTTCGGGAACGAGGGATACGAGAGGATACTTGACCAGCAAAAAGTCGATCTTGTCCTTTCCAACAAGCTCCAGGTTCCTTATAATCAACTGATCCCTTTAAAGCTTGAAAAGAGCCCCGAATGGGAGAAAATTTATGAAGATGACATTTCAGTTTTATTTATGCGGAAAAAGCTCATGTCGGGAAAAGAAATCAAACCGGCAGGCGGTTTTATTTATCCCGTAACGTATTACCGGCTTTCGGAAGAGGGACGTTTTGCGATAAGGGAGGGCGATATGGCAAAGGCCGAAAAGCTTCTTGTAAGGGCGCTGAAAATCAGGCCCGATTATGTTCCTGCATGGATAGATCTCGGGGCCGCCCTCGGGATGTCCGGAAAAGGAGAGGAGGCCGCTTCCTGTTTTAAGCAGGCTTTGATTATCGATCCCGGGTTTATTGGCGCAAGATATAACCTTGCAAAGTATTACCAGGGGAGAGGTGATATAGAAAAAGCCCGCGAGCTGCTTCGGAAAGAATTGGAATTAAGCCCGGATTATAAGCCCGCACGCGATGCGCTGGAGGCTTTGTCCAGATGAAAGACCGCACTACATTCATCGCAGCCTTAGCCCTGTTCGTCATCCCGCTGATTTTCTTTCCGAATTTAGATGAGACATTTGTGCTCCCCAAAAGATTTTTCATGTTCCTGTTCGTTGCGCTGCTTTTTCTCGAGGTCGCTTTTACCGTGCAGAAGGAAGACGAAGGCATATCCCTGGATTTGCCCAACCTCCTCGTAATAGCTTTTATCACGATTACAGGGATCGCCGTCTGGCTGTCCCCCAATCCGTTGATAGGCCGGGATTATTTTCTCGATGTTTTTTGTCTCGGCATGTTTTTCCTGTTTTTTCGCACGTATCTCGATGAAGGCGGGATACGCAACGCGGCAATGTTTCTTTTTCTTGCGGCTGTCGTAACTTCTATTTATGCGCTTATTCAGCACCTGGGGCTGGACCCAGTTTCATGGGACCATCCTGAAATGGTGCTCAACAGGTCGATAGGGACTATGGCGAATCCCGATTTCCTCGCGGGTCTCCTTGCGCTTGTTTTCCCCATGGGATTGGGCCTTATCTTTACCACGGGCCAGGGCTGGAAAGTCAGACTGGGCCTCATCGGCCTCGGGTTGATTATGCTTGCGGCGCTGCTTACTTATTGCCGCGGGGGCTGGCTTGCAATGATCGCAGGCAGTGTTGTTTTATTTGCAGGCATGGGTCTGCCCGCCCTGAAAAAAAACTGGACGAGGATAGTCGCCGTCCTCGTAATTTTCATTGTAGTTCTGGGGGCGGCATGGACTTATGAAAAGATTTTTCATAAAGGGCCTGAAAGCATTACGGGCAGGGTAGTAAGCGCACTGAGGCATGATGTAAGCGTTTCGACAAGGACGTACCTGTGGGGCAACGCTTTATTATTAATTAAAGACCGGCCTTTAACCGGGTGGGGTCCAGGGTTTTATCCCTTTGCATCTTTAAAATACCGCAACCTTGAGCCTGTTGGCCTGAGAAGCCGCATTGCAATGCCGGAAAGCTCGCATAACGAGTATCTTGACATTGCCGTGAACGGCGGGCTCCCGGCATTATTGATCTTTCTGGGCCTCCTTTTCATGGCTTTCCGCGGTGCTTACCGGAAAATGAAGACAGGGGAAAAAGAAAAAATATTTTATGCGGGGATGATGGGAGCTCTCGCAGCTTTTTCGGTCCATGTATTTTTCGTTTACAGCACGCCGGGTTTGTCCCTGGCGTTCTGGTTCACAATGGCCGCATGTATAGCTTTAAATACCGGCGCGCGGAGGATGACGCCTTATATATTCAAGCTGGCATCGTCGCTCATTCTGCTTGCCTGCATGGTTATCATGTATTTCCTGTTCCAGAATGTACATGCGGATTATCTATATAAACTGGGATTGAACCAGGCGGAAGAAGGCAAGAGGGTCGAGGCTTTGAAATCTGTTGAGAGGGCGATTGAGATTTATCCTTTCAAGCCCGATTACTTGAGAGTAAGAGGCAAGATGCTTGAAGTTTTCCTTCATGAAAAGTACGATCCCAACCTGGCAAAAGCCGGGATCCTTTCATACGGGGAGCTTATCAGGAGCAATCCTTATGATCCCTATTCGCACGCGGATCTCGGAAGGCTTTTTTCTTACATTGCTTTATCAGGTGTACCGGGAATGAGAAAATACGGGATCGAATCTTATAGGGAAGCAGTGACCTTAGACGAATACAACAACTTCTTCCATAACGACCTTGCCAATGTTTACATGGCGGACGGCAATTACATGGAAGCCTTGAAGCATTACAAGAGGAGCATTGAGTTGTATCCTTACAACGCAGGCGTTTATACGAATCTCGGGCTGTGTTATAAGCAGCTCGGGGATATGAAAAAAGCCAGGGAATTTTTCATGAAAGCCCTGGAGATGGAGCCGAATTATAAGAAAGCAAAAGACTTGCTGGAAAGGATAGGCTCAGGCGGCAAATAGTTCCGTGCAATAAATTCCGGGAGGCATTTTTTGGAAGAATATTTTGAGATGCAATTCATCTTCTACATGGTCATGGTCGGGATAACAGGCCTGATGGTGGGCAGCTTTTTGAACGTATGCATATACAGGCTCCCCCGCGGGAGATCTATAGTTGCTCCAGGCTCGGCCTGTCCCGAATGCGGGCACCCGCTTGCCTGGTGGGAGAACATCCCTCTTTTGTCATGGGCGATACTACGGGGCCGCTGCCGCAGTTGTAAAATATGGATCACCCCGAGGTATTTTCTGGTCGAGATTCTTTCGGGTGCCGCGGCCTGCCTGCTTTTCTGGGAATTCGGCGGCAACCTGGTACAATTTATTTATTATTATATATTCTTCTGTTTACTGGTAATCGTTTTCTTTATAGATCTCGAACACTGGATCATACCCGATTCTATAAACCTGATAGGCGTTATCGCCGGAATAACCGGAGGCTTTTTCATACCTTTCGGGTTTTCAAAACCGGTCCCGTTCTTTTTCCCGGAAGGAGGGCTTTCGTCAATCGGGGGAGCCGTAGCCGGTTACATTTTCTTCGGTATGATAGCGGTAACGGCATCGCTATTGCTCCGGCAGGAAGCGATGGGTTACGGGGACGTAAAATTTGCCGCCCTGATCGGAGCGTTCCTCGGCTTTTCAATAAAGCTTCCGGTGGGGTTTATCCTGGCGTTTTTCATAGGAGGGCTTTTCAGCATCCCGTTCCTGCTTATCGGCAAGAAGAGAAGCAAAGAACCCATACCTTTCGGAACATTCATGGCTATTGGAGCTTTCATAGCATTGATGTGGGGAGAGAAGCTCTTCACCTGGTATAAGCATTTATCCGGAGGAGTGTTTTGAACGCATCCGGGCAGGAAGCCATAGGCCCAGGTCCTTCACAGGCCGAAGGCCGTGATGTATGTAATGATGTATGTAATAATGAATATAATAAGGAAGGCAATTCCTTTTTACTGGCCGTCGTTATCATAGCAGCGGGGATATTGCTGAGGTTCCTTTTCCTGGGACGCAATGGCTTCTGGGTGGATGAAGCCTACAGCGTATGGGTGGCAGGGAAGCCGTTGAAGGAGATCCTTTCATTCCTTATGGTGCACGAGCCGCATCCCCCGCTTTTTTATTTTGTACTACAATGGTGGCAGGCTGTTCTGGGTCATGCAGGGATAGTCAATTGTCCCGAATGGCTTTACAGGCTCCCTTTTGCAGCGGCGTCGGCGCTGGCCCTTATTCCGTTTTATTTTATTTCGTTGCGCCTTCTGGGAAAAAGGCTGGCGATATGCGCCCTGTTTTTCTGGGCGTTTTCATCTTCAGAAATTATAATCGCCCAGCAGGTGAGGATGTATCCTCTACTGAGCCTTTTTGCCGTTTTATCGGTTTTATATTATCTGAAGATGCGGGAAGAAGGGAAGGTTCTCGACTCGGCGGCATACTGCTTATTCACGGCGTTAATGCTTTACACTCATTACATGGGTATTTTTGTCTTTATCGCCCAGCTTGCCGATTTCCTTTTGACTGTGAGAAAAGGGGAATGGAGGAAACTGGCCGCAACGACCCTGATTGTTGTTGCCGCTTATCTCCCGTGGGTTCATGGGTTCATAGCCCAGGTATTTTTAAATAAAAAAATTCAACCTGCGATTTCGCCGATTACGCTGCAAGTCATTCCGGGGACGTATGTGTCGTTGTTTTACGGTTTCGCTTCCCAGGTAAAAATCCACCTGGTGTTCTGGCTCATGTTCGCTTTTATTTTATTTTTTATGCTGAGGGCTTTTTGGAAATCGGAGCAGAGGCTCCGCCCGGTTTTGCTGGGGGTTATCGTATTTTTACCGGTCATTTTGCTGGGAGCGCTTGCCGTGCTGCCGACGAAAATCTTTTTTTCTTCGAAGCATGTAATCATGATCCTCCCTTTTTTAATCATGCTTGTCATAGCAGGGACAAGAGGGAATAACAGGCTGCTTGCCGCACTTTTGATCGTATTTGTTTTAACGAACGGGATTTCTCTTGAGAGATGGTATCTGAATCCCGAGTACCAGATGCAGCGGTGGAGAGATGCCGTATCGGTTTACAAGGAATACCGGCGGCCTGGGGACCTCGTGATAATTATGAACCCGTCCCAGGTATTTGCTTTTAAATATTACGAGAAGGATGAGGTGCCTTTATATTTGCCGGAAGCGGGCTGGAAGGAAAAAGATGTTATTTCTATAATAAGTAATCATAAAAGGGTCTGGATTTTTTCCACTTACGGGTGGTCGGTGGACCCTCAAAACAGGATAGGTTCCATTGTAGGCGAAAGGGGGGATATCATCCTGGCGCTGCGCCTGAAGAATTCCCTGGACACGTCGGGGGACACGGGAATTATCCTGGCGAAGATGAGAAAAGCGGAAACGCAAAAGGGGCAAAAATTTTAAAGGAAATTTTTTTTATAAGGGAACAAGCCGGAGGAAGGATTTTCTTAAATTACGGCGAAAAGTACTTCGATACTTAGGTATCATGTTATTTATTATTTTATATAAGGTGGTCAGGAAAAAGGAGGTGAGCTCTCGGGAATGTCGTTTTTGTTAAAATTGCTGGGAGGAAAGAGTTCTGTAGGAGGGCTTGATCTTGGCAGCAATACCGTAAAGCTGGCACAAATAGCAAAGACGCCCACCGGTTTCCAGCTTTCCAAGCTGGCGGTAGGGCCTACTCCTGCACAGGCATTTAAAGACGGATTAATAGTGGACGCAAGGCTTCTGGCTGATAAGGTCCGGGAACTCATTTTGAATAATAAATTAAATATTAACCGCGTAGTGGGAGCTGTTTACGGCCAGTCTGTGGTCATAAGGCCCATCAATATGACACAGATGACCGACAGGGAGCTCCAGCATGCGATCAGGTTCGAAGCCGAGCGTTATCTCCCTTATCCTGTTGCGGAAGCTAACATCAGCGGGCTGGTACTGAGACGCGAAGTGGAAGGCGAAGAAAAGACTATGGAAGTCCTCCTCGTAGCAGCCCCCAACGACCTCGTTAAAAATACCCAGGACGTGATCAAGATGGCGGTTCTCGAGCCTCATGCCATCGATATCGAACCCTTCGCTCTTGTAAGGTCGCTTCAGTTGACAATCGATCCGGAGATATTCCAGAAGACCGTGGCCTTGATTAATATGGGAGCCACCTTCACCGGCATAAGTATTTTCAAGGGCGGGATACTCAGGCATCATCGTACGGTAACGGTGGCTGGCAACAGTTTTACAAAGGCCATAGGGCAGTCGTTAAATCTCAGTTTTGAAGAGGCCGAGAAGATTAAGAAAGACAAAGGAGCCATCAGGCTGGAAAAGGATTCGACCCCTGTAGCTCCCACGACGATGAGGATCTTCAATGTAATCGTCCCTGTGCTCACCGAGCTTATAACGGAGATCCAGCGCTCTTTCGATTATTATCGTTCCCGTTACCGGGGCGAGTCGGTGGATCAGGTCGTTCTTTCCGGCGGGACGGCTCTTTTCAAAAATATGGATGCGTATATCAATAATGAACTGGGGATACCGTGCATGATGGCGGATCCCTTGAAGAATATAAGCCTGGGAGATATTGTCGGTCTCTCCTCGGACGAGATACGTGAGATGTCTCCGTCGCTTATGGTTGCTGTGGGCCTGGCCATGCGCGATCAGATGAGAGGTTGAAGTGCAGGGCTCAGGAATGAAAATATGGAGGTGAGTATATGACCATTAAGGTGGACCTTCTACCCACAGAGCGCAAGAGGATAGGCTTTGATCCTATTATGGGTATCCTTCTTCTTGTGGTTCTTGTTTTTGCAGTGGGTTTTTGGGTCTACGGAACCAAGCTGCAAAATGACATAGAATCACGCAAGGGCGAAATTGTCCAGTACGAAAGCAAGATTAAGGAAATGGAAAGCAAGCTCCCTCTTATCGAGGAACTTCGCACCAAGAACACCGCGCTTCAAGGTCAGATTGACACCGTGAAAAGCCTGGTGTATGACCCGATCAGGTACGCGAACCTCCTGAGGGAAATTCCCCAGATTATGCCCGATAATATCTGGATATCGAACCTGACAATCGAGCCGGGAACCCATACGGTTAGTTTCAGCGGAGTTTCTGTGAATTTTAAGGGGGGCAGGCCTTTATCCTCTATCGCCACTCTCATGACAAGTTTACAGAAGTCAAAGTATTTCCTCGATGCTACCCTCGCTTCGGCCAACCGGACAATCGTTTCCGGCGAAACAGGTTATACTTTCGCAATCGAAACGCATTATGATCCCGACGTGGCTGCAGGCCTTAAGACTGGGAAAGGGGGTGAGACGAAGTGACTCTTACCAATCCTATGAAAGTGGTTCTGGCCCTTGTCCTTATTGCTCTTATAGGGCTCGGCTTCTGGGTTATGGACTGGCAGAAAAAGTTTAACGAGCTTTCATCCCTGCAGACCAATCTCCAGACCAAGAAAGATAAGTATGAAAAAGCCAAGCAGGCCGGTCAGGATCTTCCTAAGGAAATGGCAAGGAAAGATGAACTGGAAAGAACACTGAGAAGCCTCATACAGGAGCAGATCTCCCCGGAACCGGCTTCAGTATTTGTCCCGGCGTATATACAGGAAGTTGAAAACCTCGTGCTCTATGAACAGAAACGCATGAGGGACGATAACTTCACCGTACTTTCCCTTACGCCCGGAATCCAGACAATGACAAAGCTGGGAGGCACGGAAGAGAAGAAGCCGGCCGAAGGAGAGGCCGCCGCCCCGGCAAAAGATGCAGCAGCGGCTGCCGCAGCAGCAGAAAGCGAGGCGCTTAAAGGCTATCCCACCCGTACTTTCCAGATGTCACTCCAGGGCAGATATACTACACTGATTGATTTTCTTCACCAGCTTGGCGCCTTGAAATTGAAGAGGCTCGTTACCATAAACAGGATTGCGCTTGCCCCTTCAAGAGAAAGTGTTGCCGGCTCATCACCGGTTTTATCGATTCAGATGCCGATAACGGCATATCTCTGGCAGGGGGGTGAATAATTTATGAGGATGATTCGCAGGTTATCTTCCCCTCTCGTACTTCTTGTACTGTTTGCCTTCATGGCAGGCTTATGGCTTATCCCGTCCGGTTGTAGCAGACCACAGGCCGAGAAAAAGCCCGCCGCCAAAGAAGAGGTTACTATTAAAGAAACGGCTCCGGAAGCACAAAAGCAGGTTGCCGCAGCCGAACAGCCCAGGCTGAAAACGGCTCCGATACCTGAAAACGTGCCTGCCGCAGGACGGCAGGATCCCTTTATTCCTTTGCAGATAGCGGCACCGCCAATAATTACTAAAACCGAAATAAATAAACCACCTGTTCAATCTCAACAGCAGAACGTCCCGTATATCCTTACGGGGATTATAAAGTCCGGCAGCAGTTTTATAGCGGTATTCACCGGGTCGAGCGGCAGCGTATTTGCAAAAATAGGCGATGCCCTGGATCCTCAAAAAGTTTACAGGGTTAAAAATATCACCGAGAACTCTGCTACCGTGGTAGGGCAGGGAAATACCGAAAAAATAATGCTGGAAGCGGAAGGGGGACGGGCGAAGCCCATGCTCGATAAGGGTACGCCTGTAGCGCCTCCTGAACTTCCAGGACGTATGAGGACTGAAGAACAGCCTCCGCCTCCGCCCCCGGGTCAGCAGGGACCACAGGGTCAGCAGGGACCTGGAGGCGAGGAGGGAGCGCCTCCACCGCCGCCGCCACCGGGAGGTGGCGGAGGACAGGCTCCGCCAGGAGGCGGGGATCAGGCTCCTCCGACACCCGGTCAGTAAGATTATTTTGAATAGTAAAAAATTATCAATGAATTTCATAGGAGGTGGGTAAAGAGAAATGTTAAGACGGAAGGACTGGCTTATTCTTGTCGGACTTATATTATTCGTTGCTTTTGTAACGGGGTCTATTATGGCCCAGTCCGGCGCTCTTATCACCGGCGTCAAGGTTATGGACGGCACAGGTGAGCTGAAGGTACTGGTCGGCGCGGATCGTCATATTCGCTATAACAGGCCGTATCTTGCTACCAAGCCGAGACTTAGCCTTGTTATGGATGTTTATCCTGCCAGGCTCAGCGAGAATATCCCCGAAACAATCGGGGTCAACCGCGGCCTGGTGGAAAGCGTCCATGTAACAACCCTCAATAAAGATCCTGGCATAGTGAGAATTACTGTGGACCTTATATCGCCTGTGGCGTATAAGGTGGTCTCTTCGCCGGAAATGAACGGCGTCCACCTTATTATTGACGCCATGAATATCGCACGGCCGGAGGCTGAAAAAGAGGTAGTTCAGAAAGCCGCACCCAAACCGGTTGAAGAGAAACCGGTAGCCGCAAAACCGGTTGTCGCAAAACCGGTTGAGAAGCCCGTGGCGAAGCCGGCTCCCGCGGTTAAGTGTGAGCCCAAACCGGTAGTAAAGCAGGAAGCGCCCAAGGAAGAAGAACTCTCGATGAACGCGGTCGCCAAGCCTGCTATGTCCAAACCGGTTGTAAAGGCTGCCCCGGCACCGGTAGTTAAGGTAGAAGTAGTTGAAAAGCAAGAGCCGAAAAAAGTAGTGGAAATGAAACCGGCACCGAAGGTCGAAAAACCGGTGGTTCAGAAGCCCGCAGTCGTTAAGAAAGAGGCTCCCAAGGTTGAGCTGACGACCAGCCAGGTCGCAAAAGCCGCCAAGCCCAGAGTCGTCATAAAGCACGAGAAGAAAAAGATCAGCCTCGATGTCGTTGACATGAACCTGATCGATTTCCTCCGCCTTATGGCAAAGGAAATGAATATGAACCTGGTTGCCGACCCGAGCGTTCAGGGTACCCTGACTATAAGTCTGAAAGACGTTACCCCGGAAGGTGCGCTGGCCCTCATCCTCAAGATGTCCGGCTACAGCTACAAAAGGGTTGACAACACGCTTATAGTCGGGCCTGAGAAAGTAATCGGAGAGATTCCCGCAGGTATCATGGATACCACCCTTGGGAAGCAGGTTACTTTCAATGTAGCCCTGGATAAGGCTCCCCCTGAAAAAGTCGCCCAGACCCTTCAGGCTTTTTACGGCGAGCAAATCAAAGTTATAGCGGTGCCCGGCATCAATGAAATCGCCATAACCGCACCGGAGAGCAAGGTAAGAGACATCCGGAAAAAGGCGGCCGAGCTTGACGTTGCAGGTCCCGGCGGCGGTCAAGATGTCACACCGCCACCTATGGTCGAGATGCCTATCCAGTTGAAGTTCCTTAAGATCAAGGACGTCAAAGATGCCCTTACTACAGTGGCTCCGGGCATCCAGCCCCTTTACGACACCAACCTGAACCTGGTAATCCTGCGCGGGACCCAGGAGCAGGTAACCAAGGCCAAGAATTATCTTGGAACTCTTGAAAGCTCCAGCCTCCGCCAGTTGATCCGCCTGGATGTCAAAGTAGTCGATCTTACCGAGCGCGGCTCCAAGGAACTCGGCGTTACATGGAGCGGTGTGAATTCGGGCCAGGCAGGCATTCTGGATCCTATCGAGCTGACGGAAGTTCAGCCTACCCCGGGCCAGATCGGGATCGGTTATTTCGCCCGGAGCGCCACGGCGTTACAGGCTACGATTAACTTCCTGGTCAGCAACGGCGAAGCCCGCATAGTCGCATCGCCGAGCATCATAGTGCTGAGCGGTAACGAAGCGAAGATCGAGGTCGGTGAAACTTACCCGTTCGTATTCCAGGATCCTCGTTCCGGCCAGTACCAGCTCCAGAATATCGATTATACCACCAAGCTCAAAATCACCCCGACAGCGAGCATGGCGGAATACTCGATCACCGACCCGGACAAGGTAATGCTTGAAGTGAACATCGATGTAGCCGATTTGAGAGGTACGGAAACCAGCCTCGGCATACCTGTCCGCGGAACCAAGATGGTCGATACCAAGGTAATCGTCCGCCATACGGAAACGCTCGTTATAGGCGGCCTTATCTCGGTTGAAGACGATGTCACGACGAGGAAAGTGCCGTTGCTGGGAGATCTCCCGATAATAGGACGTATGTTCACTCAGGATTCTCGCCAGAAGACCAACCGCGAAGTCGTGATCATGATTACCCCGACCCTTTTGAGAGACGGGCTGGAAAAGTAAATTTAGCCGTCTCCTATTGAAATTCATGGCCAGAATGGGCGGCTCTTATGAACCGCCCATTCTTCGCTGCAATTAAACCGGCTTTATAGCCGAAACCTAATGTCCGAAAGGGAGCGATATCCGGGCGTTCTGGACACCTCCGGAACCCTGTGATATAATAATAAACCGGCAAAAGTTCAACGGGTGATGGTATTAAAACTCCCCGATAGAAAGGGGTGTACAGGTTTGGCAGAAGATATACAGGCCATACTTAAAGAAGCAGAAGGATATTTCAATGACCGCGAATGGGAACAGGCGGTTATGGCTTATGAAAGAGTCATGAAGGCCGATCCTAATAATGGTGATGCCTGTGCGAAAATTGCTGAAATATACGCCATCAGGGGCCAGATAAGCAAGGTTGTAGAACAATACTTCAGATTGATGGAAATCCTCACCGAAAAGGGTGATACTAAGATCGTAGTTGAAGTCGCCGAGTGGATTAATAAGCTTCAACCTGAAAATCTCAAGCCTAAAGAAAAGATCCTCGCGTTGTACGAGAAAAAAGGAGAGATCGACAAAGAGGTTGAGCTTTCGCTGAAGCTTGCACGCCTTTACATAGAGCGCGGCGAAGCTGATGAGAAGCCGATAGATCTTCTGAAAAAAGTGCTGGAGAGGGATCCAGAAAACCTTAACATTGCGCTGGAACTTGCGGAGATTTATCTTTCTTCGGGCCATATACAGGAAGGGCTGATGCAGTTCCGCACGGTATCGGATGCTTTCATTGAGAAAGGCATGCTGGACAAGGCCGCGGATGCCATGAAGAGGATGAAGGTGCTCCAGCCGGACGATCAGGACCTGATGTTCCGGCTTGGTAATTTGTATATAGAGCTCGGGAAGCTGGATGAAGCGGAGGCCGAATACCGCGCGATATTAAGGCTGAACCTGAACCATATAGATGCACTGATGGCGCTCGGGAACGTTTGCCAGAAGAAAGGTCAGTACAAGGACGCAACCCTTGCATTCAACAAGATACTTTCCATAAACCCGCAGGAAGTTTCCGCCAGGGAAAAGCTCGGCGAATTGAACCACGCCCAGGGCCTTGCCGGGGAAGCTATCAAGCATTACCTCTCTGCGGCTCACTCTTACCAGGTAAGCGGTAATACTGAAAATGCGGTAAGGATTTTTCAGAAAGTCCTTTCGCTTGATCCCACTAACCCCACCGCGACAAGAGAATTGACAAACATTGGAGCACCCCTGAGGCCCGATGCGGGTGACGAATTCGGAGATATCATTCCTGTTATTCCGACTGCTGAAAAGGAAGACCTGGACAAACCCGTTAAGCTTGATAAAAAGGCAAAAGACAGGAAAGTAAAGGATTCCGGGGCCGATAAGGCTGAAGAAGAAAAGATAGAGAAAGAACCGGCCGAAGCCGAGGAGTTGGAAAAAAAAAAGTAAAGATGCCGGGAATCTGACGCCTGTAGAAGATAAAAAATCCGCCATTTTGATGAAGAAAGGGCTTATAAAAGGAAGAGGCATCGGCAAGCCCACAAGAAAAATACTTACAAAACCGGGTTTGATAAGAAGAAGACCCGTTGAGACAAAAGAGACTTTGGCCGGCAAAGAGGAAGTGGTGACGGTTCCTGTCCCCGCTCCTGAAGAAGCCCCGAAGTCTTCTTTAATTAAGAAAGCAAAAGTTCAGGAAGAAAAACTCGAAGAAATAATCACTCCTGTTCAAGTAAAAGAAGTAAAAGAAGCTCCCGCTAAAGCCGAGGAGAAGAAGGCTGTAATTAAGGCGGAAGAGATTGCCGGTAAAGAAGCTCCGAAGGTAGAGGAGAAGGTTGAAGTCAAGGCCGAAGCGCCTGCTAAGGCTGCAGAGGCTCCGAAGGTAGAGGAGAAGGTTGAAGTCAAGGCCGAAG